>JAFPYR010000053.1 GCA_017412115.1 Bacteroidales bacterium | reverse complement strand
TCCCCCCTCTCTCTCTCTATATATATATAGGGCTATTTTTGGGGGTTGATAATGTTTTTTTCATTGTATATTAGAATTTATTATGTTGATTTATAATTTAGAAATTTCTTCTTTGGTTAAGCCGGTATTTTGGGCGATAAAATCCACATCAAGACCTGCGGCTTTGAGATTTTTAGCGATTTCAAGAGACTTTTGTTTTTCTCCTTCTTCGCGGCCTTGTGTAAGACCTTGAGCGAGACCGAGTCGTATGCCCTCGTTTCTGGCGCTGGATTCTATGCTGTTGAAATCACGCAAATTTTTTAGACTTTCCTCGTAAGCAGAATGTTCTTCGGGTGTGTATTTGGCGATTTCAGCTTGTTCAAATACCTTTTTGAATATTCTTTCTTGTAACTCTTTAGGACGCTCCATAAGGCGCGAAAGATTTTGCAAAACAAACATCCATTTGTCGTAAAACGATTCACATTGTTCAATCGTTTTTTTGAATTTTGGCATTTCAAGATATATGAAAGCCAGTTTTTTATAAAAAATTTTGTTGTCGTTGTTGGTGTCGGTCAACATTACATCATGTCGGAATTCGTCGGCAGATTCTTCCATCACAACACCGTCGCCATTTTTTACAACAGCATCGTCTTTAAACACAAAATTCAAGATTCCGATAGTGTAAAGCGGTTGAAGTTCGTAGTTCCATCTCTCATCTACGGTGTCTTTTTTTGCCATGTCGCGGATTGGAAACGATGCGTAAAAAATACTTCTGTCCTTAAAAAATTGTTGAAAAGCATTCTGCATTTCAACGATAAATTTTGCGCCGCTTTTTGTCTGACAATAAACGTCGTAAACAGCCTTGCGGTCTGCCTTTGAACGTCCCAACTGTTCGGAGTTAAGGTATTTTACATCAGTAATTTCGTCCAAAACTATTTTTTTGGATTTACTGAATAGGGCGTTAAGAAAACTAATCAGCAGGTCTTTGTTGAGTTCAGTGCCGAAAAGTTTTTTAAAACCAAAATCCGTATATGGGTTTATGTAACGGGCTTCTGCCATGACTTTTATGCAATTTTTCTGCAAATATAAATGTTTTTTTATTATGTATTAAACTTTTGCAAATGTTTTTTACTGATTAAAATCAATAAAGCATTAGCAAAAGTTTGTTAATACACTGAAAATCAGTATGTTTAAATAACAAAAACATTAAAAATATCCGAAAAAGATTTTTAGGATACAGATTTTGATTTAAAAAAAATAAGACCATAAAACAAGGGTCAATTATAAAATGTTTTGAAATGTTTTTGCAAAAATGAAATTTTTTTGCTGATTCACAAAAATATGTTATTTTTGCGAACAATAAAATCAAAACTTACTAATTATGAATATGGTAGAAAATAATAGTGAACCTATTGCCAATGTAACAATGTTTTACTATTGACGAAATTTTTGATTTATAATTATTTTTACCTTTGCTGATAATTTGGAAAAATTATGAACAAATATATTATAGTTGGTTTAGGAAATTTCGGTTCGTCGCTTGCAATAAAACTCACTAATGCCGGTAGTGAGGTTTATGGTGCAGATACTTCCGACAAAAGAGTTGAAGCCTTAAAAGACAAAATTACGTCTTCCGTAAAACTTGACTGTACCGATGTTAACGCTATCAAAGCGGGACTTCCTGTTTGGAAAGATGCTGATTGTGTGATAATTGCAATCGGTGAGGATATAGGCCAATCGCTTTTGGTAACGGCAACGTTTCATCAGATGGACGAGACAAAACGTCTTATTTGTCGTGCTATCAACGATACGCATCAAAGGGTTTTGGAGGCAATTGACAGCAGCATTGAAATCGTTCACCCCGAGGAAGAATCCGCTGAAAGATTGACAGACAGACTTTCGTTAGCGGGTGCACAGGAGGTTTACAGCCTTTTTGACCAGCATAAAGTTGCAGAAGTCGAATTGCCGAAACGTTATTTCGGTATGCTTATAAAGGATTCGGATTTCCGCAATAAATATCATCTTAACATATTGGCAATCTTGAGGTTTGAGGAGCGTACGAATTGGCGCGGCAAAATTATCCGCGAACGTAAAATTATCGATCCCCGTGCCGATACTCTTTTGCAAGAGGGTGACGGAATTGTTGTTTTCGCTTTGTCAAAAAATTTAAAAGCTTTTGTAGAAGATTAGTTTTTTTTGTATGAAACATATTTTATTGTTTTTGTCTTTTTGCTTTTTAGTTGGAAAAATTTCGGCTCAAGACGGGGTGTTTTTTACATTCTCTTGTGGAGATAAAACTTTGAAAATCAACGAAATGATTTATAAATCAAAACGTGGTTTAACATTTGAAGTTTGTCAGTGTCAGTTTTTTGTTTCTAATTTAACGGTGCATTACAAGGACGGCAAAGAATCTCAAATAAAAAATTCCGTTCATTATACCGATGTTGAAATTCCGAAAACTTTATTTTGGATTCCTTCGCAGGATTTTTCTCTAAAAAATGCTGATTCATTGTTTTTTACATTCGGATTGGACTCGTTGGAAAACCGCAGTTATAGGTTTAAAAATCCGCCTGAAAATTTAATGTTTTGGCCTGATTATCTCGGCGGCGGATACCATTACATGAAAACGAATATTTTGTATTTAACAGCGGATAATCAAACCAATGCTTTCAATTGTCATATCGGTAGAGGTCAGGTTTATAATTTAGAAAATGAGCCTGTTAGTTTTATAGAGAACGATGTTAAAATCAAAATTCCATTGAAAACTTTTATAAAGGACGGTAAAGTTTATGCTATAATTAATCTTGATATTTTGACAATGTTTGATTACCCTAATGCTGCACTCTTTACCGATTACCGCGGCATTATGAACAATCAGGAGGCGATGAAAATGTTTTCCGAGAATGTTAAAGCCGCATTTGAAAAATGACAAAAATATATTACATAATTTTGGGACTGTTTTTCTTGTCCTCGTGTGCGCAAAAATTGCCTCAAAGTAATTATAATCCTATCCCGTATGATTTAGGTGTACCGTTTTTTCCGGATTCGATGAATATTCCGAAAAACAATCCTATGACGGTGGAGGGTGTAAAACTCGGGCGTTATCTTTTTTATGACGGCAGACTTTCAGGAAATCCCGACAAACCAATGAGTTGCGCATCTTGTCATAAACAAGAATACTCTTTTGAATGTGGTGTTAATGATTTTTCGGACGGTCGTCCTATCGGCAATTCTTCTGAAAAAACTCCTAACGTTATGCTGCCTTTGATAAATCTTGTTTGGAACAATTCTGGATATTTTTGGAACGGACTTATCAATCAGAACAACAAACAGTTAGGGAGTAAAAAATATGGTGTTCCTAAGGATTCTCTTTATACTATGACCAACATAGAATCTACCGTTTGGATGGCGATAAAAGCTCCTCACGAAATGGACGGTGATATCAAAAAAGCTGTTAAAATGATAAAAAACGATGCTTTTTATAAGGATTTGTTTTATCGTGCCTTCGGAACCTCTGAAATTAATATTGATTTGATTTCCAAGGCAATAGCGCAGTTTGTGAGATCGCTTGTCAGTTTTAATTCCAAGTTTGACAGGTTTATGGCGGGGGAGTTGCAACTCTCAAAATCCGAGATGAGGGGATTAATGCTTTTTACAACCGAGGGTGCGGATTGTTTTCATTGTCACGGCAGTCCTGCGTTGCCGCTTTGGACGACAAATCTTTTTATGAACAATGCCAAAGATATTGATTTTGAGGGACAAAACGACCGTTCTGCTGTTACGGGCAATCCTCTTGACAAAGGCAAATACCGTGTTCCGACCCTTAGAAATATCGAGTTTACAGCACCTTATATGCACGACGGCAGATTCAAAACTTTGGACGAGGTTTTGGATTTTTATAATAACCATCTTAAACGTTCGCCTTATATTGACCCGCTTTCAATAAATGCAAATCATGGTGGTATGCACCTCAGTGACAAAGATTTAGCGGATTTGAAAGCCTTTTTGTTAACGCTTTCCGATACTGCGTTTATTCACGACAAAAGGTTTTCAAATCCGTGGTAAAAAGTTGGTTTTCAATATTTTTTGAACCAGCTTCTGATTTTCATCATCAAAACGCCCCAAACTGCTTCGCCGAAAATATTTGTAGACATTTTGGAGGTGCCTAAACTGCGGTCAGTAAAAATTATCGGCACTTCTTTTATCTTGAATTTCTTTTTCCAAGCAGTGAATTTCATTTCGATTTGAAAACCGTAACCTTTCATTCGTATATTGTCTAAATCTATGGCTTCCAATACTTTACGGGTATAACATTTGAATCCGGCAGTTGTGTCCATGATTTTCATTCTGGTTACAAACCTAACGTAAGCCGAGCCGTAATAACTCATCAAGACCCTTCCTATAGGCCAATTTACGACATTAACGCCCGAAATGTAACGGCTGCCGATTGACATATCGAAGCCTTCTTTTGAACACGCATTGTAAAGGTCGATTAACTTCTCTGGCGGGTGTGAAAAATCCGCATCCATTTCGAAAATATAATCGTATTTATTTTCAATCGCCCATTTAAAGCCCGTGATGTAAGCCGTTCCGAGTCCTAATTTTCCCGCTCTTTGAATCATAAACAAACGGTTTTGGAACTCTTTGTCCATCAGGTTTTTAACAATTTCCGCAGTGCCGTCGGGAGAATTATCGTCAATGATTAACATATCAAACTCTTCTTCCAAAGATAGCACTACGCGGATAATGCTTTCAATATTTTCTTTTTCCTTATAAGTCGGAATTATGACTACTTTGTTTGACATTTTTTTCCCTTAAAAATTAAAAAATTTTTTCCTTTTTTTAATGAGACATTGAAAAACTATACTTGAGTTATAAATCTCTTTATGTTTATAGTTTTTTACTTCTTTTTTTAGTAACTTTCTCTGTTTTAAGAGTTTAAAAAAGTTTCCGTAAAACGCTAAATGTGCTTTGAAAACTGCCCAAAAGTATGAAAATTTACCTTGTAACAAATAAACTCCTGCCGACAAACCGTCAAGACACATTCTTAAATAGAGTGTCGGGATAAGTTTTTGGGGAGCGAGGTTTTTCGTTAACATTTTCAGCGAGTTTCTGTAATTCAAGAAAAGTTTTCTCGGATTGCCTTGTTCAAGAGTTCCGCCTCCCAAATGAAAAACCTCAGAATCAGCACAATACATTATTTTATATCCTTGATTTTTTACTCGCCAACATAGATCGATTTCTTCCATGTGTGCGAAAAATTCTTCGTCAAAACCACCGATTTTCTTAAAAACATCACTTCTAATTACCAAAAATGCTCCCGATGCCCAAAAAACTTGGGAATTTTCGTTATATTGTCCTAAATCTTGTTCGATATTATTCAAAATTCGTCCTTTGCAAAAAGGATAACCGTATTTGTCAATAAAACCGCCTGCAGCGCCTGCGTATTCAAACATTTCAGGGTTTTTGAGCGATTTTATTTTCGGACAGCAAGCTGCAATTTCTTTGTCAGAATCCATTAATTTTATTATCGGACTAACGGCATCTGATTTTAAAAGAATATCGCTGTTGCAAAGCACAAAGTATTCACTATCAGTGATTTGTGCTAATGCTTTATTGTAACCGAGAGCAAACCCGTAATTTTTGTCAAGTTTTATAACTTTTACTTCTCTAAAATCTTTTTCCAATAATAATAAAGAGTTGTCGGACGAATTGTTATCGGCTACAACGACTTCAGTATCAGTGTTTAATGTGTATTTTATGACTGACGGTAAGTATTCGCGTAAAAATTTTTCGCCGTTCCAATTCAATATTACTAAAGATGTTTTCAATTCATAAAAGATTTTATGTTTGATAAAAATTCGTCAAAAACTTTGCTGTTTGCTGCAACGATTTCTTTACCGAAAATATAGTTGTCTTTTCCTGAAAAATCTGAAATTTTTCCACCGGCTTCTTCAACGATAAATGCGCCTGCTGCAACGTCCCACGGACTCAGACCGTATTCATAAAAAGTGTCAAGTCTGCCGCAAGCCACATAAACCAAATCCGTAGCCGCCGAGCCTAAACGTCTCATTCCGTGAGTATTTTTCATCATAAACTCCATTGATTTCATGAAGCCTTCCAATTTTCCGTAGTCAGAATACGGGAAGCCAGTACCGACAAGTGAATCTTTAAGTAATTGTTTATCAGATACTTTTATCGGTTTGCCGTTAAGAAAAGCACCGCCGCCGAGATAAGCCGAAAAACATTCGTCAAGACCGATTTCGTAAACTACTCCGAGGATAGTTTTGTTATCTTTTTGTAATGCGATACTTACGCAATGCGGACAAAGTCCGTGAATGAAATTTGTTGTGCCGTCGAGCGGGTCGATAATCCAATTTATGTTTTTAATTTCTTTTTTCGTACCTTCTTCGGTAATGAAACCTGCTTTAGGAATGAGTGCGGAAAGTTTTTCAACTAACAGTTTTTCAGAGGTTTTGTCCACGTAAGATACAAAATCGTTTTTACCTTTGGTTTCGATTTTTGCTGAATCGAATTTTTGGCGTTCATTTTTTATGTAACTACCTGCCTCTCTTGCGATTAGTTCGGTTTCAAGGCATATTTTTTTTATGTCCATTTTCAATTTTTATATTTTAAAAACGCATTCGTTATAATATTTTCCGTGTTCTAAATAATACGGTCATTCAAGTTGATTTTGCTTTTAAGGTCCTATATTTCCTCTACTATTTCGGCTTTGATGTTTGGAATTTGCTCCTTGTATGCTGAAATTTCGGCAATTTTTTCACGATATTTCCATGTTAAGAAAATTATAGTTAAACCGCTAATAATCAGACCGGTAGCAATAATTTGCGCTTGTGTTACTTCCATGCCTAAAAAGTGAAGTTTATTATTAACACGGATTTGTTCAATGAGCAATCTTTCAACGCCTTGCATCGAGAGATATGTTCCGAACAACATTCCGGGGTATTTAATTTTGTGTTTCAACCAGAAAAACAAAACGCTAAAAATCACAAGCATCATCAGCGTTTCGTAAAGCGATGTCGGGAAAACTCCCGTTGAAAGTTCATGACAATGAGAGCCGTGACATTCTGTTATTTTTTCGCCGGCGTTGATAACGTTGTTAGGAAATGTTGATGACCATGCCCAATCAGGAATAAATGACGGGGCAGGGGAGGTGTTTTCAATGCCCCAACAGCCGTCGCCTGAAAGCTGACAGCCAACACGTCCTAAAGCGTAACCCAAGGGAATACCGCACGCAGCTGCATCTAACGTATGAAAACTGCTCAAATTGTTCTTTTTTAAGAACAATGCTCCGGCAAAACCGCCGACAATAAGACCGCCGAAAAAGGTTAATCCGCTAAAAGAAAAAAGTTCTCCGATAGGGTCTGCTACAAATCTGTCCCAATTTTCAAAATTGTGGAAAAGTTTTGCGCCGAGGAGTCCGAAAATTCCCGTTACAACCAAGATATTGCCCGCTAATTGGTGGGGATAAATCTTGACAATCACTTTTTTAGGCTTGTCTAAAGAGGCTTTGTTTTTTGTGTACCAATTATAAAATGCAGATGCTGCACCTACTAAAAGACCACCGATAAAACTTCCTCTTTTGGATAAAAGAAATTCTTGTGCGTTTTCGGTAAACTCCTTGTAATTGAAGATGATGTCAATGAGTTTGTAGCCGATTAAAAACGCTATTAAAAATGAAATAACCAAATCCTTTACTTGAGGTTTTTCGCCTACGGTTTCTACTTTATAAATAGGACCCATAGAGCCGAGTTTTTCTTTCCGCTTGTATTCTTTGCTCATTATGTAAGCCCCTGCTACAAAGGCTAATGCAACAAATAAACCGTATGTCTGAATCGGTAACGGAATCTCTACGCCAAACCACTGTTTGAAAAAATCACTTAACGTGGCAAAACTTAAAATCGTAAAATTCATTTCTCTTTTTTATGCTAAAAATAATTCGTAAAAGTATTAATTTTTTTTATTTCTAAGATAGTATTTCTAAAAAATTAACATTAAAAATAACAGGATAGTGAAAAAAATAAAAAAAATAAAACATTTATTAAATAATTAACGTTAAATTTTAATATAAACAATAAAAAAGAACTATCTTTGTAGTATAATTTTTTAAATCTCATTTTAGAGCATATGAAAAAAATTATAGTTTATATTCTATTTGTGTTATTAGCCGTAAGTAATATTAAGGCTCAAAGCGACACGGAGATACCGCAACTTGTGGAAAAATATCTTTCCGCAAGCTCTGATTACGAGAAAATGGACTATAGTTTTAAGATTGCAACTGCTTGTGAGAATATTGATACTGTCATACTTTTTTCTCAAAGGGCTTTGTATTACGCTCAAAATCTTAAAGATTCTACTATTTGGGCTCGATGTTACGGCTATATGGCTTGGGCATATTATTATAAAAACGAGTTTGAAACCTCAATGAAATTTTTGCAGAAAGAGTTGGATATGGCAAAACGTATCGGTGACAAAAAAATTTTAGCAATGTCTCTTCTGCGTGCCGCTAATAATTGTAGCGTACTGAACCGTCAGAGCGAGGCCGTAAAATATTATAAACAAGCCATAAAAAATTATTTGGAATTGAAAGATTCGATTAAGGTTGCTGAAATTTACCGGCAAATGGGTGATAATTCCAAAGATTTGTATCTTTACGGAGTGGCTTTCAATAATTATAAATCGGCAATCAGTATTGACATTGCGGCCTCCAATAATATAGGACTTGCTTACGATTATGCGTGTTTGGCAGAACTTTTGGTTTCTAATTTTGAGGAAAACTATGAAACTCAGAATTTTAATGAAGTAGAAACAGCTAAACATTATGCCGATTCGGTACCTATTTTGTTGAAAGGTTATCATAATGATGTGGAGCTGACGAAAATTATTAACGGTCGTTACAACAAGGCAGCAACGATGATAAATCTTCTTTTTTATAAAAGGAGTTTGAAAGAGGACAAAAATCCTATTATACGATATTTAGTGGATGCAGAAAAATTTATGCGGGCTTTCAAGGCTTATGCTGATGAATTTAGATTTTTGGAAAACCGACGGATTGCTGACGTTTTTGAAATGGAAATTCTCCTTTTGAAAGGTGAAACATATAAGGCTGTTACGAAAGCAGAACATTTGAAGTCCAATGTCGGCGGAAGTTTGAGTCTTGGTACTTCGGCTATGATTTACAAAGTCTCTTCGGATATTTATGCTTTTTTGGGTGATTATACAAAAGCATACGAAGATTCTAAAAATTATATTTTAATAAGGAATAAATTTGCGAATCAGAAAAGCCTTTTGGTAACGGCTGATTTCCGCTCTGACCTTAAAACTGAAGAGGCTATTGATAAGGTTATGGTGGAAAACGAAAAAGAAACGGCTCTTCAAAATGAAAAACTTCGTTTTCAGCAGACGGTAATATTTTTGGTCGGCTTTATAGTTTTTTGTTTAGTTGTTGCTATGTTCTTTATTATCAAGGCTTTAAGACTGAAAAAAGAAAGTGTTACGCTTCTTAATGAAAAAAATCAACGTCTTAGTCAGCAGCAACAAGAATTGCTTTCGCTTCAGAGTGTTATCACCGAACAGCGTACCGCCGTCGAAAAGGCGAACATCGAGATGTATCAGTCAATAAATTATGCCAAACATATTCAGCAGGCAGTAATGTCAAGCCCGGAAGACGTAAAAAATGTTTTTCCCGATAGTTTTGTTTATTATTTGCCCAAGGATATTGTCAGCGGTGATTTTTATTATGTAACGAGAAATTCCGGTTTTGATATTTTGGTAATTGCCGATTGTACGGGTCATGGAGTGCCGGGCGGTTTTTTGAGTATGTTGGGACTTTCAGCGATAAAAGAACTTCTGAAGAATCCTGAAATTGATATTGCACCCGGAATTATTTTGGACATGATGAGGGATTATATTAAATCCGCACTTTCAAACGACGAAATTTATTTGGATTCTATTTCTAATGATATTGGCGATGAAAGTTTTTCAACGGCTGACGGTATGGATATGTCAATCTGTGCATTAGATCAGGATAATTATAAATTGAGATTTGCCGGAGCTTATCAAAGTGCGTATATTGTCAGAGACGGAGAAGTAATACGTCTGAAAGGCGATCGAATGCCGGTCGGCAGGCATATTAACGAAAGACCTAATTTTACGACACAATATTTGGACGTTCAAAAAGGCGATATGATTTATATGCAGTCTGACGGTATTGAAAGTCAAATCGGATATACCGGTACAAAATTTATGACAAAACGCCTAAAAGAATTTTTTATAAATAATTATAAACGTCCTTGTCAGGAGCAACATGATGCACTCGCTCAAATTCTTGAGGATTGGATGTTCGGTGCAATTCAAGTTGATGACCTTTCTTTAGCGGGAATCAGAGTCGGCTAAAAAAACTCTTAATCCCCGAATCTCCAAAGTATTCCGAACATAAAATGAAAATCTTGATACGGATAATTGTCCGTAGAATAATACCAGTCACGGATTAAACCGTTGCCTATATTTTCCCATTTGAAAAACATCAAAACTCCGCGTATTTTAATATTTGCAAAGCCGTTCAAAAGCGGATATTCGCCAGCTTTGGAATGCTTTAACGGATAAAATGCTGAGGTTGAGGGCATATAACCGAACGCATCGTATTCTGTTGAATAAGAAACCTCACCGCCGAGTTGTGTTAGCAATACGTTTTTAACCAAATAAAATTCAAAATAGGTTGAATGATAAAGTGCAATATCCGGCAAATTAAGAATTTCGTTATGATTGGTGCTTTGCCAAGTAACTCTGTTGGCAAATCTTGCGTGCCAAATATAAAAATCTTTCATCAAACTTACCGACATAACCGAAATTGCGCTTTTGGCCTGTGCGGTTACGGCATCAGAGTTGAAATAAATGTATTTGTTTAACAGATAATGACTTGCACCGATTTTGAAATGCCATTTCGGTATCGAAAATTCTCCGCCAATTCGTGTGGTTTGTGTTTTGTCGAAATTGTTGTCCCAACGGAAATTGTTGGAATAATAATATTTTTCAAAATAATTCGGTTCTCTGTTGTAAAAATCAACCGAGGCTTTAAGATAATATTTCACCGTGTCGGTCTCACCTTTATAAAATTTCAGTCCTAACGAACCATTAACGTTGAAATCTCCTAATTTATAACCCGAAAGATATTGTTTGTAATTTCCGTGCAAAAACAAATTTTTTGACTTGTTTTTACTGATTCCGCCTTCAAAGTACGTGTTGGAATAGTTTGAAGAATTGGTTGAGGAATGATAATTTTGGAAATTATAATAAATATCGTTTTCCATTCCAATGCTTCCAAAAATTCCGGGACTTATTCCAAGTAGTTGATTTTCTGCAATTTTTAGATGAAACTGATTGGTAAGACGGCGGAAATACAATGAATCATAAGTCGCTGTTGTACCGTGATAAAAATTTTGGTACAAATCATTGTTCATTTCTTCGTCTTCGTATGTGCGGAACATTTTGTCGTGCTTGAAAACGTATCCGAAAGTAAGTTTGGGTGTATAAATTTCGTTTCTTGTAGAATCGTTAATAATCTGAAAATCAGTCTTTCCAAGGGAATATTCCGCAACTAAATTCCATGTGCGTTTGCCCCAATTGCTGAAAGGTTTTGACATTTTGGTCGTAAACCTTTTTGCATTAACTTCCACTGTATCAACGATTCCGCCGTTTTCCTCGATATACGATTTGGTGAAATTATAAAAAAAGTGTACCGAGAGATGTTTACCGTTATAACTCATTTGCGGCGAAAAAGTCGTATTTCTGGAATGTTGATGGCTTATTCTTCCCGTTGAGCCGACAAGTCCGATGTTGAAACCCCAATTAAATTTTTTCGTAACATTCTGAGTATGAGTGAAATCTATTATTTGACCGTTTCTTGATTTCGGAGTTGTGGCATAATAAAGCCATGTGTAAGGGTGATTGACCTGATAGAATTTCGTATTTTCGGGTTTGGATATAAAATCATTGATTCTGTCAAAGAAAAAAACTTCATTGTTTTTTCTTAACTCTCTGTCATCAAAGATGTTATAAATGTACGGTGTACCCATGTTTCCGAGATTGGAATACGAAATTGAGCCTTTGTCGTTGTAATCATAGAGTTGAAAAAGATGCAACGAAGTATCAGTGTCCAAAGTGTATTCTTCTTGGGAATAATCTTGGGACAACTTCCAGATTTTCACCCGTCTGGGATATTCTTTTTTGTCGTCTTTATCGTTTTTTTTGTTTCGCTGTGCAAGGGCACTTTCTCCGCAAAAACATATTAAAATGCTTAGTAATAATACTTTAGCTATTATATTGAATGAATACCTTTTTGTCATTTTATTAGAACGAAATTTTCTGCAAAATTAAAATCAAAAATCTTAAAATCAAAATATTTTAAACGGCATTGTTTAAATAATTGATAATTAATTTATTAAAAAATATTATGAAAAAAAATGTAAAAAAATTTGGACGGAATGATTTTTTGCTCTACCTTTGCACCCGTAAAAATTAGACGAGCCGAGGTAGCTCAGTTGGTTAGAGCACCGGATTGTGGATCCGGGGGTCATGGGTTCAAGTCTCTTCCTCGGTACGGATTTTTCATTATGAATTTTAGAAACGGAAGATATTACAAAATGTCTTCCGTTTCGTTTTTTTATCCTTTTGTTGTTAATAATAATTTACTTTTTGAAAATTATTTGTAATTTTTTCTTTTTTATTCCAATTATTATTAACTTTGCCACAAACTATAAATATTTTTCTCTAAACAATGAAAGTCCTTAAATTAGCGTTGGCAATGGTTTCGCCTTTGGTGCTTACATCAGCGTACTTGCCGCAGAATTTAAATACAAACTCTTTAGAAATCAATGAGTTGAGATTACCTTTTAAAACTTATTCTAACGGTGATTTCAGACTCTCCAAGCAATCTTATTACAAAGATTTGTTTTCAAAAAAGGAATTGAAAAAGCTTGCAAAAGCCGAAAAATTTCGTCAGGAAGCCTCCGAAGGTATGGTTATGGCGGCGGCTTATCAAAAACAAGCAGAAGATTTAAAGAAAAGCGGTGATTCTTCCAAAAAAACGGCTAAACAATTATCAAAACTCCTTTCTAAAGCCTCTGCGCAGGAGTTGAAGGCTTTGAAAGCTTTTGAAAAAGCTTCGGATATTTACCGCGAAGTTTATACTAACGAACTCAACAATAAGACTTTTTCATCTAATAACGGCAACGAATTGTCAGCCAAAAAATTAGCAAAAAAAGCTCAAATATATTACGACGAGGCTGACAAACTCAAAGAAAGCATTACGAGCGAAAATACTTTGGAGGTTTACCGTAGTGTTTATTCTAAACTCAATAGTGCAATTTATGATCAAGAAATAGCCTTTGCCGCTTATCAGGATTCTTCTTCGATGGATTTGTCTAAATACATAGATTTGAAGGAGTTGGATACGGCTGTCGTTCATGGCGAGATTATTCACAGCGACCCGGTTTTGAAAGCTGATGTTCATTATGATTTCGACAAAGACATAAATCTTTACCGTTTTCGTTATCATGAATTTGAGGACAAACTCAAAGTCTCAGATGAGGACAAGGCCGCAGTTCTTAAAATTGAGGCTGACGAGGCTAATGCCATAACTTATATGCAAAAAGCGGAAGAGTTCGGGTCAAAAGCCGACACTTTAAGAATTTATTCTTCGCAGTCCACAACTCTTGCCGAAAGAGAATATTATGAGCAAAACGCTCAGGAACAGGAACTTAAAGAATGTTCTTATTTGGTAAAAGGTATTAATGCCTCTGTTAAGGTCAATAATGCGATATTCCAAATTTATCAAAAATACGTTCCTAACGTTAGAAATCTTAACGATTCTCTCGGTAAAAATTATGAGCAAGAGGCTGAAACGCTTTTCGCTCTTTCAAAATCTTACGAGGAAGTTGCCGCTAAACAAATGAGCAAAATTGAACAGTACACGCAACTTTCAGAGGGTAACGAGGTAAAACTTCAAGCTATAAGAAACATGGAGAATGCCATCGAATCTTATCTCGGCGGTAAAAAATTCTCAAACGGTATTTCTTTGGCCACGGGTGCAACCGACAAGCACAACGATATTGCAATGGACTTTTTAGCTGACGAATCCGACGGCGCAGTTCCCGTTAAACAATCGGAAACAAAACCTCAAGACGATAAGCTGAAAACTGACAATGCCGTTGTTAAAAACGATTCTGAAAAGAAAAGCGATAATACTCAGCAAGTTGCGGATAATAAATCCGACAACAACAAAACTCAGCAAAAAGATAATAAAAACAACGTAGCTGACAAAAATAATACTTCTAACAAAAATAATGTTTCAAACAAAAATAATACGTCAAACAAAAACAATGTTTCAAACAACAATGGCGGAACATCTTCAAAATCTGCTAAAAATCCCGTTGCATATTCTAATGCGGCAGTTGTTTCAACATGGAGTTACAATCGTAAAGATGAACGTTTGATGCCTTATAAATATCCTTCGGGAACTATTTTTAGCGTTGAAGTCGGTCAATACAAGGAAATGCCCGAACCGGTGGAATTTCCTTCTATTGAAACATTTTTGGCTCAAAATCTTAAAAATCAGACTTATATGAGATATTATCTCGGTACTTTTAAGACTTATGACGCCGCTTTGGCAGCTGTTGCAATGGCTAAAAACGAAGGTTACAAAAAAGCAACCGTTGTGGCTTTTGTTAACGGAAAAAAATCTGACGTTAATTCCGCTAAAGCTAAAGCCGAAAAAACTACTGGTTATAAAGATTTGGTTCAGAAGGAGTTGAAACAACTTAACGCTAATCAGAAAGCTACGACTCCCGCTGTTTACGCTAAAGACAATAAATCGGATGCTCCGGCAATTCCTTTGACTGAACTTCCCACAGAGGCTTATTTGGTTCAGATTGCATCGTTGCCGACACTTTTGGGTATGTCTTCGTTTAATGTTAGCGACCTTTATTACGATAGAAACGATGCCGGACTTTACCGTTATTATACAGCGGTTTCTACGGATTTGAATATCGCCTCTACAAATCTTCAGACCATGAAACAGTCTGGTTATGAGGACGCTTATTTAATAAAAGTTGTCGGTGGAAAAAATGTAGGTCCCGTTAATGCTTCTAATCAAAACAAAAACCAAAACTTATCAGGAACGGTTTACAGAGTTCAGATCGGTGCGTTTTTGGGTACTCTTAACGGCGATGCCAAAAAGAAAATTGATAGTCTTAAAGCTAAAGGATATACCGTTCACACAAGCACTTCAGGACAGTACACTGTTTATACGGTCGGCGATTGTCCTACGAGGGAACAAGCCGAAAAACTTAAAAAACAGCTTATGAATCAAGGTTTTAATGATTCATACATTGCAACTTTTGTTAACGGTAAAAAACAAAATTAAACTTTTTTTTGTTACAAGGGAAAAATATAATGTTAATAGCAGTAATTTTATTAGGAGTTTGTGTTTTGATTTTCGTGTATTTGCAATTTTTCCGCAAATCTCCGGATTCTTTTGCTAAATACTTGAGAACCAAAAATATAAAACATTCCGGCAAAACTTATAAATATGCCTTAACTTTGGACGATGATATCAAGGACAAGGTTATGCATATTTTTTCGATTGCCAGAAATTTGATTTGTTCGTTGGACGGTGACCCGTTGGAAATTGCGATTTATATCGCTAATGAGAATCAGATTGATGATTATGACAAGTTTTTTTATAGTTATGCGTTAATCAGAAATTCTGATCCTCTCTTTGGTGTTGATAAAATGATTCACGCATACAAGGTTTGCAAAGGCGATGATATTGAAGCTTTTGCACGCTCGTGGGCTGATCAGGTGAATGCCGAATTGAACATTGATTTTGATACCGCCATGGAGTTTGTTTCCAAAGGCAGGGATTTTCCCTCTTTTGTCAATCTTGATATTATGGCAAAACGTGCGGAATTGGAAATCGACGAAAAACGTTTTATCAACGACATTGATGACGAGGGTTTGAAAATCATAATTTATTCCCTTATCCGTGCTAAATACGAGGGTATTTATATGTCGGACGAGGAGTCAAGTCGTATTAACAAAGCTAATGTTTTGGAATACAACGACACCTTTAAAATTACGATTAACCTTTTGAAAAACCTTTATTCCTTGAAAAGGGACATCAACCGTTTTACTAACGTGATGATTAGGGCTCACAATTCGGGTATTAAAATTAATTTTTCTTTGTCCGATTTGTATTCGCTTTCCGACGATCAGTTCGATATTTTGGTAACTAACATTATCAAAGCCTCAGACCGGGGTATCAGTATCGACCAAAAGGATTTAATCCGTCAGAATATTCAAGGTAATGACATTACGAATCTTGTCATGGCTCTTATTAAAGCTAATGAATTCGGTCTTGATTTAACGCCCGATGAGTTGATGAATTACCTTGTTAATACGAGAGCCGACGTTGTAAAATTTGTTAAGGCTTATAATTTTGCCGTTAAAAACAAGATTATTTCAGAAGACGGAGTTCAACTTACAAAAGACAATCTTGTGGAATATTCAAGACCCGAAGCGGATTTGTTTGATTACGTTCAGGGTTTGAAAATCGCAAAGGATTTGGAAAAACAAGGACTTCCCGATTTTGGTATTACGTATCCTAATTTGAAAAAACATTTTAAGACTTTCGGACGCGTTCTTGATGCCATTAATGCTGTTATGAAGGCTCAAAAAGCCGGTCTTAATATGTCTTTTGATCTTGCCGGACGAATAATTGCGAGTGAGGATTATACTTTGGCCTCGGCTGTGGCTTGGGCTCAAAATCCTCAAGTTATTGAGGTAACGCCTTCTGTTACTTGCGTTTGCAAAAATGGTGTTCAAATTACTCCGAAAGTAAATATCACCGTCAGGGGCAAAATGCCGCTTATTTTTTCTGGTTACGGTCTTGACATTCTTTTCAAACGTATCAACGAGGCGATTATCATGGAGTTGGAATCCTCTGACGACCACGAACATATTTTGCAATCTCTGCCGGAGATTTCTCAAAACGTTCTCAACCGTATCAACGAAGAGGACAACCGTGAAATAAAAACCGATTTGGTAAAAGAAACGGAATTGAACAATTTTTCACGTTATCAACTATTGGATGTTAATATTTACGATTTGACGGTCGGACAAAATATTAAAGCCGAATTGGAATTAAGACAAGCTCAAATTCAGTCCGAGATGCGCAAGTTGAAGGCGGAGGCTGACAGGGCTAAAGCCGAGGCTGATATTAGGATTGCAATGGTTCAACAGTACAAGGACGGTGTTAAACCTAATTTTAACGAACTTCACAAAGCTAATTTGTTGGAGGAGAAAAAAGACGGAATTGCAACTGGTTACGACCAATAATTTGTTTTAAAAAAAAATTGATTATGAAAAATATTTTATTTGCTTTGTTTTTGTTTTTTTTGACGTTTGGTTTTTCTTCATGTGCGGACGATAACGATTTGTACGTTCAACAAAAAATTCAGGAAAGTCAGGCGCAAGCGGATTTTGAGGACGATATCAGCGACAATACGACGCCCGAAAGCGGAGTTTCGTTTTGGGACGGTTTTTTAATTTTGGTCGTAACGGTAGGTCTTGCCGGACTTATCGTATGGTTTTTCGTTTCGATGGTGCCGCTGAAACTTTGGTTCAACGCCAAACTTTCAAAAGTGAACGTTTCATGGCTTTTGCTGATAAAAATGCGTTGGCAGAATATTCCGCAAGCCAAAATCATCAATCTTATGGTAACGGCAAAAAATGCGAACTTAACTCTTGATTTGCCGATTTTGATGAAGTATTATCTTGCTAAAGTAGACCTTGAAGTCGTTGTTACAACTATGATTAGGGCTTTGGCGGCTAACGTTAAAGCTATTAATTTTGAGGATATGGCAAAACTTTATCTCAAGAAAGTAGATGTCGGTGCAATTATGCACGCTCATATCAGCGCAATGAATGCCAAGATTTCGACTTCAATTCCTGAATTGGCGGAATTTTATTTGGCGGGCGGTAATGTCGGCGACTTGGTTAAAGCCAAAAATATGGCGGACAATGCCGGTTTTGAGGACGATTTAACTTTGGAACGCCTTAAAAAACATTATCTTGCCGGCGGGAACCTAAAAAAAACTATTGAGGCATACGTTTCTGCTCGTAAAGCAGGCTTAAAGGATTTTAATTTTGAAGATATTTGTGCTATCGACCTTTCGGAATTGGATGTTGTGGAGGCTATTAAGCCCGCTATCAACCCGATTATCGTGGAAACTGACGGCGTTAGAGGCGTGGCACGCGACGGCGTGGAGCTTACGATGAAAGTTAAAATCACTCTTAGGAGTCATATCAGAAATATCCTCGGCGGTGTTAGCACCGAAACAATGTTAGCCCGTGTTAATGAGGCACTTGCAACGGAAATCGGTCTTGCTAAAAATCATACGGAAATTCTTCAAAACCCGTATATCGTTGCCGATAACGTTGAAAACAGAGCCGAACTCAGCGAAAATTCGGCTTACGAA
This sequence comes from Bacteroidales bacterium, assembly GCA_017412115.1. GTDB lineage: Bacteria > Bacteroidota > Bacteroidia > Bacteroidales > UBA3824 > UBA3824. Next base: position 149,359 of record JAFPYR010000053.1, on the reverse strand, counting down.
ATACTTTCGGTCGATGTTTCCGATATTAAAATCGGTGATGATGTTGGCTCGTCTTTGAAAGTTGCAAGAGCAAAGGCTCAGGTTGAGGCGGCAAAAGCCGAATTGATTTTAGCGGAGGAAAAGGTACAAAAGGCGATGGCATCGGCATTTTTGGACGGTAACATTTCGGTTCAGGAATATACTGACATCAAAAACAAACAAGCTGATACGCTTATGCGTCAGAGTCTTGCAAACGTAGACGAAACGGGGCATCATCTTTTGAAAACGATGGAGTCCGAAGTGAATAACGAAACTCAAGAATAAAAAAACAAACATATTATGAATACTTCCAAGGAGTATAAAGATCAAATACATAAATGTAAGGAAACTTTTCTAAAAAAGGCCGGTGATTACGGTACGGCATGGCGTATTATGCGTCCTGAATCCGTAACCGACCAGATTTTTATAAAAGCTAACCGTATCCGCGGACTTCAGACTAACAAAGAGGCTATGATTGACGAAGGACAGGAGACGGAATTTATCGGAATTGTTAATTACGCCGTTATGGGCTTGATTCAGTTGGAAAAAGGCTTTGCCGATACTGCGGATTTAAGCGTTGATGAGGCGGAAAAACTTTACGACAAATATTCATCACTTGCCTTTGACTTGATGATGAAAAAAAATCATGATTACGGTGAGGCTTGGCGCAGTATGAGAATTTCAAGCATTACGGATTTGATTTTGATGAAACTTTACAGAATAAAGCAAATAGAAGATCACGGCGGTAAAACTTCTGTTTCGGAGGGTATTGATGCCGGTTATTTTGACATAATAAATTATTCAATTTTTAATTTAATTAAAATAGAAAATGAAAAATCAGGAACAAATTAGCAGCACCTCTAAATCTAACAAAGTGCTGATTTTTTTGGCGCGTTTTTTGGTCGGAGCGGTTTTTGCCTTTTCAGGATTTGTTAAAGCTGTAGACCCGTTAGGCTCGTGTTATAAGTTTACGGATTATTTTAATTTGGCTTTTGATATGCCTTGGATGTCGGAGTTTGCTCTGCCTTTGGCGTTTTTGTTGTCGGCATTGGAATTTACTACGGGTATAATGTTGATTTTCAATTTGAAACCACGTTGGGCGGTATGGTTCGCATTTAGTTTTATGGTGGTTTTCTTGCCTATTACGCTTTATATCGCATTGAAAAATCCCGTTCACGACTGCGGTTGTTTCGGCGATGCTTTGGTTTTGGACAATTGGACAACATTCTACAAAAACGTTGTTTTAACGTTGATAATATTGTATTTGATTTTCAACCGTAAGAAAATGGACAATCCGCTTTCTGACAATGCTGAACTCGGAATTGCCTTTGCAGTATTTTTGATTGCGATTGTTTTCCAGCATTTTATGTTAAGACACCTTCCGATATTGGATTTCCGTCCTTACAAAATCGGTAACAATATTGCCGAAAAAATGGCTATTCCCGAAGGTGCAAAACGTGATGTTTACGCCTCTGAATTAACTTACAAAAATTCAGTTACGGGCGAGGTTAAAGTGGTTACCGACAAGGAATTGATGGATAATAAATATCTTTATGAAGACTCTACGTGGGTTTGGCAGGATACCAAATCTATTCTTTTGGAAAAAGGTTTTCAGCCTGAAATTCACGATTTTACCATTACCGATACAGCCGGCACCGATTATGCTCAGCAGGTATTAAATTTTGAAAAACCTGTTTTGCTTGTTATCACTCACAAGCTCGAAAAGAGTGATACCGACGGTCTTGATATTTTGAGTCATTTGCAGACATACGCTCAAAAACATGACTATATAATTTTGGGTCTTACGAGCAGTAATTGGGATTATATCGAACAGATTAAGAGTGAATATTCTGTTGATTTCCCGTTCTTCCAGACTGATGATATTACATTAAAAACTATTGTCAGGGCTAATCCGGGTATCGTAAAACTCGAAAAAGGTACGGTTACGGGAAAATGGAATTTCCGTGATTTTAAGTATGATAAGTAAAAAAAGAATCAGATAATTTTTTTCAAGATGGGATTTCTTGATTTCGGATTTGTAGATTTAATAGACATATTGTTGAGTGCTTACTTGCTCTACTTTTTGTACATAAAATTAAGGAATACTACCGCGATGAATATTTTGGTAGGATTGTTTATTGTTTATGCGCTTTGGATGCTTGTAAAAGCCCTTGACATGAGCCTTATGAATACTATAATGAGTAAAGTGGCAAGTGTCGGAATGTTGGCACTTGTGATAGTCTTTCAGCAGGAAATCAGGAAATTCCTTTTGGATGTTGGTAACACCTCAACGCTCAAAAAAATATTTTCGCTTGAAAATATTTTTAAGAACGTTATTCGCAAATCTCCCGAAGAGCTTGATATTCCGGAAATTGTGAAAGCTTGTCAGGAGTTTGCACGGGAATCTACGGGAGCGTTGATTGTATTGCCTAATCATTCTGATTTATCATCCATAATAGCAACGGGCGAAAAACTTGATTGTGCGATTACATCAAGGCTTTTGGGCTCGTTGTTTTTCAAAAATTCACCGTTGCACGACGGGGCTGTTATTATTGTAAGGGGTAGGATAGTGGCTGCAAAATGTATTTTGCCGCTTACCGAAAATACTAATATTCCATCAAATATCGGCACCCGGCACCGAAGCGCAATTGGCATGAGCGAAGCCTCTGACAGTCTTGTTGTTGTGGTTTCGGAGGAAAGGGGAGAAATTTCGTATTGTGAATACGGCAGTATTTGTCAGGACGTTACCTTGGAGCAACTTTCTGACAAATTAAAAGAGCGTTTTGCCGTAACTGACGGTAATATTGTTACAACAAATTCCAATCTCGTTAATAAATTTATTAATTTCTTAAAAGTCTGAATTATTATTTTGGTGATTTGAGTTCTTTGTCCCAATCGATTTCCATGCTTTTGAGTAGGAGATTGTTATAACGGTTTTCGAGCCGTTGAATAAGTTCTTCATCGGGTTTTGCTGCGTTTTTGGCTTTCAAAATTTCGCTTCTGATTTCTTCCAATTTCCATTGTTTTACGTTGGCTGTTTGCGCAATAATATCAACTACGGCATAAATAATATCCGTTATAACAGGTTGTAAATCAAGCTCTAATTCTTTCAATAAATTGTCAGAAATTTCTACCGAAATGTTTTTGAGTTTTTCTTGTCCCGATGCCGAAAGTACATCGCTTACGAGATTGTCAGTAACGCTAAAAACCGTTTGTGAAATTGATTTTTCCAATACTGATTTTATTTGATTTCCAACCACGGGAATCATCGAAAGTCTTGAAACTTCTTTGTTGTTTTCGATTGCTGTTTTGGTTTTTTGTTTTACGTATGATAAAATTTCGTCTTTGTGAAGATTATATTCTTTTTCTGAAATATTTTTTATCTTGTTGAAAATCAAATCTATAATTCTTTGCTTTTGCGGTTCTATGATTTTGGTAAAAACAAGTTTTGTAACCGGTGTGCCAGCCGAGATATTTTGTTTGATTCCAAAAAGAATGTTTAGGACCACACGGTCAGAAATCTCTTCCATTATTATATTGTAAATAGTCAGGGCTTTGCGGACAATCAACCATTTTTTTATGTCGATAATTTTGCGTTTATAAAGCCTTATAATAATAGAAATTACCCTAAAAAGTCTGAAAAATACCAACGCCCCCGAAGGAATACAACCCAAAAGGTCGTACCAATGTATAAACGGATAATGAAACTTGCTTTCTTTTTTTTTGACAACTGATATCAACCAACCGATAATAAAATCCGTAATGTAAATTATTACAAAAATTAGGTCAAAAAATCTTATGTTTTGATGAATCTGATTGTAAAAATCGTTGAAAGACGGAGTATTGTTTTTGAAAAATTCCGTAACTCCGGCAATCGAATAAAACCAATCCCAAACGAGTAATATTAAATTGATAATCAAAATCGTCATTATGACGATGTCCCAGCCGATACTTTTGAAAATGGTCGTATATTTGTTTTTTTGTTCCATACCGCAATAAATTTTAGTCTGCCAAATTAACAAAACGTTTATGAAATTCCAAATAGATTTATGGTATAATTTTTTGTTAAAAAAAATTAAAAGCCTTTGTTGTTATTTGATAAAAGTTTTATATTTACACTCGAAATAAATAACTTAATTTTAATAACCTAAAAAAGTACTATAATTATGGGTTTATTTGATAAAGCAAAAGAATTCATAAAGGGTGAGTTGATTGATGTAGTTGAATGGCTTGATCCTTCACAAAACATTATCGTTCATCGTTTTGAAAGAAAAGACAATGCCATTAAAAACGGTGCGCAACTTATCGTAAGGGAATCTCAAGTTGCCGTTTTCGTAAACGAGGGTGAAATCGGTGATGTGTTCCAACCCGGACATTACACTCTTGACACCAACAATATGCCTATCACTACTACTTTGAAAAGTTGGAAATACGGTTTTAATTCGCCGTTCAAATGTGAGGTATATTTTGTTAATACGAAAGTATTTACGGCTCAGAAATGGGGTACACCGAATAATTTTTATGTAAGGGATCAGGATTTTGGACGGGTAACGATACGGGCTTTCGGTACTTATTCAATGCAAGTTTCTGATGCTGCACAACTTATCAGAAAACTCAGTGGAACAAATTCCGAGTACAGAACTTCTGATATTGCTGACGAATTGCGTAGTGTAATCGTAACGAATCTTGTATCTACAATAGGTCAGAGCGGAAAATCCCTTTTGGATTTTGCAGCCTCGCAAGATCAGATGAGTAAGCTTTGTGAACAGAAAATAAACAGTGAAACGGATTATGGTATCCAGTTTACTAAATTTTTAATATCAAGCATTTCGCTTCCTGAAGAGCTTCAGAAGAAACTTGATGAGGGAACGGGTATGAATATGCTCGGCGATATGAACCGTTATCAGCAAATGTCAATGGCAGATGCTATGAAGACGGCGGCTGCAAACGGCGGCAACGGCGGTGGCGGCATGGAAGGTATGATGGGCATGATGATGATGAATCAGATGATGCAGAATCAGCAGAATATGATGAATCAGCAACATGGTTATGCTCAGCAGGGATATTCTCAGCAGGCAGCACCTCCGCCTATGCCGGGAATGGCTCAGTATTATGCATACGTTAACGGACAACAATTAGGACCTTTCCCGATTCAGACTTTGCAACAAATGATTGCTCAGGGTCAAGTTACGGGAGATACTCAGGTTTGGAAACAAGGTATGGCAGGTTGGGCAGCAGCAAATACTGTTGCTGAACTCTCACAACTTTTTGGTGCAGTTCCCCCTCCGCCTCCTCCACCAATGAACTAAATTTTAGTTTTGATATTTTCATAAGATTTATATTTTAAGTTAGTTGTAAGGGATTTTTATAAACGCAATGCCGATATAAAAATCCCTTTGTAAGTTAATTACGAAAAAAGAAGAAATAATATGGAAAATGAAAACCCTAATTTAGTTTCAGAAAACGAAACTTCGCAAAATCAGATAAAATGTTCATGTTGCGGAGCCAAACTTACTTTTGCACCCGGGACTTTGAGTCTCAAGTGTGAGTATTGCGGCACGATGAACGAAATCAAAATCGACGAAGCGTTAAAAGAAGAAGCCGTTAAGGAGTTAGATTATCTTTCGGCATTGAAAGAATTGGAAAGTGATGAAAACAAAGAGGTTCACGAAATCCATACCGTAAAATGTCAGGCGTGCGGTGCTGAAACTACTTTTAGCGAAAACGTTATTTCTGATAAATGCGATTTTTGTGGTTCTCCGCTGACAGTCAATCAGGGTACGACAGTCAAAAAAATTAAGCCTAAGGCTTTGATTCCGTTTTCTGTTGAAAGGTTTCAGGGCGATGAAATGTACAAAAAATGGCTCAAAGATTTGTGGTTTGCGCCCTCTGATTTGAAAAAATCTGCTATGCAGGAAAATTCGCTTTCAGGTGTTTATTTGCCGTATTGGACTTACGATGCCAAAACGGTTACCAATTATTCGGGAAAACGCGGAACGGATTATTATACTGAGGAGCGTTATAAGGACGAACAGGGACAAGAAAAGGTACGCAGGGTGCGGCATACGAATTGGACTTTAACATCGGGCGTTGTTAAAAATGTTTTTGACGATATTGTTCAGGCGGCATCTTCGGCATTACCGCTTTCGTATCTTAACTCGTTGGAGCCATGGAATTTGAATGCACTTGTACCTTATGACGAAAAATTTATGAGCGGTTTCAAGACCGAGACTTACAGCATAGATTTAAAACAAGGTTTTGAAGGTGCTAAAGAAATTATGGATTCCGAAATTGAAAGTACTATCCGTGAGGACATCGGTGGTGATCATCAGCAGATTGACACTAAAAATATTAACTTTTACGATATTACATTCAAGCATATCCTTTTGCCGATTTGGATTAGTTCGTACCGTTATAACGGAAAATCCTACCGTTTTGTGGTAAACGGTCAGAGCGGAAAGGTAAGAGGTGAAAGACCGTACAGCACTATGAAAATTATTATGGCTGTTCTTGCAGTTATCGCTGTTTTGTGCGGTTTTTATTTCTTGTTGCGCAAATAATGTGTGGTGTTTAAAAATAAGGAAAAAAAGAGGACGTTACTTTTAGAAGATTTTCTTTTTTAGTAACGTCCCTTCTTATTTTCTTATTTTTCTTTTTTTTTAGGCGTCGGTTTCTTCGATTTGAAGAATATCCAAATTACCATTGAAATTTCCTAACGCTAAGAAATTGTTTTTGTTGCTGATTTTCATTAGTTTGGGCAAGTTCTGAAGTTGAATTTCCTTACCTTTCTGCCCTGAGAGCGTATTGATAAAATGCAGTTTCCTGTTGTTGGTGATAACGGCGTAATAACCGTTTCCGATTTCGATGTCGGTGATTTCCGATTCAAAATCAGCATCGCCGATTAATGCCGGACCTGAAGGATTGAAAACTTTCATTTTTCCAGATTTGTCGCCAATGATAAGCCTTGAGCGTTCTTGGTTTATTGTCATGGCTTTTACTTGAGTGCCTTGATCCAACTTTTGACTGAAATTTTCTTGCATATTCTCGCAAGAGAAAATCTTTATCGTGTTGAAATAATCTTTTCCGATTAACATTTGTCGGTCTTTGGTAACGTCCGTTATTTTGAAATTGCTCAAAACCTTGTTGATTGTTTTGGCGAAAATGTGAATTTCCCAAACTTGAAAATTGTCCGTAACGTAGAGCATATTTTCTTTTGTGGGGTGGAAAAACATTTTTTTGATGCCGGCCAGAGAGAAATTGATTTCTGAGACAACCGAAAAATTATCTTCCGCCTTAAAAATTTTGATAACGCCCAAACAACCGGCTGCGAGGAATTTTTCGTTAAAAGCTAAAGAAAGTGCCGAAAGTTCGGTTTCAAAAGCTGTTTTCCAATCCTTTGAAAATACTTTCAACGTTCTTGAGGTTGAGGCAACAGCAAGAAAATCGTCATTTGGTGAGAAAGCGATGTCAGTGATGCCGTCCGAAATTCTGACAGTTTTAGCACCGATAGTGCTGATGTTGGTCGTAACGTTTTTGTTGTTGATATTTTCTTTGATGTTTTCGAGAATGTTTTTAGCATCGGGATTTTTGAATTCTGCTGCTTTTTGCAAATATTCTCTGTATTTTGCGCTGTTAGAAATTTTCAAATAAGTATTGGCAATCATCATAAAAATATCGCCTTGATTGCTGATACCGGCCGAAATAGCATTGTTGAGGTTGTTGATAGCCTCTTGATTTCGTTTGAGTTTCAGATTTGCGATACCGAGATTGTAATGGGCATTTGCATCTTCGGGATTGAGTTCTATTGCTTTTTCGCAGTCTTTTGCCGCCTCGTCGAAACGGTCGAGATTGCCTAAAGCCGAACTTCTGTGCAAATATGCCGCTTGAAAATCCGGTTTCAATTCGATAATCTTGTTGCAACAATCCAACAAATCTTCCCATTTGTTTTCTTTGTGCAAATCTTCCGCTTTTAGGAAAAGTTCCTCTGCGGCTTTTTCTTTTTCCTCTTTCTCTTTTTGAGCGGCGATTCTCTCTTTTTCTTCTTGAGAAATTTCCTCTTCTTGGGGTTGAGGAGTTTCAGCTTTAGGTTTGGGCAAATAATTTTCTCTGTAATTATTAGCCGCATAATACAAGCATTGCTCTTTTGACCAAAGATTAATGGTCTCTAATTCTGGAACATTTTCAAAAAGGTTGTAATAATAATCGCTTCCCGTGATTTTTTCCACGAGAGCGGCTATTGTTTTGCAGCAAGATTCGGGGTTTTCAACGGCTTGAATCTCCGCAAAACGAACGGCAATCCAATTCGCTGAATTTAGTTGAGAGTTTTCTTTATCGAACCAGCAGATAAGTTTTCCGCTGTCGTTTATGTCAAAATAATCCTTGATTTCACGAGTTTCCAAAGAGTACGGAACATCTACAAAAATTGCAATGTTAAGGTTACTTTTTGTAAAATTTAATATGAAATTAGGAATTATTTCCATACCGTTATCACCGCTTTTTATAAAACGGTTGTATTCGAGTTCTTCGGGGAAAAAGGTTTTAAGTTTTTCGTAAAAGTCTTGATATTCAATTTTTTTCTTTTCCGCTAAAGGGAAACTTTCCGTTTCAATGCTTTTGAGTATTTTTTTAACTTTTTCCTTTCTGAAAGCATTTACGGTTTTTGCATCGGCATTTTTGTTTTCGATGTTTTTTACTTCTCTTAAATCGTCGATGTATCCGTCTAATACCATACTATGACGGCGTTTTTCAAGGCAGTTTATGTACTCTAAGGTTTTATTATTTGTTATTTCGATAATAGTAAACCCTGCGGCAACACCTAAAAGTACAATTAAAAATGCCGTAATTACATTATTTGACGGTATAGAAGGAATCAAATAAAACAAAATAAGCACGAATACAATGGCGAGCGAAATAGCGGCTTGATACTTCGGCTTTATCGCTTCTTTTATCTCCAATTCGGGCTCTTGTGTTGATAATGTTATAGGAATCAGACTGTTGCAGGCATTTGCAATCTTTTCCGGTATTGATATTAACGGATATTTGTGTCTAATGTTTATCATATCTTATATCAAAATTTTTAACGGCAAAGTTATGAAAAAACTTAGATAAAAACGAATAAAAAAGCATATTTTTTTATATTAAAAATTTTTAGGGAAATTTTTCGGCTTTATTTTTGTTAATTGAAAAATATTCTCTAAATTTGAAAAATTTTTCCGGATAATGGGATTCTGCTTTTCGTTTTTCATTCTTAAAAAAATTAGGAGAGAAACGGCACCGTGATGGTTGTTTTTTATTAAAGGAAAAAGAAGTTTGAAGCCGGAGAAATACGTAAATAAAAAAGTTTTATAAAAATATGAGAAATAGTATCAGTATACCGAGTGTGTTCGAGCATAATAACTCGAACTTATCAATGGTTTCGCAGGATTTGATCAACGGTTTGCGCCTTTACATTGACGATGTTCCGTATGTTGTCGGTAATTTGGCACTTTCAGAAGGGTTGTCGCCTCACCGCACCGTTAATGCTGCTCCTACGGAGATTGATTATCAGATTTTGTTTCAGGCGGCGTTGTTGTTGGCCTCTTACAAAAACAACAGACCTTTGTTCGTAACTACGGGTTTTCCCTTCAGTACTTTTCAGGTGAACAAATCTGTTGCGTTGGATCTTTTGCAAAAGACGCACAAAATCGATTTTGATATGTCAACGTTTTCTTCAAAAGGCAGGGCTGAGATGAATGTTGATGTTGTTTCGGTTGAGATTTTGCCGGAGATGATGGGAAACGTAATTGCTTTGCGTAAAGGCGAAACCAAGGCAAAAGGTAATTTTTTTGTTATAAGTCTCGGTTACGGCACTTGTGAGGCTGCTTTGAGTACTGAAAACGGTATCGTTCAGCGTACTGCTGTAAGTATCAACGGCTTGCAATATGCTATTGATTTGTTTACAAGGGAGTTAGGCCGTCAGTACAGTCTCGGTCTTAAAAACGAAAAACAAATGGAACAGGCTTTTATGAATAATTTCATCGTATTGAACCGTTCCAAAATCGACATTCTTGACATCAGACGTAATGTCTTGAATATGTATTACAAAGATGTTATTTCTCCTAATTTGCGCCGTGTTTTCAGCGACGCCGACTTCGCAAAAGCAGACAAAATGTACATTACGGGCGGCGGTGCGTTGTATATGGAATTAGTTGAGAATTTTTATAAAGAGTTTGAGGATATACTTAATGTTGAGGTTGTTTCTAATCCTTTGACATTGACCTCTACCGGTTATTGCATACATTCGGTTCAGGCAAACGGCGGCGACACGGATTCTGCTGTCGGAATTGATATCGGAAATTCAGGCACTGTTATTACGCAGTACGATAATGTAGATGTGGAATCGGTGGATTTGAAATTTAAATAAACCGGAATACTTAGCAAAAACAAATTTTAAAGTTTTGTGGGTTTTATAATTTCACACGTTGTTATGGAGTGAAAAACATTTCAGACAACGTGTTTTTTTATATTAATCAGTTATATGATAGAGGTTGATCTTGTCTTAACGCCGAAAGAGGCTTCTGACAGGGATTTTTACATAAAAAGAGCGGCTGCGGTTGCCGGATTAGATTTTCAGAGGGTTTCCGATTGGCAGATTTTGAAAAAATCAATCGATGCCCGCGGTCGTGATATTTTGGTTAATCTGAAACTCGGCTTGTATGCTGACGGAGAAAAATGTGAGGATTTTTCTCTGAAATATGTTTACAAAGATGTTTCTGATAAGCCTTCGGTTGCTGTGATAGGAGCGGGGCCGGCGGGACTTTTTGCGGCATTGAGGTTAATAGAGCTCGGTTTGAGGCCTATTGTTTTTGAACGCGGCAAAAATGTTTCTCAACGCAGACGTGATGTTGCAGCATTAAACACCAAACAAATTTTGGACCCGGAGTCCAATTATTGTTACGGTGAAGGCGGAGCAGGAACGTTTTCGGACGGAAAACTTCATACCCGCAGCAACAAACGCGGTGATATTAAAAGAATTTTGGAGATTTTTTGCCTTAACGGGGCTTCTCCTGACATTCTTTACGAATCAAAACCGCATATCGGCTCCGACAAATTACCGGGTATTGTTTCTTCGATGAGAGAAAAAATTTTAGCCTCAGGCGGCGAAGTTCATTTTTCAATGAGGATTGACGATTTTAATATTTCGGCCTCTAAAGTAAATTCCGTTATAACCTCTGACCAAAGGGAATTTCCTGTTCAAGCGGTTATTCTTGCAACGGGACACAGCGCGGAGGATGTTTACGAAATGCTGTTAAAACACAATATAGAACTTCAAGCAAAGGGTTTTGCAATGGGTGTGAGAGTCGAGCATCCGAGAGAATTGATTGACGGTATTTTTTATCACGGTAAAACTTCCGAATACCTTCCCGCTGCAACTTACAGTCTTGTAACTCAAGTTGAAAACCGCGGTGTTTATTCGTTTTGTATGTGTCCGGGCGGACAAATCGTTCCTTCGGCAACTGTAAACGGAAGAAATCTCGTAAACGGAATGTCGGGTTCGTTAAGACAAAATTATTGGTCGAATGCGGGCATCGTAGTTGAAATCCGTCAGGAGGATATTCCCGGTTTTGAAACGGGTAATCCGCTTTGCGGTTTGAAATATCAGGCGGAGGTCGAAAGGCAGTGTTTTATTAACGGTGGCAGCTCTCAAAAAGCTCCGGCTCAAAGATTAACGGATTTTATTAGCGGAAAAATTTCTTCTTCGCTGATTGAAACCTCATACGTTCCGGGAATTGTTAATTCTCCCGTTCATTTTTGGTTGCCGGAATTTATTTCAAACCGTTTGAGAAAAGGTTTTCAAGATTTCGGCAAACGCATGAAAGGTTTTGTAACTGATGAGGCTCAAATTATTGCAGCCGAAACCAGAACATCTTCACCGGTAAGAATTGTAAGGGACGCTTTGTTGTGGAATGTCCCCGGTGTTGAAAATCTTTATCCTTGCGGTGAAGGTGCCGGTTATGCCGGCGGAATAGTTTCTTCGGCAATGGACGGCGAAAAAGCTTCAGAGGCGGCAGCAAGATATTTAGGACTGAAATAATAAAAATGAAAAAATAGAAAAAAAATGAAAAAAATTTGGCCTCCTTGTTCGATATTAAATCCTGTGCCGGTGGTGATGGTAAGTTGCGGCAATATTAACGCCAAAACTAATATCATAACTGTGGCATGGGCGGGTACGGTATGTTCAAAACCCTCTATGGTTTCGATTTCGATAAGAAAAGAGCGGTTCTCTTATGACATTATCAAAAACGACGGCAAATTTGTAATTAATCTCGTAACCGAAGACCTTGTTAAAGCCTCTGATTGGTGCGGAGTAAGGTCGGGAAGAGATTATGATAAATTTGCAAAAATGAATTTAACTCCCGAAAAAGCACAAACTTCCGATTGTCCTATCATAAAAGAAAGTCCGCTTAATATTGAGTGTTCCGTAGTTAAAATTATTGAACTTGGAAGTCATGATATGTTTTTGTCGAGAGTTGATTCCGTTAGTGTCAATGAAGAACTTATTGATAAGAAAACCGGTGCTTTGGATATGCAAAAAGCATCTTTGGCGGCTTATTCTCACGGTGAATATTATGCTCTCGGGGCAAAACTCGGGAAATATGGTTTTACGGTCAAAAAAAATAAATAACAACTATGAGTTTTGTAGAAAAGATTTTTAACAATATGAAAGGCAGGAGCAAGTCTTTGAACAGCCTTTCAAACATAAAATTCGGGCGGTTTGCAGAGCCTACCGAAACGGACGAACTTTACGAACTCAGGACAACGGCGGAGGATTTGTACAAGGCCGGCAATTGTCTTGATGCGTATGTTGTGTTTTTCAATTATTTGTTGCTTTTGGGCGGACCTGCCGTTTTGCTTTCTGTCAGCGAGGATAGTAGCGAATTGGACTTCAAACTTTTGCAAGGCTCAAAAGTGGTTTGCGGAACAATCGGGGACAAAGAGGTTACAGCCGAAAGTGTTGTCGCCGAGTTTACGGGGCTTAACGTTGCTTTGATGAGGTTTTTATTGAACCGTAATTGTCAGTTTGCATATTCTAAATTTGCTGTCAAAGGCAATTCTATCGTTATCCGTCAGCGTTGTCCTATCAAAGACCTTTCGCCACAAGCTTTTTCGGATATGCTTTCAGAGATTGCCATTACTGCCGATAGTTGCGATCAGTTGTTGGAAAACGAGTTTGAAGAAATTGTTCCAGTGGATTACGAAAATATAATTCCGCTGAAATCCCGCGAGCTGAAAGCTAAAATCGAATTTTTACGCTCATGGATTGCCGAATGTTTTTCGCTTTTGGAGGAGATAGAAAGCGAATCGCAAAAATCATACATCGTTTTGAGTTGTGTATTCAAAATCCTTTATCTGATTTCGCCGGAGGGAATCCTTTTGAATCAGTTTAGAGATATTTTGGATATTTACATGGAGTATTCGCCCGAAGAGGATAATTTTTCGGAGGTTAATTACAAAATGCAGGAAGCATTGAAAAAAATTGCCGCTTATTCTGATTTAGAAATCGAAAAATCGCTTTATAAAACTTACTGCGTTTTCCCGGAGTTGGAATATAGAACTTTTAACGAAACGGCTGAATCTTTTTCAACACTTTTGCAATTGCCCGTAAAATGTATCGAATTGAGAAAAGATTCTTTGGTAATTCCGATGTGCGAATACATTGTGGGTTATCATCTGTACCGTCAGGGAATGGCAGCTCCGGCTATGGAACTTCTGTTGATATTTTGGAAAACTCTTAATCCTGAATATTTTACCGCTCTTGGTTTTAAGGAGGTTTATTATGACGAGGCCTCTAAAGAACCTTTTGATACTAAAGGCATTATGTTGGCTATTGATAAAATTAACAAAAAATATGCTGAAACTTATCCTTTGTTTGAGTTTAATATTTCTCATGTTGATTTTTCTTCACCGACGGATTTTGCGTATACGTTTTTGTTTGAGTTTAAAAATTTACAAATTACGGATTAAATCATGGCTTTAAATACATCTATATTAGCGGAAAACGCAATTGTCAGAATTATAACGCCTTGGGGCATGGGAACGGGTTTTTTGTTGGGAGATTATTCTCTGATTGTTACAAACCGTCATGTTATTCAAGGGTGCAGACAAGTTGTTTTGGTTTCGGAAAATTTCAAAAAGCGGATTGCAAAAGTCCTTTACGCCGACCCTCTTTACGACCTTGCTTTTGTTGAAATGCCGGATAATGTTGCAATCGGAAGTCTTCAGCTGGCTTTTGACGGTTATAAAATTTCGGACGGCGACCCGATTTTGGCGGTAGGTCATCCGTTGGGATTAAAATATACTAATACTCAAGGCATTATCTCCAAAGCCTCAAGACGTATGAACGGTCTTAATTATATTCAGACCGATGCGGCAATCAATCCCGGAAATTCCGGCGGACCGCTTTTAACAACGGACGGACTTGTTATCGGCGTTAATACTTTTATTTTGGCTAACGGTCAGAATTTGGGTTTTGCCCTGCATTTTTCGTATCTGAAAAAAGCATTGGAGGATTTCAAAAAAGCGGGCTCCGTATATGCTGTAAGGTGTAATTCTTGTACGAATATTGTTACCGAAAAACTTCTTCATAACGGATATTGTCCTTTTTGCGGAATCAAAATGGACAAAGAGGATTTTAGCGGAAAACTTTACATTCCCGGACCTGTCAGCAAAAAAATTGAGGAAATTATCGAAAAAATGGGATATAATCTCAGCATTGTCAGAGAAGGCAAAGATGCTTGGCTTATCGAAGATGACAATCTTAAAATTTCGATTATTTACAAATCCGACAGCGGTTATGTAACGGCTAATTGTGTGCTTTGCAAAATTCCGACCTCCGGCATTGACAAGGTTTACGAGTTTATGTTGCGTCAGAATTACCGTTTGCCGCGAATGGCTTTTACTATAGAGGATAGTTACGTTGAGATTACGACATCTTGTATCAAAGATACAGATTTTCATATTGACACGGGTTATGAACTTTTTGAACAATATATTAATAATTGTCATCGGTATTCTAATATTTTGATAGAGCGATATTATTGTCAGCCTGTGGAATATGACGAATAATAAAAAAATCTAAAAGTTATATACTCAGACAAAAAATATTGCAAATTAAAAAAAACTTTGTTATTTTTGGCGGGTATTTTATGAATTTTCTCTTATTCAGGGAGGAAATTAACATAATCAATTAAAATTTTGGCTTACAATGTTTTAATAGCGGACAAAGACAACGAAAGTTGCGATATGATGTCGCAAATCCTATGCGGTGATGTATCTGTTGTTTATTCGGTTTATGTTACACAAAACATCGAACCGATTTGGAAGCTTATGCTGATTCATCAATTCGATTTGGTGTTAATATCGGCCGAATTTATTGATTACAAAGGTTTTAATCTGATTAAGAGAATAAAATCCAAAAATCGTTCTATTCCGATTATCGTTTTGACCGGAGAGTTTAATAGCGAACTTATCAACAATTTTCTTGACAGTGGTGCCTCGGATTATATTAGAAAACCGATAGAAGAAATTGAGTTTAAGGCTCGTGTAAAATCTAATCTTATGTTGCGAGAGGCTATGCTTGAGGTTCAGAACAAAAACCGTATGATTGAAGCTCAGATTTATGATTTGGACAAATTGTCGTTGATTGTTAAGCAGACTGATAATTCCGTTATTTTGTTTACGCCAGAGGGTCAGGCGGAATGGGCTAACGAGGGTTTTCACAAAATGTACGGTTATACTTTTGACGAATTTGTTGAAAAATACGGCAGTCATTTGGAGGGTTTTAGTTACAATGCCGATGTTAAAACGCATTTTGCCAAACTTTTGGAAAAGAAAAAATCTGTTAATTATACAACGAAATGTCGTGTTAAATACGGAGCTGTAAAATGGATTCAGACGACTTTAACGCCGATTTTTGACGGTAACAGAGTGGAAAAAGTCATAGCGATAGAGTCTGATGTTTCGGCGCAAAAGAGTGTTGAGTTCAAACTTTTGAAACATGGGGAAGAAACGCAAAAACTCATGCAGAGTCTTAAAGAGGCGAATCAAAAACTTGAAAAACAACGTTCTGAAATTCTTGAGCAAAACCGCACTATTGAAATAGAGAGAAACAAAGCCGATGATTTGCTTTTGAATATTTTGCCGACTTACGTTGTCTCTGAGCTCAAGAGTATGGGTTATGCCTCGCCTCGGAGTTACAAAATGGCTACGGTTATGTTCACTGATTTTAAAGGTTTTACCAAATCCTGTGAAAACCTTTCGCCGGAGGAAATCGTAGATGCTTTGGACTTTTTCTTTTCAAAATTTGACGATATAATTTCGTGTCATTATATTGAAAAAATTAAGACAATCGGTGATTCTTATATGTGTGTGGGTGGTATTCCGCTAAGAAACCGTTCCAATCCTTTTGATGTTGTTTTAGCGGGTTTGGAAATCAAACATTTTATGGCGACCTACAAGCAGCGTTTTTCTAATAGAAATTTACCTGATTGGCAGTTACGCATCGGTATTCATACCGGCTCGTTGGTTGCGGGCGTTGTGGGAAAAATAAAATTTGCTTACGATACATGGGGAGATTCCGTTAATGTTGCAAAGCGTATGGAAAGTGCTGACGAGATAGGTTCAGTTAATATTTCCTCTGACACTTACGAGTACATAAAGGATTATTTTATTTGTCGGCACAGGGGACCTGTCGAAATCAAAAATCATAAAAACGTCGATATGTATTTTGTAGACCGTTTAAAACCCGAATTTTCGTTAGATGATGAGGGTATTTATCCTAACGACCATTTTATAGAGCTTTTGAACCAAATATGATTTTTTCTTACCTTAAAAAACCGTATTCATAAACCTTTGGTTTTATCTCTTCGCCTAAGGCTCGCAGAGCCGTTTTCAATTCGGACAACAAATTGGTGTAAATAGGGTCGTCGGATGAGGCGTTCATCTTGCCTTTTTCGTTGCGACCTTGAAAATATTCTTTTATGTCGTAAAGGCTTGCATTCGGGTTTGAATCTTCCATCGTGTGATAATAACGCCAAAGGTCGCGACCTTTTTCCAATACGGATTGACACCTCACCCCAAACCCCTCTCCTAAAAGGCGAGGTGCTTTCTCCCCCTCGCCTAAATTGTGGAGTGCATCTACCTCCCCCTCGCCTCTAAGGAGAGGGGGTTGGGGGGAGAGGTTTATCCCCGCAAACAATTTGTTTTCGGGCGTAAAGATAGAAAAAAAATCTGAATACTTTTCTTGAAATTTTATAATACTTTCATAATACCCTTATAATACCCTTATAATACTTTAAACGGTGTTTTAACGGTGTTTAAATATTCTTTAAACAGCAGAGAACCCAGAAAAAATTTGCCTGACTTAAAATTCTTTACTACTTTTGCAGTCTGAAAATCAAAACGTAAATTTATTTAAATGAAATACCATTTGGTAACGCTTGGCTGTCAGATGAACATTTCCGACAGCGGCAGAGTTAAAACATATATCGAAAATCTTGGCTACGAATCTACCGACAATCCCCATGAGGCTGATCTTTTGGGAGTTATCGCTTGTTCGGTACGTCAAAAAGCCATCGACAAAGTATATAATTTGATTGCAGTTTGGAATCGTCAAAAAGGGTCTCGACCCTTCTCAACGTTCCTTACGGGCTGTATTTTGCCCGACGACAGAGAAAAATTTTTGAAAAGTTTCGACATGGTTTTCGATATGCGCGACCTTACAAATTTTGCTGACATGTTGGCAAAGCACACACACGAAGGCACTTATTATCCGAAACTTAGCCGCGAAGAGCAGGCCTATCAGATGGATTATTTTTGGAAGTTGGAAGGCCGTCAGCCCGACAAGTTTGAAGCCTTTGTCCCGATTCAAAACGGTTGTGATAAATTCTGTACATATTGTGCAGTGCCCTATACACGCGGCAGAGAAGTTTCGCGCTCGTCGTCAGAAATTGTTGAAGAGGTAAAATGCCTTGTAAATGCTGGTTTTAAGTCGATAACGCTTTTGGGGCAGAATGTTAATTCTTACGGTTTGGACAAAAAAGGCAACGAAATCAGTTTTGCGGGGCTTTTGGATTTAATCGGTAAATACGGCGACGAAAGCGGCAAAGAGTTTTACGTTTATTTTACTTCGCCGCATCCGAGGGACATGACGGACGATGTTTTGGAGACAATCGCAAAATACAAATGCCTTGGAAAATGGATTCATATTCCGATTCAAAGCGGTGATACAGAGATGCTTAAACGTATGAACCGCAAATACGACATCGAGCGTTACCGCAGTGTTATACATTCAATCCGGATGATTCTGCCGACCGCGACGATTTTTACTGACATCATTGTCGGTTTTACGGGCGAGACTTTGGAAGAGTTTGAAAACACGCGCCGTGCCGTTTTGGAGTTTAAATACAACATGGCTTTTATTGCGATGTATTCGCCGCGTCCGGGTGCAAAATCCTCAGAATGGGCAGATGACGTTCCAAAAGACGAAAAGTCAAGACGTTACGCGGTTTTGTCGGAAGATTTGAAATCAGTTTCGTCGCTTTATACGGCAAGTATGGTCGGCAAAGAGTTCAGAATTTTGGTAAACGGACACGACCGTTTGGACGGCTATCTTTCCGGCTTGACGGAAGGCAAAATTGCGGTTCGTTTCAAATCTGAAAACGAGGCACTTATCGGCAGTTTTGTCAACGTGAAAATTACAAAATCAAGCGACTTTTCAGCAGAAGGAGAGATGATTTATTGTTGAAATAGTAGCGATACAATAAAACAGCGTTTTTGTCGTTATTGTAAAAAAAATAACCCTTTAACCGTGTAACAATATGAAAAGACTATTATTTTCAATAATTGCGGCATTAATGCTTTGTGCCTTAAATGTTTCGGCGCAAGTTGAAAAGGACACTATGAAAGCCGGAAAACTCTATTTCGTAAACCTCAAAGACGGTGAAAAACCTGTTTTGAAAGGTCTCAGACTTTTTGGAAACCGTGTAGGCAATCAGGAGAAAGAAACCGGAATCAACTACTATCCGTATTCCACCGAAAAAATCCGTTTTATTTTTGAACTCGACGAGTGGGTGGAATTTTATCCTCTGACTGAAAACTCCGGCGGATTTGCTGTTTGGGTTTTTCAGCACAAGAAAGACCAGAGTTTTTATTTGAAAAACGAACTCAGCGATGAACTTCCCGGTTTTGCACAGTATTGCGAAATCCGCAAAGATCCCGAACAAGATGACGACTGGCATTGGGGTTCGTTTTATTTGCATCCGGAAGAATGTACGCCTGGTTATTACGATTTTGTATTTGTAAGCGGGGGCAAAGTTTTTGCGACCATGCTGACCAGGTTTTACAAATACGAGGGCGAACTGAGTAAAAAATCCGATGCCGAATTGGAAAAAGTTATGAAAGACATTATTGCAGAAGGAATTGAATAATCCTAAAAAAATTTTGTGAATTTCCGTAAAGTGCTTATTTTTGCGGTACGGTTAATTGCTAAAAACAGAAACTATGGTAAGCGCATCTGCAATAAATCTTAACAACTACATCTCCACGTTTGATTTTAGAAGCGAGGAGTGGATGCTTTTGCTCAATACGATTCGAGAAAAAATCGCGAAAGCGGCGGCAAAAAATAAAGAAAAGAGAACTGAGAAAGAGTTCAATTCGATTGCTGATTTTGCTGGCATTTTGGCTGATGATCCCGACGCTGACAGAATGGAAGAAGCAATTTTCAGCGTTCGTGATGGTTATTCTAATAGAGAAATTGTATCTTTTGACGACTAAAATGGAAAAATACCTTTTGGATACAAATATTTGTGTTTTCCATTTTCGTGGAAAATTTGGCGTTAGTAAAAAAATTAATATACTTAAAAAGCCTCAGTGTTTTATATCTGAAATAGTGTTGGCAGAACTTACTTTTGGTGCGTTAAATTCTAATAATCCAACAAAGCAGATGAACTTGTTGAATGAATTTTTGAGGTTTGTAAACGTGATTCCAATTTCGGAAGTGATAATGGATTATGCTAAAATTCGTTTGCAACTAAAACAAATAGGTAAACCGGTGGATAATTTTGATTTGTTGATTGCTGCCACTGCCAAGCATTTTGATTTGACTGTTGTAACAGATAATGTAAAACATTTTGAAAATATTCAAGGTCTTAATATTGAAAATTGGGTTGATAGAAATATTATATGAAAACCATCTCTTTTAAAACTCTCGGTTGCCGTTTGAATCTTTACGAAACCGATGCTTTGGCGTCGAAATTTCGTGAAAAAGGTTTTGTAACCGACGGCGATTTTGAAAACTCCAATGCAGAGATTTTTGTAATTAACACCTGCACAATCACCAATCAATCGGACAAAAAAAGCCGTGAATACATCAACCGCGCCATCAGAAAGGGTTCGCTTGTGGTTGTAACAGGTTGTATGGCAGAGCAATACGCAAAAAAATATTTTTCTAATAATACAAATGTAATTGTTGTTGACAACAAGCACAAAAACCGTATTTTCGATATCGTGGAGGCTCATCTCGGCGGTGAATTTTCTGCCGTAGAAAATTTCGACGGCGACGTTTTCGGTTTTGAGGCGGCTAAGGAAACTTTCCACACACGCTCCATCGTGAAAATTCAAGACGGCTGCAACAATTTTTGTAGTTATTGCATTGTGCCTTATGTGCGTGGAAGGGCGGTTTCGAGACCGTCAGAGGATATTTTGAAGAATATTAAAACCGAACTCGAATATGGTTTCAAGGAGATTGTTTTAACCGGTGTTAACATTTCAAAATACAATTACGAGGGCATTAGTTTTGAGGATTTGATTAAGAAAATTTTGGAGATTGACAGCGATTTCAGACTGAGGATTGCGTCGATTGAGCCGGACGATTTTTCTGACAGTTTTGTTGAACTCTTTAAAAATCCGAAACTTGCACCGCATATCCATCTTTGTCTTCAATCGGGCAGCAACAGCGTTTTGAAACGTATGCACCGTCATTATACGAGCGAAGATTTTTTGGAAATAGTTGAAAAATTTAGAAAAATAATTCCTGATTTTAATTTTACGACGGATATTATTGTCGGTTTGCCGGGTGAGACAGACGAAGATTTTGCCGACACTTTGAAAATCGCAAAAAAGATCTGTTTCGGACATATTCACGCTTTTAAATATTCGCGCCGCAGCGGAACACTTGCTGACAAAATGGACAATCAGACGGACGAAAAAATCAAAAATCAACGTTCAAAAATCCTCCGCGACTTGTCGGAAAAATTGTCCGCTGAATACCTGCAAAGTTTCATTGGCAAACGTCAGACATTACTCACCGAAACCATTGAAAATGACGGTTTTATCTATGGTTACGGTGAAAATTATGTCAGAATAAAAATGAAAACATTTGACGGTGTAAAAGCAAACGAATTTTATAGCGTCAAAATTCTTAAAGTCGAAAACGACGTTTTGATTGGACAAATGATTTAATCCATTCCGTATTTCTGCATTGTTGCTGAATCGGGTTTCCAAACCGAGCCGTAGAGGTCAAGCTGATCAATATGATGCGTTATTCCATCAGGGCTAATCATTCTTAATTTAATGGTTCTTAGTCTGTTGGCATCGGTATAAACCGTCAAAATGTATTTTCCGTCGGGGGAAAAAACTGCTGACGAGACTTTGCCGTCATGTCTGAATTTCATGATGTCTTTTCCGTCTGAGGTCCAAAGTTGTGCAAGTCCGTCATCAGAAGTTGTCAGCACAAAACGTGAATCGGGTGAAAAAACAGCCGAATTTACTTTGTTCTCGTAACCTCTGAATGTAAAACGCATTTGTCCTAATTTGTCCCACAAAACTGCTGTTTCGTCTGAAGAAGTCGAAATTATATATTCTCCGTTTGGTGAAAACGATACGGAATTTACTCTGCCGTCATGTCCGTGAAACGTTTTTAAAATTTTACCTGCTAAATCGTAAAGTATAATTTTGCCGTCTTTGCCGCCGGTTGCAAAAATGCCGCCTTGCGGTGAAATCGAAACCGATGTTACGCAGCCCGAAGGTGATAATATTTTTATGGTTTTCTCCGTTTTTAAATCCCTTATGACAATGGTGCTGTCAGCGGAAACCGAAATCAAAAAGTTGTCGTCAGGCGAAAAAACAGCGTCGTTTACCTCGGCTTTGTGGTCGGTGTAGGTTTTTAACATTTTGCCGCTAAAACTATCCCAAAGCCTTACCGTGCAATCTTTGGAGGCAGTAACGGCGTATTTGGAATTGTGAGAATATCTTGCAGTGTTTATTCGTGCCGTATGCCCTTTGAATGTTGAGGTAATTTCTCCTGTTAAATCCCATGATTGGGCAATTGTATCTTCTACTGCCATGATATTCAGACCGTTAGACGAGAAACACGCAAAATTTATGTTTTTAGCACCTTGGTAAGTTTCAAACCGTTTTCCCGGTGTCCAAGTCCTTATCGTGTGATCGTCGCCAACCGAAATCACCGATTTTGAATCCAGCAAAAACATTGCACTCCAAACATTGGAGTTATGACCGCGTAAAACCTTGTCCTGCTTGCCGTTAAGCTGAAAAATTCTGACAGTTTTGTCCCTTGAAGAGGTTATTACATATTTGCCGTCTGAAGAAAATTCAGCGGAGTTGAGCCAAAGGTCATGTCCGGAAAAGGTTACTAATTCGTTGCCTTCCAAATCCCAAAGGCGGGCTTTATGATTTTTGTTAAGATAATCGTTTGAAGCCGTCAAAATGTATTTTCCGTCAGGTGAAAAAACGGCTGAAATAATTAACGAAACGCAAAATCTGTTGTCTTCTTTGATTTCAAAAACTTTTTTGAGTTTGCCATCCAAAGTCCAAAGTCTTGCCGTATTGTCGCCCGAAGATGTTAAAATCGACATTCCGTCCGGTGAAAATTTTGCCGAATAGACATCTGTGTCATGTCCCGAAAGTGTTGAAAGACAATTACCTGAAAAATCCCAAACTTTTACTTTGCAATCGCTGCCAGCGGTGAGAATTTTTTCAGAATCAAAAGAAAAATCCGCCGCCCAAAGTATGGCTTTATGACCTTTTATCGAAAGAATTTCTTTGCCAGAAAAATCGAAAACTCTTGCCGTACTATCGTATGAGGTCGTTAAAATTTTGGATTTGTCTTTTGAAATTGTTATTGACGTAATTTCTTTATTATGAGGAATTTGCAAAACAATATTTCCGTCAGCGGTAAGAATCCGTGCTGAATATTTTTCTTCCGTCTCATTTTTAACGTATGTCAAAACGTATGTGGCATCAGAGGAAATTTCGGATTTAACAACGTTTTCTTCCAAATTTCCCGTTATGTTGTAAAAAATGTCAGTATTATAAAAAGAATTTAGTAATGCGCTGTAAGCCTGAATGTTAGAGGTGTCCAGTGCAATGGCTTTTTGTGAAAGTCTTAAACTGAAAGTCGGGTCGGTTTCTAATTTTTGAAATGCAAAAGCCGTCAGCATATTACTTTTAGCCATGTTTGCACTGCGTTCGGCATCGCCTTTCAACGAAAATGCCAAAAATACAAACGCAACACTTATTAATGCTATTAACATTGAGGAGAGAACCAATGTTTTGTTGCGTTGCGATTTGAAACTTTTTTTCTCTTTTTCAATTGTTGCAAAGGCTTGAATTTTAGGTGTTTCTGTGAAATTATTCTGAGCGGAAAAACCTTTTAAAGAAAGTATCGCTTTGAAAATTTCGGCATTGCAAGGCAGATAAAAAATTCTTCCGTCATCGGTTATATGACGTTTTAGAATGCCGTATTTTATTGCCTTGTCCAAAATATTTTCCTCTAACGAGTAGTTTCTCAAAGCAATTGTTTTGTAAGCTGGAAGCGGTTGTGTTTCGCCTTCCAAAACCATTTCGTTGAAGACAAATCTTTGAAAATTTTCTTTAACATTATCCTCCAACGACTCCGTAAAATAAGAAAAAACGTTTTTGGAAAAATAATTTTCTTGTGGGTTGTTTCTTAAAAACAAAACGGCATTTCTTAAAACTTGTGGGCTAACCATCGAATTAAACGAAATTTCCGAAAGAATTTTATCTGAAAGTTTTTCGTCGATTTCGATTTCTTGAAGCTCGTTAAACGGCTGTTTTACAATTATTTGGATAGCATTAGCAGCAGTTGAAAAATCAAAAGCCTCAAGATTCATAACGTTTTGGAAAATGCCTCTGATATGTTGGTTTAGTTCCGCGAGCGAACCGTATTTATCTTTTGAGACACTGAAAAGTAATGAAATGTTCAGCGGCTCGTAAATCATTGACATTCCTTCTTTTGAGATTACGGTGTCGGATTTTCCTAACATTATGTTTTGGAGTTCTTCGTTGATTTTTTGCGGCATTTCACCGTAAATCAAGTCGGCTAACGCTTTTGAAAATTCTTTTCTTGAGGCCTGAGTGTACGTAAAAAAGTTTTCAAAAGAGTCCAAGATAAGATAAATGCGTTTTTTATCTTTTTGATTGGCTTGAAAACGTTTCATTGCAAACCACAACGAACCGTCGTTTTCAAATGACATATCAATATATTCAGGTTTTTGACAGAATTTAGAAACGAAATCAACCAACTGTTTTTCAAGAACTTTAGCACCGAATTCAAAAACGGGAACGTCAAATTTCAGCGCAGCGGCATTTTTTTTCTTCAAATTGTTTTCTGACAAAATACCGGCGTTGATAAGAGATGTTTTACCGTAGCGTGCATCCGATGTTAAAACGCTAACTCTTTCGTTATCAAGCATATAACTTAATCTTTGAGTTTCGTCTTGTCTTGCAGGAAAAAATTCTGCCTCGTTGGCGCGGTAAGCTTCTGAGCCTAAAAAATATTGATTTTCCATATAAAAAAACGTTTTCTTTTGAGTATGCAAAAGTAGAAAAAATAAATGAATAAATTACAAAAAATCAAAAATTTTTTGCATTTTTTTATTTGATTTTAGTTTTTGTGTTTTCAAAAAAAATGTTTTATATTTGGCAAAAAAAGAAATATTATGAGAAAGGTTTTATTGTTAGCTTTTGCAATGCTTTTTTCCGTTGAGCTTTTTGCGCAGGTTGTAACGGGCATTGTCAAAGACCCTGACGGCAATCCTCTTGTCGGCGCAACCATTGAGGAAAAAGGAGTTACGAGTTCCACGCTTTCCGGTGCTGACGGCAAGTTCACTATCAAATTGCACAACGGCAACGTTATCAGAGTTTCTGTTGCCGGTTATAACCCGGTGGAAATACAGGTTGTTGAAGGAAAGGAAATTGAAATCGTTTTGACGAAAAAAACTTTCCGTCGTGTGGAACTCGGGCTGAAGGCGGGTTTTGATGTTAACTGGGGAGATTATGAAGCCAATTATTACGTTACCGAAGGTGTGAGCCTTGGTGAGGTTACCACAACCCAGTTTAACGGCGGAGTGTATCTGGACATTAATCTTACGAAAGTGTTCGCTTTTGAAACCGGCGTTATGTATTATCAGCGGCAGATAAACGGCGAATTGAATTTAAGCGGGTATTTGTATTCGTATCCTGTCAGTTATGATATGAACGGAAAATTTCATTATTTGAGTTTTCCATTGTTGTGCAAATGGAATATCCGTTTGGGGCGGTGCCGTTTGTATTTTCTGTTCGGACCGCTTTATGAGGTTGTTGTTTCCGACAAAATCGGCTTGGATTCGTATCAGCCGGTAACGGTTGGGGACAATGCTTTTCCTGACAAAACTTTTGGTGTTTTGCTCGGTGAAGGGTTTGAATTTCCCTGCAAGATAGGTTTCAGATTTGGTACAAAGGCCTGGGCTGATGTTAATTCTGGTGATGAAATTGACGGTGCGGGGCTGACTTTTGAAACGGCTCTGACGTACAGATTTTAAAAATTAACTTGTTTGGAAAATAAAAAGTTTCTATTTTTACGGCAAATTTTTTACTCAAAAACATGGACGAAAAATACATAAAACTTATAGCCGCAAAACTTGGCATCAGAGACATTCAAGTCAAAAATACAGCATTTTTGTTTTCACAAGGAGCAACAGTGCCTTTTATAAGTCGTTACCGTAAAGAGCAAACCGGAACGCTTAACGAAGTGCAGGTCAGTCAGATAAAAGAAGAACTCAAAAAATACGAGGAACTCGAAAAACGTAAAACGGCGGTTTTGGAGTCAATTGAGGGTCAAGGAAAATTGACAGACGAATTGAAGAAAAAAATCGACGAAGTTCTTTCGATGACCGACCTCGAAGACCTCTATCTTCCTTACAAACAGAAGAAAAAGACCCGCGCGACCGTTGCCAAAGAAAAAGGTCTCGAACCGCTTGCAAATATGATTCTTTTGCAGCAAAACTCTGATTGTGAAGCGTTAGCAGAGAAGTTTTTGAACGATAAAGTTGAGAACATTGAGGACGCTTTGCAAGGCGCACGCGACATTATCGCCGAACATATCAACGAAAATGTTGAAACAAGAAACCGTATGCGAAATCTTTACAGCCGTGAAGCGGTGATTTTCAGTAAGTTAGTTAAAGACAAAGAAGAAGAGGCGCAGAAATTCAAAGATTATTTTGACTATTCAGAACGCCTTTCGCGCATTCCCTCGCACCGTCTTATGGCGATGATGAGAGGCGAAAACGAAGGCTTTTTGAAAATCACAATCAAACCCGAAGACGAAAACGCACTCAATATCCTTGAACGTCAGTTTGTTAAAGGCAAAGGCGAAGGCGCAAAACAAATAAAACTCGCCGCCGAGGATTGTTACAAAAGACTTTTGCAACCGTCGATGGAAACCGAATTTGCAAACCTTTCAAAAGAAAAAGCCGACGAAGAGGCGATAAAAGTTTTTACGGAAAATCTTCGTAACTTATTGTTGCAAAGTCCGTTAGGAAAGAAAAGAATTTTAGCACTCGACCCCGGATTCCGCACCGGCTGCAAACTTGTCTGTCTTGACGAGCAAGGCAACCTTTTGCACAACGAGGCGATTTTTCCACATTCGGGTATGAAAGAGGCTTTTGCGGCGATGAGCAAGGTTACGACCCTTGTTGAGCAGTACAAAATCGACTGTATCGCTATCGGTAACGGCACGGCAAGCCGCGAGACAGAACGCTTTATTAAAAAAGTGAGATTTGACCGCGACATTCAGGTTTATATCGTCTCTGAATCCGGCGCGTCAATTTATTCGGCCTCGGAAGTTGCCCGCGAAGAGTTCCCCGAATACGACGTTACGGTAAGAGGTGCGGTTTCAATCGGACGGCGACTACTTGACCCGCTTGCAGAACTTGTTAAAATAGACCCGAAATCCATCGGCGTCGGACAATATCAGCACGATGTCAACCAAACAAAATTAAAGGAAAGTCTTGATGATGTGGTAGTTAGTTGTGTCAATCAAGTTGGCGTTAATGTTAATACGGCATCAAAACATCTTTTGATGTACGTTTCTGGATTAGGTCCTACTTTGGCGCAAAACATTGTCAATTACAGGAAAGAAAACGGACCTTTCGGCACGAGGACAGAACTCAAAAAAGTGCCGCGAATGGGTGAAAAAGCCTTTGAACAGTGCGCCGGATTTTTAAGGATTGAAGGCGCAGAAAATCCGCTTGACAATTCAGCCGTTCACCCCGAAAAATACTACATCGTTAGCAAAATGGCAAAAGATTTGGGCTGCGGTGTCAAAGATTTGATTTCTAATGCCGATATGCGCAAAAAAATCGATGTCAAAAAATACGTTGATGACAAGACGGGATTGCCAACTTTAACTGACATTATGACAGAGTTGGAAAAGCCCGGAAGAGACCCGCGCGGTGAGTTCAAAGTGCCTGAATTTGAGCAAAATGTGGAGAAAATCACGGATTTGAAAGAAGGTATGGAACTTAACGGAATTGTTACAAACGTTACTAATTTTGGTGCGTTTGTGGACTTAGGCGTTCATGTGAGCGGACTGATTCATATTTCGCAGTTCGGCGGCACAAAACGCAACCCCGTAAATCCCGCTAACATTCTGAAAATCAATCAACCCGTAAGGGTCAAAGTTTTGACTGTGGACGTTGATAGAAACAGAATCGGATTAGGGTTGGTGAAAGAATAGCATTTTTTTTAGGGCTGATAAGCACAAAGACTTGTCAGCCCTTTTTATATCATTCTTTCAATCCGTATTCCGTATTTCTGCCGGAGGAATCTTTTTTTTCTAAAACGCCTTTGCTGACCAAATCCTGAATGTCCCTGAGTGCTGTATCGGTAGAACATTTGTTGATTTTTGCATATTTCCCGGTTTGAAGTTTGCCTTCAAAACCGTCCCAAAGCATATTTATGATTTTTATTTGGCGGCTGTTGAAAACTGTTTGATTATGTCCGCTCCAAAAAACTGCTTTTTTTAGTGTGCGGTTTGTAACATTTACTGCTTTTTCAACGGCATTGTCAAGACAATCCAAAAACCACAAAAGCCACTCCGAAATATCTAAACCGCCTTTTTGTGTACGCTCCAAGACTTCGTAATACGTTTTACGGTTTTCGGCTATGGCGGCTGACATACTATAAAAACGATTTTGACTGCCGTCGTTACGAGCCAAAAGCATATCCATAATTGTCCGCGCCAAACGTCCGTTGCCGTCGCTGAACGGATGTACGGTTACAAACCACAAATGCGCTATTGCCGCTTTTAAAATGCCGTCAAGTTTTCCGTTTGCTATAAAATCGAGTAAAACGTCCATCATTTCAGGCACTTGCGATGACGGTGGCGCTTCGTAGTGAACTTTTTCGTTGCCATAACGTCCCGAAACCACTTGCATAGGCAGCGGACTATTGCGCCAAGTGCCGACTGTGATTTTTTCCAACCGTGAGGGCGACGGAAAAAGCAAAGTATGCCATTTAAAGAGTTTATCTTTTGTCAATAATTCATTACAATTTTTGACGGCATCGAGCATAACTTCAACCACGCCTTCAATATATCGGTTTGAGGCCGGAACGCCTGCATTGTCGATTCCTAACTGCCATGCCACAGACGAGCGCACGTCGTTGCGGTTGAGTGTAATACCCTCAATTGCCGACGACATTATTATGTCTGATGTTATGGAGTCAAGAGCCGTAGTTTCTTTCACTTCAAAACCGAGCGAGGCCATAATGCCGGAAAGTTTTCCGACATTGAATTTCACCTCAGACAGCCTTTGCATAACCGTTAAAGTGTCCCAAACAAAATTAGGAAAGTCTTTTTTCTGCCAAATATACATAATTATTCACCGCAATTTTTGCGGCAAATATAACGCTTTTTCACCGCAAAAGCAAAAAATACTTTTTTATTCCATTGGCTTTATATCGCAATTTTATCTCAACATATCCCTTACTTTCATAAGTGCAAAGCCGAGATGATTTTCGCCTTGCCATTGCGCAGGGTCGAGGACGCGGTCGTCGGATTCTTCAAGCCCGATGCCCCAAATAGTGTCAATGGGACTTGCTTCAGCCAAAATCTTGTTGCCTGTGGAGAGCAAAAAGTTTTTCAATTCGGGATTTTGAGAAAATTTAGCATAATTGCCTTCGATGACAATGCGGTCCTTGTGCAGATTCCAAACGGAATCGTCATAATTTTTCACAAGTTTGCCCAAATTCTTGAACTCTTTGGGTGTTTTGGCTTGAAATATCTTTTGATAAACATCCAAATCCTTGAATAGCAATGCTTTCGAGGCCATCATATATTGCTCGGTTGTGAAATACTCTATGCCCGAAACGCAAAAATTGCAGGCATACCATTGGCTTAGGCAAGTTTTCTGAACAGGGTCGTGCGGATACTCGTGCCAAAAAAATATAAAATCCTCGCGGGTGTATTTTTTGAATATTGAGGGATCAAGATATGATTGTTGCACAAAAATACCCAAGTTGTTTTCAAGAAACTGCTTCCAAATGCTCTGCGGCGTGTAAATTTTCGGCAATATACGTCCCGAATGTCCGCCCGTCCAATCAAAATCCGGAAACACTTTCTGCAATTCTTCCGTCTTTAGGACGGGGAAATATTTGGGATTGATGGCAACGTCAATTTTCATATTCATGTAATAGACCTTGCGCCCCTTGCCTGACCAATCTTCGCCGAGGTACGGGTCGGAAACAAAATGTCCGCTCATGCAGATTCCATTGTTTGTTTCCCCACCGCACTTCACGAGGAAGAAATTATCGCCTTTCTTTGCCTTTTCGTGCTCCCAGACACTCCAATTGAAGGTCTCGTTGTTTATATTCTTAATGGCATATCCTAAATCGTCGTATTTAAAACTCGAAATTTCAGGATTCCAAAACAAGATTACTGTATTCATAATCGTAACTTTTTGCAGTGTTTACGATGCAAATTTAGTAACTTTTTGCGAAAAATGCAATCATCTTTCTACAAAAAACCGGCTGCATACAACGGCAAATATAAAATTTCGCCGCGTTTTTCTACATTGCCACGGCAGAGGACGATGCTACGCTCGATACTGTCGGAAGATGATTCCAAAACATTGTTGAGGGAGGCGTGTTTTTTGTAATCACTGCCCGACTTGATTTCCAAAATTGTCACAAACCGTTTTTCACGGATGAGGAAGTCAAGTTCGTTGCGGCTTTTGTGGTCGTAATAATGGAGAGAATGACCGTGTCTTACGAGTTCTGCGGCAACAAAATTTTCTGTTAATGCGCCTTCGTTGACAGCAATGTCGCCCTGCATCACTTCCCATTGAATTTTTCCGCTCCAAAGTGAACACAGCAATCCCGTATCCAACAGATAGACTTTAAACAAGTTACGGTTTTCGTATTGTTCAAACGGCATTTGCAACGAATGAGTGTTGAAACTAAAATATGCAACACCTGCATCAGCGAGCCATTGTGCCGAATTCTCGTATTTTTGCATACTGCCACTTGCCTCCAAGTCGGAGAGAATGAACCGTTTACGCTCTTTGGCGAGTTGCGACGGAATCGCGTCGAAAAAACGTTTTGCTCTTGTCTTCTGTGCGTCGGCGTATTTTGCAATATCAAGGCGGTAACTGTCCGTAATGATTTTTTGCTGACGAAGAGTTTCGTTGAAGTCGCTGTTAGTCAAGAAAGTGGACACAACTTTTGGCATTCCGCCCACAACAAGGTACTCTCTATAATGTTTCATCATGATTTCGTGTGTAAAATCATCCACACGCCTAAGTTCCAACAATGTGCGCCTTAGATTATCAATCGTATCCTCACCAACACCTTTTGCCCACAGAAACTCCTCAAAATCAAGCGGGAACATTTCTATTTGGCTTTCAAATCCAACAGGATAACTACTAACATCATTGTAATTGATGCCCAACAAAGAACCCGATTCAATGTATTGAAACCGTCCGTCCTCAGCCAAAAATTTAATTGAGGTGCGTGCATCGGGGCAACTTTGGATTTCGTCGAAGAAAACGAGAGTTTTGCCCGGCACAAAAGGTCCATAACCCATAAGGCTGAGTCGTTGTATGACGGTGTTGGCGTCGCGGCTTCCGGCAAAAGCCTGTTTAGCCTCAGGCGTCTGTTCAAAGTTAATTTCCACGAAATTATCGTAATTGGCACGTGCATATTCACGCACCGCAGTGGTTTTGCCAACCTGTCGCGCACCTTTAATTAACAATGCCTCTTTGTGGCTATTCTTATTCCATCGCTCTATCTCGCTGAATATCTTTCGTTTAAATATCATCGTAGTAACTTTTTGCAGTGTTTACGACGCAAATTTAGTAACTTTTTGCAGCAAAAACAAGGGATTTTTAGTAACTTTTTGCAGATTTTTTAGTTGTGGACCATCACCTCTTCCCTCGGCGCAAAATTTTTCGGCTCTTTGCCGTAACCTAAACGGATAATCACTGACGGATAATGACTTACCGCAAGTTCTTGTTGAAGATTTTCTTTCAACGACGGGATTTCGCAGGGCTGATTGCTGAAACTATATGCGATGCCTTCCGAAGTGATTTTCAGGAGAAAACGCTCCAAAAATACTCCGAGGTCAATCCAATTTTGGACGTTGTTTTCCTTGACGCAAAACACACAGAAATGCGAGGCGGAGGCATTGACGGCGTTGTCGGTCTTGTTTTGGGCTTTGGGATTGAGGAACATTCCGACAATCTTTCTGCCGATGGGCTTGGGCGTCGCAGGAAATCCCAAAACATTGTAACACAAACCGTTGTGCGTTTTATTGACTTGTTTTTTATTGAAACGCATCCACGAAATGAGTTCGCGTCTAAACGCTGTGTCAGACATTTGGATTTCGTTGCCATTGGTGATTTTTTGCTTGATGATTTTGGATTCGCGGCTCTCAGAGTCATAAAGCATCATCGATGCATTATTTTCATTATTAACATCTTGCAAAAAAGTTGTAGAAATGTTTTGCAGGAGGTTTGCGGGGATTTTTTCGCCCGTAAAATTGCCGCGGTGAGTGTGCCGCTTTTTGATTGCTTCAAATAGCGGGTCGTCATTATAAACTTCTTGTTTTATGAGAGTTACAACGATTTTGCCGTCATTGTAGATATAATTGGAATTGTAGCCATAATGACGGGCAGCGGTTTGAAGAATATAAGTATTTTCGAGACGCCCGACTCAGCGGCAACGGCGTTGATGCCCACCGCTTCAAACCCTTCACGCTCCACAATCTTGCCCACAGCGTCAAGGATTCGCCTTTCTGTATTGTCTCTGTCCTTAATCATAATCCAAAATATTTATATTACTTTTTGGTAACAAACAAATTTTTTTCTAAAAAAAACGTAAAAAGTTGCATATTATATTTTTTTTCCATACCTTGCCCCCGAAAAATAACACGTTATGAAAAATATGCGCAATAGAATATTTACATTAACCTTTTTATTAATAATGGCACTTGGTGCCTGTAAAAATTCTCAAGATATGGAAATATATAAATTTTCAGTCAAAGACCGCAAAGGTAATGATGTCAGCCTTGCGGACTACAAAGGAAAGGTTTTGTTGATTGTCAACACTGCCACACGTTGCGGATTTACCCCGCAGTACACCGAACTTGAAGCTCTTTATGAGAAGGACTCCGCAAAAGGGCTTGAAATTCTTGATTTTCCGTGTAATCAGTTCGGACAACAAGCACCCGGCACGGAAGAAGAAATTCATCAATTCTGTCAATTGAATTATGCTACTAAATTCCCGCAGTTCAAGAAGATAGATGTTAACGGAGAGGCGCAGTCGCCGCTGTTTGCATATTTGAAATCTAAGAAAGGTTTCAAGGGTTTTGACCCCAATCACCAAATCGGAAAAATCCTTATTGATATGCTTTCTAAAGCTGACCCGAATTATGATAAAAATCCCGATATAAAATGGAATTTTACTAAATTTCTCATTGACCGAGATGGCAATGTCTTGGAGCGTTTTGAACCTACCGAGGATATAAAAGTAATTGAAAAAGCGATTGAAAGTCTGTTATAATTTTTTCGGCAGGGAAAAATGGTGTAATTTTTGTAAATTACTACATAACAACACTAAAAAAAATAAATATGGCTTTTATTTTAGACAAACAATTACGAAATGCATCTTTGTCGTTTAACGTTTCATTGGGAGTTTTGGTGGTGTCGCTTCCGCTTTTGATTACACTTTTAATTGTATTAGTAAAAGTAAAAAGTGCCGACGATTTTGCCAACAAACTCACCGACAAATATGTTGATGTCATGCAGACGGCTGACGCTATGGTTATTGACGTTAATGCTGCAAACAAACACATTACACTGTATGCTCAGACAAGACAAATTGAAAACCGTAATGCCGCTTCGGAAAATTGTCGTAAGGCTCAGACAAAATTAGATGCTTTATCTGAGTTTATTGGCAGTGATATGGAAGAGGCCATTCAAACCGATTATAAAACTTGTAAGGAGGGGTTTGAAAGGTTTTTATCCATTGTTAATGCTAATTTGCAGGCAAACGGAGAAAGTAATATTTCCGAATTAGCGGCTTTGCGTGAAAAAATTTCTGTTTCGGCGGCAACACTTCAGACCTCTGCGGCAGGAGTTATTAAAAACACCTCGAAGGCTCTCGCTAAAAATACGGAATCATGTCTGATAACAATTATAATAGGCGTTTTAATTTCCGTTTTGATGTATTTGATGGCGTCTCGGGATTTTAGAAAGCGTTCTGTTATTCCGCTGAAAGCCGGTATCAAAAATGCGGTTAATCTTGCCAAAGGTGATTTGACTATTAAAGCGATGCGTTCGGATAATAAAGATGAAATTGCAGTACTCAACAATGCCGTAGCCGATCTTGTTGATAATTTGAGAAATATTGTAAGTTCGGTTAAAAATTGTGCGGCAGAGATTGCCGATACAAGTGCCGAGATGAATCGGGCAAGTCAGCAAATGAGTAATTCCGCAAACGATCAGGCTGCCTCTGCCGAAGAAGTCAGCTCTTCGATTGAGGAAATGTCATCGTCGATTCAGCAAAATTCCGATAACGCCAAAGAGACTCAAAAAATTGCCGTTGAAACATCTCAGACAATTCAAGCGTATAGTGTTACTGCTGAAAAATCTACAAAGGCAATGCGTGATATTGCAGAAAAAATTAGCATTATTGACGAAATTGCATTTCAAACGAATATTTTGGCACTTAACGCTGCCGTTGAAGCTGCACGCGCCGGTGAACACGGTAAGGGTTTCGCCGTTGTTGCAGCTGAGGTTAGAAAACTTGCTGAGAGATGTGCATTAGCAGCAAAAGAAATTGATTCTGTAAGTTCTGGCGGTCAATCCGTTGCAATTCAAACCGGAGATGCTTTTGCAAAGGCTTTGCCTAAAATGCAACGTACTACGACTTTGGTTCAGGAAATTGCGGCGGCGTGTCAGGAGCAGGCCTCAGGCAGCGACCAAATTAATACGGCAGTTCAGAGGTTTAATACCACGACACAGCATTTCGCTTCGATTTCAGAAGAGGTTGCAGCCAATTCTGATAAACTTAAACAGCAGTCTGACAACTTGTTATACATATTGGATTATTTCAAACATGATGATTAGTTGAGAGATTTAATTGCTTAAAATTTTATTAGAACTCGCCAAATCTGATAAAAAAATCACAGATTTGGCGAGTTTTTGTTTTACTGTTTCAAAAAAATGTTCTACTTTTGTTTGATAATTATAAAACAAAATGCAAGTAATTTACGAAGACAATCATATTATAATCGTCTCGAAAACCGTGAATGAGATAGTTCAGGGCGATAAAACGGGCGATCAAACCCTTATCGACAAGGTTAAAAAGTACATTAAAGAAAAGTACAATAAACCCGGTGAAGTTTTTTTAGGTTTAACCCACCGTTTAGACCGTCCGACCTCAGGTATTGTGATTTTTGCGCGGACAAGTAAGGCTTTGTCAAGGCTCAATGCAATGTTTCGCGATGGTGGAATTCACAAAACTTATTGGGCAATCACCTCTAACCGTCCGAAAGAAGACGAAGGCACTCTCGAGAATTTCTTAAAGAAAAACGAAAAACTAAACAAAAGTTTTATCGCCAAAGAAACGGACAAGGAAGCCAAAAAAGCAATTTTGAATTATAAAATTCTTTCGGTTTCCGACCGTTATTATCTTTGGGAAATCAACCTTTTGACAGGCCGTCATCACCAGATACGTTGTCAGTTAGCAAATATCGGATGCCCCGTAAAAGGCGATTTGAAATACGGTTATCCGCGTTCAAATCCCGACGGTGGACTTTCACTGCACGCACGAAAAGTGGAATTTATTCATCCCGTCAGCAAAAAAGAAATCTCCGTAACGGCTGAAGTTCCTAATGATAAACTTTGGAAATTTTTTGAAGGAGATTTAAAATAAAAAAAAAGAACTCTTCGGAAGAAACTTCCGAAGAGCTTTTATTGAGTAAAATATGATAAAGGTTATTACTTGTACTAAAACTGATTATAAAAAGACTTGCAAATGAAAATATTAATGTAAAAATAAAATAATAAAAAACAAATAAAACAATTAAATCAATTATAAGTTCAAGTATTTTAGTTCAATTTTAAGTACTGCGTGTAAACCAAAGCATCTTTGATTTTCACATTACAAAGGTATGGAGTTTTTTTCAAATATGTTCCGTTCATTTTGTTCATTTTAATTTTTGTGAAAAAAAATGAATTTTTCTAAAAATAAAAAACCTCAGAACCTTTTCGGATTCTGAGGCTTCGTCTCTAATTTGATTAAACGGTTGCATTTGCATTTTACAAAAACTGATTATAAAAAGACTTGCAAATGAAAAAAAAATTTAATGTTTCACTATTTAATCCATTAATAGTTTGAATGATTGCATTTTTCTGTTATTGCTGATACAAAGATAAAGCGATTTTCTCGAAAAATGCACCGTTCATTTTGTTCATTTTTATTCATTTGGTTTGCCATATAAGTCAAACTCCTCAGCATCAGTGATTTGCACTGAATAAAAATTTCCGATTTTTAAATCTTTTGCTTCAGAAATTTTTATTAAAACTTCGCAATCTACCTCCGGCGAATCGTATTGAGTACGTCCGATAAAATATTCGCCCTCTTGTCTGTCAATTAAAACTTCAAAAACTTTTCCGATTTTTTTGACATTCAAATCCAACGAAATTTTCTGCTGAATTTGCATAATCCTATCGGCTCGTTCTTGTTTTTTCTTTTTTGAGACGTTGTCGCGGTAGTTTTTCTCGGAAAAAGTTCCCTCTTCGGGCGAGTATTGAAAAACGCCTAAACGGTCAAATTGAGCCTCTTTTACAAACTCTTCAAGTTCGGCAAAGTCTTTGTCCGTTTCGCCCGGAAAACCGACTAACAACGTGGTTCTAAGTGCAATATCGGGAATTTCTGCTCTGAATTTTTTGATTAATGCAACAGTCTCGTCCTTAGAATGTCCGCGTTTCATCTTTGTTAAAATCTTGTCAGAGACGTGCTGAATCGGAATGTCTAAATAGCGGCATATTTTGTCGCTTTTTTTCATCAATTTCAAAACTTCCAACGGAAAATTATTCGGATAAGTGTAATGCAGACGAATCCACTTAACACCTTCAATTTCAATAAGTTGTTTCAATAAATCGGGGAGTGCGTATTTTCCGTAAAGGTCAAAACCGTAATAACTTAAATCTTGGGCGATGAGATTGAACTCTTTTGTGCCGTTTTCAGCGAGTTTTCTAACTTCCGAAACTATATCTTCGATTTTTCTTGATACGTAACGTCCTCTTATGTAAGGAATTACGCAAAAAGCACACATTCTGTTGCAACCTTCGGCAACTTTTATGTAAGCGGTGTGTTTCGGTGTTGAAATTATTCGGGCGACATCTTTTACAGGATTGTTGCTTTCTAATTTATTAAGAATTTCATCCAAGGAATTAACGCCGAAAAACTCATCACATTCAGGTATTTCTTTTTCCAATTCTTTTTTATAACGTTCTGACAAACAGCCGAATACAAAAAGTTTTGAAATTCTGCCTTCGGTTTTTTCCTTAGCATAAAAAAGTATTTCGTCAATACTTTCTTGTTGAGCGTCAAGGATAAATCCGCAAGTGTTAATTATCACAATATCAGCGTTTTCTGCGTTATCGTACTGAACATTATAATTGTTAAAAAGCCTTGTTGCAAGGTCTTCGGAATCCACAAGGTTTTTGCTGCAACCGAGGGTAATTATTGCGATTGTTTGTTTTGTCATTTTCTATTGAAAAATTTTGAAACAAAATTATAAAAAAAAATAAAAAAATTATTCGTTTTTGTTCTAATTTTTTGTTTTATTTGCGTTTACAAAGTTTTAACTATTATTTTCTTCCAAAAATCAAATCTCTAATTTTTTTCATCGAACCTATATTTTTTGGTATTGCGGATTGATGCTGAAATTGGATTAAAAAGAGTTAATAAGAAAACTAAATGCAAAAATAAAATTCAAGATTTTCATAGCAAAAAAACTGTATTTATATATTTTTTTTAATTTTCTGTTGTATTCTCAGAAATTTTTGTTTACTTTGCACTATAAAAAAATTAAAATTAAAAAACTCATTATCAAAAATGGCATTTTCAATCAGCGGAATACAACAACTCGGTATCGGTGTTACTGACGTTTATCAGGCGTGGGACTGGTACAGAGAATATTTCGGTTTTGACGTGCTGCTCAGCGATGCTCCCGGTGAAGCCGCTTTAATGCAGCCTTACACAAATCATCAGCCGCAATCACGGCACACTATTTTAGCTTATAATATGCAGGGCGGCGGCGGTCTCGAAATTTGGCAATACACTTCAAGAGACCCGCATGAACTTGATTTTCAACCGCAATTGGGTGATCTCGGTATTTTTATCGGTAAAATCAAATGTCAAAACGTTGCTGCCGCTTATTTAAAATTCAAAAACGACAATCTTTCTTTACTTTCGAGTTTCTCTAAAACTCTTAACGGTAAAGAACATTTCTTCGTAAAAGATCCTTTCGGAAACATTTTTGAAGTCGTAGAAAGCGATATTGTTTTCAACGAAACTAAATCAAAAACAGGCGGTGCTTTTGGTGCGATACTTGGTGTCAGCGATATTGAAAAGTCAAAAGAATTTTATAAAAATATTCTCGGTTACGACACCGTAATTTATGATGAAACCGATGTTTTTGAGGATTTCGCAAAACTGCCCGGCGGAGAAGAAAAATACCGCAGAGTCCTTCTCGGACATTCTCAAAAACGCAAAGGTCCGTTCTCTAACTTTTTGAACGCTTCCGAAATAGAACTCGTACAACTCCTGGATTCAGACCGTGAATTAAAACATATTTATGATTTTACGACTCATCTTTGGGGCGATCCGGGATTTATTCAGATTTGTTTCGATGTCAGAAATATGAAAGATTTGAAGGAGTATTGCAAAAATTTCGGCGTTGAATTTAAATGCGATTCAAACCCGGAGGCTTACGACAGCGAAGCGCAAATTTTTGATATGGGCGGTGCTTCCGGACATTTCACTTATATTGAAGACCCTGACGGAAGTCTTATCGAATTTGTTGAAACTTACTACGTTCCAATCGTTCAAAAATTTCATTTGGGGCTTAATCTTAAAAAACGCGACCCCGAAAAAGCGTTGCCGGATTTTATTATGTCAGGTTTAAGATTTTTGCGCAAAGGTGCTGATTATTCAAAATCCGATGCAGCAAAAGAAAAAACAAGAATTTCCGACGAATGTGCAGCAAAATTTAGAAATAATTAAACAGAGTAAAAATGGCTAAAAAATATTATTTCGTCTGCAAAAACTGCGGACACAAAATCGAAAGTTTCAAAGAATGGTTTGATTTAGGGCAGAAATGTCCCGAATGTGGTAAAAATTTTGTTGATACCAAATATACAACTTCGCCTGAGAAGTTGAAAGACCTTATTTTCAATGCGAAAGACGTTAAAAATCTTTGGCATTATTTCGACTTTTTACCTCTTGACGATGAAAAAAATATCGTTTCGGCAGGGGAGGGGGTATCTCCCGTCAGCCGTTGGGACTTTTTGGAAGAAGTCGCAAAAAAAGAATACGGCAAAACGTTGAAAGTCTACGTTATGCGTCATAATTTCAATGACGGAACGCGCACTTTTAAGGACATCGCCGGAACGTTGGCGGCATCGGTTCTAAAAGAAAACTGCGTAACCGATTATGCTGTTGCAAGCACCGGCAATACGGCTAACGCATTTTCACATTATCTTGCAAAAGCGGGAATTAATCTTTACGTTTTTATGCCGCAAGATGCTGTAAAAGAGAATATTGCCTCTGTCAGCGCATACGGACAGAAAGCCGTAATTTGTAAAGGCGACTATGCTTTTGCGAAAAAAATTGCGGGTGAGTTTACCGCTAAAAACAATATTTTGATGACAATCGGCAATACCGATCCGCTGAGGGTTGAAAGCAAAAAAACTTGGGTTTACGAGTGGCTCAGATTAACGGGTGAGTTGCCGACGGTTTATATTCAGGCGCTAAGCGGCGGCACGGGACCGATTGCGGTTGAAAAAGCTATTCACGAGGTTTCTCAGTTCGGCGATTATAAATGTCCGAGATTTATTTCTGTTCAGCCGAGCCTTTGCGACCCGATGACTCAGGCTTGGGAAAAAGCCAAAAGTCAAAACTTCCCCGAAGGTTGGCAACAAGATTTTCCGAAGATTCAAAATCCGAAAACCAAAGTTCAAACCTTAGCAACTGGTGTGCCCGGAACATATCCTATTATCGCCGACCTAACCAAAAATTCAGGCGGTGAAATCATCACTTTCGACGAAGAAAAAACGGCTGATGTCGCACGTTTAGTGGCTTTCAAAACACTTGAAAAAATAGGTCCTGCTTCGGCAATCGGTCTCGGCGGATATTTTGAATCTCTCAAAAAAGGCTTGTTAAAAGACGGAGATGTCGTTATGATAAACCTCGGCGAAGGTCTCGAACGCGCATCTTTCTTCCTCTCTGAACTCGCTTACAATTTCGACACTGTAACTTCATCAGACGAAATCAAACCTTTCAACCGCAAAGATTTAGAATTCAAACTCTGGAAAAAAATTTTAAGTTAATGCCGCTCAAGCCGCGGGGGCAGTTCCCTTTTTCAAAAGGGAACTGCCCCGCCGGCATGAGGCGATATAACTTTAAGATTTTTTTCGGTTTAAGAATCCTTGAATTGTGTTCATAAGGATTTTTATTTCGATAGGTTTAGTGATGTAGTAGTTGCAACCGGCTTCGATAGTTTTTTCTTTTTCGCCGGTTAGGGCGTAAGCTGTTTGCGCTATTATTATGACGTTTTTATTGAATTCTCGTATTTTTTGAGTTGCTTCGTATCCGTTCATAACAGGCATTTTGATATCCATCAGGATTAAATCTATTGATGGGTTTTCTTTAGCTAATTTAACGGCTTCTTCGCCGTTTTTAGCCCAAAGGACGTTAGCTTTGGTATCGGCGAGGATTTCTTTCATGTAAACGATATTCATTTCTTCGTCTTCTGCCACCAGTAGAGTTTTGTTTTCGAGGCTACCGTTACCATCTTCTACTAATGATGCGCCGTATTCGTCGCCGGTATTGAGGTCGGCATCGTATGGGAGTGTGAAGAAGAATGTAGAGCCTTCGCCTTCGGTTGATTCCACCCACATTTGGCCGCCTAAAAGTTCAGCGAGTTTTTTAGATATTGTCAGGCCTAACCCTGTACCGCTTTGGTTTTTATCGTCTTTTTGTTCGATTTGACCGAAGCGTTGGAAGATTAAGTTCAGTTTATCGGCGGGCATTCCTACGCCTGTGTCTTTCACGTAGAAAAGGAGTTGTTCGGGGTTATTGAATTTGTAACCGAACTCGATGTAACCTTTTTCGGTAAATTTCATGGCGTTGCCGATGAGGTTGTTGAGGATTTGTTTGAGTCGGAACGGGTCTGTTTCGATGCTGAAGTCGTCCGTTTCTATGGCTTTTTTCATCCTTAATTCAAACGATTTGTTTTTCATGTCGTTGATTTGGTAATGCGACATATAAACTTCGTTCATAAGCGGGTTGAGAGTTATTTTCCTTGGTTTTACTTTCAACTGACCTGCTTCGATTTTTGAAATATCAATTATATCGTTAATCAAGTTCAGTAGGCTTTTGCCGCTGTTGATGATTAATTCCAGATATTGTTCTTTGTGTTTGTCGTAGACACCTGGTTTGGTAAGAAGCGTTGAAAATCCGAGGATTGAGTTCATCGGGGTACGGATTTCGTGGCTCATGTTAGCCAGGAATGCTGATTTGAGTTTGTCGGATTCTTCGGCTTTGTTTTTAGCATCAACGAGTTCTTTTTCGCGTTTTTTTCTTTCAGTGATGTCTTTTACGGTGATTACGACACCGCTCTTGTCTTCATACTTGTAAGAGTTGATGGAAACTTCCGAATCGAAACTTTCATTATTTTTGTTAATTGATTTAGTTTCAAAGGTTTCTACGCTTTGTCCTGTTGCTAAAATTTTGCTGAAACTTTCCTTACTGCTTTCTCTTTTATCGAAAGGAACGATTAAATTGATGAAAGAATTGTCTTTGATTTCTGAGAATTTGTAACCGAAAAGTTTTTCAGCGGCAACGTTGAAGAACTTGATTCTTTGTTCGTTGTCAGCCACGATTATTGCATCGAAAGAAGCTTTATTGACTTTGGTGAAAATTTCGTTTGTAAATTCTTCTTTCTTTTTAGCGGCATCACGCTCTTGTTCTCTTTTGTTGATTGTATCAAGCATTATTGAGAACTGATTGTAAAGTTCCGTTATCTCGTCGTTGCCTTTAGGAGTTTGGATTTTTTGATTGAATTTTTGTTCTTGAGTAATTTCTTGAATGTTTTCCGTTAATTTTACCAAAGGCGTAGTGGTGTATCTTTGAAGCAAGATTACAACGAAAAGTATCATCAGAGACGAACCTATTAAAACGAAAATTATGTTTCTGATAAATTTCAGTTCAATGAGGGTGTGTTCTTTTGTTGAAACTTTCAGATAGACGATAACTCTGATTTTGTTTTTATAAATTCCGGGTTCTATGACGTAGAGATAGTCATCTTGATAATATGCTTTGGAATTTTTTTCGACTTTTTGTTTTTCCCAGAGTGCGTTACCTTTGTTGTAAACGGCAACTAAGGAGTCCGCTTGATTAAAAACCTGAGCGTTTTCCACATCTTCCAAAATATCGAGCTGACTTTTGAGGGCACGGTTTATTTCTTCGCTATTAACAGGAAGATCGACTTGTCCCATTAATTGCTCGCTTATTGTTTTGGCTACGCAACTATATGTTTTTTTGAGATAATCATCGGAGTAATCGCTGTGTATTTTAACGATTGAAATCGAAATTATCAACGTTGTCAGCAACATGATGGCAAGAAAACTTACCAAAATCTTGTTGCGGATTGAAAGATTTGCAAAAAAATTCATGATATTCCAGTTATTTTTTGATTAATTGTTGTTATTAATTCCATTCATGAACCGGGGCTAACAAACTGCCTTGAATCATTAGTCCCGATTTTATGACTGCATGTCTGTTGTACAAATATTCGACGCCATGTTCGCCGGTTTTGATGTAAAACATACAGCCTTTGGATAGCATATTTTTGTCTGTTGTTATGGTTAAGATTTGTTTTTCTTTTATTTTTTCTGATAGTTTTTCAAAGTTGATGTCGGTATTGTTACCGATAAAAATAACATCAGCTTCGGTTATTTGTGTTTCATTTGTAAGTTTTATGGTTTTGATTGTTTTGTCTTCAAATTCTTGGTTTTCAAAATATTTTACAGCTTTTTCGTATTTGGATTCGTCATTTTCGGCAACGAGTACGATGAAATCTTCGCTCATTTGCCGATTCCAAGTTGTGAACTCAGCAAATTTGAGCACGATTTCCAGAGTCTTGGTTTGATCCTCGTATTGTTTTATACCGAAGATTGTCTGAATCCCGATTAATAATATAATTACTTTGTTTAACATGATTAGTCTTTTTTGGTTTCGTTTTCGGGGTTGTTAATATCGGCATTTTTCGTATTGTCTTTTACGATGCCCAAACGCCCTTCTAAATTCTTAACTTTGTCTTTAAGCGAAGCCTCAATTTTTCTGAATTTAGAAATACGTTTTTCGAGTTCTCTCTTGAAAAATTGTGCGCTTGAAGAGGCTTTATCAAGTTTGTTTTTGTTGTCTACATTTTGTTGTCTTAAATCGGAAATATCTTTGTTGAGTTCGTCAATTTCAATATCTTTCCGTTTTATAGTTTGCTTGAGAACAGAGTTTTCGGTAGCATTGTCTTTTAGTTGTTTTTTCATTTTTTCGAGTTCGGATTCGGTGTTTTGTTGACCGGTAATATCGGTTGCGAGACAGAAAATTCTCTCTATCGCATTTTCTTTGTTGTAAATGGGTACAAACATATTTCTGATTTTTCTGGTTGAGTTGTTGATTTTGAACTCAATGTTGTAAGTTTCAGTTTGACCCTGTTTTACGCTGTCCCAAATTTTCTTGAATTCGTCGTATTTAGAAAGCGTTAATTGTAGTATTTCGTAAACATTTTTTCTGCGTATATCATTGACATCAAGAGTATAACGCAATGCAAATTTTCTGTTGGCTTCGAGCGTGTCGCCTTTTGTAGAAAAAATAGCAACCATCATTGATTTGTTCATTGCATTGTTTACCTGTTCGAGTTCGTCAAATTCCATCTGAACAGCGTTCAAAAGGTTGTTCAGGGATTCGATTTCGCTCTTGAGCTGGTCTTCTTTTTCCTCCATTTGTTTTGATTGCAAACGGCTCTGTTTGAGCAGGATATTGGTCTGCTCGTTGATTTTTGCGTTTGCGATTGTGGAGGCGATGTTTTCAGAAATTCTTTCAACGAATTGTATTTGATATTCTTGAAAATCTTTGAAAGATGCCAATTCCAAAACTCCGTACAAATAATCGTTGTAAACAAGCGGTACGAAAATTATGGATTTCGGTTTTGCTTGTCCTAAACCCGAACTTATGTCGGTATAGTTTTCGGGAATGTTATTGAGAATAATCGTGTGTTTTTCCATGGCGCACGCACCAATCATTCCTTCATCGAGTTTGAGGATTTTTTTGTGGAATCTTTCGTGTCCGTATGCGAAAACGGCATAAAGTTCAAAACATTCCGTTTTGTTGTCCTCCGGCATTGTCGTTCTGATAAACATACCGCCTTGAATAACATTAATATACGGTACTAATTTGTCAATAACGGCATTGCTGAGTTTTCTGATGTCCGAAACGTTATTTCTTAAAATATCACTGAAAATAGAGTGTCCTTCGGTTGCCCATTGATTTCGTTTTTCTTCTGCTATACGTTCTTTTTCCTTGCGGTTATTGTTCAG
The DNA here is from genome assembly GCA_017412115.1 of Bacteroidales bacterium. Classification (GTDB taxonomy): domain Bacteria; phylum Bacteroidota; class Bacteroidia; order Bacteroidales; family UBA3824; genus UBA3824. The sequence goes on along the minus strand of JAFPYR010000053.1, from coordinate 104,618 downwards.
AAGGTTTTCTTTCATGCCTATGAGCGCATTACCGATTGCATTGTTTTTGATTGACTTGTCGTAATCTTTTTCGAGGTTGCCGTCTTTGATGGCAGAGGCAAATTCTGCCGTAACTTTCAAGGATTCGCCCAAGCGGTTGATGTTTTCGATAATAAGGGCATATTCTTTTGAGACTCTGCCGTGAAATTTTTTCTGAATTTTTTGCTGCGCATTAAAATCGCCTCTTGAAAGACTTGCAATCAGTTCTCTGATGTAAGTCATCGGTTTTGACAAGTGTCTTGATACTATTGTTATAAACGTTATAAAAATAGTCAAGACAATCAAAATAATGATAACCGCTTTGGTAACGGCACGGTTTTGAGCTTGTCTGACCGCTTTCCAAGGCGTTATGGAAATCATCGTAAAATTATCTTTGTTGCAGGCAAGGGATATTTTTTTGTTGTGAATATAAACCTTTTCGTTGTTATTTTCAACGAGTTCGTATTCCATATCAACCTGAAGATTTTCGGAAGTTTTTTGCATAATATTGAGTTTTTCTTCCGTAAAACGTAGGATTTCATGGATATTTCGGTTTTGATAATCTTTGTTGCGGCTATAAAAAATATTTCCCGTGCTGTCGGCAATGTAAAACGTATTTTCCGCCGGAATTTGTTCGTCAAGAATATTTCTGTGATATTTTTGGTCGATGTCGATTCCGACTATTCCGCTGAATTTACCTTTTGTAAAAATCGGTACGAGGCAGACGATTACGTTAGAGATATCCGCATCGTTTTTAAGGCTTATGACCTTCGGCGTTAAATCGTGTTTGATGCTTCTGTACAGGTCGTAAACCTCGATTGAAGTGCTTTGAATGTCGTTAGAAACCTCCGGTGTGCCGATATTTTCGTGATGAATGTATTTTGCATACCAGCCGATGGGAAAACCGGGATTTGTATTGACCAACAAACTGTCGGAATTGTCAAAAATATACGGTTCCGAAATTATGAAAACGGCTTTGACAGTGGGGTCGGTTTCCAAAAATTTCAGAAACATTTTTTGCGTAATTTTTTTTGCTCCGAATCCGAACTGAGTGGTTTGTTCCGAAATATTTTCAGCCTCGGTTTGGAGTTTTATAATCGTCCTATTGAGCATAAACTCAAATTTTTCGACGTATTTGTCATTGACGATATTGGTGTTAAGCTTGTTGTAATCGGTAATTCTTGACAAAAGTATCCTGTCTTGGACAACCATTATGGCTACGGAAAGGAACACAGCCCCTAATACCGCGCTAAAAACGGCTTTCCATCTTACCGTATTTAATTTATGTATTTTGTTGTCCTCCATATTTATCTTTTCTTGCTCACTAATTTCTTTTCGACTTCAAGTTTTTCTTCTTTAAGTCTTGCGTTTTCTTTTTTGAGTTTATCGACCTCTTCCTGTAAAATTTTCATCGCTTCTGTTTTTTGAGCGACCTCGTTTTTGGATTTGTGCAGACGTTTTGTATAATCGTCAAGCCTTTTGCCTTTTTCTTTAAGTTTATAAAGGTTTTTGGTATTGACTTTTACGTATGAAATCGTACTTGCAATATCCTCAGAAAGTCTTTCCAAAAATTTGATTCTGTGCGGTTCAAATTTTTCGGTTTTGCATAATTCTATTACGCCGAAAATCTCTTCGTTCAGCATCAGCGGAATTACAATTAAATTGCCCGGAGCTGTGTTGCCGAAACCCGAACCTATTTTAACGTAATCCTTTGGAATATCGTCAATTATCTGCATTGTTTTTTCAACGGCGCACGTTCCGACAATTCCCTCGTAAAGATTGATTCTTTTCTGAATGAATTTTTTTCTGTCGGCAGCGTAAGTGGCTTTCATCTCAAGATAAGGTTCTTCGCCTTCCTCGTCGATGTAAATATAAATTGCACCGTAATTGGCCTCCATGTAATGAATCAAATTGCGGATTGTTTCGTTGCACAGAGCGTCCAAATCGCTGTTGTTTTTTCTTAAAATGTTACCGAATTCGGCAAGACCGATGTTGATTTTATCCTGAATTTCATCTTCACGTCTGCGTTTTCTTTGTTCCTCTTCTTCTTTTTCAAGGTTTTTCTTCATGTTAATCAGCGAATTGCCGAGTTCATCGTTTTCCGAAAGAAGTTTAAAACCTTTGTCTTTTTTGCCGTTTCCGATGTCTTCTGTGAAAATTTGTTTTTCTTTGAGGTTTTCCACAAATTCTTTCAAACGGATACTCATAACGTCCATTTCGTTGGTGCTTGTTTCATCAACTTCGGGTTTTACGAGTTCGCCTTTGAGAAGTCTTTGAAGGTAAACGTTCATCTTATTAATCGGAGTATTAACCGACCAAAACAAAATCAAGAAAAACGAGATACCGAGTATTATTACAACTGCTTGAGAGATAATAATTTGGAGAATTGTTCCCGAGTGAATTTTTTCTCTGATAATATCAGCCTCCACCATGAGTTCTTCCAAATTTACGCTCATCGTTTTGATTTGAGCATTAGCAGTGCCCTTGTAACCTTCGTAAGAGTCCAAGCCCATTAGCAATTGTTTGGAAAACAATAAGTTAAACGTCATTTTGTATTCCGACAATTGGTCCATAAGTTTTTGTATCTGGTAGCGTATCAGAATGTTAGGACTATTAACGCTTTTGAGGTTATTGTTGATACTTTCTATCTGTTTGTTGAACTTTTTGTAAAGTTCGATTTTTTTTGTGTTGATAAATTCAGCCTCGTATTTTTCTGCCTCTTCAAACATCTTGTTGATACCGGCAAGAGTGAACTGAAAAATAGTTTTTTCAACGGTTTTTCTGTTTGAGGCGAGTCTTCCGCCGTCTTGTGTCAAAGCGTTGATTTCATTTTCTATTTTTCCTATGTCGCTGATTTTTACCTTGTATGTTTCAAATTCTTCTTTGAGGATTTTTATTGATTGAAGAATTTTTCTGTTATCTGAAAGTTTGTTTTCTTCTAATGATTTGATGCCTTCCTCAATACTTGTGCATATTATTCCGATTCCGTTTAACAGGGAATCTTCTTTTTCCTTGTCTTTTTTGCCGGAATACGAATTAAACAATTCGTACTGAGTGTTGCGTAATTCTGAAATGTCGTTTTTGAGCTTTATTTCTTTAGCGTAACTATTTTCAACCGAGTTGTAGCGGTTAATCAGATACAAAAAAGACAGACCCGTAAATACCGCATATACGGCAAAACAGATCAGCATTATTCTGAATTTCAGTTTGACGGATATTTTCTCCGGTGTCTTCATTTTTCCTTTAAATTATCTGCCGTTATCTTAACAATTCTGTTATCAAATTTATTGCCGTTTTTTTGTTTTTTTGCAAAAACTTCTAACACGATTACAGCATTTTAGAGTTTTCAAATTTAATTTTTTTTTTACAAATCTAAAAAATAAATTGCAATTTTAATTGATTTTTTTTGTAATTTGTTGGTTATTAATACGATATATAAGAAATATTTTTGTTTAAAATTTGATTTAAAACGCTGATTTTTAGAAAAATTAGTATAAATTTGCAGCCGTAAACCCAAACCCTCGTGAAATTTTTTTTAGTTTTTAAAAACACTTTTTAATATTTAACGGCAAAGTGTTGCATAAAAAAAATTTAACGTCGGTCAAAAAAAAATCAATAATGTATAGCAGCGATTTAATTAACAAATTTAAAACTTTTCAAACACCTTTTTATTATTACGATTTAGGCTTGTTGCGCCTTACTCTTGAAACCTTAAAAAAAGAGGCTGATAAATACGGTTATAATGTTCATTATGCTGTTAAGGCCAATGCTAATGAAAAAATTTTGCGTCTTATAAGTTCCTATGGTTTCGGAGCCGATTGTGTTAGCGGAAACGAGGTTTTAAAGGCAGCCGAATGTGGTTTTGAACCTTCAAAAATAGTTTTTGCGGGAGTCGGCAAAAGTGACGGCGAGATAATTTCGGCTTTGAAATGCGGTATTTTCTGTTTTAACTGTGAGTCGGTTCAAGAAATCGAAGTGATTAATTCCTTGGCTTTCTCGCTTGGCAAGACAGCGCAAATAGCTTTGAGGCTTAATCCGGGTATTGACGCACACACCAATCAGAAAATCAATACGGGCTTGGCTGACAGTAAGTTCGGTATAGATTTTAATTTTTTGGAGAATACCATCAAAGAGATTTCCGGTTTCAAAAACATAAAATTAATCGGACTTCATTATCATATTGGTTCTCAAATACTTGATTTTGAGCCTTTTAAATTGCTTTGTGAGCGTAGTAACGAGATGCAGGAAAAACTTCTTGCTTTGGGTTACGAGTTGCCTGAGATTAATTTAGGTGGCGGTTTAGGTATTGATTATTACAACCCGGAGGAAAATCCTGTACCTGAATTCCAAAAATTCTTCTCGCTGATAAATCAAAATTTGAAAGTGCGTAAAGGTCAGAGAGTTCATTTTGAATTAGGACGCTCAGTAGTTGCGCAATGCGGCAAATTAATTTCAAAGGTTTTGTACATTAAACCTGCCAGAGAAACTAATTTTGCGATTTTGGACGCCGGTTTTACCGACCTTATCCGTCCCGCATTGTACGGCGCATATCACAAAATTGAGAATTTGACATCGCAATCTTCAGAGACAAAAATTTATGATGTTGTGGGTCCGATTTGCGAATCAACTGACGTTTTTGTGAAACATTTGGAACTGAAGGGGACTTCAAGAGGCGACTTATTATCGTTCTCTTCGGCAGGTGCATATGGGGAAATTATGGCATCTCAGTACAATTTGAGAAAATTGCCTGAGGTTTATTATTCTGATAATGAATAGTTTAAGATAAGATAGTGATTTTTTGCTAAAAAAACTTAAAAGATTTGAAAAAAAATTTTTTGTTGATTGAAAAGATTATTATCTTTGTGCGATTATTAAAGGAAAAAATAAGAGTTTAATCATAAAGTCCTAACTTAAAAAAAATATGAAAAACAAGCTTTTATCATTATCGTTGGTATTGATGACTGCGGTCGGGGTGCTTTCATCTGAGAATGTTTCGGCGCAGGACAAGACGGTAATAAATGATGCGGAAGTTGCTTTTAACAGCAATGATTGGGCTACGGCGGTTAAAAATTATAAACAATTAACAGAGAGTAAGCCGGAAAATCCTTATTATCATTCACAATTAGGATATTGTTATTTGCAAACCGGCAAGAAAGACTTGGCTGTTCAGGAATTAAAAAAGGCTGAAAGTTTATATACTGACAAGCAGAAGGCAAAAAAGCCTCTTGCTCAGACCTCGCAGTTGTATTTAGCAAGTGCGTTGAGACAGTCAGACAAGGTGAATGAAGCTCTTAATGTACTTAATCCTTTGAAAGAGAATGTTAAGAAAAAAGATTTGAAGGACAAAGTTCAACAAGAGATTGACCTTTGTAATTATTCAGTAGAGTCCAAAGCTAATCCTAAGGATTGGGTTGCGCTCAATTTAGGTGCTTTTGTAAACGGTAGTGAGGCTAACAATTCGCCTGTTGTTACTAAATCTGGTAACGAGTTGTATTATACTTCACGTAAAAAAATAGAAGGACATGAGATGGAGGATGATAATGCGTATGATGAAAATATTTTCAAATGTACGCGTGATAATACAACGGGCACATTTGTAGATCCTCAACCTCTTAATTCTAACATTAATTTGGTAGGCACGCATATTTCGGTTCTTAGCATCTCTAATGACGGCAACGAAATGTACATTTATAATGATGAGATGAACGGAACGATTATGGTATCAAAGAAACAGGGCAATTCTTGGGGCGAACCCGTAGAGTTGAACTCTAATATCAATACTAATTACCGTGAAACTCACGCAGACATTTCTAAAGACGGTTCTAAATTGTATTTTACGAGCAATCGCCCTGGCGGTTACGGTGGTTTAGACCTTTATGTTTCGGAGCGTGTAGATGGCGAGTGGGGTCCTGCCGTAAATTTGGGAAGTGTTATCAATACTGATCAAGATGAGGAAGGAGCTTATATTGCTGATGACGGTACATTGTATTTTAGTTCAAAAGGTCATAAAGGTATGGGCGGTTACGATATGTTTAAATCTACCGGCGATTTAACAAATTGGTCAGAGCCAGAGAATTTAGGTTATCCCGTTAATACTTGTGCTGACGAGGTTTTCATGAGCAAAACCTCTGACGGAAAGATTTATTTCTCTTCAACAAGAGCTAACGGTATGGGTGCCTCAGACCTTTATGTTTTCGGACCGAGTGCTTTGATGAAAACTGAAACTACTATTCTTAACGCAAAAGTTGAGGATTGTTCAAAAGAGTATTATAAAGGTCTTATAAAAGTTCGTGACAATAGTACCGGAGAGGATTTTGAATATACTCCCGATAATACAACTGGTGAATATAAAATCAATACTTACCGCGGACACAATTATACATTGACCGCTTATAAAAATGGTAGTGAGGTTTTCTCTGAAATTTTTGATGTTGCCTTTGGTGCTGCCCCTGAGCAAGATTACAAGACTGTGAAACTTGATCCGGGATTTGAATGTCCCCAAGACATTGTTGTATCGGGCGAACAAATTACCGATGGAGATGAATCAAAATATGATTACACAATTGAGATTCATGACATCTATTTCGACTTCGCTGATGATAAGATGATTATTTCAAAGGATGAAGATTTGGATAAATTGGCAGATTACTTGAACGAAAACACAACTGCTAAAATTCAGATAATTGGTTATTGCGATTCAGAGGGTCCCGCATTTTTCAACTACGGACTCGGACTCAAGAGAGCAAATGCTGCCGTTGATTATTTGAAGGGGAAAAAAGTTAATGTTGTTTCTCAAGTTGAAGCTGCATCATGTGGTGAAGAAAATCCGATGACTTATAATTTATATAACGGTGTTGTTGATAAAGAGTCAACAAGATTCAATAGGCGTTTGGAATTTGAAGTTTTGAAACAAGGAGCGAAAACTTTGTTGATACGTCCTGTTCAGTCAGTTCCTAACAGATTGAAGAATCCGGGTTATAAGAGTTCAGGTTACAAGAAGCAAGGCGGTTATCCTGAAACTAAAATTTAGTATTTGATTTGTAATTTTTAATAACATCTGATGTTTCGGAAATTTGCGAAAGTTATATTACCATTGTCTTTACCGCAATTGTTTACTTATGCAATTCCCGAAACATTTCAAAATCTTTGCTTTGTAGGAAGTCGTGTCGTTGTACCCTTCGGTAAAAGCAAATTATATTCGGCTGTCGTTTATTCTGTAGATGATACTGCCGAAGGCGATTTTGAGATAAAGGAAATCTTAGAAGTTTTAGATTCCAAACCTATAATAAATGCAATCCAACTCAAGTTTTGGGATTGGATTGCTTCCTATTATATGTGTTCGGTAGGCGAGGTTTATCGTGCCGCTGTGCCGGCAATGTTGAAATTGGAATCCCAAACATTACTTTTTAGAACTGCTAAACCTTTGGATTTCAACGAGTTGAAACCGAAAGAGGTTCAGCTTTTGGGAGCTTTTACTCCGAGTTTAACAGAGTTGGAACTCTCAAAAGTGGGAAAATATACGGGGTTAAAAAACAATATTTCTTTAGTAAAAAATCTTATTTTTAACGGTTATCTTGTTGCCGATAAAGTTATTCAGGAAAAATTCCGTCCTAAAACTGAAAAATTTTTATCACTTAACAAAAATCTGTTCCATTCTGAAAAACAGATAATTACGCTTTTGGATGAATTGTCTAAGAGAGCTCCGAAGCAAGCTGAAATTTTGTATTATTATTTTTCTCAATCGGGTTTTCTGGCTGAGGATTCTAAAATCGTTTCATTCGGAGAAATTGATAAAAAAAGATTTTCCGATTCAAAATTTTCGTCATCTTCGCTTAACTCTTTGATTGATAAGCAAATACTTTTGGAAGAAGAACGTGAAGTCAGCCGTCTTTCCATGTATGAGGGCGATTTGGAACTTTATCATGAACTTACTGAAACTCAGAAAAATGCGTTAGAAAAAATAGAAAGCAGTTTTTTAGAAAAAAATGCAGCTTTGCTTTTTGGAGTTACGGGCAGCGGCAAAACCGAAATTTATATCCGCCTTATCGACAAATATCTTTCTTTAGGCAAACAAGTGCTTTATCTTTTGCCTGAAATTGTACTTACTTCTCAGATTATCAGACGTTTACAAAAAGTTTTCGGCTCCAAAGTCGGAATTTACCATTCTAAAATTTCGGATTATGAACGTTCCGAAATTTGGCAAAATCTTGTTGATAAGGATAATCTTTCCTCTTACAAACTTATTGTCGGGGTAAGGTCTTCTATCTTTTTGCCTTTCAGCGATTTAGGACTTATAATAGTGGATGAAGAGCATGAAAGTTCTTACAAACAAGCCGATCCTCAGCCGAGATATAATGCGAGGGATTGCGCTTTGGTTTTAGCGGGTTTCCATTCTGCTAAAGTGCTTTTAGGCTCGGCAACGCCTTCTTTTGAAACTTATTTTAACGCTACGACGGGAAAGTATTCTTTGGTTGAACTGTCTTCCCGTTATGCAGATTTCAAACTCCCTGAAATAGAAATTGTTAATACGCGGACTGCTCAAAAAAGGGGACAGATGAAGTCCTTGTTTTATGATGGTCTGATTAAAAGAATTGAAAAAAATATTGCTGAAAAAAAGCAAACTATACTTTACCGTAACAGACGCGGATTTTCTCCTTACGTGGAGTGTTCTTCTTGCGGTTGGATTCCCGTTTGCGAGAATTGCGATGTTACTTTGACTTATCATAAGCGGGAAAACCGTCTTGTTTGTCATCATTGCGGTTATGTTACCGATATGCCGAAAAAATGTTCGGCTTGTAATGATAGTGTTCTGATTACCAAGGGTTTCGGAACCGAAAAAGTCGAAGATGAAATTAAAATTTTTTTCCCTGAGGCAAAAATTTCCCGTCTTGACGCTGATATCACAACCTCAAGGTCAAAGTTTGAACAAGTGATTTACGATTTTGAAAACGGCTCAACTGACATTTTGACAGGTACGCAAATGATTTCAAAAGGATTTGATTTTAAGCGGCTTACGCTTTGCGGCATACTTGATGCTGATACGATGTTGTTTTTCCCTGATTTCAGGGCTGAAGAAAAAACTTTTCAGCAACTGACTCAAGTCAGCGGTAGGGTAGGGCGACATCTTGAGGGCTCACGGGTCGTAATTCAAACCTCAAATCCTGAAAATGAGATTTTTAAAGATGTCGTAAGTCATAATTACAAGAATATGTATGCAAGGCTGATTGCAGAGAGAAACCGTTTCGCATATCCGCCTTACACCCGTTTGATAAAAATTCAGATTAAACACAAGGACGAGGCTGAAATGAGCCGGTGCGCCATGATGTTAGCTTCTAATTTGAGGAAAGTTTTTTCTTCAGGAGTTATGGGACCGGAATTTCCGCTCGTTTCGCGGATTCAAAACCTTTATATTAAAGAAATTATGTTGAAAATCAGTAGAAAACATTACGGTCAGCAAGCTAAAAAAATAATTCTTGACGCCGTTAATTATACAAAGTCCATGGCTTTGAAAGCGGGATTGATAATCAGCATTAATGTTGATCCGCTTTAGAAAAATAACGTTTAATTTATATTAATTTTCAAAGAAATTTTTATTTTTGCGCAGTATAAATTGATAAAAATTCATCAAAAATGAGATTATCTTCAAGAATTAACAGAGTTGCTGAGTCGCAGACTCTTGCAATGAGTCAAAAAAGTGCCGAACTCAAGGAGAAAGGCGTTGACGTAGTAAACCTGACTGTCGGTCAGCCGGACTTTTTTACACCGGATAATGTAAAACAAGCTGCTAAAAAGGCTATCGACGAGAACTTTTCTTTTTACAGCCCCGTTCCGGGTTATAAGGATTTGATAAAAGCTGTTCAAGCTAAATTCAAGCGTGAAAACAATCTTGATTATGCTGAAAATCAAATCGTTGTTTCAACAGGTGCTAAACAATGTCTTGCTAACGTTTTTCAAGTTCTTTTTCAGGAAGGTGATGAAGTGATAATTCCGACTCCTTATTGGGTTTCGTACATTGAATTAGCACATCTTTGCAATGCAACTCCCGTAATAATTGAAGGAAAGGCTGAAAATTATTATAAAATTACGCCTGAACAATTGGAAAATGCTATTACCGACAAGACTCACGGTTTCGTTCTCAACGACCCGTCAAACCCTTCAGGAAGCATTTACACGAAAGAGGAGCTTAAAGCTCTTGCTGATGTTTTGGCAAAGCATCCTGAAATTGCTATTATTTCGGATGAAATTTACGAACATTTGACTTACGACGGAAAACACGAAACGATTGCTCAGTTTGAAGGCGTTAAAAATCAGACTGTTGTAATTAACGGTCTTTCAAAAGCTTACGCTATGACCGGCTGGAGAATCGGTTATATGGCCTCTACTCCCGAAATTGCAAAGGCTGTTAAAAAACTTCAGGGTCAAACTACTTCAGGTACGTGTTCTATCGCTCAAAGAGCTGCTATTGAGGCTCTTAACGGAGATCAGTCAATTATCGCCTCTAACAACGAAATCCTTTTGAAACGCCGTGATATGATGGTTGAAGGCTTGCGTAGTCTTCCGGGCGTAAAACTCAACGTTCCGCCAGCTACATTCTATTGTTTTGCAGATTTCAGCTCTTATATCGGAAAAAGTTTTAACGGCAAAAAAATCGAAAATTCGTTTGAATTGGCAGATTTCCTCTTGAACGAGGCTCACGTTGCTACAGTTGCCGGTGGTGCTTTCGGTGTAGATTCTTGTATTAGAATGAGTTATGTTGTCGGTTTTGACAGAATCGAAGAAGCATTCAAACGCCTTAGAAAAACATTGGCATTGTTGAAATAATTAGAAAAAAAGAAGTTTTTTCTTTTAAAAAAAGCTTTTTAAATAAAAAGGAATTTTCCGAAACAAAAACTTTTTCGGAAAATTCCTTTTCTTTTTTTAGTTCATGATTACTACACCGCCATTGCAGGGGATAGTGATTGTAAGTTGCTGTTTTTTTGAGGTTTTAACTTCTTTCAGTGAGCCGTTGAGTTTAGCATCGTCGCTGTAAAGTTTTACCGTAGTTTCGGCTTTTAACATCGGCAAATCAATCGTTTTTACTAACGTTTGGTTTTCGGCATTAACACCGGCAATATACCATTTATCACCGCTGCGGCGTGCCAAAATAATGTATTTGCCCGGATAACCGTCGATAAATTTAACTTCGTCCCAAACTGTGGGAATTTTTTTCATAAAGTCGATTGCCCAAGCGGGTGCATCGGTTAAATTGTTGGGAGCAAGTGCAAAATGCTGAACCGCACTCTGAAACAAAACTGCCGTTGAAAGTGCAAAAACATCTGATGTCATGCGTTTTGTTCCGTGCTGATTGTCAGCGCTGTAAAACTTATTCAAAGTGCTTCCGCCGAAGTCCATAGAGCCGACTGTGTTGCGGATAAAAGGATGGATAGTGGCATTTTTAGCTTCGTTATCGCATGAGCCTTGTCCGAAATGTAAGTTTTCTGACGCCAAAACAGCCTCAGAAGCCGCATAGTTAGGATACATTTTTTCCCAACCTCTGGGCAGAGTGCAGCCGTGGAAAATTACCAACAAACCGAAATCGTTGGCATCCGACAAAATGTCTTGATAAAGTTGCATCATGTTTTGTTTGTCACCGCCGAAAAAGTCTACTTTGATGCCACGGATACCGGTTTCTTGAAGCCATTTCATCTCTTTTCTGCGGTTAAGGGAATTGTTCATTTTGTCGATAGGAGTTTGAAAAGCATCGTTCCAACTTCCGTTAGAATTGTACCATAAAAACAATCCTACGCCTTTTTCTCTTCCGTAATCAGCAAGTTCGCGGATTTTGTCATAACCGATTTGTTTGTCCCAAAATGCGTCAATCAAAACGCTTTGGTAGCCCATTGCTGCGGAAAAATCAATGTAACGTTTTTGCTCGTCATAATTGCAGCTGCCGTCCATACCGATAATCCAACTCCATGAACCTTTGCCGTAGGTGTAATCTCTTGAGGCTCTGTATTTTTGCTCCGTTAAATCGAATGCAACCGTGGTTTCTACGATATTTTTTAAGGTTTTGCCCAAAGTGATTGTGCGCCAAGGTGTTTCGCCGGGCAGCGACATTGCGGGCGTTATAGAACCGATACCGTTACATTCTCCTTGCTGTGGAAAACCGATTTTGTAATCGGCATTTGATTTGTTGAGAAGTCTGCAACCTACATAACCGCCGTCAGTGCCGGTTTCGCTGATTAAAATCCACCCGTCAGAGGCATTTTTGAAAAGGCACGGGAAAGTGTAACCTTCGCCCCAACCGTTTTTGCCTGTGGCCTCGTCCAGACTGTAAGGAGTTTCGTAACTCGGTGAAGTTCTGGCAAATCCGCCCATCGGTTTTGACTGCGGGCAGAGAAATGTCGTGGTGGATTCCGGGAGTGAAAAACCGCTTAATTCTTCCTCTACAACGCAAACTCTTGTTTCGCCTTTAGGTAAAATTCTGTATCTGAAGGCAACGTCTTTGTCAGAAACCGAAAAAATTACTTCCATAACTTTTTTGCCTTCTTGTTCAAACGGGATTACGGCTGTTGTAGCATTGAAATTAACCAGACTTTGTTTTATGTTTTTCAGGCGGTATTCTTTTGAGGTTTTAGAGATTTCCGGTGCTAATGTTTTGAGATTTTGTGAAAAATCGCCGATATTGGTTTTTATTCCTAAAGGCGAATTTTTTATAAAAATTTTGTTCTCTAAAAGAACTTTGTACGACGGTTTTCCGTTGTCATTTTCTACGATAACGGTGATTTTACCGTCGGGACTTGTAATCTTGATTTCACCGGCTTTAACATATAGTGCAAGAAAAAGCACGGCAAACATTAAAACTATTTTTTTCATATATATAACTGTTTTTTAATTGTGTTTTTAACACTGCAAATTTAACCTAAAAAATTGAATTTGAAAAAAAATATGGATAAATACGTTTATTTTGTTTTTGGCATAATTTTTATAGTATTATTAACAAAATACAAACTAAAGATGGGCGAAAAACTGACAAAATTTAAAAGTAGGTTTATGAATATCCTACTGTGGTCTATTATCTCTGCGGCCTTTATCGGACCGGGTACAGTTACGACTGCAACCAAAGCGGGTGCTGATTTTCAGTTCCAGCTGTTGTGGGCGTTGGTTTTTGCTACGATTGCCTGTCTTGTTTTGCAGGAGGCGAGCGCAAGGGCTGCTATTTATTCCAAAATGAATTTAGGTCAGGCGATAAAACTTCATTTTCAAGGCAGCCGCGGACAAATTCCTGTTTTGGTTTTGATTGTCGGCGCCATAATTCTCGGTTGTACGGCGTATGAGGCTGGCAATATTCTTGGAGCCGCCGAAGGTCTTGCCCTTATTTTCCCCGGATTAGGTAAACGCTTGATTGTTACAACGATAGCCCTTGTTGTTGGTGTTGCCTTGAGTTTGAAATCTCTGCGTTCGACGGCTAATTTCATGGGTATTTTCGTTTTTATAATGGGAATTACTTTTATAACGACGGCTTTTTTGGCTGACCCGCCGGTAGGGGAGTTGGCTCACGGATTATTTGTTCCGAGTTTTCCTGACGTGCCTGAAGCGGGACTTTTGGTTTTGGGATTAGTTGGTACGACGGTTGTGCCGTATGATTTGTTTTTGGGCTCTAACGTTGTTCAAAAGGATACTACGGTAAGAGATATGCGTGTGGGAATCGGCGTTTCAGTGATTTTGGGCGGTATAATTTCGATGGCTATTTTGGTTGTAGGAACTCAAATGACAAGAGGTTTAACGCCGGAAGTCGTTGAAAACATGGACTTTTCGTATTTACTTTTAACACAGACTTTAGCAAAACAAATCGGTCAGTGGGCAGGTTATATTTTCGGTTTCGGAATGTTTGCCGCCGGTTTTACGAGTGCCATTACCTCTTCGCTTGTCTCGACTTTAACGGCAAGAAGCATTTTTGAAAGAAAAAAAGCGGACGGAACTCCCGAAAAAGCAAATTCTTTTCAATGGATTGCTTATATGGTTTTGGCTGTCGGTGTGGTTTTGGGATTTTTGCAAGTAAAACCCGTGCCGGCAATTGTAGCTGCTCAAGCTTTCAACGGTTTGATTTTGCCTTTTATTTGCGTGTTTTTGTTTACGGTTATCAACAATGCCAAAGTAATGGGAATCGAACATTTAAACGGTAAATTCTCTAATCTGATGATGATAATCGTTACTTGGGTTACTCTTATTTTGGGTGTTAAAAAACTTGTGGATTCGGTTTCTATGGCATTTAATATTACAATTGCAAGTCCTGATTTGCTGTTTATTTGGTCGAGTCTTGTGGCTCTTGTTATAACAGTGATAATTTCGGTTTGCATCTACAAAAAACGCATGAAATCCATCGAAGAAATGCGTCAATTAGCCAAAGTATTATAAAAAAAAGTTTTTAAAAAAGAAAAAAAAGAGATTTTGCTTTTTTTTAAGAGTCTAATTCCTCTTCGTCGTTGTATTCAACGGGAATCATTTCGATGTTAATGTTTAGAATTTCGCTGATTACCTCACCGAATTCTTCCATTTCTTCGTCTTCTTCGGCATAATACCATTTGAGATGAACTTGTGCTCGAGGATTAATTTTTTCCAATTTTTGAACGATGCCGAGAAATATTTTTGAAGTCGTGGTATTGAAATAAGTCATTTTGAAACTGAAAACCGTTTTTTCCAACGGATCTTCAATATAATTTTTAATCCATTCAATAATAGGCTCGTAAAATTTTACTGCATCTTCGGGAATTGATTTTCCTGAAATTTCAAAAATACCGTTATCTCTGTCTAATTTTACGTTAGGAATATATTCCGTGCCGGCGATGTACATTGGCTCAGGATATTGCGCAATGATGACGGGAGATTTTTTTATGGAATATCTTGTACTGATAACGTTGTTGTAATCCTCCCTCGTTAAAGTTTTTCCGCAAAAACTGCAATTTTCGTCTTCGGCACTTATAATATTACCGCAGTTTAAGCATGAGGGCGCATAAATCCTATTACCACATTTTGGACAGCAGATAGCTCCTTGAGGAATACTTTCACCGCAAATGTTGCACACATTAGATTTTATTTCTTTGTTTGTCAGTTGTTTACCGCAATTCAAACAAAAATTGCCGCTTTCATATTCAATATTGCAATTGACACAAATTTTCATGCTTCTTTTTTGTATTATTTCAAAGTGCAATTTTAAACAAAAAGATTTAAAAAAACAATAAAAAATAGTTTTTTTTTGAATAATTTTTTGTTGATATTTGTTTTTGCTTTTGTTATTATTGACAAAAAAAATAATTTTGTAAACTAAAAAAGTATATTATGAGAAAGATATTACTATTAATTTTGATATTAACATTCAGTATTTCAGTGTTTTCGCAAAATGACGGAGGTGTTGAAATATTTTATGAGGATTCAGGGGATAGCACTCAGATAAAACTTTCTGACGAGGATTACGGTGAGATTCATAAATTTTCCGAAACGAATCCTTTGAAAGAACTTTTTTCACCGCTGCTTTCCAAAGGCTGGCGGGCTTTTGGCGGATTTGGATTTTATTCTGCTCAGGATCGTTATAACTGCGATATTTTTGAAGTTTATATGTCTTTGGGGTGGCAGTTTAATCCTTATTTGTATTTAGGTTTAGGATTTTCGGAGGAGGCGTATTTCGATCATTGGTATTACGGTCAATATGCCTCTCAAAGTACAGCGGCTATTGTTTTGCCGTTGTATTCAAATTTCCGTTATGATGTTTTGAATAAGAAAGTTACACCGTTTTTGGATTTCGGACTCGGATATGCGGCAACCGACGATAGAAACAACAGTTATTCGGGACTTTATTGTGCCGCAAACCTTGGAATCAGAATTTTCAGAGCTAACATTTCTTTCGGTTATAATGCCGTAAAATTAGACCGTCCGTGGCATTTTTTGGAATTTGAAAACGGAAGTTATAATTATAAGGAAGTAAAATGGCAGGGGGCATATTCTATAAGAATTGCAGTTGATTTTGGAGGCACGTTTTAATAAAAATTGAAATTTCATTGTTTTTATTGTCACTGACGATTTTTTGTATTATTTTTGCAACCGTATTTTACAAAAATCTTATAGTTAATTAAAAAATGAGAAAAATTAATTTAGTATTAATCAGTTTACTTTTATCGGCCTGCAATATGAGCGAAAAACAAACGTCATCACAGTTTTCGGGTATTGACAAAAACAATATGGACCTTTCTGTAAAACCCGGTGAGGATTTTTATCGTTATGTTAATGGTAAATGGTTGGAAGCCAATCCTATAAGTCCCGAAATGAGCCGTTATTCACAATTCGAGAAACTCGATCTTGATAATCTTGACCGTCAAAGGAAAATTATCGAAGAGCTTGTTGATAGCGGTGATAAGAACAACTCTGACGGCAAAAAAATAGCTGCTATTTATACACAATATATGGATTCCACTGCGAGAAATTCAAGCGGTGTCGCCCCTGTAAAACCTTATCTTGAGAGGGTTAATGGTATAAAAGATAAAGAAACTTTGGTGGAGGTTCTTTCACTTCTTCAGGGCTACGGTATCAGCGGATTGCTTTTTGATTATGGTGTCGGCTCTGATATTAAAGATTCGCAAAAGAACATCGTAGAACTTTGGCAAGGTGGTCTTTCGCTTCCGAGCAAAAGTTATTACGAAAGCAATGATTCGGCCTCTGTTGAAATCGTTAATGCTTACAAAAAGTATATCACTGAGCTTTTTGTTCTTGCCGGTTATGACGAAAAAACTTCTCAAGACAAGACAAAAGCCGTTTATGAAATTGAGGAAAAAATTGCTAAAGTCAATCATACAAAAGTTGAGCTGAGAGATGTCAGTGCAAATTATAACAAAATGACTTACAGCGATTTGAAGAAAAATTTCAGCAAAATCAATTGGGACAAATTTTTCAAAGGTTTGGGATTTCCGGATTTTGAGGAACTTTCTGTGGGACAAATCGACGTTATTCACAATATCGAAAAAATTATTGAAACCGAAAAAATCGAAAACTTAAAATCATATTTTGAGTTTAAGGTTTTGAACTCTTCGGCAAATTATTTGGACGATAATTTTAGCAATATAAGCCACGAATTTCAGAAAGTTTTGTCGGGTGTTCAAGTTCAGAAACCGAGATGGAAACGTGCAATCAATGTTGTTAATGAAGCAATGGGAATGGCTATCGGAAAGATTTATGCCGAAAAATATTTCCCTGCATCTTCAAAACAATCGGTTATCGACATGGTTCACAACCTTCAGAAATCATTGGCTGATGAAATTCAAAATTCTACTTGGATGGGCGATTCTACAAAGGCTCAGGCTCTTGACAAGTTGAGTAATTTCTACATCAAAATCGGTTATCCTGACAAATGGCAGGATTATTCGGATTTAACCGTTGATGAGTCTAAAACCTTGTTGGATAATGTTTTAGCATCACGCAAATTTGCAGCGGATTATATTATTAAAACCCGTGTTAATAAACCCGTTGATAAGGACGAATGGCACATGACACCTCAAACCGTTAATGCTTATTATAATCCTACGACTAACGAAATTACTTTCCCCGCCGGTATTTTGCAACCTCCTTTTTATAATTCACAGGCTGACGAGGCAGTTAATTACGGCGGTATAGGTTGTGTTATCGGACATGAAATGACTCACGGTTTTGATGATCAGGGCTGTCAGTTCGACAAATTCGGAAATCAGAAAAACTGGTGGACGGAAAGCGACAAAAAAGAATTTGATTCAAGAGCTAAAGTTATAATTGATTATTTCAATACCTTGGAGGGTTTGCCGGGCGAACACATTGACGGCGCACTTACCGTCGGCGAAAACATCGCTGATAACGGCGGTATTAAAATTTCATTTTTAGCATTGAAAAACGTTTTGAAAAACAAGGACTTAGGTGTTAAAGACGGATTTACTCCCGAGCAAAGATTTTTCCTTTCTTATGCCTTTATTTGGGCGGGAAACATTAGGGAACAAGCCGCACGTTTAAGACTTAAAACCGATCCTCATTCACCGATTAAGGCACGTGTTAATGGTCAGTTACCGCAACTTCAGTTCTGGTACGATGCTTTTGACATCAAGGAAGATTCTCCGATGTTTATTCCTAAAGAAAAAAGGGTAAATATTTGGTAAGATAATTTTTTTTAGAGTTTTTTTTCAGAAGAGTCCGTTTTAATTTTAAAGTAAAGTTAAAACGGATTCTTCTTTTTTTTAACATATATTCCTTAAAATTGCATAATATTAATTAATTTTAGGTTTATTATGAAGAAAAAAAGTTTGTTTTTTGTCGTTTTTTTTGCGGCGTGTGCATGGTTTGCCGGTTGCAAGGACGACGATTATAGTTTAAAAGACGTTGATACTGATAATATTGTTATCACGCCGTCAATTCAAGGTCCTATAACAAAATGTCATCTTAATATTACTGATATTTTTACGTATGAGGAGATTAAGGGACAGTTTATCTCTTCAGACGGGGTTCGTTATAAATTCAGCGAAAAGGTTTTGGATACAATAAAATTTCCTCTTCATTTAGCTTCACAAGCAGAGGAGACTGTTGATGGTGTTCAAACGGGACACGTTGTAAAATCTGGTTTTCAGTACAATCAGGTTGTTGAAGATTTTACGCCTTCAAAATATTTTGAAGAGGGAGGCTTGGTGGATTCTTTGGGTAAATTGAAATTATCAATTACCATTACCAAGAGTATGCCTTTTGCTACTAACATCGAATTCCGTTTAACTCAAGCGGATACTGCAATCGTAGTTCCTACCAAAAACGAAACTCTCAAAATGAGGCTTTCTGCTGACGAAAAACAGAAAAAACATGATGTTGTTTTAACTTATGCGGATACAAAGGATTTACTTTTGACCAAAAAGCTTAAAATCCACATGGACGTTGCTCCAGAGACTCAAACTTTTGAAATCGACAACAAAGAGGATTCAATCGCTTTTGATATTAAAACTTTCATAAGCGGAAGATTTTTGATTAAAGAATTAGATAATAATTAGAAAAAAATATGAAAAAAACGATATTAAAATCATTTGCGGCGGTTTCAGCGGCAGTTTTGATGAGTGCTGCGGGTGCTAAAGCGCAGATTTCGACGACCTTGTTTTTCGACAAAAACAATTATCGTAATCATTTGGCAAATCCTGCTAATATTTATTACGGAAAATTTTATTTCGGCTGGTTGCCCTGTATTTCTAATGTAGGTGTTGAAGGCGGAATTTCACATCTTAGTTTCAGTGACATTTTTTATAATGTTAAGGGAGCTGACGGACAGAAAAAAACAGTACTTTTTTGCGACAAGGATTCTAAGGAAGGCATTCCTAATTTCTTGGATGCACTTGGTAAAACCGAAAGAGTTTTTTCATCTTTTAGATCCGATATTATAGATTTTGGTTTTAGAACTAAGAATAGCGGTTATTTGTCTTTTAATTTGGCGGTAAGAGCTGATGTTTATTCAACAATTCCGAGCAAATTTTTTAATTTTGCTTTTGACGGAATGGATGAGGGTGAGACGTATGACCTTAAAATGAAAAAATTAGGCGTACATGGTACGGGTTGGATGGAGTTCGGTGTCGGTTACGCGCGACAAGTGAACGAAAAACTTTCCGTAGGTGCAACATTGAAATACCTTTACGGTTTGGCAAATGTTAAAACTGATTTGTCAAAGGTTAAAATCACCGCTGACGAAAACGAATGGGTTGCCAAAGTAGACGGTTCTGCTTATGCGAGAATTCCTGGTCTGACTATTACCGAAGATGAAAATCATAGAATTAAAGATTCTGACGTTGATATTGAGGATGCGAAATTCTCTATGGCAGGCCGTTCAGGAGCGGGCATTGATTTGGGTGCTAATTATTACATTTTACCGAATTTAAAACTTTCAGCATCAATTCTTGATTTAGGTTTTATCCGTTGGAAAGACGACGAAGTTGTTGTCTTAAACGCTGTTTCTGATTATTCTTACACCGGTGTAAAATATGAAATGGGCGGTGATGAAAACGGTGATTATTTTGAGGATTTGCCTTCGTTGGAAGAGATTTATGAAGTCAGCGGTAAACATAAATACACTTCAACTCTTACGCCTAAAGTTTATTTAGGAGGCGAATATGAGTTTTGGGAAGATAGATTGGGTTTAGGTGTTTTGTCAAAAACCACGTTTTACAAAAAAGCTCCGTTTGAGGAGATGCTCTTGACGGCAAATTTCCGTCCTTTTAAAAGATTTTCAACATCTTTGACTTATACGATTTTCGACAAACATTGGACGAATATCGGTTTGGGCGTTAATTTCGTGTTAGGCATTTTGAATTTTTATGCTGCCGTAGACAATGTTTCTTTGAAATATGCCAAAGTTGATAATTTTGTTATTCCCTCTAATACGAGTTATGTAAGGGTTAATTTTGGTATGGGATTCAGCTTTAAGGGACGCAACAAGAAAGATAAATTGGATGACGAGCCTATCCAAGCCGAAAAAGTTGAAATATTGGACTCTGACAACGACGGTGTTGTTGATACTCTTGACCGTTGTGCTAATACGCCCGAAGGTGTTGTTGTAGATAAAAACGGTTGTCCGATAGACAGCGACAAAGACGGTGTTGCGGATTATGTTGATAATTGTCCTGACACTCCTGAAGGTGCTCCTGTTGATGAAAGCGGTTGTCCGCTAGATACTGACAAAGACGGTGTTCCCGATTACAAAGACAACTGTCCTGAAACATCCGAAGATGTTAATGTTGATGAAAACGGTTGTCCTTCAGATGCTGACAAAGACGGTGTTTGGGACATCAACGACAGATGTCCTGATACTCCTAATGGAGTTAGAGTTAATGAAAACGGTTGTCCTTTTGATTCTGATCAAGACGGTGTTCCGGATTATTTGGATAAATGTCCTGATGTTCCCGGAACTAATAACGGCTGTCCTGAAATCAAACAGGAGGTAAAACAAATCTTTAAGAAGGCTCTTAACGGTATACAGTTTGAGTCGGGCAAATCAACGATTAAATCTACATCGTTTACGATTTTGGATCAGGTTGTAACCGTAATGAAAGAAAATCCGGATTATAAACTTAATATTTTCGGACACACTGACAGTTCGGGCGATCCCGAAAAGAACAGAGTTCTTTCACAGGAAAGAGCTGATGCCGTAAAAGATTATTTGGTAAAACACGGTATTCAGGCTAACCGTCTTACCGCAAAAGGCTTTGGTGATATTAGACCTGTTGCCGACAACTCTACGCCTAAAGGCAGAGCTCTTAACCGTAGAGTAGAGCTTGAGGCTGAATATTAGAAACAAAAGAAAATTTTTCGCTGTCTTGAAAATTGAATTTTTTTTTTGGCAGCGAAAAATTTTTATTATTTTTGCGCATTATTAAACCAAAAAAATTTTTTTAAGAAAAACATGAAAGTAGCAATTGTAGGTGCTTCAGGCGCAGTTGGTCAGGAATTCTTGAGAATCCTTGACGAGAGAAATTTCCCTATGGATGATTTGGTTTTGTTCGGTTCAGAAAGGAGCGCGGGCAAAAAATACACTTTTAGAGGTAAAGAATACGAAGTAAAACTTCTTCAACATAACGATGATTTCAAAGATGTTGATATTGCTTTTACTTCAGCAGGTGCCGGCACTTCAAAAGAATTTGCTCAGGATATTACGAAATACGGTGCGGTAATGATTGATAATTCCTCAGCTTTCCGTATGGACGGAGATGTGCCGCTCGTTGTTCCCGAATGTAATGCGGAGGACGCTTTGAACCGTCCGAGAGGCATTATTGCTAATCCTAACTGTACAACGATTATGATGGTTGTTGTTTTGCAACCTTTGGAGAAAATCTCTCATATCAAACGCATTCATGTATCGAGTTATCAGTCGGCATCGGGTGCGGGTGCGGCAGCGATGGCAGAATTGGAACAACAGTACAAGGAAATTATTAACAATCAACCTGTTACCGTTAAAAAATTTCCTCACCAGTTGGCTTATAACGTTATTCCTCAGATTGATGTTTTCCAGCCTAACGGTTACACGAAAGAGGAAATGAAAATGTACAACGAAACCCGTAAAATCATGCACTCTGACGTAAAATGTTCAGCAACTTGTGTTAGGGTTTCATCGCTTCGTTCTCACTCGGAATCAGTTTGGATTGAAACCGAAAAACCGATTTCTGTAGAGGAGGCTCAAAAAGCTATTGCCTCGGCAGATGGTTGTACGTTGGTTGATGATCCTCAAAATTTGGTTTATCCTATGCCTTTGGAAACAGCCGGAAAAGACGATGTTTTCGTAGGAAGGGTTAGAAAGGATATTTCTGACGAAAACGGTTTAACACTTTGGCTTTCTGGCGATCAAATTCGTAAAGGTGCGGCTCTCAACGCCGTTCAAATTGCTGAATATTTAATCAAAGTAGGAAACGTGAAATAATTGATAATTGACAATTAACAATTGACAATTGACAATGCTTTTTTTATTGTCAATTGTCAATTATCAATTGTCAATTTAAAAAAAGTTATGGCTCTTCTCGTTTTATATTTTTCGTTTACGCTTTTTATATCGTTTGTTTGTTCTTTGATGGAAAGCGTTTTGCTTAGTACGACCCCGATTTTTGTAAAACTTAACGAAAATTCTTCCAAAAAAGGAGTTAGAAAACTTGTCAAATTCAAAAATAATGTAGACAAATCTTTGTCTGCCATTCTTTCCTTAAACACAATTGCAAATACGGCGGGTGCGGCTATGGTTGGTGCACAAGCCTCTGAGGTTTTAGGTTCGGAATCTTTAGGGGTAGTTTCGGCTTTATTAACGGTTTTAATTTTGATTTTTTCGGAGATAATGCCCAAAACTTTAGGCACTAACAATTGGGAAAAACTTGCCGGTTTGGTCGGACATTTAATCAGTGTGATTTATGTTTTGACATATCCGTTAGTTGTTATGGCACAACAACTTACAAGACTTTTTAAGAAAAAGGATTCAGGACATACGACTTCGAGGGAAGAAATTTCGGCACTTGCTAACATCGGAGCGGAGGAAGGCATTTTTAAAGCTAACGAAAACGCTATCATTCAGAATCTTATGAAATTGAAAAATTACCGTGTTTCTGACGTGATGACACCGAGAGTCGTGGTTTGTTCGGCCGACGAGCAGATGACTTTGGGAGAGTTTTTGGCGGGAAAAAATTATTTAAGATTTTCAAGGATTCCTGTTTATGCCCAAAAAGATGAAAACATTACGGGATATGTTTTTCGTCAGCAAGTTATGGAGAGTCTTGCGGAGGATCATAATACGTTGAAATTAAAGGATTTAAGACGAAATATTTTGATTGTTCCGAATACTAAACCTGTTTTTTCGCTTTGGGAGGATATGCTGAGAAAAAAAGAACAAATCGCTTTGGTTGTTGATGAATACGGCGGTATGGACGGCATCGTAACGCTTGAAGATATTATCGAAACGTTGCTCGGAATCGAAATTCTTGACGAAAAAGATACCGTTGCCGATATGCAGCAATATGCCCGTGAGCGTTGGAAAATCCGTCAAAACAAATATAAATATTTGGAGAGTTAATCGGATTTTTTTTTGAAAAAAATATTAAAAAAACTTTGTAAATTTGCAAGAAAATTATTTACTTGGCAGTTTGAAAAAAAGTTATCTAATTATGAACGTTTTTAAATTAGAAGGTGCGGACGATACACCTTCCGTAACACTTGATAAAGAAAACAATATTTTTGAAATTTCAGGACGTTCCATTCCGGAAAACGTCATGGACTTTTATAATCCTATTTTAGATTGGTTGACCTCTTATGCCGAAGCGCCGTTGGAGGAAACCGTTTTTGTGTTCAAAATGTTGTATTACAACACTGCCTCTTCAAAATATCTTATGGAAGTACTTTTAAAGTTGGAAGATATTTACCGTAACGGACACAAAGTTTTCGTTAAGTGGTATTATCCTCACAACGACGGCGACATTGAAGACGGTGGCAAAGATTATTTTGACATCGTTAAGATTCCGCACGAAATGCTTCAATATAAAATTTCGGTTGATGACGAGCAGGTGAAGCTTTTATTATCGGCAAAAAAACTTCAAAATCAGGACTCAAAGGTTGAAATTAAAGAGGAAAATTTAGAACAAGAAAACCCAGATGATCTCAGTATAAAATGTCCTTATTGCGGTTCTGAGAATTTTGATACTACATTCGGAACAAAACTCGCCGAATTTTTCGGTTTTAAGAATCACACAAAAACTTATAAATGCGATATTTGCGGCAATAAATGGAATTTCTGATGCAATATATTTTTTTTTGAAAAAAAAGTTTAACCTCAGTTGAAAAAAAGCAACCCCGCAAATTTCTTTGAAAAAAAATTTACGGGGCGCAAAAACAAAAAAAATATTGCACTATGAAAAATTTAAAACTTTTTATTTAGCGGTGTTCGTGCGGACGAAATTCGGTGTTAAAATGATTTCTGTCCTACGGTTTTGAGCTCTGCCCGCATCAGTTCCGTTTGATGCAATTGGTGAATATTCACCTCTTCCGGCAGCTGTCAAACGCTTTTGCGGAAGACCGCTTTCGCTCAAAAATCTTACTACCGTTGTAGCACGAGCCGTACTCAAATCCCAGTTATCTTTGAAAACGGAATTTTTAATCGGTTGATTGTCAGTGTGTCCCTCAACCAAAATTCCGAAATCCGGATTTTTAGCCAATTCTTTAGCAATTTTGGTAATTGCGGTACGTCCTTTTTTCTCGATGTCTGCGCTTCCTGATTTAAACAAAAGTTTGTCCATCAAAAGAACGTAAAGTTTTCCGTCTTTTTCTTGAATTTTGAGTTCATCAGAGGTAAAATTCGACAACGCTTTTGATACGTCCGATTTCAATGCTTTCAACGCTTTTAATGCGGAATCTTGGTCAGCAACTATTTTTTTTAGCGAAACATTTTCGCTTTGAGTGCCGCCTAATTGCGAATTGAGGGCGTCGTAACGTCTTTGAAGGTCGGAATAATTGGCCTCCATGCTTTCGTTTTCGCTTTTATATTTCAAAAATTCTTCCGCAGTCTGCTGATGTTCTGTTTCAAGGTTTTTGTATTTTTTGTTGGAGCGGATTTTGTCCCAGACAAAAAATGCAGCCAAGACTATAAGCAGCGCAGCCAAAAGCCATGCCCAAAATTTAGAACCTGATTTTTCCTTTGTGTTTTGTGTAACCGTTGTGTTACTTGTTTGAGTTTCATTCGACATAATTCAAAATATTTTTTGCAAATTTAAAACAAAAGTATTATGATAAAAAATAAAAATGGAAAAAAATTGCATGACAATTTGTCAGTTTTTAAAATAACGGTCTTAAAATTGAAAATAAATTATTATATTTACGCACTTTTTTAATGTTTCAAGTTTTTTTTAACGAAGAAAATGGACAAAAAACAAATTAACGCTTTGCACCGACAAGCGGTTAAATTTACATATTCTGGCAAACTTTACAATGCCATGTCTTTGATTAAAAGACAAGCTACTGAAAATCAGTTAGGTATTTTTCCTGCACTGAATTCAGCTCAGGAGACTTACAGCTTGATGTTGAAGTATTCTGTGCAAGGAATTTCGGATAGTAACAGGGATAATATTTTTAATGATCTTCAATTAACGCTTCTTAAAAGTGCTGACAATCTCAAAAATTCGCTTTTAAAAAAGTTTTATTCTTCGGAATTTTTTTCGTTGAAAACCTCTCCTATGCCTATAGAGCCACCGGAGAAATCCTCAATATCGCAGTGGTTTAAGTATTTGGTTAATAATGAGGAATTATCGCCTCAGGCGGAGGACTTGATTAAAGCCCAAGATACCGAAAAAAAACTTGCATGGGTTTATACTTCGATGATTATCAGTGCTTTAACGCTTAGTTGTCTGTTGTTTTTTGATTTTAGAAAATTCAATATGCTTGTGGATTTTTATTTGGAAAACAAGCAGCAGGTTTGGCAGAGGGCGTTGGCAGGCATTGTCATAATTTCGTACCGTTTCAATAAGCGTTTGAAATTTTATCCCGAGATTCCTGAGCTTTTAAAGAAACTTACGGATTCCCCAAATTTTAAAGAGCGTTATCAAACGATTATAATTCAGTTGATTAAGGCTATTAACACCGACAGAATTTCCAAAGTCGTTAATGATAAAATTATTCCGGAAATCAACAAAATGGTTCCCGGAATAAAGGATAAAATGAAATCTGATGCTTTTAATATCGAAAATTTTGACGAATCGAATCCGGCTTGGGGTGATTATTTTCAGAAAAATCCCGAACTGCTTGACAAAATGTCAGAAATTTCAAAACTTCAGATGGAAGGTAGCGACGTTTTTATAAATACGTTTGCCGCTTTGAAAAATTTTAGGTTTTTTGACAGTATTGAGAATTGGTTTATGCCGTTTTATCCTGAAAATCAATATGTTAAAGAGGTTGCAAAAGCAACTGAAAATTCGGGGTTCAATTTTAAGGAGTTTGCCATGAAATTTGCAAAAGTTCCTTTTTTCTGTAATTCTGACAAATATTCGATGATTTTCAGCGTTTCAAATATGCCAAAAGATCAGAGCAACACTCTTAATTCTTATTTTAGCAACGAACTTGCTCAGATGAGTGAAATCACCGACGATATGAAACTTCTTCATAACAAGGAGTATAGTTATAAACTTATGACTCAATATATTCAGGACATTTATCGTTTTTTCAAACTCAATAGGACGGGCAATATTTTTCCTGATATTTTTGACAAGAATTTTTCACCGATAGGCACGAAACTTTTTGATTCAACGCTTTCTTCCGCTTCTGACAAACGTACTGTCGGAGAGTATTTTTTTGCTAACGAGTATTATCGTCAGGCAGTTGAGTTTTTTCAAGCGGTTTCCAAAGAAGAACCCGATTTTGAACTTTTCCAAAAAATGGGTTATGCTTATCAGAAACTCTCTGATTATCAGTCAGCTTTGGATTGTTTTCTCAAAGCGCAGCTTTTCAACGATTCGCAGTTGTGGAATCTTAAAAAGATTGCCTATTGTTATCGTAAACTTGACAATCCCGAAAAGGCGTTGGAGTTTTATAAATTGGCAGAGGTTCAGGATTCTGACAATTTGTCAGTTGCGACATCAATCGGACGCTGCCTTTTGGAATTGGAAAATTATCAAGAGGCGTTAAAATATTATTTCAAGGTCGAATATTTGGACGTTAAAAACAAAAAGATTTTCCGTCCTATTGCTTGGTGTTGTTATCAGTTGAAAAAATACGAACAGGCTTTGAAATATTGTAACAAAATCCCGAAAGAGGATTCTCTTGCTGAGGATTTTGTTTTGGCAGGTCATGCTTTGCGCAAATTGGGCGACAAAGAAACCGCATACGAAAATTATCTCAAAGCCCTTAATTTTGAGGGTTATACCGTTGAAAAACTTGAAGATGCAATCAAGGCTGATTACAACGAAGATTCTTCAGAGGAAACCTTAAAGCAGACAAACATGATTTTGGATTATTTGCTTTTTAGAAAAGACGGTAATTTTTGACGTCTTTTTTTAGATTTCAAATTCCAAACCGTCGTATGCGCAAATCGTGTTCGGAAAAATAGTTTTAGCCTCGTTTTCAAGTAGTTCCGTGCTGGTGTAACGGCTTGAAAAATGTCCTAAAACAAGTTTTCCGACATTTGCGTTTTTGGCAATATCGGCGGCTTGCAGACTCGTAGAATGAAACGTTTGAGAGGCTCTTTCTGCTAATGTGCCATCGTAAGTCGCCTCGTGATAAAGCACATCAACGCCTTCAACGGCTTTGCAAACGCTTTGTGAGGGCATTGTGTCCGAAATGTAAGCATAACTTTTGGTTGGCGGCGGCTCTAAAGTTAATTCAGAGTTTTCTATCACCGTGCCGTCTTCTAATCTTAGGTCGCAGCCTTCTTTTATTCTGACAATTTCCGAAACCGATAAAGAATATTTTTCAATACATTCTTTTCTGATGTTTTTTAGTTCAGCAGGTTTTTCCTTGAAAATAAATCCCCATGTTTGGATTCTGTGTTTTAACGGTACGGAGTAAACTTCGATTTTTTGATCCTCGTATGCAAGATTTACCTCTGAGGGGTTTAATGCGTCAAAACAAAGTTGATAACCTAAAACTGTGGTATCCAGAGGTGAATTTTCTGATTCTAACATGTATTTTAGTTTTTCAGGGCAGTGAATATGCAATTCACCCGTGTTGCCCATCAGACTTAGCGATGACAATAGCCCGAAAATCCCGTAAAAATGATCCCCGTGAAGGTGTGAGATAAAAATATGTTTTAATGCGGAAAAACGTATTCCGTATTTGCGCATTAAAACTTGCGTAGACTCTCCGCAATCAATTAGAAATAGTTTTTGGTTGTGTTTTAAAATTTGGGCTGAGGCGTTTCTTACAGTTGTCGGAAGAGCTGACCCGCAGCCTAATATTTTGACTGATAATGACATAAACGGTTAAATTTTCAATTTTTGAGCCTCTAAGTTAATAAAAAAAACGAAGAATAAAAATTTTTTTGATTTTTCTGTTAATTCTGACAACAAAAAATACAAAATTCACGTCTTTTTTATAAATTTGCATCGTGGGAAATTTTTTTCTTAAATTTTTATTTGATTATGAAATTAACTGTATTAAAACATATATTAACCGTTTTTCTGATATTGGTATTCTCTGGACGTGCAGTCTCACAAGTTGCTTCGTTCCCTTATAGCGAGAGTTTTGAAGGGGGATTGAACGGCTGGGTCGTTGATGGTGTATCAGCGAGCAAATTGCATTGGGTCGTGGGGACTCCTAAGTTTTACTCTATGGGAGGAGAGGGAACGGATTTGGAATTTAAAGCAACGGGAACGGAGTTTGCTCAAGATGGGTCTTGGTGTGTGTATGTTGATAAATGTTCTAATCCTTACGGTTTACCCTCAAGCGGTGAAACATATATTTCTAAGACTTTTGATTTTAGCAATTTGTCATATCCTATCTTGAGTTTTTATATGCATACTCTTTTTATTGGAGGTGATTATGCTTATTTAGAAGTGTTGGTAAAATCTTCAGATCAACCGGATTATTCTATGGCTTCCAAGTATAGGAGTGATGCTTCTTCGAGTTCTGAGTGGCAAAAAGTAAATATTTGTCTTGACGAATTTGCAAAAAAATCTTCTGTTGAAATTAGTTTCCGTTATTTTGCTTCTAACGGTTCTTTCGCAAATATAGCCGTTGATAATATTAAAATTCAGGATTTTGTTGTTGAGGCTGAAGTCACGAATGCAACTTGTTATGATTATGATGACGGTAAAGTAAAATTAACACCGAGCGGAGCAGGTCCTATTTATGAATATTATTTAGGAACAGAAGAATACGCACCCGGGACAGCAACTTATAGTCATATTTTTGAGAATTTAAGTGCACAAGGTTATGATGCTTATGTTGTTGATGCGTTGTCGGGTTGTGCGGCTTATGTTGAAGGAAATGCCGTTACTATTACGCAACCGAGCGAAATTGAACTTGAGATTGAGACTACTGATATAAAATGTTATCAGGACGTTAATGGTAAAATTATCATTACTCCCTCTGAAATCACAGGAAACAACGCGCCTTACAAATATTCTATAAACGGTGGCGGGACTTTTGTTACTACTAATACTTTTGTTGATTTACCTGGCGGAGAGTATGCGGTTGTTGTTGAAAATTCAAAAGGTTGTCAAACCCAAAAGTATGAAGTCGTTGTTGGTGATGATGTATTTTTTGAAATCAGCGATATTGAGGTAACTAATATTACAAAATGTTACGGAGATAGGACTGGAGCTATTACCATTAATGCAAGTGCTAAAAAACAGCCTCTTTCATATTCAATTGAGGGCGATAAGAGTACTTCTTATACAATGACAAAAGATTTTACTGAACTTAGAGCGGGGACATATAGTGTTTATGTTAAAGATGCAAACGGGTGTAAATTATCCGAGGAGGTTGAAATTACTGAGCCTGAAGAATTGGTAATTGAAAATATTACTCCTGTTGATGTTGAGGGTTGTACGGGAGATGAAACGGGTGCTTTGATATTTGATATTGAAGGCGGTACGGCACCTTTTAGATTTGCCCCGAAAGAAGGTCCGGCTAATTATACGGAGTCTACAATAACAGCTCTTGCAGCAGGAAAATATACTCCTTATGTTATTGACGGATACGGTTGCAAAACCGTTTATTCTCAATCTGTTACGATTTCAGAGCCTGAGGCTTTGGAGATTAAAAATGTAGAAATTTCAGATGTCAGTACTTGTTTCGGAGATAATACAGGTTCGCTGACAATTAATGCAACGGGCGGTACGGGTGCTTTGAAATATTCTTTGAATTTTAAGGGGGAAGAGACGGAATTTCAAACTAAAAATATTTTTACAAATTTACATTCCGGAAATTATCAACCTTATGTTGTTGATGAAAAAGGCTGCTCATTTGCAACTGAAGATGTTTATGAATTGGCAGATGCTTACGAAAAACTTTTGTTTCAAAGTGCTCTTTCAAATAGTCTTTTAAATTTATGTTACGGTGATCAAAACGGTCAAATTATTTTAGCATATTCCGGCGGTAAATCTCCTTGGTCTTTTACGGTTGAGGATGATAATAATTTTTCAAAAACGGTAACGTTTTCCGATGAGCTTGGTACAATTGATGATTTGCCTGCCGGTAATTATATTGTTTCGTTAAAAGATGATAACGGATGTCCGGCTGATAAAACTTATCAAATTAAAATTACAGAGCCGGAAGAGTTGAAACTCAAAAGTGTCGCTGCTAATGATGTAAAGTGTTACGGTGATGGTTCGGGCAGTATTGAAATTGACGTTGAAGGCGGAACGCTTAGTTATAGTTATTGTTATAAGCAGTTCGGTGAAAGCGGAGGAATTGATTCGTATTTAGCTTTGGGGTCTTCTGTAATTTCTAATTTGCACAAAGGAAAATATTTAGTTGCCGTTAAGGACAAAAATAATTGCGTAGTTTACGGAAATTCAGAAGGATATGTAATTGATGAGCCTGAAGAATTGGAAATGTTTGAGCCGGAGGTAAAAGATATAACTACTTGTTACGGTGCAACGAACGGTTCAATGAAAATAAAAGTCAGCGGTGGTGTTGTGCCTTACAAATATACTATCGGTGGTGATAATGATGCTATTATTACTACGAATGAAACTTATGCTTTGTTTGAAAACCTTCCGGCATCAACTATGTATTTGCCGAGTGTTGAAGATGCTCACGGTTGTGTTGTTACTATGCCGTTAACCGTTCCGTTGTCGCAACCTACGAAAGTAGAACTTAATTTAAAAAATTATCAGGAGGTAAGAGGCTGCAAGGGTGATAATAACGGTTTTATACAACTTGATGCCTCTGGTGGTAAAGGAGATTATACTTATTATTTGAAGTCAGAACCTAATTTAAATGGTGTAAGCGAAACGAACATTAATAACAAGACCGGTCTTTTTGATAATCTTAAAGCAGGAACTTACACGTATTTGGTTACAGATAAAAGCGGTTGTTCGGCGGGAGAGAATCTTGCAGCGGTGAAAATTATTGAACCGGAAGAATTTGTTTTGGAAGGCGTTGATGTCGAAAATGTTCTTTGTTACGGCAAACATACCGGTACGGCTAAAATAAAAGTTAGTGGCGGTCAAATTATACAAGCAAGTGCCAAATACAAATATTTTCTTGATGAAAAGGAAGATCCTTCGTATAATGATTTTTTTGAATTTATGGAGCCTAAACATTATACGTTTAGGGTTGTTGATCACTATAATTGTACTCTTACGGGAGAGTTTGATATTACACAACCGGCGGAGTATAAAATTACGAAATTCGAGAAAGTGGACATCGTAAAATGTTACGGTGACCATACGGGAAGTATAGATATTAAAGCCGAGGGCGGAACGGGTACTTTGAAATATTATTTAGGTTCTATCGGTTCAACGGAAATGCAGGAGAGTGAAACAGGTTTTTTTGATGGACTTTCTGCTGCAAGTTACGAGGCTGTTGTAAAGGATGAACGCGGTTGTACGTTAGTGGATGACATAAGGGTAGACCAGCCCACACAACTTTCTTATTTAGCGGAAGTTACTAAAGAAATTCCATGTCATGATGAAGGCTCTGGCGAGCTTACAATAACTGCAAGAGGCGGTACAAGGCCGTATAAATATTCTATTGACGACGGTGTTAATTATAATTATGAAACTTCTGAGATAACTGGTCTTGAAGCAGGAGAATATAAGATAAGGGTTAAGGATAATAATGGATGTGTTCGTGATTATTCTGTTGATCTTAGAATTATCAATCCGGCGTTATTGACCGTAGAGGCGGAGGTTTATGACGTGATTTGTTACGAGGGTAACACGGGCAAAATTGCAGCGAGCGGCAGTGGAGGCACATCGCTTTTGTCATATTCTTTGGATGGTGTGGTATGGCAAGACCGCTCAGGCGTTTTCAAAAATCTTTCTGACGGCGTTTACACCGTTAAAGTCAAAGATATTAACGGTTGTACGGCCGAGACTGAGCCTTTAACAATATCCCGTCCCGAAAACAGAGCCGGTTTTACCGTTTCTCAGACTTCGGGTTGTTCGCCTTTGAAAATCGTTATAACACAAGATTATCAAGGACTTGCTAACTATGAAATCAGCAACGGTGATTTTATTTGGGATAGGAGAGGACCTACCGAGTATACTTTTGAAAACACGAGCGATGAAACTAAAAAATATAAAATTACCTCTTCTTTGCTTTTTGACAACGGTATCGGTTGTACGGATACCGCCTCAACCTATGTAACGGTTTTTCCTCAGCCGCAGGTTGATTTAAGAATGCCTGTCGATACGATAACATGGCCTGAAAATACAGCTTATTTCAAATTGATGAACAAAGATTTAACTTCTGTTCATTGGGATTTCGGTGACGGAACAACTTCTGAAGATATTGATATTTCGGGACATGAATACGAATCTTGTGGTAATTACAATATTATAATTGATATTAGCAACGGCATTTGTGAAAATAAGTTAGAAAAGCGTTTCGTGATAGAGGGTCGTCCGCTGATTGCCGCTTTCAATTCTCAAAACATGGAGGGTTGTCAGCCGATAACAGTTTCGCTTGAAAATGTTTCGTTGAATTCCGATTCTTGCAAATGGGATTTCGGTGACGGAAGCGCCCCAGTCTACAACGTTGCGAAATTGGAACACAAATACGAAGCGGCGGGTGAATTTGTTGTTTCTTTGACTATTTACGGCGATTGCGGTGTTCAAGCCGTTACGACCAAAAAGGTTAATGTTTTTGTAAAACCGACGGCGGATTTTGAACAAAATCTTGATACTTTATATGCCGGACAATATTTGAAAGTGGAATCACTTTCCGGTCCTGACCAGTCTTTCCATTGGGATTTCGGTGACGGTACTTTCGGCGAGGGACGCAGCGTAGACCATAAATACGAATTTGACGGGACATTTAATATTTCACTTACCGTTTTGACGGCAAATTATTGTTCTGATACGACAACGGTAAAAAATGCGATAACGGTAATTTCAAACCCGATAGTTGTTTTTCCGACGGCATTTTCTCCGAACGGCGACGGTAAAAACGATGTTTTTATGCCTATTCACGGTGATATTGCTAAATTCAAACTTGTGGTACTTGACAGTAGAGGTGTTATCGTTTTCAGGACGGAAAACATCAATGAGGGCTGGGACGGTACTCGTAACGGCAGACCTTGTCCACCGGGAATGTACGTTTGGAAATCAACTTCAACGCTTAGGGACAAATCGTTTTTTCAACAAAAAGGACACGTATTTTTGATTAAATAACCTCGGGGAAAAAACTTTTCCCGTAAATGAAAATGAAAAAAATATTATTTTTGTTTGCAGCCGTTATTTTTATTAACGGTTGCAAAGGTCAGGAAATTAATACATTAGTTTTTAACAACGCTAAAATCTCAACAGAAAGGGAAAGCCGTATTGACAGTATCGTTTCTGATGCGATAAAACAAAAGGCGATGCCGGGCTGCCGTATTTTGGCATCTGTTAATCATTATGTTTTTTTTGACAAATGTTACGGATATTTTACATACGACAGTATCCGAAAAGTTGATACTAATACGGTTTATGATTTAGCTTCAATAACTAAAATTGCCGCCTCTTCGCTTGTCTTGATGAAATTGTATGAACACGGCAAAATCGGCTTGGATTTGCCTTTAACGGACTATTTCAAAGGCATTACCGACAACGGGGCAACCTTGAGAGAAGCTTTGGCTCATCAAGCAGGTTTTAAGTCTTGGATAGATTTGAAGCGTTTGAACAAGGATTTGAGCCGTAAGATTTTGTTATCACCCGAAAAATACAACGAAAAAAAAGCCCGCAAACAAATCACGGAACAGATTGTAAAACAACCTCTTAACGACAAAGGAAATTATTTGTATTCCGACCTTGGATTTTATCTTTATACGCTTTTCCCGAAAAAGTTTTACGGAAAGGATTTTGACGAATTTTTGTACGATACTTTTTACAGACCTTTGGGTTTGAAAATTTGTTTTAATCCGAATAAAGAATTAGAAAAAAATATTCCTCCGACCGAAAAGGATTCTCTTTGGCGCAAAACTATTGTTAAAGGCAAAGTCCATGATGAGGGCGCATATTTGATGGGAGGAGTTTCAGGTCATGCGGGATTGTTTTCTTCGGCTAAAGATTTGGCGGTTTTGATGCAAATGCTTTTGGACAAAGGCTCTTACGGTGGACAGTTTTTTTTAAGACCTCAAACCGTGGAACTTTTTACTTCTCAAGCTTTTGAGGGTAATCGTAGGGGATTGGTTTTCGACAAACCCGTGATAGATTCCACTCTTAACGGAACGCCTTCAAAAATGGCAAGTAAAAAAAGTTTCGGACATACGGGTTTTACCGGCGGTTTTGTTTGGGCTGACCCCGAAAACGGACTTTTGTTTGTTTTTTTAACTAACAGCACTTTCCCTAAGCGCGGAACTATGCTTTCAAAACTTGATGTCAGAACCAAAATTCATGACGAGATGTACAATGCCGTGAAGTTTGATGATATTATTTTTTCTAAGGATTAGTTTTTGATTTTTGGACAGTTTCTTTGAATGTCGATGTCAATGAGTTCGTATTTAATGCTGTCTTTTGAAAAATTCAGTTTTGCGATTTGAGCTTTTCTGCCTTTTGGGTTTTTCTGGTCGAAAACAAAATTTCCCAAGGAATAAACCACTAATTTTGAATTTATCAGTTCCGTGGTTTGTACAACGTGCGGGTGATGTCCGATGATAATGTCAGCACCGGCAGAGATAAGTCTTTGGGCTTGAATGCGTTGAAAAAACTCAGGTTTGTCCCGAAATTCATACCCCCAATGCAAAACGCAGAGAATATGTGTTTTCGGATTTTTGCTTTTGAAATTTTGGACGGCAGCCTCCAAAAACGTAAAATCTTCAGCCGTGATATTCAAATTGTTATCGTTAGAAATCCAATTTTCGATTTTTAGAAGGCAACAATTGAAAACGGCAATTTCGATTCCGTTTTTTTCTAAAATCATAGGTTTCAACCGTTGCTCTTTGTTGTAGCCGATGCCTGAATATTTAAGACCGGCTTTTTCAAGGTTTTTAATTGTGTTTCTAAGTCCTGAGCATCCTTGGTCTACTGTGTGGTTGTTGGCTAAAAGACAATGCGTTACGCCGGATTTTTTTAACCCTTCGGCTGTCTTGGAATCGAATCTGAAAATATATTTTTTGTTTACGGGGCTAACAGTGTCCGTTATAGGTCCTTCAAGATTTATTAAGACGAAATCCGCTTCTTTGAAAACCTTTGAAACGTCTTTGAAAATGTATTCCGTTCCGAATTTTTCGACCATCGGTCTTAAACCTCTGTCCAAAAGTACATCACCTGTCAAAATGATTTCAACTTGAGAATCACACGCCGTAAAAAGCGTTAAAATCAGCAAAAATACCAGCAAAATTTTATTGTCCGCAATAATCTTCATCTTCTGTGATAGAATACAAAACCCATGAAAAATTTCCGTCATTTACTTTGTTCATGCAGTATGGGCACACGCCCGAATTATCAACGTCGCCGACACTTAATCCGCAGCAAGGACAAACCTCAAGGTCTTCGTATTTTCCTATAAAACCTATGCACGAAACGAATTTCCAATATTGCGAAAAATAACGTTTTTGACGGTTTGTCCCGCCGATTATTCCGTCCTCGTAGTTGATGATGTAGTCATAACATTCCGCAAAAATTCTCACCGTTACGGATTGATAAAAATTGTCGGCTTCATAATTTACGGTTTCGGTTTTTTTGATTTCCAACGAGTCAAAAATACGTTTGTAACCGTATGATTTATAAAGACTTAATTTGAATTTTATGTTTTGCCAACTATTCTCATAAATAAGATGTCTGGCTTTGTTCCAAGTATCAGAGGCAAAGCACGAACAAATTTTCATGAAATACGGTTTTGCGATTCTGCTTTCAAAAATTTTGAAACTCGGATAACGGTAGCTATGAAGTTTTGAGAAAACCTCTTCCGCTTTTTTGATATTTGGCGCCACAATCGATGGGTCTGAGGTTCCGATTTCAGGTCTGTATTTCAGAAAATCTTTTTTTGGATTGGTTTGTGAGATTTTCAGACGTTTAACATCTGAGACAATCCATTGTCCTGATTCAAAATTTTGCCGACCTTTGCAGTGCGGGCAAATTCCCGAAGGCGAAAAATCATAAATCCGTCCGCAGGAAGGACATCTTAAAAGTCCGAAACCGTTTGGAATGACCGAAACGGCATCGGCTTTACGCGAAAAGACCCATCTTTCTTCGCTTTTACAATGCAAAACCTCGCCCTTGTATTTCGTTTGAAAATATGCATTGAAATCCACCGAAACATTACATCTGTTGCCGAAAGTTTTTATATCGGAAATTTCCGTCTTATCAACAAAAACATGAGTAAACGGAACTTTCTTGATTTTGTTAATATCGTATTCAAAAAACGGTGTGATTTCGTTTATTTTTTCCTCGTCAGTGTACGAAACGTATGTTTTTAAGAAAATGATTTTAACATAATCCAAAAAAACGGGCAATGAAAAATTTGAATCTTTTTTGGCGAGAACTTGAATCCTATTGTTGATTCTTAAACCTGTTTCACGTCTTGGATTGCTTGGAATTTTTTGAGCGTTTTCTTCGCCTTCGCAATTGATGAGGATTGTTATAAGTATTCCTAAAAAAACGAGCAAAATGCCCCCGCCGTATTTAGAATCTTCCAAATACATCATGAAAATCAGTGAGATAACAAATAAAAAACTCAGCAAATAAAGTCCTATCCGTCTTTCTGTCATTGGATTTTGCGGGGCAATTTTTTTTTTAGAAAATGTTTATAACAATTCTATTTTGATTTTTTCAGCCATTTGACAAACTTTTTTGCGAGCCTCTTCTACAGTTTCCGCTCTTGCCAAAAGTACCGCCATGCGTCTGTGTCCGTTAACATCGGGTTTTGAGAAAATTCTCATTGAGGTATCGGGTATCGAAAGAGCCTCTTCCATGCCCGAAAAAACGATGTTGTCGCTGCTACCTTCAACAACGACGGCTTTGGAGGCTGATGCACCGTGAAAAGCGATGTTCGGTATCGGCAGTCCTAAAACGGCTCTTGCGTGGAGTGCAAATTCCGACAAATCCTGTGAAATCATCGTTACCATTCCCGTATCGTGCGGGCGGGGCGATACTTCGCTGAAAATCACATCGTTGTCTTTTACGAACATTTCAACACCGAAAATACCTCTGCCGCCGAGAGCGGTTGTAATTTTTTCGGCTATTTTTTCCGCTTTTTCCAAAACTTCGGGTTTCATTGGTTGAGGTTGCCAAGATTCCTGATAATCACCGTCTTTCTGATAATGTCCTACCGGTTTTAAGAAACTTGTACCGCCGATGTGTCTTACTGTTAAAAGCGTAATTTCATAATCGAATTTTATGAAACCCTCAACGATAACTTTTCCTGCGCCTGCTCTTCCGCCTTCTTGAGCCGTTTGCCAAGAGGTTTGAATATCGTTTTCGGTTTTAATAACGGACTGACCGTGTCCTGAAGACGACATTATTGGTTTTACAACGCAAGGAATGCCGATTTCTTTTACGGCTTTTTCAAATTCTTCTTTTGTTGAGGCAAAACGGTAAGGAGAGGTTTTGATTCCTAATTTTTCTGCGGCAAGTCTTCTGATGCCCTCGCGGTTCATCGTAAGATAAGTTGCATTTGCCGTCGGAATAACGTTGAAACCTTCCTTTTCCAATTCTACGAGAGTTTGAGTTGCAATTGCCTCTACTTCGGGAATTATAAAATCGGGTTTTTCTTCGGTTATGATTTTACGGATTTTTTCTCCGTCTAACATCGACAAAACATAACTTTTGTGAGCAACTTGCATTGCCGGAGCGTTTTCGTACTTATCAACGGCAATTACCTGAACGCCAAATCTTTGAAGTTCAATTGCTACTTCTTTGCCTAATTCTCCCGAGCCCAAGAGAACGGCTTTTTTACCTTTTGATTTGTTAATTGTTCCTATCTCTAACATAATAGTTGATGATTTTTTTGCAAAAATAAAAAAATCACTTCAAATAACAAAAAAACATAGTTTTTTGAGTGCAAAAATCGTCTTTTTTTTGTAAAAAAAATATGGAAAATATTGATTTTTTTTTCTTTTTATAAAAAAAATGTTTTTCTTTGTAACAAAATAATTTGCAAATTATGAAAAAAATGACTATTAACAAAAACTATGTGGCGGCGGCAGTTTTTTTAGCAGCTGCCCAAGGCAGTTATGCCCAGTGTATTTCCGGTAACTGCAAGGACGGTTACGGAACGTATCAAGATGCAAAACAACGTTATACGGGTTTTTTCAATTCTAATATGAAACCGGATGGCTACGGTGTAAAAAATTATGTTTCGGGAGCCTCGTATATAGGACAATTCTCTGACGGAAAATTCTCTAAGACAGGAACTTATTTTTGGAATGACGGTACTCGTTACATCGGACATTGGCAAGACGGTAAGCGTCAGGGTGTAGGTATTGAGATTCAATCGGACGGAACCACTAACACGGATATTTACGTTGATGGCAATATTGACGAAACCGTAAAAAAAGGCGGTGTTAACGGTGATGTTAAAAACGGTTGGGGCGTTTACATTTATGATGACGGTTCTATTTATGAGGGTTATTTCAAACGCGGAGAAAAAGACGGATACGGCAAGTATACGATGACGGACGGCTCTATTTATCAAGGTGAGTTTCAAAAAGACCGTTTTGAGGGTTACGGCGTTTTGACCGAACCTGACGGAAACAAAGTCGAAGGCCTTTTTGAACACGGACGTTTTGCCGGTGCGCTCAAGAATCAGAACGGTTGTATCAGCGGTGATTGTTATTCCGGCTACGGTGTTTTAGCAGACAACGAAAAAACTTACTTCGGTGAGTTTAAGGAAGGTAAACAGCACGGTATGGGTAGACTCGTTCAAAAAGACGGTATGGTTTACGAGGGCAGTTTTGTAAGAGGCAATCTTGAGGGTTATGCCACGATTACTTACCCTGACAGTTTAAGACCGGACGGTCTGATTAAATATACGGGTGAGGTTTTTGGTGGAGATGCCAACGGTTACGGAGCTATGTTTTTCAAAGACGGTTCTGTTTATTACGGACATTTCGAGCATAACGCTTTCAATGGACAAGGCGTTTTGATTGACATGAAAGATAATACCAAAAAAGCCGGTGTTTTCCGTAACAACCAATTATCTCAACCTTTGGACGAAAAAGAGTTGGATTTGATTTACGGTTCCAAAAACGGTTACGGTATCAAATTAACACAAAACGGACGTTATCAAGGCAACCTCGAAAACGGTATTCCTCACGGAATGGGTATGATGGATTATTATTCGGGTCTTTTGTATGTCGGTGAATTTGCGGCCGGTGTGGCAAATGGCGACGGTATGTCAGAGGATCGTAATACGGGTCAGAAATATGTCGGCGAATTTATGGACGATGCGATGACAGGAAAAGGTATTATGTATTATCCTGACGGCAGAAAAGAAAGAGGTTATTTCAAAGACGGCGTATTGTCAAGAGAGAAAGTTACGGCATCGATTCAAAAACCGACGGTTTCATGGTCAAAACCGCAACTTTTTACAACAACGGTTTCAGAAACGGAGTTTAAAGTTTCGCTTTGTGTTTCTTCTCGTGTAACTCCCGATGAGGTAATCATTTACGATAATAATGTCGTTAAAGCTAAAAAAGCCTCAAGAGCCTTTTCAGTTGTTAATTCGCAATGTGATTACACATACGAGTTTACAATTCCTTTGACTCCTGGCAGAAACGAATTGCGTGCCGTTGTTAAAAACGAAGGCGGTATGTCGGCCTCTGATTCGAGAATCGTAAATCTTGAAATCGGTGATGCAGTAACTAATCAAAAACGTGTTGCTTTGATAATCGGTAATAGTGCTTATCAAAACGTAGCACCGCTAAAAAATGCTGCTAACGATGCTAAATTAATGTCAGAAACATTGAAAAACCTTGGCTTTACCGTTATCACTGCTATTGACGCCGATCGTGAAATTATGCGTAACAAAGTTTATGAGTTCGGTGATAAAATCGCAGAAGAAAAAGCTGTCGGTTTGTTTTTCTATGCAGGACACGGTATTCAGGTTGATGGTATCAACTATTTAGTGCCTATTACGGCTAATATTAAGAGAAAAGAAGACGTTGATGAGGAATGTTTCTCTATTGAAAAAGTTTTAGGACAGATGACCTTTGCTAAAAACGATTTGAACATCGTGATTT
Source organism: Bacteroidales bacterium (assembly GCA_017412115.1). Taxonomy (GTDB): domain Bacteria; phylum Bacteroidota; class Bacteroidia; order Bacteroidales; family UBA3824; genus UBA3824. The sequence goes on along the minus strand of JAFPYR010000053.1, from coordinate 63,802 downwards.
TGGACGCTTGTCGTGATAATCCTTTTGCTAATACGAGCCGTGCAGTAAAAGGTGAGGGCGGTGGTCTTGCTCAGTTGAATGCTCCTAAAGGTACTTTTATTGCGTTTTCAACCTCTCCGGGCAAAACTGCTTCGGACGGTAACGGAGAAAACGGTCTTTACACCGAACAGTTAGCAAAAGCAGTTTTAACACCGGGTGCAAGAATTGAGGACGTTTTCAAACAAGTCAGAAACGAGGTTTATAGAATTTCAAGCGAACTCAACGGTGAAGGTAACGAACAAATTCCGTGGGAAAATTCATCAATCTTTGCTGACTTCTATTTTATAAAATAACATTTCATAATAATAATAAAAGAAAAGGTTGTCCCAAAGCGGATAACCTTTTTTTATTTTATTTATTCATTATCAAGTCGTAAAAAAAAAGGCAATAAAAAAAGCCGACCTTTTTAAGCCGGCTTTTTATTAATAACCATTATCAGAAAAAAAAACATCTAAATTAAAAATCTAAAGCTTGTTTCAAATCATCAATAATGTCATCTATGTGTTCAACACCGATAGAAAGTCTTACGGTTGAAGGCGTAATATGCTGAGCTTTGAGTTCTTCGGCTGAAAGCTGAGAGTGTGTGGTCGTGTAAGGGTGAATTACAAGACTCTTAACATCGGCAACGTTAGCCAAAAGCGAGAATATTTTCAAATTGTCGATGAATTTCCAAGCCTCGTCCTGAGTGCCGTTGATTTCAAAAGTGAAAATTGAAGCACCACCTTTCGGGAAGTATTTTTTGTAGAGTTCATGGTCACGATGCGTAGCAAGTGAGGGGTGATGAACTGCTTTTACTTTGGGGTGGTTTTTCAAGAATTCAACTACTTTCAAAGCGTTTTCAGTGTGACGTTCTATTCTAAGTGGCAATGATTCTACACCTTGCAACAAAATCCATGCGTTGAACGGGCTTATTGTTGCGCCGGTATCTCTCAAAATTACGGCTCTAATTCTTGTTACGAAAGCTGCTGCGCCTGCAACGTCAGCAAATACAGCACCGTGATAAGAAGGATCCGGTTTTGCCAAAGTCGGGAATTTATCGGGATTAGCTTTCCAATTGAATTTGCCGCCGTCTACGATAACACCGCCTAACGAAGAACCGTGACCGCCGATAAATTTAGTTGCAGAGTGAACGACGATGTCAGCACCGTGTTTCAAAGGTTGAATCAAAATCGGAGCGAAAGTGTTATCAACGATGAAAACGATATTGTGTTTATGAGCGATTTCAGCGATACCTTCAATATTGAGAACATCCGAATTAGGATTGCCGAGCGTTTCTCCGTAAATTACTTTCGTGTTGGGTTTTATAGCTCTTTCAACTGCTTTCAAATCCGAGAAATCCACGATAGTATATTCAACGCCCTGTGTTGAAAGTGTGTGCGTGATAAGGTTGTATGTTCCGCCGTAAAGATTGTCGGCTGCAACCAAATGATCGCCGTTCTGAAGTATGTTCTGCAACGCGTATGTTATAGCTGCTGCACCTGAAGCGACTGCTAAGCCTGCTACACCACCTTCTAATGCGGCTACTCTTTCTTCAAAAACGCTCTGAGTAGAGTTCGTTAATCTGCCGTAAATGTTGCCGGCATCTCTCAAACCGAAACGGTCTGCTGCGTGTTTTGAATTTCTGAAAACGTAAGAGGTGGTCTGATAAATCGGCACTGCTCTTGAATCAGAAGTCGGATCAGGATTTTCTTGTCCTACATGAATTGCTAATGTTTCTACGTGTAAATTTTTTGTACTCATTTTCTTTATTTTTTTTTATGGTTTAACTTTCTTTTTAATTGACGATGCAAAGTTATGACGGCAAGAATGTTTTTCCAAGAAGATTTAATTCTTTGGGAAATATTTCTAAAACTAACGTTTTTGTTAGAAAGTTATATCTAAAAAACAAAGAAGAAAACAAAAAAAGTAGAATTTTTTATTTCAGCTTTTTGAAATATCTGAGTTGATAATCTTTCAAAATTTCGGGATTTGCGATTTTTATCAGCTCTTTTAACAGTAAATCCGGCTGAAAAGGCGTTTCGTCGTAGTACGGAACGTATGAAAGATTGCAAAAATAGAGGTTTTTCTCTTTAAAGGCTTTGAACTTATTATAATTTGGATTCTCTTTTGAAAAACTTTCCATATCGTAATCTTTTTCACGGTTGTATTTTACGAGCCAAATATCGCAGTCGTATGCTTTAGAGAGTACGGTTTCAAAATTAAGCGGCACAGTCCCGAAGCCTTCGAGATAATCGAACGGATATTCAAAACCCGCATCTAAATAAAATTTAGCGGCGGTTGATTTTTTGGCCGGCATATACCAAACGGCACCTATTAAACTGTTAGGCAAAAGTTTAACTTTTTTATTAGAATTTTCGACGAGTTTTTTAAGGTTCATATAATTCTCCTCAACTGACGAAAAAACAGAATCGGCAAAGTCTTTTTTACCAAAAAGAAGCCCGTAAAATTTTATCCATTCGGCTTGTGCCAGAGGCGAATTTTCCATATAATCGGCACATTCTATAATAGGAATTTTAGTTTTTGCAAGAAGCGGAAAACCGCCTGAATTTTGATACGGAGAAAGCATTATAATTTGAGGATTTTCTACGATGATTTTTTCAACATCAGGTGTCATGGACGAACCTAAATCTTTGATTTTCCCGCTTTTAACGTCTTCTTGTAATTCCTTGTCCAAAATATATTCCACGTCGCAAAGGCTTGAAATGGAATTTTTTGCACCGAGATTTTTTATAAGTCCTGCGTGCAACGAGGTGAAAATCAGTGCTTTTTCAACTGGAGTTTTTATAATTGTGTATTCGTTATCAGAATTTTTTAATGTATCTTCTTTGAAATTTTTATCCGCTATTAAATAGGAGTGTAGTGTTTTTGTAGTATCCCAAGGATTGCGAATTTTAACGATGTAATGGTCTTGTACTTGAAAAATTTTGAGATGCGAGGCATATTTCAAAGGTATTTCCTTTAATGTGCTTTCTTCTTTGTTGATATTATTAACGCCTGAAAAACACGACGTTAGAAATAAAATAAAGTAAATTGGCAATAAAAATTTTTTCATGTTCTTTTTTTTCTAATTTTTTCTTGCAAAATTAGAAAATGCGTTAAATAAAAAAAAAATTAACCTTAAAATCTTGCTGAGTTAATAGAAAAACTTTAGTTTTGAACTTGAAAAAAAATTGAGTATGATGACAAAAACAGAACTTACAGCGGCTATCAAATTGTTGGACGACCCGGACAAGGAAGTTTATAAAATCGTGGAACAAAAGATTTTGGACGAAGGTCCTCAAATTATTCCCGATTTGGTTGCTGCATTTTCAGCTGTCGGCTCAAATTCTTTGATTCAAAGACGTCTTAAGACCTTGATTCCGGCTTTGGAATATCAGGATTTAAAGAATTATTTGATAAATTGGCGTTCTAAACCGAACGATATTTTTGAAGTGTTTTGGATGTTTTCAAAACTCAAATTTCCTTTTCTTTCACAGGAGGAATACGAAATGAAATTTTCCGAAATTTATTCGCAGCTTCCCAAATACAGTGAACTTTCAAACTATACTCCGTGGGAAAAAATTAAAATTTTCAACTATTATTTTTACGGTAGATTAAGGTTTTCTCCGACTTTGGACGAGAAATGTTTTGATCCCGATTATTGTTTTTTGCCTAATGTTTTGCAAACCAGATTCGGCAACCCGATGTCAATGGCTGTGGTTTATATGTTATGTTCGCAGAGTTGTGGTTTTCCGATGATGGGAATTAATTTACCGAAGAATTTTCTTTTGGCGTTTATAGACACAAATTTCCAAATCGCCTTTTATATTAACCCGTTCAACAAAGGAATTTCGTTTTCAAAAAACGAAATCGAGGTTTTTATAAGGCAACAAAAACTAAAGACCGACAAGCAATTTTTCGTTCCTTGTACGGCACAAACCACCGTTCTAAGATATTTGAATTATCTCAGATTTACTTTCAAAGCGAGCCAAGAGGATTCGCAAGTAGACAAAATTACCAGCCTGATTAATCTGTTCGATAATCAGTTAGATGATAAAATAGAATGGGAGTAGTCTTTCTTGTCTCTCTTTTCTAACTTTTTATTTTTCTTTTAATTCTTAGCAAGTCGTTGTGTTTCAACTTCTTTTTTAGCTTATTGCTATGCACAATGCAACCATAGCTATAAACAGAATAACAGCAAAATTTCTATTCATTTTTTTTAATTACTAAGTTTTTTTTCCGGTTGCAAATGTAAGCTTTTTTTTATTATTTTTGCAAAAAAAATAGACTTATTTTAGTAAAAAAAATGAAAAGAATAATTTTAACGGTTTTACTGGCAGCATTAATAAAAATTTCTCCTGCTTGTACAAATTTTTTGGTAACTAAATCTGTTTCGGGCGGTTGCGGCAATTTGATTTCGTATGCGGCCGATTCGCATCAACTTTATGGTGCGCTTTATTTTTATCCCGAACAAGATCATCCGCAAGGCTCTTTTAGAGAGATATATGATTGGGATTCAGGTAAATATATGGGCAGAATACCCGAAGCTGCGCATACTTTTAATGTAGTGGGCAACATGAATTCCAAACAAGTTTCGATTGCTGAGACCACATACGGCGGTCTTGATACGCTTCAGAGTCAGGACGGAGCTATTATAGATTACGGTAGCATGATTTATATTGCCTTGCAACGTGCCGAAACAGCCCGTCAGGCGATTAAAATAATGGCGGAACTTGCTGAAAATTACGGATATGCATCGGAGGGCGAGTCTTTTTCGATTGCTGATAAAAACGAAGTTTGGATTATGGAAGTAATCGGTAAAGGCAATTTTGAAAAAGGTATGGTTTGGGTTGCAAGGCGTGTTCCCGAAGGTTATATCTGCGCTCACGCTAATCAGGCGCGTATTACGACTTTCAATTATCAGAAAGTCAATAAGTTTGACGATCCGAAAGCTGATACTTTCAATTCGCACGATGTTATACAATTTGCTATCGATCATAATTTTTACAAAGGTTCTTTTAAGGATTTTAGTTTTTCTGATGTTTATAATCCCGTGGATTTTGAAGGAGCAAGATTTTGTGATATAAGGGTTTGGGCGTTTTTTGCCGCTGCCGACCCTGATGGTTTCGGTAAAAAATCTTCTTATTGGGATTATGCGAAAGGCAATGTTGAAAGAGAAATAAAATACGAAAAAGGACAGTGTCAGACGAAGAAAAATTTTCCGACAAATCGTCTTCCGCTTTGGATTAAACCTAAGTATTTCGTTACAACTCACGGACTTATGAATCAGATGCGAAATCATTTGGAAGGTACGGAATTGGATATGAGCAAGGATTTCGGAGCCGGGGCTTTCAATTGTCCTTACCGCTATCGTCCGCTTACTTTTGAGGTTAATGGCAAGGAATATCTCAACGAAAGGGCAACGGCAACTCAGCAGACGGGTTGGGTTTTTGTTTCGCAGATGAGAAATTGGATGCCTGATTATTGCGGCGGAATTTTCTGGTTTGCAACCGATGATGCTGCTAATACTGTTTTTGCGCCGTTTTATTCTACGATTAATAAAGTTCCTGTGGAATATTCTTCAGAGAACGGTTCGATGATAAAATGGTCTGAAAACTCATCGTTTTGGGTTAATAATTTGATTGCTAATTTTGCATATTCGCGTTACAGATTGATTCATCCCGAGATTGAAAAAGTTCAGCAAAGGCAGGAAGAGGAGTTTATTTTTAAGACCTCTCAAACCGACAAACTCGTAATGAATGACCCGGAGAATGCTGTTAAAATTTTGACGGAATTTTCATGTAATACGGCTTCTGATTTGGTGAAGTCGCGCAAGGAGCTTTTTGCAAAACTTTTTATGAAATTTATGGACGGTAACTGCAAGGAAACTGACGAGAATCTCAACATCATTGACAACGGCAACGGTTTTGATATTCCTAAGGTTAAATATCCCGGTTACGGTGAAAAATGGCAGGAAGAGGTCGTTAAACACACTGGCGAAAAGCTCTTGATTAAAAACGAATAATTTTTTTTCATTAATATAATTCAGCGATGAAAGTTTTAAAAATTCCGCTGTCATGGCAGATAGTGGTTTCTATAATTGCTGCACTTTTGATTTGGTATGTTTTCCCTATGGCTGCGGCTTATTTGGGAGAACTTACCGAATTGTATATCAATGGTTTAACGCTCTTGTTGGTGCCGTATGTATTTTTTACGTTGATGAGTGTTTTTTCGGCGGAAAGTTCAAATTTGTTTTTCGGGCGCATCGTTTTGAAAAATCTTTTTTGGTTTGTTACGGTTGAAACTTTGGCTGCCGTTTTGTCGTTGCTTATTTCCAATATATTTTTCATGGATTCCGTAATCGAAACGGCAAATGTAGAAAACGTTCATTTTGAATTGCAACGGGATTTCGGCGATTTTGTATTTTCGGCATTGCCACAGAATATTTTTTCAGCCGTGATGGATCATAATTTGTTTTCCATTTTGTTGATAACCTGCATTTTAGGTTTGCTTTCTACACGTTGCAAGGATAGAACGCGGACATATTTTTCGTCTTTTTTTTCATCATTTTCGGATTTGGTGGAAAAATGCGCTGTTTTTGCCTCTAATCTTTCACCGCTCGGCATTTTCTTTTTTGTTTGTAAACTTGCCTCTGAGGGTAATATTTTTGACAATTTTGAAAAAATAATACCGTTTTTGTTAGCGGTTACGGTCTCGTTGTTGATTCATTGCATGGTGGTTTTGCCGGTGATTGTAAAAGTTTTTACAAAACGCAGTCCGTTTCAAGTGATGAAAGTATTTTCGAGTTCGCTTTTTATAACGCTTTCGGCTCGTTCACCGATTTTAACGTTGCCTTTTGTTGCCGAAAAAATGAAAAATGAGGCGGGAATTTCTTCAAGGGTTTCGTTTTTGTCGTTGCCGGTAGCTGGAGTTTTAAGTTTTAACGGAACGACCGTTTTTTTGACCGTTGCAGCGATGTATATTGCTCAGGCATACGGAATTAACCTTTCTGTCTTGGAGCAATTAACGCTTGTTTTTTCGGTGATTTTTATATGTGTTGCCAACTTTGATTTTCCCTTGAAAATGACGGTTTTGTTGTTCCCCGTTTTGGAGAGAATCGGTATTCCGATAGAGGGACTTGGTATTTTGGTGTGTTGTGATTTATGCTTTTCGATGATTGCCTCCGCTGCTGATATGTGGGGAAATGTTTGCGCTACTTTAGTTATTGCGAAATCGGAAGGCGATAATATTAAATTTCCTTTCGATGAAATAAAACCTCCTTCTGAATAATTGAAAATTGAAAATTAAATAATGACAACGAAAAAACCGTTGGAAAATTTTCCAACGGTTTTTTCGTTTTTAAAAATATCACTAATTTTATGCTTTACTTGTTTTTGACTCGATAAGTTCTACAGCTTTTTCAACGGTATCCGTAATATTGAGTACGGTATCGAGTTGTGATATGGAAATCAGTCTTTCAACGGCAGTTTGCAAACTTGTTAATACAAAAATACCGTTTGCGTTTTTGCATAATCTGTTGGCAACTAATATTGCGCTCAACCCTGAACTATCGCAATAACGAGCCTTTTTCAAATCGATGATAATGTTTTTTTCACCATTTCCGGCAATCAAAACGAGTTCCGATTTTACGGCAGGCGCAATATGCGTATCCAACTTTTCAACTAAAACGCTTATTATCGTATAGTTATCTTTTTTTACAACTTCAAATTGTTTTTCGTCCATGATGGGTTAAATTTTATCAGTTAAACAACAATAAGCCGTTAATTATTTCAATAGAAAACTGACGCAAAAATTACGCCAGTTTTCTAATTTTTTCAACTTTTTTATTAGTTCTGACCTTCCAAAGTATCTTTCAATTTAGCTAACTCAGAAGAGAGGTCGCCAATTGTAGTCTTTTCGAGGCTGATTTTGTTAACGGGTTTAGCACCGCGATCTTTTTGTTTGTCTCCAGCTTTCTTTTCAGAAGCACCGCCGACTTTTTTAGCATCTTCCCAAACTCTTGTGTGCGAAAGGATGATACGTTTAGCAGCTTTAGAGAATTCCAAAACCTTGAACTGAAGTTTTTCGTCTACTTTGCAAGTAGTACCGTCTTCTTTTACAAGGTGTCTCGGAGTAGCGAAACCTTCTACGCCGTAAGGAAGAGCAATGATTGCGCCTTTGTCGAAAATGCTCAATATTGTGCCTTCGTGTACGCTATCAACGTTGAAAATAGTTTCAAAAGTATCCCAAGGATTTTCTTCTAACTGTTTGTGACCGAGGCTCAAACGACGGTTTTCTTTGTCGATGTCAAGAACAACAACTTCGATTTCGTCGCCGATAGAGGTGAACTCGTTCGGGTGTTTGATTTTTTTCGTCCAAGAAAGGTCAGAAATATGAATCAAACCGTCTACGCCCTCTTCGATTTCAACGAATACGCCGAAATTGGTGAAGTTGCGAACTTTAGCAACGTGTTTAGAGTCGATTTTGTATTTTTCTTCGATGTTAGCCCAAGGATCCGGTTTGAGTTGTTTGATACCCAAAGACATTTTTCTTTCTTCTCTGTCGAGTGTAAGAATTTGAGCTTCAACTTCGTCGCCGACTTTGAGGAATTCTTGAGCCTGACGCAAGTGTTGAGACCAAGACATTTCAGATACGTGAATAAGACCTTCAACGCCAGGAGCGATTTCAACGAATGCACCGTAATCAGCCAAAACAACAACTTTACCTTTAACTTTGTCACCGACTTTGAGGTTCGGATCAAGAGCTTCCCACGGATGAGGAGTAAGTTGTTTGAGACCCAAAGCGATACGTTTTTTCTCGTCATCGAAATCAAGGATAACAACTTGAAGTTTCTGATCCAAGTGAACGATTTCCTCAGGATGAGAAACTCTGCCCCATGAAAGGTCGGTGATGTGGATAAGACCGTCTACGCCGCCCAAGTCAATGAATACGCCATAAGAGGTGATATTCTTAACGATACCTTCAAGGATTTGACCTTTTTCGAGTTTAGAGATAATATCTTTTTTCTGTTGTTCGAGTTCAGCCTCGATGAGAGCTTTGTGAGATACAACAACGTTTTTGAATTCTTGATTGATTTTAACAACTTTGAATTCCATTGTTTTGCCGACATAAATATCGTAATCTCTGATAGGTTTAACATCGATTTGGCTGCCCGGCAAGAATGCTTCGATGCCGAATACATCAACAATCATGCCGCCTTTTGTACGACATTTGATGTAACCTTTAATAATTTCGTTATTTTCGAGAGCCTCATTAACTCTATCCCAAGAGCGCAATGCGCGTGCTTTTTTGTGAGAAAGAACTAATGAACCGTTCTTATCTTCCTGATTTTCAACATAAACCTCTACGGTATCACCGATTTTCAAATCGGGATTGTAGCGGAATTCATTGAGGGATACGATACCCTCTGATTTGTAACCTACGCTGATTACAACCTCACGGGTGTTTTTAGCGATAACTGTTCCGTCAACTACTTGATTTTCAACGATAGTAGACAACGTTTTGTTGTATTCGTCTTCAAGAGCTTTACGTTTTTCGGGAGCATAACCAGTACCTTTTTTGTTTGATACGCTGTCCCAGTCGAAATCCATTGTTGAAGCGTTGGATTTGTAAGAATTGATAGGAATGATTTCTTCCTCTTCTGCTTCAGCGGCTTCAGCCTGCTGTGCTTGATTTACGACTTTTTCCTCTCTTTCGAGCTCTTCATCGTAATTCTGATTGTTTTTTTTCGGTGTCATTTAAAATAATTAATGTTTGTAATAATTTTTAATTTGTTAGACTTTATTTATAGATATAAATTCTCGGCTGCAAAGATAAAACTATTTTTTTGATTATCACAAACTTTTTTTATATTTTGATGTTGTTTTTGTGTTAAGTTTTTGAAAAGAACTTTAATTTATGACTTTTTAATAAATTTTATTTTGTCGTTAATTAAAATTTAACTACTTTAGACCTTTAAATTTTAGGGTATTTAAAAAAATAGGAAAAAATTGAAAATCAATATTTTAGGTATAGAGTCTTCTTGCGATGACACCTCTGCCGCCATTGTTAGCGACGGTGTTTTGCTCTCTAACGTGATTGCAAGTCAAGCTGTACACGCCTCTTACGGTGGTGTTGTACCCGAACTTGCCTCAAGAGCGCATCAACAAAACATAATTCCTGTCGTTGATGCAGCTATTAAACAATCCGGAATTTCAAAAGACGAAATCTCCGCTGTGGCTTTTACACGGGGTCCGGGGCTTTTGGGCTCGCTTTTGGTCGGAGTATCTTTTGCTAAAGGTTTTGCTCTTGCTAAAAATATTCCGATGATAGAAATCAATCACCTTCAAGGTCATGTATTGAGTTGGTTTGTAAAAGAAAAAGATAAGGAGCATAAAAATCCTGATTTTCCGTTTTTAACGCTTTTGGTATCGGGCGGTCATACTCAAATTATAAAGGTGAAGGGCTATTTTGATATGGAAATTATCGGCAGCACTATTGATGATGCCGCAGGCGAGGCTTTTGACAAATGTGCTAAAGTTATGGGATTAGGTTATCCCGGCGGGCCTATAATTGATAAATATGCTCATGAAGGCGATGACAAAAAGTTTAAATTTGCCAAACCGAATATCAAAGGATTGGATTTTAGTTTTTCGGGTTTAAAAACCTCTTTTCTTTACACCTTGAGGGACGAAATAGAGCAAAATCCGAACTTTATTGATGAGAATATCAAAGACTTATGCGCTTCGCTTCAGTCTACGATTATAAATATTTTGATTGATAAACTTAAAAAAGCCGTTAAAGAGACTGGCATCCGTCAAATTACAATCGGTGGTGGTGTTGCCGCTAATTCGGGTCTGAGGGATACGTTGGCAGAGACGGCAAAAAAATACGGTTGGGAAGTTTTTATTCCCGAGCGAAAATATACAACGGATAATGCGGCTATGATTGCCGGAGCCGGTTATTTTAAATTTTTGGAAGGAAAATTTACGACAATGGACATTGCGCCGGATGCGAGGTTAAAATTCTGATTTTTTATGGAATCAATAGAAAGGGCACTTTATTATATAGTTGACGAAAGCGACGATCATAACAAACTGTCAAAATTTTTTAATTATTTTTTGATGGGGTTGATTATTCTCTCGGTAGGCGAAATGGCGTTGGAAACGGATGATAGTATTTATATTCCGTACAAAAAATATTTCGATATGTTCGATTTTTTTACGGTTATGGTTTTTTCTACAGAATATATTATAAGAATATTAACAGCTCATTTTGCCGATTTTGATTATTCTAAACATCAAAACCGAGCCAAAAGCATAGCCCGTTATATTTTTTCTTTCGGCGGCATTGTGGATTTGGTTTCGATAATACCTTATTATCTGACTTTCACCTCGATAGATTTGAGGGTTTTGAGGTCAATAAGGCTTTTGAGATTTTTCAGGGTTTTCAAGATTGCCCGTTACAATTCTTCTATCGACCTTATCATTGCCGTGATAAGGGAAAAGCGTTCGGAGCTTTCGGTTGTTATGGGGCTTATTATAATAGTGATGATTATAGCCTCGTTTATGATGTATTACGCCGAGCATGAATATAATAAGGAGATGTTCTCTAATGTTTTGAGCTGTTTTTGGTGGTCAATAGTAACGCTGACAACAATCGGTTACGGAGATGTTTTTCCCGTAACTTTTATCGGTAAAATAGTCGGATCTTTGATGGCAATTTTAGGAATAGGACTTGTTGCAATGCCTACCGGTATTATCAGTGCAGGCTTTTTGGAAAAAATTAACGAAAAAGCTAAGGAAAAGGAAAAAGAAAAAGCAATCCAAGAAGCCAAAGCGGAGAAAGAAAACAAAGTATGCGAAATTTCTGACGAAAAAAAGGAAAAACAAGAAGAGGAAAAAAAACATTATTGCCCGTATTGCGGCAAACGTTTGGATTAGTTTTTTTTTGTTTAACAATAAAAACGTAAAAAATATATGGCTAAAACTGTAAAAGAGTTAACCCCGGTCGAAAAGTTTCTGCACCGAAAAGCTTATAGCGAAGAGGATACGGACAGAATGTTCGAACAGCTCATGGTGGGCGACCTCTATTTTAAGACTCCCGAAGATAAGGCTTTGGTACGTAAGGCCTATGCTTTGGCGCGTGATGTCTACAAAGGACAGAAACGTCAGACGGGAGACAGTTTTATATACCATTTGTTTGATGTAATGTCGATTGTAATTCAGGACATCGGTTTAGGAGCGGTGGGTGCTGTTGCGGGACTTTTGCATGAAATCACGTTTCAGACCGATTACAAAAAAAGCGATATTACAAACCTTTTCGGCGAAAAAATCGCCAACATCGTAGATTCACTTGTCAGAATAAAAGGTACGAGCGAATATTTTAAGGATTCGGAGCCGGAGGTTTATAAAAAAATTATTCTTGGTCTTACCAACGACATTAGAATTATTCTTATAAAACTTGCTGACAGATTAACAAACCTAAGAACGATGGAAATAAAATCTCGTGATTCACAATTTAAAGTGGCTTACGAGACGATGCAGATTTATGTTCCGCTTGCACATCGTTTGGGTCTGAACAAAATAAAAACGGAATTGGAAAATCTTTCGTTTAAGTATCTCAACAGAGAGGAATACGCTAAAATTGATTCTCTGATGCAGATTTCCGAAAACGAAAGTATGCGTTATATCAATCAGTTTTGTTTGCCGATAATAGCAAAACTTGTTCAAAACGGGATAAAATTCGACATTAAAGGCCGTCCGAAAAGTATTTATTCCATTTATCAGAAAATGCAGAAAAAACACGTCAGTTTTGACGAGGTTTACGATAAATTTGCGGTGAGGATAATTTTTACGCCCGCCGACCCCGAACACGAAAAACAAGAGTGTATGAAAATCGTAAAACTGCTTTCTGAGGATTATTATATTCACCCCGAAAGGACTCGTGATTGGATTACTGTTCCTAAAGAAAACGGTTATGAGGCTTATCATATTACGGTTTTTGACAACAAAACAAAACGTTGGGTTGAGATTCAAATCCGTAGCGAAAGAATGAACGAAATCGCCGAATACGGTTTTGCCTCGCATTGGAAATACAAAGGAATCAAGGACAAAAAAGCCGAATTCGACGATAAATTAAAACTCATAAAAGAAAAACTCGAAGACCCTAACACAAGGAATTTCGATTTTCTTGAAGATTTCAAACTTTTGCTTTCCGACGAGATTTCGGTTTATTCTCCCGAGGGAAACGTTACGGCTTTGCCTTCAGGTGCAACGGTTTTGGATTATGCGTATTTCAAAGACCCTCAAACTGCCAAATCATGTATCGGTGCAAAAGTCAATCACAAGATGATGTCCATTTCTACGAGGCTTCATAATGGCGACCTTGTAGAGCCTGTAACAAGTAATTACACGGAGCCGAAACCCGAATGGCTGAACATCGTTGCAACTCAAAAGGCTTATAATATACTCAAGGAGCAACTTCACGATTTTATAAAAGTGGAGATTGCCGAGGGTCAGAAAATTCTTAACTCTTTGTATACCAAGTATAAGGTTAAGAACGAAAAAGAAATTACGGGCAATCTTATGACGGAATTTTCGTGTCTTAACAAGACGGATTTGTATCATAAGATTTTCACTAACGGCATTGCTGCTAACGATTTGGAAAATGCCGTTAAAAAAGCCGTCGGAAACACTTTGGTAAGGTTTTGGAAACTTCAGTTCGGCGGTGCCTCGCAAGAAAAGTCGGAGAATGACGTTAGAAAATTTTTGAAAGACGACAACGGCGAAGTTAATTATCAGTTGGCGGAATGTTGTAACACTTTGCCCGGTGATGATGCCGTAGGAATTATATCCGATGATAAATCATGTATTTATATTCATAAAAAGAGCTGTCTTTACGCTCAAATGAAAGTAAAGGAGCAACCTTTGTGTTTAATTCCCGTAAGTTGGAAAGTCTCACAAGAGGCCTCGGGAATCGCTAAAATTAATTTGGAGGGCGTTAACAGAAAAGGTATTGCTCAAAAAATAATAACGGTTATCTCTCAAGAACTTGATTTGAACTTAAAAATGGTTCATTTTGAGACTGACGATTGCAGTTTTTCTGGACAGTTGGAGATTTTTGTCAGAAGTCAGGAACATCTTGAAAAACTTGTAAATAAACTTTCCACTATCGAAGGCATTCTAAATATAATGGTGGAAGGCGAAGAAATATATTAAAATAATAAAAACAATGGCAGAAATACCACAAGAATTATGTAATACGTGTTTTTTTAAACAAGGTTTGTGCAAAGGACTTTCGGAAGACGAGTTCCGCTCGTTGTTTTCTCAGACCAAACAATATACGTATAAAAAAGGCGAAACCATATTTAAACAAGGTGCTAAATGTACCGAATTGATATTTTTGACAAGCGGAACGGTGAAATTTGTCAGCAGCAGTAACGGTAGAGAACTTATTGTTGCAATAGATAAGGCTCAAACTTTGCTCGGGCTTGCAAATGTTCTCAACGAAGATGTCAATCTTTTTACAATTATTGCAATAGATGAATGTCGCGGTTGTGCTATTAATCTCAACAGATTCAAATTATATGCGCTTTCCAATAGGAAATTTTTGTTTGAGATAATGAGTCTTTCAACGCAGATGTTCAGAGATGCGATTTTCAATTTTATTTCCGTTGCCCGCAAACAAAGTAACGGCAGGATAGCGGATGTTTTGCTTTATCTTTCCGATAAGATTTATCAGAGTAAATCTTTCAACATCGGACTCTCAAGACAAGAACTTGCGGATTATGCCGGTTGTAGTAAAGAGCAGTTAATCCACACGTTAAGAACATTTACAAGCGATGGTATAATTTGGGTCAGCGGCAAAAAAATCGAAATTTTGGATCGTGATAAATTATTGACAATCAGTAGAGTGGGATAAAGTTTTTTTTACTTTATTCCCATTCTTCAACTGAAAATTCTCCGCCTAAGTTGTCCACATAAAAAATCTCGGAAAAACCTTCGTTGAAAGACGGAAGTTCGATTATTTGCGCCATATCTGTGATTTTTTTGTCGGGAACGGCGTTAGGACGTTTTCTGTTGCGTAAAATACATTCACGCGTTACGCTGCAAAAATATAGTGCTGTAATTTCATAACCGTTTTTTTTGAGGATTTCGATAAAAGGTTTACGGTCTTTTTTCGTGATATTTGTTCCGTCAATTACAAAAGGTAATTTTTCATTGCATAAATTTTGTACGCTTTGCTGCGTTCTTCTTGAATTTTTTTCTTCAACCGAAAGCCTTGCAACACCTTTTAGATACGTGTTGTAAAAAGTTGTTTTGCCCGTTGCATAAACGCCTATAAGAATTATTGCTTTTTTGCCCGAAGGCGTTATTTTTGAAATTATTTCTTCTTCCATAATAAAATTTTTCTAAAGTACAAAGGTAATCATTTTTTTGTAATTCAAAGAAAAATATTCTACATTTGTCATATAAAAAATACCATTAAATCTTATAAAAAAATATGAAAAAGAGTTATTTATTAACCGCTATGCTGACGGGTTCGACTCTAATTTGGGGCTGTTCGTCAAATCCTAATAATCAGCAGCAACAAAACACTACTGAAGCCCAAGAGCAACAATTAGAACCTCAAAGCAGTATTTCAGAGGATACTCTTCCTGATAGAATTGATATAGATTTTTTCGGGAGCAACAACGATTACAAAAAGGACATTGATTTTTCCAAAGTCAGTCTTAACGGTTGCAATTATCAGCAGCTGAGAATTTTGAAAGCATATCCTTATGCCCTTCATGGTTTTTGGTTTAAGGAGAATGATATTAATGCGTTTTTTTCAAACCGTACTCTGTGGTACGAAAAAGCTGTTGAAGAAAAGTATTTTCCTCCTTCTTCTGAAAATAACGATGAGTATTGGAAGTCTATGGATGCTTATTGGAAGACTTGGAACGAGGATTATTACTCTTTGATGAATCAAATTCAACTTTCTGATGCACAGAAAGATTTTGTAAAACGAGTTTCTGATAAAATGTCAGAAATGGAAAAAAATAAATATTTCTCTCAAAATTCTCTTTCTTTAGGCAATCCTGAATTAGTTGTAAATGCACATCAGTTTAGCGATTTTTATACAGGTAAAAGCAAGAAAATGAAGGAGTTGCTTTTGAAATATAACACTTGTTTTTCTTCAACCGAGAATGAGCAGTTGTTTGCTATTTATGAAGACAACGATTATCATTGCATTCCTAATTTTGTTACGACTGACGTTTATCTTCAGGCTTTTCACATGTTTTTTGATTATGCTTTGAAATCTGTGGAGCTTAACGGAATTATTCCGAGGCTTGAAAAATTTTATACGGCGATGCACGATTTTGCCGCTAATCAAAACGAAGAGGAAAATGCTGAATTTTATGATTTTGCATCATTATATTTTGCAATTGCCAATTATCAGTTAACGGGCAAAAATTTATCGTTAAAGCCTCAGCAAAAAAACGATTACAACGCCGAAAACGAATTGATAATGAAAGCCGAAGATGATTTTTCACCGTCATTGGGATTGAAAGTTAAATTTCCGTATTCGCTTTTTAAACCGCGCGGACATTATACGAGAAATGAAACTTACAAAAAATATTTCCGTTCGATGATGTGGATAGAAACCGCAAGTTTTGAATTTTCAGACGAAATAGCCTTAAAACGTTCTATTACAATGGCTTATATTTTCTCTAAAATAGGGCAGAAGGAACGTCAGGGAATGAAAGAAACTGACAATACGCTTTCGTTTTTGATGGGCGAGCCCGATAATTTTTCGATTATAAAACTTTCGGATTATATTTCAGAAAAATATTCAAACGCTTCATTGACAGAGCTTTTTAATAATTCTCAATTGAAAACTTGGATAAAAAAACAATTTGAGAGTTGCAACAGAATAAAACCGAAAGTTGAAGTTTCTGATCCTGATAAAATCAATTTTATGCCGCAGCGTTATACTGTGGACGGTGAAATTCTTTCAAAAATGTTTGACGAAAAACCGAATTCTCAAAGACCATTTCCTAAAGGTTTGGATGTTTTTGACGCATTAGGTTTTTCTCCGGCTACAAGTTTGCTTGATACACTTTATAAGGATTCAAATAAATGGAATGAGTACGGGAAATACCGCGCTGAAGTTAAAAATACTTTTAAGAATTATCAAGGTTGGTCAAATTCCAATTATAACAAGTGGATGGAAGTGCTGTTATCGCTTCAAAACACTGATTCAAAGCAACCTGATTATATGAAAACTTCAGCATGGGGAATTAAAAATACGGTTTCGGCTTTGGCTTCATGGTCGGAATTGAAACACGACGCTATTCTTTACGCCGAGCAGCCGATGGGAGCGGAGTGCGGCGGCGGAGAGGATTTACCCTCGCCTATAACTGTCGGATATGTTGAACCTAACGTAAAATTTTGGTCAAAACTTTTGGAATGTATTGACCTTTTGAAAGTTAATTTAAAGAAGTTTGACCTTATGAACAGCGAACTTGATAACCGTATCGAAGAGCTTACGAATCATGTTACGTTTTGTAAGAAAATCTCAGAAAAGGAGCTTTCAAAACAGAGAATTACTGATGAAGAATATGGACAAATCAGGGTTATCGGTTCAACGCTTGAATATTTTACGCTTTCAGTTTTGGACCCGGACCCGAACGCAAGTTTTGTAAGTTGGGGTTTGGTAACGGGTGCTGACAAAAGGGTTGCCGTTGTAGCTGACGTTTTTACGCGTAATATTATGGGTTGCGATAAGTGCGGTATACTTTACGAAGGAGTCGGCAATCCTAACATTATTTACGTTGTTGTGGAGCTTGACGGACAGCTTTATTTAACACGCGGAGCAACTTTCAGTCATTATGAATTTGTCCGTCCTTTGGGCAATCGTTTAACTGACGAAGAGTGGCAAAAACTTCTTGAAGATAAGGCAAATAAACCTTCTCAGTCAGAATGGTTTGCACCGCTTTTGATTGATGAAAATGTCAAAGTCAATGAAAATTACATTTTTTCTTCAGGCTGTTAATGAAGAAAAGTTGTTTTCTTGATAATAAAAAAACACGTTTCAGCAAATTTTCATAACAAGGAAAATAAAATGCTGAAACGTGTTTTTTTTTTAGTTTATTGTTTTACGAATTTTTCACCGTCCCAAGTGTATTCGGGAACTTTGTCGCCGTTGTCGTAATTGAGCATAGATTTGTCCATATCGCAAATCGCATCTTCACAGTCCCAAGGATATAACGAAACTTTTAGCGTAGTTGGATTGTCAACAGTATAGTACAGATAATTCATAGGGGCTTTATCATACATCGTTTTGAACTCTGCAATTTGTGCTTTGTAATCCGCAACCTTTTCTTTATTGAGTAACTGCTCTAATTTGGGTGTCGGCAGAAAATTTGCCTTGATTGTATCCAAAGTACCGTTTTTGAAAATATATGTTCCGTACCAATAATCAGCGGCACAGCCCGGTCCGCTAAAAAAATTTTTACTTATAACAAGATAACCGTCCGTTTTTAGCGGAAAACAATGAACCATTGCTCCGGCATTGCAGCCTTCTGATTCTTCTTCGTAAAATCCCTCGTATGACAAATTATCTCCGCTGCAACTTTTAATATCGGGATAAAGTTTCTTGAATGCTTTTTCTGCAATGTTTTGATTTTGAGCGGTTTGAGTTGAGGATTCTTTCGGTTCAATATCGGTGTGAAGATATTGTTCGGTGAGGTTGTATTTCCAATCGCTATTGATTTCATCGCCTTCAAACTCACCCTTTTGATTCAATTTTACTGACTTCTTTACAAAATCCTCACCGTAAGAATAGGTGATTTTGTAGGTATCAGTCAATTCGTTTATTACGACAATCTCAGAATAAGTCAAACGGCCTTGATCGTCACGTTTTTCTTTTGTCCATTTGTCAATGTCGCTGAAATCGTACCTTGGTCCGAACTGACGATACAAAATATCGTTTTGACTTTCTGCATATTTACGCATTGAGGCGATTGAATTTGGGTCAAGTGTTTTAACATTTTTGTCCGCCTCGTAGGTAAAGCCGATATTCTCGCCGGTTATTTTGTCAAAAATGCTGACATCTTTTTTGAAAATCAAATCTTTCTTTTCATCAACAAGATTGGCGTAAACCTCTTTCTTTTCAACGAAATCAATTTTTTCGCCGTTATAATGGATTTTGAACATCCTTATATAACCTTCGTAATCATATTGACCCGTTAAACAGCCGTATTCGATAATTCTGTTTTCACCGTCATAACGGAAATATTCGCAAACTCCTGCTAAGTCGTCTTTTCTGGTTATCAAAACCGGCTTTGAAAAGTCAATATACTTACCGCTGAAATTATCAACGGAATAAGGCTCTGGCGGTTTTGGTTTTTCTTTAGGTTGTTCCGCTTTGGGCTCGACTATCTGTTCTTTAGGGGTGGTATTCTCGGCTGTCGTCTCAGTAGTTTGGTTTTGTTTTGTGCCTCCTCCGCACGAAAATAACGTCAATGCCGAAAAAGATAAAATTGAAATTGTTTTTTTCATGTTGTATGTGATTTAAATTGTTATTAACCGCAAATATAAAAAAAATATTTAATAAAAAATCCCCAAAACATACTTTGGGTGAGTTTTGGGGATTTTCCTTAAAAAAAACGATTACAGCGATATTTTTATTCTACTTCGGTAGTGCTGCCTTGGGTTTTTGCAAAAATCTTATTGTCTTTGAGGTTTTCGCAAACTATGCCGGGCAAATAATAACTACCTTTATAAGCGGCAACAAGTTGTGTTTTGAACGTTATCGAACCTTTGGGGTTCAATGTGAAATACGTTAATTTCTTGTCGTCTCTAATATCGGTAAAATTGATGCTGTATTTACGTCTGTAATAGTAGTCATCATCGTCGTTATCATCGCTGCCTGAATCACTGACAATGTTGTTGTCAATTTCCCAACCAGAGGCGTACATTTCTGTGATTACCAAATCGTTAATGTATTCATCTGACGGATTTTTGATTGTAACGATGGAAGTAAATTCCGTGCCTTGTTTTATGTTTTTGGGCGAAATTTCTTTGCCTGAAGCATCAACATATTTTACGGAACATGTTATAATAGAACTTTCCGCTTTTTCTTGACCGACTTCGGGAATACCGCTGTTGGTTAATTCCACATAAAGGTCGCCGCTGCTGTTGTTGGTAAATGTCAAAACTTGTTTACCCGTTTCGGTAAATTTCAAATCTCCCGAATAGAAAAGTTTTTCGGTTTTAACATTTTTTGCGGCTTGAGAATTAAACTTGTAATTGCAGTTTATTTCTTT
The DNA here is from genome assembly GCA_017412115.1 of Bacteroidales bacterium. Lineage (GTDB taxonomy): Bacteria > Bacteroidota > Bacteroidia > Bacteroidales > UBA3824 > UBA3824. Next base: position 43,470 of record JAFPYR010000053.1, on the reverse strand, counting down.
GGCTTGTTTGTACTTTTCAAAGTATTTTCCAAGTGCAAAAACCGACATTGATTCGTAATGCAATAACGCCCAATAATTCTCAGAGGTTAATTCCAAAGAAAGATTTCTTGCTATCGTAAAGGCTTTTTCTCTTTCACCTAATTCGCACAATGTCAATAACATAGAAGTCTTATCATAATACTTGTTTTCTACGGGGATAGTATTGATAAGAGATTTTCCGGTTTCTGCTTTTCCGCACAAAGCGTATGCCGCAGCCAAATAGATTTTGGCATCGTCCGTTAAGTTTTTCTGTTGTTTTAAACGGTTCATCTGACCCGTAAGTGCCTCGTTGTTAAGTGTTAAAGTGTAAAGTCTGTAAGCTTGTGAGGAATAACTTTCCCTATTATCGGCAGTCCAACCCTCGGCTTTGGCTTTTTGATATTTTTTCCACTTGTCGAAGAAGTCTTTTTTAACGGAATAACCCGCTTTTTGCGCCTCTGCCATAAAGTGTCCCGTATAGTTTGTAATCCAAACGTCAGTGTAGTTATAATTTCTCCAATAACTCATACCGCCGCTTGAGGCTTGATAAGAATAAACCTTTTCGATTGATTTGCGGATTATGCTTTCGATTGAATCTTTTTTAGCGGCAGTCATATCGCTTAATTTGTCAGCATAAAGCATTGCAAAACCGCGGCTTACGATACTTTCCAATGATTCGTAAGGATAAGCATTAATCTCGGTTAAATGGTAATCCAAATTCATAGGCAATACACCGCAGACGTTGATTTGTCCCGTATTGGTGTTTTTCCTTCCGATGGCATCAAACTCAATATCAACGGTTTCGCCTTTCTTAACGAGTCTTTGCCAGCTGTGCGTGGTTTTAACGTTGGGCTGACGGATTTCAACGTCAAGTTTTACCGTAGATTTGTGCGAACCAGAAACGGCCGTTATTTCAATTGTACCGATTCCGGGAGTGTCAGCAGTTTTGAGTTCAAATTCGGGGTTTTGTTCGCCTTTGCCGCTGAAACTAAGCTGTTTAGATTTTTCACCCTCAAGAGTAAATCCGTTAGAGGCTTTCACTGAGATATTAACGTCCTTGATGTTGTCTTCACCCGTGAAAACGGTTACGGGAAGAACAAATTTCTCCGAAGTGCTTAACAATCTGGGCGTTGTAGCATAAAGCATTAACGGCTTGCTGACGATTGAGGTTTTTTCGGCAGAACCGAAAGCCTTTCCGTTGCCGGCAACAACCATTGTGCGGACAGAACCGATATATTTGGGCATTTTAATAGTGTGAGTACGTTTTTTGCCGTCGTAGGTAAACGGTCCTAAAAACGCAACTACGCTTTCAAAATTGTTTGCTTTTTTCTTTCCTGAACCCGAATCGTTTTCGTCGTCACCACCGATTGAAAAAATTCTTTCTATTTTGCCGCCGAATGCTCCGATAACATTGTCAAACATATCAAAGGTTCTAACATTCAGACTTGGACGTGAGTAGAATGTTTTCCAAGCGTCAGGCGTTTTGAAATGTGTTAAATCCAACAATCCGTCATCAACTACGGCAATGGTGTAAGTCATTGATTTGTTGCTCTTTTCAGAAACGGTGATATGAACCTCGGATTCAGCCTCGATTTTTTCGGGCATTGAAATTTCGGGTTGAAGTTTTGTTTTTTCGTCTTCAACATTTATAGGCAAAACACCGTACATTCTTATCGGCAAATCGTTAACCGTTTGACCATGAGGCTGTAAAAGTGTTACAAAAACGTATGCGCCCGGAACCATTTTTTCGTCCGTCTGAAACTGAAATTCAGTGTTTCCGGCTTTAGCATCAATCCATTGACTTCTAAGCACTTTTGAGGCACTTTCAATCGAAATCAAAGCACGGCTGTCTTCGGGAGCGGGAATATTTATTTTAACCGTTTCGCCTACGTTGTAAGTCGTTTTGTCCGATGTTAATTCGATAACGGTCGTACCTTGACTCATCATCGGACTTCTGCCGAAACTTTCGGGCCAGTCCATATAGAAAATTTCAGATGAGGTATTTCCCGTTTCCAAATCCGTTGCTTCAATCATATAACGTCCCCAATCGGGATATTTTACTTTGAAATTATAAGAGGCTCTTCCGCTGATATTCAGAGTGTCGCCTTGAAGAATTTCAGTGTCGTAATTTGAGATGTAGTTATTGGAATCGTACCAATATTGCCATTTTAGTTTGTAAAGTTTAACGGCAATTCTGTGGTTTTTGGTGTCTAATTTTCCGTATGTATCAACGGCAACCAAATCCACTTTATAATCTTTATCAACCTCAAGACACCAACGGTCGGTTTGCGGCATTCTGATACCGAAATAATAATCGTATGGATACAAATCTATTGAGGCCGCATCGATTGAAAAAGCACCGCTTTTTTCAAAAACTTTGATTTCATAACGGGCTCTGAGTTTGTTCGGGAAAGTTTCCCAAGATTTTTTGTTGAAAAGTTCCCTTACCGTAACCTCTCCGTTTTGGTCTAAATTGCCGGAGAAAATTTGTTGTTCGTAACCGTCATAATCGGTTGTGCGGGCATTTGAAAATCTATAATCTTTGAAATTTTCAAACTCCAAGTCTTTTGGAGAAAGTTTTCTTGAAACGCTGACTTTTAGATTTGCAGCCGTTGCCCCGTGCAGCCATGTCGATTTGATTTTCAGCGAATTGTTTTTGGTCGTTAAAAATTCTTTGTTGAAATCGGCAAAGATTTTAAGGCGGTTAGGTTTTACGTTTTCAACTCTGAGGTTGGTTCTGAAAGTTGCGTTTCCGCAAGTTACAACAGCATTGTAAGTTCCCGTAGGAGCCTCGTCGTCGGTCTTGAAATTAAATACGTAAAAATTAGTATTGTTTTTCTTAACAGTTTCTTTTACAATCTGTTGAGAGCGTGAATTTCTAACCTCCAAGGTTATTGGGAAACCTTCGGGCAAGGGTTGTTCGTTTTCTTCTTTTAAGATGAAACTAAGGTGAATCGAATCGCCCGGTCTCCAAACGCCTCTTTCGCCGTAAAGATAACCTCTCAAACCGTCGGTTACATCTGTGCCTGAAATGTCGAATTTGCTCAATGATAATGAGTTACCATCGTCGAGTTTCAAATAATTTGCTTCGTCTCCGTTTTTAACGACAGCCACGTATGCTTTTTTAACGTCGTTGAAATCGGCTTTACCGTCGCCGTCAGTGGTTTTGGTTGCTAACAATTGTTGCTGATAACCGTAGATTTCAACGGTTGCTCCGCTGACAGATTTCGCACTTTTAAGGTCTGTAGCATAGACAGTTAAATTGTTGTTAGGACCTTTTTTGGCGATAACACCGAGATTTGATGCCAAAATACATTGTTCGATAAATTTATCGCTGGAGTAATACTCTTGGTAACAAGGATTTTGACGGCGTTCCCATGTTCCACCGTAATCGTAGTCATAGTCATAATCGTCGTAATAACCGTAGGAATAACCGTCAAGACCATAATAATTGTATCCTGAAAGTTTTTCAAAATCCGTCATATCAACGTCTTGTTCGTTGGTGGCGTCATAACCTCCGCCGCAGGTGTCGCAATCGAAAACGGCGTGGGATTTTCTGAAAGCGATTTTCAAATCGTAAATTGTTCCGGGTTCGGTTTTAACGAGTTTTGAGAGTTCGAGATAATAACGTTTCCATTCTTTAACGCTTTCGTCATCGTCTTTTGCGATGTGAATTGTTTTTCTGAAAACGGGAACGCCTGTTTTAGCGATATTACCTTCGTTGTAATATTCAGAATAATCGCGGATATAACTTAAAATGTTCTTTTCCAAAACTTTAATAATGGTAACATCTACCGCAGTAAGGTTTACTGCCTCGAACGGATATACCAAACCGTCATTGCTTTCAGGTAGGATTATACCTGTTTTAACGGTGCGGATTTGTGGTTTTAAAACCTCAAAATTCACGTTAAAAATCTGGTCGCCGTCGGTTTTGGTTCCTAAAATGTTTTGAATGCCTTCAGCAAGAGTAATTTGAATTTCGCCGCGTTTTCTTGTTGCGGGAAAAATATTGACGCAATTGTCTTCGATTTGAAATTTATAATCGGAATTTGCTTTTTCTGAGCGGTTGTCCCTGCCTTCTTTGATTGAAATCAAACCTTCCAAATCCTGATTTTCTTTCAACGGGTCCGAAAAAACAATTTTTAAGCATTGTTTTTCGTCGTTTATAACATCTATTTTATTGACTTTGAATTCTTTGATAGATGGAATTTCAATGATTCTTTCGCCTTTGGATTTTGAGTCGAGATTAGAGCCGTCATATTTTATAACGAGTCTTTTGGTTTGGTCGAAACGCTCGATACTATCGATCGTAAAATTGAAATTTTGAGAGGCATCTTCCGTTTCGCGGAAATTAACGGGAATATCTTTTCCGTTGTAAGTTGCAGAAACAGAATGTTTTATGTTTTGCAAAATTTCATAATCGGAGGTTTTGACAACGCCCGCAACTCTTTGGTATTTAAGAGTTTTTCTGTCGGTTGTGGTTTGATTCTCGATTATAATCCTCATGTCTTGTGTTATGACCGAAAATCCGAAAACGAATTTATCTAATTTGTCATTACCCGTGTCGATAAGTTTTTTGAGGTTGAATTCAGCAATGTATTCCTTATCGTTTCTAAAGCCGGCTTTCGGCGTAAATTCGATAGTTCTTTCATCGGTGAATTTACATTCTCCGCTGATTGAGGGGTAGATTTTTATTAAGTCATCGGCTTTGACGTTTTTGCCGATTTTTTCGGCTAACGTACTGTTAATAATGACTTTAACAGAGCTGTTTTTGTTTATTGCACCGTTAGTGTAAGCCGAAATGTATTGCGCGAATTCCGGCTCGGACGAATTGATTTTCGGTTTTGAACCTTTAAGGGCAATCGTTACGATTATAATAACCGTAAGCGCACAGACTGCCGCCAAAATAATTTGTTTTTTAGTCATATCTTTTAATTTTTAATTATGTGTTTGATTTCATTGTAAGGAATCTTAGCAACGATTTGACCGTAGGAATGCGGACCGATTTCATCAGCCTCATAAATAAATGTCAATGTGTCTTTTCCGATAACGTAATTTTCAGGAATGTAGGGGTCAAACATATCAAAAATGCCGTTATCTTTCAATCCCTCAAGATTAGAAACATTGTATTGCCCAGCAATGTTTTTGACAATTATTTCACAAAGTTCGTCAGTTTTTTCTTTCAAGATAATATCCGTTAATTTTACGAGTCCGCCCGTCTTGGGATTGAAATTAACAGTGAAAGAATTGGTCATGGCGTGAACTCCGCCCGAATACGAGTAACTGTCAGCATGATAATTGATTATGCTGTCTTTGCCGTAACTGTATCCGCTTTCCAAAACAAATTCCTGTTCGTCGGCCATAAATTCAGGGTCTTCTTTGGAGGCTTGTTTTACGTTTTTTTTGTAGGCTTTGATGTAATTGCGTGAAAAAATTTCAACGGCTTTGGGCACTGTTTTTTTTGCGCCGCGTCTGAGCTCTTCTTCGGGCAAAATTCCCGAGGCGAGAATCGAGTCGTTAATCAAATGCGCATTAGGACCTTTGGCATAAAAAAGCCGTATTTTAATGGTACATTTGTTTTCGCCAACTTGAGCCGAAGTGTCAAATTCCGCGCAGTCAAAAACAAGCGTATCCGACTGTTTGTCAGCTTTTTTGGAACGGTTGCATGACAGAAGCAATGTAGTTGCTAAAATAGTTAATAGTAGTGTTAAAAATCTGTTCATTTTTTCGATGAATTTATTTTCCAAAGATAATGTTTTTTTTGTAGATAAAAAAAATAAAAGTTAAAATTTTTAACATATTTTTTGCACGGATATTAATAAAAATTATTACCTTTGCTGCGAATTTCTGTAAGAAATTTTATTAATGAAAGGTTTTCAGATGAATAAAAATTTTGTCAAAGTTGCTCTGTTACTGATTGTTGCTGTGGGGGTAGTTTCCTGCGGCGGCTTTAGCAAATTGTTAAAAGGCAACGATTATGACCTCAAATATACAAAAGCTTTTGAATATTATGATTTGAAAAAATACGACAAAGCTTTACAACTCTTTGAACAAATTTTGCCCGTTTACAAAGGTATGGACAAGGGCGAGAAAGTATTGTACTATTATACGATGTGCAATTATCTCGTAAAAGACTATTATGTAGCGGGTTATTATTTCAGAAAATTCGTTCAGACATATCCTCACAGCCAATATTCCGAACAATCAATGTATCTTGGTGCATATTGTTATTATTTGGACTCTCCCAAGCCGTCTCTTGATCAAGAGTCTACTAATTTGGCTATCAATGAGTTTGAACTTTTCTTGTCGAAATATCCCAACACTCCGAAAAAAGATACTTGCAATGCGCTTTTGGACGAATTGAGGTTGAAACTTCAAACCAAATCTTACAACAACGCATATCTTTATTATAAGTTAGGATATTACAAAGCGGCAAATATCTCCTTGAAAAATAGTTTGAAGGACTATCCCGATTCACCTTTTAAGGAAGATATTTTGTATTACACTGCAAAATCTGCATATTTGTATGCTGACAAGAGTATAGAAGAGAAAAAACAAGAGCGTTTCGTTAATGCCAAAAGTGATATTACCGATTATGTTAATGCATATCCTAACGGTAAGTATCTCAAGGACATAAACAAAATGCAAAACAATACGAAAGAATATTTAACATATTACCGTCAACAATAAAAATTATGGATTACAAAAAAGTTAATGCGCCGACATCAATTATTACGCGCGATACGGGCGAACTCGAGTCAAAAACCGGAAATCTTTATGAAACGGTTGTCGTTGCTTCACGTAGGGCAGACCAAATCGGTATTGATTTGAAAAACGAACTTAACAAAAAGTTGGAAGAATTTGCTTCGTATACTGACAATTTGGAAGAAATTTTTGAAAACCGCGAGCAAATCGAGATTTCAAAATTTTACGAAAAATTGCCTAAACCGACTTTGTTGGCTTTACAGGAAATTTTGGAAGATAAAATTAATTTCAGAATTCCTTCCGATCAGGAAATAGCTCAGGCTGAGGAGATTGCTAAAGCACGTCAAGAGGCTGAGGCTAATGCTAAAGTTATCAGAGTGGAGCCCTTGAAAGATGCAAAATCTTTTGATGATATAATCGCCGGCTCTACTGAGTACATCGCTTCTGCTTCAGAGGATGAGACCTCTAATGAGGACAAAAAAGATACTAAGGCAAAAGCTAAAAAAGATTCCGCAAAAGCCAAAAAATAACATTTTATGTTAACCGGCAAAAAAATATTAGTCGGAGTAACCGGTGGCATATCTGCTTATAAAACAGCTACTTTGGTACGTTTGTTCAAAAAAGCTAATGCCGAGGTTAAGGTATTGATGACACAGGCGGCTAAACAGTTTGTTCAGCCGCTTACTTTTGCTACGCTCAGTCAGAATCCGGTTTATACTGATTTTTTCAATCCCGAAAACGGCGAATGGAACTCTCATGTAAAACTTGGAATTTGGGCTGACCTTTTTGTCATTGCACCCGCTACGGCTAATACTATCGCGAAAATTGCTAACGGCATAGCTGATAATTTGCTTACAACTACCGTACTTTCAGCGCGTTGCAAGATTTTAACTGCTCCGGCAATGGATTTGGATATGTATTCTAATGTGGCAACGCAGAAGAATTTTTCTACACTTAAGGAGCGTGGAATTATGTTTTGTGAGGCCGGTGAGGGTTTTTTGGCAAGCGGTTTATCAGGCAAAGGGCGGATGGCTGAGCCGGAGGAAATTTTTCTCTCAGCTAAAAACTATTTGCTTGGAAATCAAGATTTTTCAGGCAAAAAAGTTCTTATAACCGCCGGACCGACCCGCGAAAAAATTGATCCGGTAAGGTTTATTAGCAATTATTCTACCGGCAAAATGGGTTACGCTTTGGCGGAGGAATTTTCATCAAGGGGAGCTCAGGTTGTTTTGATTTCGGGACCTGTCGATATTAAAGCTAAAAATCAGAATATCAAGGTTTTAGGCGTTAATTCGGCGCAAGAGATGTATGAAAAGTGTCTTGAAAATTTTTCAAGTTGCGATGTAGCTGTTATGTCGGCTGCGGTTGCGGATTTTACGCCCGAAATCACTGCCGAAACCAAAATCAAAAAGACCGGCGACGAAATGATTTTGACATTAAAACCGACAAAAGATATTGCTGCGGCACTCGGAAAATTGAAACGAAAAAATCAAATTTTCGTCGGTTTTGCGCTTGAAACCGACAACGAAATGTCGAATGCACAAAAGAAACTGAAGAACAAAAATTTTGATTTTATCGTTCTTAATTCATTGAAAGACAAGGGGGCTGGTTTCGGTTTTGACACTAATAAAATTACAATAGTGTCAGAAAACGAAACAAAAACCTTTGATTTGAAGCCTAAAAATTTGGTGGCAAAGGATATTGTCGATAATGTGGCGGAAAAACTTTATAGTTAAGAAAATTCTAAAAAATCAGAAAATACTATGCGGCGGTTTTGTTTTTTAATATTATTTATCTTTGTGATGACAATGCAAAGCGCTTTGTCTCAAGAACTTAACTGCCGTGTTAGTGTCAATTACAGCAATCTTTCCAACACGCCTACGCCAGTCTTTCAGGCTTTACAAAAAGACATTACCGATTTCCTTAACGAAAGGAAATGGACGAATCACACTTACGATGTTAATGAAAAAATAGATTGTAATGTTCTTATTACAATTACCGATTATAACGGGCTTGATAAATTTACGGGGACTATTCAAATAAATTTGAGCCGTCCGATTTATTACACTTCGTATAATTCACCACTTTTTACTTTTAAAGAAAACGACGGAAAATTAGTTTTCAATTATTTGGAAGGTCAGCCTTTGGAATACATCGAAAATCATCCTACAAGCAATTTAACGCAGGTTTTGGCGTATTATGCTTATATAATTTTGGGATATGATTACGATACGTTTTCACCTTTGGGCGGTTCGGAATATTACAAAAAGGCTTTTAGAATCGTTTTGAATTCTCAAAGTTCGGGTTATGAGGGTTGGTCGGCTTCCGATAACAAACAAAATTCTCGTTACAACCTTATTGATGCGCTTTTGGATAAACGTTTTGAAAATTTGCGTTTGGGCATATATTATTGGCATCGTCAAGGTCTTGATGTAATTCCAAAAGACCCTGATGCGGGCAGAAAAAAAATGTTGGAGGCCTTGAAATATGTTTTGCGCTCAGAGCGTGCTAAATCTAATTCTCTTATTGTTTCGCTGTTTTTTACGGCGAAATCCGATGAGATTGTAAACGTTTTTTCCGTATCACCAACTTCCGAAAAAAACGAAGTTCTTCAAATCTTAAAGGAAACTGATGTTTCCAATTATTCTAAATATCAGAAAATCAGTAATATGAACTGATAAAATTTTTGTCTTTATTTCTTGTATCAGAATTGAAAAAAAATTCCTACCTTTGTAACAAATAAAATTTGTTAGCAATGAAAGTCATTATTAATTCCAAAGAGCAGGAAATTTCTTGCAAAACCGTTGCTGATTTGGCTCAAGAACTTGGTCTGCCTAATTCTGGAGTTGCTCTTGCCGTTAATTCCGAGATGATTCCAAGGGATAATTGGCAGGGAAAACAACTCAATGAAAACGATGATATTTTAATCATTAAAGCCGCTTCAGGAGGATGATACAGTTTATTTCACATTTTAACGATAAGTATACTTATCTTGACTCTGTTAAAATTGCACTTGACGGTGGTTGCCGTTGGGTTCAGCTTAGAATGAAAGATTCTTCCGATGAAGTTTTTATAGAAACCGCTTTGAAGGTAAAACAATTATGCGCTGATTATCATTCTATTATGATAATTGATGACAGAGTGCATTTAGTTGAAAAACTTTCGGTGGGTGGCGTTCACGTCGGCAAAAACGATATGAGTGTTGAAGAGGTTAGAAAAATTCTCGGAAAAAAATTCATTGTAGGTGCTACGGCTAACACTTTTGAAGATGCGTTTAATGCTTTTCAAAAAGGTGCGGATTATGTCGGTTGTGGACCTTTTAGGTTTACGACAACGAAGAAGAATTTAAGTCCCGTTTTAGGGCTTGAGGGTTATAGGAGCATTATGTCAGAGTTGAAAAATGCCGGAATTTCAAAACCCGTGATTGCAATCGGCGGAATTACAAAGGCAGATATTCCTTCTCTTGCTAAAACAGGTGTCAGCGGAATTGCGCTTTCAAGCACTGTTCTTAACGCTTCAGACCCCGTAAAAGAAATGAAAGAAATAATTAAGATATTTGAAAACGAATGGACAAATTAATAATTGCCGGAAAAGAATTTTCGTCAAGACTTTTTCTCGGTACAGGAAAATTCAATTCTAACCGTCTGATGGCTGATTCAATCAAAGCTTCTGAAACTCAAATGGTTACAGTAGCGATGAAACGTGTTGAATTGAATGATGAAAACGACGATTTGTTGAACAATATTATAAAAGACAAATCCATACAGCTTTTGCCTAACACTTCGGGCGTAAGGGATGCTAAAGAGGCTGTTTTTGCGGCTCAAATGTCGCGTGAGGCTTTCGGTACTAATTGGTTGAAACTTGAAATTCACCCCGATCCGCGTTATTTGTTGCCCGATACGGTTGAAACTCTCAAGGCTACACAAGAACTTGTAAAACAAGGATTTGTGGTTTTGCCGTATTGTCAGGCAGATCCTATTTTGTGTAAACAGTTGGAGGAGGCGGGTGCTGCTGCTGTTATGCCACTTGGTGCACCGATAGGAACAAACCGCGGACTTAGAACTGTTGATTTTTTGAAAATTATAATTGAACAAGCCACTGTTCCCGTGGTTGTAGATGCCGGCATTGGCGCACCTTCTCATGCTGCTTGGGCAATGGAACTTGGTGCATCTGCGTGTCTTGTTAATACCGCAATAGCCGTTGCTAACGATCCTGAAAAAATGGCTGTCGCTTTCAAAAAAGCCGTTGAAGCGGGCAGAGAAGCATTTTTAGCTGGATTAGGCGAAGTTGCCACTGATTCAAGAGCAGAAGCGTCTTCTCCGCTGACAAGTTTTTTGAATTAACGGTATTTTTTATAAAAAAACAAGGAGGCTGTTCAAGAACTAAAAATTGAGCGGCCTTTTTTCTTATCTTTTTGTTTTTCTCCTCCCTTAAAGAAGAAACTGAATTACGGAAAGTGTTATAAAAGAATTTTTTTTGAAAATTTGAAACTTTTATATTAACTTTGCCAATAACGAAAAATGAATCATTATGGGCATATACTTGAATCCTTCAAACAATTTGTATAAAGAAACATTGTCAGCGGACATTTATGTTGACAAAACGATGTTAATCAGTGAATTGAATCGTTTTATTGACAAGGGTAACAAATACATCTGCGTTTCACGTCCGCGACGGTTCGGAAAAACTATCGCAACTAATATGTTATGTGCTTATTATTCAAAAGGTTGCGATTCAAGGGAGATATTCAAAAATTTGAAGATTTCCAAAGCCGACAATTACGAAAAATATCTCAACAAACTGAATTTCATTGCAATAGACGTAGCGAGCGAGTATCAAAACGCTGGCGAAAAAGAAAATATGTTGGAAAAATTAACAACATTTTTAAAAGATGAATTTATTGCACAGTTTCCGAAAGTAGATTTCAAAGCCTGCGAGTCGATTGCCGATTGTATGTTAAAAGTTTATTCTGCAACTGGCGAAACTTTCGTCATCATTTTAGACGAATATGACTGCCTTGTGCGCAATCAATTCGGTACGGGACTTTTTGAAAAATACCTCGGATTCCTCAACGGTTTGTTCAAAAGTAACACTTTAAGACAAGCAATTTCGCTTGCATACATAACCGGAATTTTGCCCGTTGTAAGAGACAGAGTTCAAAGCAAACTCAATAATTTTGAAGAATATACAATTCTTGATGCCTATAATCTTTCTGAATATGTAGGCTTTACTGACGAAGAAGTGAAACCGCTTTGCGAAAAATACGGTGTTGAATTTTCAGAATGTAAACGCGAATACGACGGTTATGCTCAAAACGGTTTTGAGATTTACAATCCTGAATCGGTGGTAAAATGTATGCTGACTAAGAAGTTCAGCAATTTTTGGGGCAAAACTTCCACATACAAAGTAATTACCGACCGCCTAAAACATAATTATAAAGGTATACAGGACGATATAATCAAGATGATTGCCGGCGAAGAAGTCAAAGTAAACGTTACCCGTTATATGAACACAATGACTGATTTTATTACCAAAGACGACGTGTTCACATACTTGATTCATCTTGGTTATTTAGCGTTTAATAATGAGAAAAGTACATGCCGTATTCCAAATTTTGAAGTCCGCAAAGAGTGGTATAACGCCATAGAAAGTATGGAAGATTACGCTGCCACCGACCAAATCATCAAAGATTCGGAAGAACTTCTCTCTCAAACACTTGACAAAAACTGCCGTGCCGTAGAAAAAGCACTTGACAAAAGTCATATTCATGTTACTTCTAATCGTAGTTACAACAATGAAGACGCTTTGATGTCGGCGATATATTTGGCGTATATTTATGCTAAAAACGAGTACACCATAATCAAGGAAATGACCACGGGTAAAGGCTTTGCTGATGTTGTGTTTATTCCGTTTTATCCGGGCAAACCTGCAATGATTATCGAACTAAAACGCAACGGCTCAACGGAAAGCGCGTTAAACCAAATCAAAAACAAAGAGTATTACGATAGTTTAGAGCATTATTTCGGCAAACTTCTTTTCGTCGGAATCAACTACGACGAAAAAACAAAAAAACATCAATGCGAGATATTGGAGTTTGAAAAGGAATGAGGCAAACAGAATGGTGCAGTGGTTAGGACACTACTTGTGTAGAGTAGAGACGCGAGTTCGATTCTTGCTGCCCACACAACGAAAATTGATAAAGACGAACAATAAAAAACAAAGTTAAACAAGAAAAAAACATAAATGATTAAACTTTTTTATTAACTTTGCTAATAACTAAAAATGAATCATTATGGGCATATACTTGAATCCTTCAAACAATCTGTTTAAAGAAACTTTGTCTGCGGATATTTATGTTGACAAAACGATGTTAATCAGTGAATTGAATCGTTTTATTGACACCGGTAATAAATACATCTGCGTTTCACGTCCGCGACGGTTCGGAAAAACTATCGCAACTAATATGTTATGTGCTTATTATTCAAAAGGTTGCGATTCGAGAGAGATATTCAAAAATATGAAGATTTCCAAAGCCGACAATTATGAAAAATATCTTAATAAACTGAATTTCATTGCAATAGATATTGCAGGAGAGTATCAGAATACGTCAGAACAAAATAATATGTTGGAATTTCTGACGGCAAGATTGATAAAGGAATTTAGACAACAATTTCCATCAATTGAATTTCCCGATAATTATTCGATAGCCAACTGTATACAAGAAGTATACACAGCAACTGGCGAAACTTTTGTCATCATTTTAGACGAATACGACTGTCTTGTACGCAATCAATTCGGTACGGGACTTTTTGAAAAATACCTTGGATTTCTCAACGGGTTGTTTAAAAGTAACACTTTAAGACAGGCTATTTCGCTTGCGTATATTACAGGAATTTTACCAGTTGTAAGAGACAGAGTTCAAAGCAAACTCAACAATTTCGCAGAATATACAATTCTTAATTCTTATCAACTTGCTGAATATGTTGGTTTTACAGATGAGGAAGTAAAACCGCTTTGCGAAAAATACGGCGTAGATTTCACCGAATGTAAACGTGAATACGACGGATATAAACAAAACGGTTTTGAGATTTATAATCCCGAATCGGTTGTAAAATGTATGTTGACCAAAAGCATCGAAAGTTTTTGGAGTAAAACATCTACATATCAAGTGATTACCGACCGTTTGAAAGAGAATTACAAAGGCATCAAAGACGATGTTATCCGTATGATTGCGGGCGAAAACGTAAAGGTGGATACGGGGATGTATCTTAACACTATGACGGATTTTGTTGTTAAAGACGACGTTTTAACGTATCTGATTCACCTTGGTTATTTGGCGTACAACAAGGACAATCAAACGTGCCGAATCCCTAACAAAGAGGTTGAAAAAGAGTGGTTTAGGGCAGTGTCAATTCTGAAAAACTATTCCGTTACCGATAAAATTATCAAATCTTCGGAAGAACTTTTGAATCAAACACTTGACAAAAACTGCCGTGCCGTAGAGAAAGCTCTTGACAAAAGTCATATTCATGTTACTTCTAATCGTAGTTATAACAATGAAGATGCTTTGATGTCGGCGATATATTTGGCGTATATTTATGCCAAAAACGAGTACACCGTTATCAAAGAAATGACCACGGGCAAAGGTTTTGCGGATGTTGTTTTTATTCCGTTTTATCCTGGCAAACCCGCAATGATTATCGAACTAAAACGCAACGGTTCAACGGAAAGCGCGTTAAATCAAATTAAAAACAAAGAGTATTACGATAGTTTAGAGCATTATTTCGGAAAACTTCTTTTTGTCGGTATCAACTACGACGAAAAAACAAAAAAACATCAGTGCGAAATTTTAGAGTTTGAAAAGGAATAGGGCAAACAATATATTGTGGGAATAGTTCAGTGGTTAGAACACAACTTAGTTAAGGTTGAGACGCACGTTCGATTCTTGCTTCCCACACAAAAAGTGGTATGAAATCACACCATCAATGCACACTTTCGGATCAAAATATGGTTTACGAGGTGAGTTTTTGAATTTTTTTCTCATTGTTGAATCTGCGCACAAAGAACTTGTCATCATAAAAAAATTTAGTTATTAAACCTATTTTCTTTCTGCACGTCAAAAAGGCAAAATAACATATTAAATTCTTTTCTGATGAAAAAAATATTTTTAACCACTTGTTTTGTTTTGGCAACAACATTATTTTCAATGGCTCAGGACATTGTAAAACTGCCTGAACCTGACAAAAACGTCTCAATGACACTTTATCAAGCACTTCAGCAGCGCAAATCTGTGCGCGAGTACAGCGGCAAAGAAATCGACGATATGAAACTTAGTCAACTCCTTTGGGCTGCTGTTGGAATCAACCGCCCTGACGGTCATCTTACTGCCCCTACTGCTATTAATGCTCAGGACATCACGGTTTATGTTTGCCGCAAAGACGGAGCTTGGCTTTATGTGGCTAAAGACAATGCTTTGAAAAAAGTTTCAAGTAAAGATTTACGCAAAGCAGTGGCTGCTAATCAGAGTTTTGCTGCAGATGCACCGTTGTGTCTTGTTATCGTTTCTGACAATGAAAAATTTCACGGCGGCAGCACTAACGGTCCTACAATTTCAGGAGCAATTGACGCAGGTTATGTTAGTCAGAATATAGATTTAGCGTGCGAGGCGTTAGGACTTGCTACCGTTCCCCGCGCTTCAATGGAGAAGGAAACTTTGAAAAAAGAATTAAATCTCACAGATTCTCAAAATCCTATTCTCAACCATCCGATAGGCTATAAAAAATAATTAACAAAAAAAGCACGTTTATTTTTAACGGCTTTACATTACTCCGTTCTGTCGTTTTTTTACATTGATGATATTTTGGTGGAAAACTGACAGAACGGATTTTTTGTGTAAAAAGTTCAATGAAAAACTATCATTTCCCAAATAGATGAAATGGATTTGCATTTCTTTTGAGGACAACCTTTTACTCTCAATTAGAAAAGTTTCAAATAACAAACAAAATTATTTTTTGCCGAAACAGCATAAAAAATATTCATTTCGGCAAAAAATAATTTTTATTTTTTGCCGAAATTGAATAAAATTTACTAATTTTGACAGAAAATAATTCTTAAAATGTAATGTTATGTTGACAAGCAGCACACTCATTGGACGAACTAACGAAAGAAAACGTTTTGAGGAATGTCTTAACTCTCAACGTTCTGAATTTGTGATAGTTTACGGCAGACGTCGTGTCGGAAAAACTTTCCTGATACGCGAATTTTTCAAAAATAAATTCACTTTTTCGTTTGTCGGAGCACATAACCAACCAAAAGAAGTTCAGTTGGAAAATTTCGCTTTTAAACTCAAAGAATATTCCAAATCGTCTTTTTTGCCAAAAATTCAGGATTGGAACGAGGCTTTCCGCGAACTTCAAAATTATCTTTCAACCACAAAATGCAACAGGAAAAAAGTTGTATTTTTTGACGAAATGCCGTGGGCTGACACTCAAAAATCGGGATTTGTAGCCGCTTTGGAAAATTTTTGGAACTCTTGGGCGGCTTTTAGAAATGACATTTTGTTTATTGCTTGCGGGTCGGCAACTTCATGGATTGTGGAAAAAATTCTCAATAATCAAGGCGGACTTCATTGCCGTACAACTCAGGAAATTTATTTGCGCCCATTTACGCTCGGCGAAGTTAAAGAGTTTCTTGCCGTAAACCAAGTACGATGGGATAATTATCAAATTGCCCAAGCCTATATGGTTTTTGGCGGCGTGCCTTTTTATTACACTTTGTTAGAAAAAAATCAAAGCCTTGCTCAAAACATTGACAGACTGTTTTTTGAGGGGAAAAACGCCGTTTTAAGAGTGGAATTTTCAGAATTGTTTTTTTCTCTTTTCAATAAACCGGATAAATATCTTTCTGTAATTGAGATATTTGCAGAAAGGAAAGAAGGTTTTACGCGGGAAGAAATAAGCAAAAAAACAGGCATTACCGGCGCAGGTCTTACCAAAATGCTTGATAACCTTGAACGTTGCGATTTTATACTCGGATATTCAAAGTTCGGCGGCGGCAAAAACAACATAATTTACAGATTATCTGATTTTTACACGTTATTCTATTACAATTTTGTCGCTTTCAACAAATCGCAGGAAAAGAATTTTTGGCAAAAAATGCTGTTAAGCCCCAAAATTTCTTCTTGGCAGGGATTCAGTTTTGAACTTCTTTGCATTTTGCATTTGGAAAAAATGAAAAACGCGCTGGGAATCAGCGGCATACTTACAAATTCTTCCGCATGGCGCAGCAAAGACAATTCAGCGCAGATAGACCTTGTAATTGAACGTGCCGACAGAATCGTTGACCTTTGCGAAATGAAATTTTCACGCGGAAAATATCAAATGACTTCTTCTTACGCACAAAAATTGTTGGAGAGAGCCTCAGTTTTTGTCGCCGAAACAAAGACTAAATATGCTGTTTGTAACGTTTTAGTTACAACATACGGAGTTCTTGACGGCAAAAATTACTCGGTAGTTGACAAAGAAATCGTACTTGACGATTTATTTTTGTAATTTTTATGGATTTTTACTAATTTTGTATCAAATAACTAAAAATAAATAAAATCATGAAAGTTAAAATTTTTATTCTTGCATTGTTGTTAGCAACGGTAAATGTATCGGTTGCTCAAAACATTTTAATCCCTGCCTGCAAAGACAAAAAAGTCGGATACATCGATGTTAACGGTAAATGGGTTATAAATCCGCAGTACGAATACGCCGAATGTTTTTCGGAAGACGGTTTTGCACGTATTCATCAAAACGGTAAAAAGGGTCTGATTGACAAAACCGGCAAAATAGTCGTTGAACCGCAGTTTTTCAATATTCACACATTCGACAAATGCTTTGATGAGAGCGGTTTAGCAATGTTTACCGTTGACACAAAACCTGAAACACAAAAGTCAGACGATTGGCTTAACTATCAGAAAGCAGATAACATAAATTATGATGATAATGATGATTATCTTTACGGCTTTATTGACAAAAACGGCAAAATTGTTATAGAGGCAAAATATCCCTTTTCTTGGGGTTTTAAAAATGGTTTGGCATGTGTGAAATTAGACGGCAAATACGGCTTTATTGACAAAACCGGCAAAATGGTTATCGAAAACAAGTACGAATATGCATCATCTTTTGCGGATAACGGTTTGGCACTTGCAAAACAAAACGGCAAATACGGCTTCATTAACAAAAGCGGTAAATTTGTGATTGAGCCGCAATTTGAATCAGCCGATAAATTTCAAAAATGCGGTTTGGCAAACATAAAACAAAACGATAAGTGGGGCTGCATTGACGAAACAGGCAAAATCGTCATCGAACCAGAATATGAAAATAGGTTTGTATTTGACGACAACGGCTTGGCAGATGTCAAGTTAAACGACAAATGGGGCTTTATCGACAAAACAGGCAAAATGGTTATCGAAAATAAATATGATAAAGTTATTCCGTTTGAAAACCACAAATTATCACTCGTTGAATTAGACTTCAAATGCGGCTTTATAGACAAAACCGGCAAAATGGTTATTGAACCTCAGTATAACGTTTTTGGTACTACTTATAATAATTGGAGTATTATCTTCGAATCTTTGAGCAAAAAAGAGGGTTTGCTTTCTGCTGACGGAGAAGTGCTTTTAAAATGTCAATACGATATGTTATATATTGTTCCGTTCAGTGATGTTTGTTTGACAAGTACAAAAAACAAAAACGGAACTTCAACCATAGGCATTTTTTATAACGGAAAACATACTGTCGTAAAAAATGTTGATTGGATTGGAATACCCTCTATTAGTTTAGATTCAGTTAAAATCCCTGCAAGTTATAGAAAATACATGCGTGATGGTCATTAAAATTTAGGCATAAATGATTGATATTGATGACTTCAAAGAACAAATCTTGCCGCGACTGATTGTTGCGGTGGCTTTAACTCCTGCATTCCTGTTGGTGTGGTGGTTTTTAAAAATGATGAACGAACCCACGCCGCAGGAAATTTGGCAGCAAAGAGCCGATTCGTTAACGGTGCTCTCTTCTGACAGCGAAATCCTTTCGGCTATCAGCGGAGAGCCTCGCCGTTACCTTATTAAAAACTATAAATTCGACCACGGGGTTACCGTAAAGGACACGATTTTTGACCTTCTAAAAGGCGAATATATGGCGATTGACATTCACCATCAAGTATTTACGACAAGGGGACACGGCAAAAACAAAATCGAATTAACAGAAGACCATCCGCTGTTTGCTGTTGTAGGAAAGTTTGCTTTTAACGACACGATAGAAATCAAAAATGCTGATTCTCTGAAATTTGCATTTTCGTCTAAAAAGTATTGGGAAAACCTCACGCCGGAAAATGTCAATCCGCAAAAACTCGGTCATGTTCAGTACAATATGTATTATTATCCCGAATGGACAATGAATTTAGACAGTATTGAAAACATTTTCAAAGAACTTCCCGACCGTTTTCATGCAAAAACGCAACAAACTTTGAAACAATTAGGTCAATACAGAAAAGAATATGAATCGTGTTTTACGCTGACTTTTATGAAAAAGGACGACAACGCAACGTTTGCGGCGGTTTTGGGCGGCGGCGCGGCAGATTTCAATGTTTTTGACGACGGCAAAAATTTTATGCTTGTTGACTGCGACAACATTTCGCAATGTTCCAGCTACGAATCCAATTTCAATTTAGGGATGACAATCGGCTTTATAATCGGCGGTTTAGCAGCATTGTGCGTAATAATTTTCGCACCGCAAATATTGAATAAAGATTAGTACGTTATGCTTCTAATATAAAAAAATAGCATAAATATTGCTTGTTTTATAGAATAATTTTTTAACTTTGCAAGCAACAACCGAATACAACGATTATGGTATCGTTCAAAAAATTATCCGATTTAATAAATGCGTTAAGTCGCGGAAAAGATATTTTGTAGGAATTGTTCGCAAACCGAAAAAATGTCTTCCGTGTGGATTATGTTTACGAATTTGCCGATGAAAATACTTTTAACTTTTTGATTGATAATAATATAATCATTAAAAATAATGATGTCGTTGAAATTGAAAGTACGTATTTGGAGTTTTTTGAGGAGATTTTGAGTGTCAATGAAGAAATTAACACTTCCCGAATTAACGAGTACATCAAAGCAATTAGCGACAATATTGGCTATTATTTTGAAGAAAACAACGAGACTCGGAGATATTTTTATGTTGGACAAGTCAGAAAAACAATAAATACCGTTTCAAAAGCAGTTATGCGTAATGTAATTGATCTGAAACGGAATATTGATTCCGCTTATAAAAACGAGCCTAATTTCAAAGTTAAACGCCTTAAATTAAAAAAGTTACACGAAAAATACGAGGCGGTTTCATCATTAATTAAACAATGCGAAGAATTAACGGAAGAAAACAAAAGGACATTTTTTGCTGTTGCTTCTGATGAACTTCTTAACGCTGCTGTTTCTTTTATGAAAATCTCTTTCAATGAGGCTTACCATTCGCTGCTGAATATCAACAATCAAATAATTGATTATATTCAAAAAATTGATTATCAATTAAATAAACTCAAAAAAATCCGAAAATTAAAATATCTTAGAGACCAGTTTACAATCGAAAAATCCACCGACATTTATTCTGTTATCAACGGTATCAATCCCGTTTGGATGGAAAACACAGTAAAATTCAAAACTCTTGTTTCCATTGAAATGTTGCGTAATACTGACGTTGGACTTGAAATTATCAAAAATGTTTCTCAAAAAATTAAGAACAAAACAAGAATTTTGAGGAAAACTGCCGAACCTATTTCGGAAGATTTTTTCAATGAAAATACTCAAACAGAAGAAGTTTTTGACTATATAGAAATCAAAAACGCATTTTCCGCACAAAGCAGGGATTTGTACTCCTTTATTGGCAATTATAATTTCAAAAAAACTCTTCAAACTGACGAAAAGTTATTACTTTTCTGCCAGTTAGCCACGCAATTTGGTAGCGGATTCAATATAACCGAGGAATTTCAGAACGACGGAATTTACAGTTATTCACTAATTTATCCTAAATAATTATGGCACAACACGAACAAATATTCAACATACTTTCAAAAGGACGGTTTATAGCCTCAAATAGTCTTGACTCCGAAATCAAAAATATTTACGATGATTTGGAAGACAATTTTGATACTTATTACGACTATTTTCTGAAAATTGGGTTTATACTTGAAAGAGGCGACGGATACTTTTATTTCAGCCGCAAAGAGGCAAAAGCCGACTCGCAAAGAAAACTTGAAAGTCTTTTGAAATGGCTTGATTATGTGGAATTTTTGAAAACTTTTCAACATTCGTTTTCTCCCGGTTTTATTTTTTCGAGTGCCGACATCATACAACAAATTAAGTCTGACGTTGAACTTAAAGAGAAGGCGGAAAATCTTTTCAAAGACAAAAACGCAGCCGAAACCGTTGAAAAAGTTGTCAAAGAACTTGAAGATATGGGGTTTGCCGAAATCAGTGACGAATATCTCAAAACGTATAAAGTTACTAACGCTTTTAACTATATTGATGAATTATTAGAATGTATCAATATCAATCAGGAGGAAGAAAATGAAACAACTTAACAAAATAATTTTTATTAACAGCGCACACATTCCGTATGCCGAAATACGAGTTGACGGAAATGTGCATTTTGTCGGAACGCAGGGTGTCGGCAAAAGTACAGTTTTGAGAGCCTTGCTGTTTTTTTATAATGCTGACAAACAAAAACTCGGTATCGCTTCCGAAAAACGTCCGTTTGACGAGTTTTATTTTCCTGCTCAAAATTCGTTCATCATTTATCAGGTTGAAGGCAAAGGCGGGTATTATTTTGTTGCGGCGTATTCATCCAAAAACCGTGTTTGTTTTCGTTTTGCCGACACGCAATTCAGAAAGGAATTTTTCATTGCATCGGATGGAAATGTGATAACTGACTGGTCTGAAATTAGAAAAAAACTTAGCATTTATAATGCAATGCTGTCCAATCAGATTGACAGTTACGAAACTTATAAAAATATTATTTACGGTAACAAAAACGAAATCATAAAAAAAGAATACTTGAGATTTTCCATTTTGGAAAGTCCTAAGTATCAAAATATTCCAAGAACGATTCAAAACGTTTTCCTCAATACCAAACTTGACGGTGAGTTTATTAAAGACACGATAATCAGTTCGATGAGCGATGAAAATACCAAGATTGATATGGATTTGGATTTTTACCGCAAAAACATTGCTGATTTTACCAAACAATACGGCGACATCGAGAAGTGGCACACAAAAGACCCCTCAACGGGGAAAGTCAAAGTGAGAGCTGTAGCGGACAATATTATTACAAATTTTGACGATTTGATAATTCTCAAAAATACGATGAAAGAAAATTGTGCAAAACTAAATTTCGTTTATGAAAACTGCCAAAAACAAATACCGGATTTGGAAAATAAATTAACGGAATTAGAAAACGAAAAGAATGAATTATCAAGGCTTTACAATGAAGAAGAAAGTAAGTACAAAGCTGACAGAGACAACTTAAACCGTGAAATCGGTGTTTGCGACAACAACTTAAAAACTTGTAAACGCAAAAAAGAAGAATACCGTTTGAAAAATATTGACGGCATTATTTCTTTGATTGACAGCGAACCTGTGTTTATGACAAAACTTGACAATTTAAAAAGTTCTCTTAATACGATAACTTCAAAATTCAAAAGTGTTGACGAAAAATATAATCTCCTGATTAACAAGGCAGAACAGGACTTAAATGAGTTTTGTATTTCCGAGGATAAAATTTTATCGGATTTGGTTACAAAGGTTTCCCAAGAGAAGGAAAAACTGCTGAACGAGAAAAGTATTCAAATTGAGTCTTTACAAAAACAATATCATTCCGATATTGAAAAAATAAATGCGGAAAAAACTAAAATTCAGTCTTTTATTAATAGTTTGGAAATTAAGAAAACTGAAACTAAGTTAAAAAGATATTTCAAAGACGAAGTTTTAAAAATTGAAGAAAGTATTGAAAAATTAAAATCCGACCTCTCAAATTCAGAAAAGGAAAAAATAAAACTTCAAAGCAAAATTGATAGCCTACGCACAGAATTTAAGAATTTTTCCGACAAAACAGCCCGCGAAGCCGAATTTAAGATTTCTGATTTTGAGACTAAAAACAAAGAATTGTTGAAACAAATAGAAAATTTACAGAACATTTTAGACAAAACCAAAAATTCGTTTTACGAATGGCTTGAAAATAATATCGAGGGTTGGGAAAACACTATCGGCAAGATTGCTGACGAAGATACTGTTCTTTATAATACTAACTTAAATCCTTTAAGAACAGATAATTATGATTCAGTTTTTGGTGTTAAAATTGATTTGGATAGTATTGAGAGACAAGTTCGCCGTCCGGAAGATTTACGCTTAGAAAAAGAAAAACTTGAACTTCAAATTTCCGGCAATAAATCTAAAATTGCAGAAATTTTAGCGGAAAAAGAAGATACGATTTCAGCAGAAAACAAAAAAGTTGCTGCGCAAATATCACGGTTGAATATAGAGATGCGCAAGGCAGATAATTTAGTTGCGTATTTGCCGCAACAAATCAAAAACAAAACTGCCGATAAAGATAATTTGTTGCGCAAAGAAGATGAATTACGGCAAGAAGAAATTACTAAAATTGAAGTAGAAATCAGAAATAATAAATCAAAATTATCTGAGTTTGAAGTAAAAATTTCTGTGGTCAATTCTACTTTTGAACGTGAAAAAGGCGTTGTTGAAAAGAAGTATTCAACAAAGAAAACCGAGCTTGAAAACACCGTGAAAGAAAAAGAAACCGAAATTTCAGCGGCAAAAGAATCTCAAAAAAAGGAAACTGATAAAAAAATTTCGGAATACGAAACAGCCCGTTCTGCGGAACTTAAAAACGAAGGCGCGGATACTCAAATAATTGAAAATCTAAATATTGAAATTACAAAAGTTAACCAAAAACTAAATGAAATAGAAAATAATAGAGAAGTATATTTTAATTTTCAAAAGGACAAAACGGAGTATTTTGACAAAGAAGACGAAATGCAGTTAAAGAAAAAAACTTTGTCGAAAAAACTTGAAGATATTGACGAAAAATATTCTCTTCGACGCCAAAAACTTATTTTGCGCCAAAGAGAGAACGAGGAACAAAAAAATTCCACTGCAAATCTTTTCAAGAATTGCAAAGAGGGCGTTACTGAAATTGAAAAATTCAAGGTCTCAGATATTTGTCCCGAAGAAATGCAAGATGCCGGAAAAACGGAAACTTTTGAAAACTGGGAATCAGTTGTTAAAGAAATTCAAGCATCTGAGATGCGTAAAAGCCACTTGGTTGAGAGTATTAAAAAAAATGTAAATACTTTCAATTCGTTTTTTGAATCTTCTAACACCTTTGAATTCAAATTGTTATCTAATGATAACGAGAGTTTTCTGAATTTTGCGCAAACCCTGAAAGATTTTGTTAACGAGAACAGGATTGAAGATTACCGCCGTCAAATTAGTCATAATTATTATGAATTAATGCTCAGAATTTCAAAAGAAACCGGTGATTTATTGAAATTTTCAAGCGATATTTCTAAAATCATTTTGGACATCAATCACGATTTTGAAGAGAAGATTTTTGCCGGAGTGATAAAAAAAATTGCATTGCGACATAAACAAAGTGATAGTCCTTTGATGCAGATTTTAATCCGCATCAAAGATTTTTGCGCCGAAAATAGTTTTAATCTTCAAGAGCCGAATCTCTTTTCAGTTCAAACAGCCAAAAACGATACATCCGCGCAACTTGATTTACTTTTCCGTCTGAGCCAATTACTTCAAAAGGAAAACGGGAAAAAGGAACTTTCGATCTCTGACACGTTTAAGTTAGAATTTTCCGTTACCGAGAACGACAACGATACGGGCTGGAAGGAAAAAATATCGGCAGTTGGCAGCGATGGTACGGATATTTTAGTAAAAGCGATGATTAATATCATGTTAATCAATGTTTTCAAGGAAAAAGTTTCAAAAAAATCCGGTGATTTTTCGTTGCATTGTATGATGGACGAAATAGGAAAACTTCATCCGAATAATGTCGCCGGCATTTTGGATTTTGCAAATTCGAGGAATATTTATTTGCTTAATTCGTCGCCGATGACTTACAATGTCAGCGACTACAAATATACGTATTATCTCGAAAAAGATAAGGCATCAAATACGCGGATAAAATTACTTGTGTCAAAAAAATGAAATTATCATACTTGAAAATACTAAATGAACTCTCATCAGGCAAAGCCGTTGCTGCTTCAAAATTTAATTCCGAATTATTGGACGAATTGAACGGAGAACAACTTATTATGTCGGTAACTCATGGCAGTAGAATAAGTTATGAAGCAGTTTCAGTTCAAAAACTGACGGATTATTATTATATCCATCATAACATAAAAAGTTTTGACGAGGCAATAAAACTTTATGATGAGGTTTCAGAACGTAGTGGACAAGTTTTGACCGTCGGAGATTCTAAATTTGTCAAAAAACGTACATTTACTGGCTTTCTCGTAAATTGTTACGAGCCGATAAATGCTGCAATAAACGATGAACCTTTTACTGTTTTTCCAAAAGAGGGAACATTTACCTTTATTTATGATTATCAGTATTTTACGATTCCGAATGATGTAATTGTCGTGGGCATAGAAAATCCCGAAAATTTTCGTAATATAAGCCGCCAAAAACATTTGTTTAGAGGTTTAAAATGTTTGTTTACAAGTCGTTATCCGCAGAATCAGAACAAAGATTTTATTGAGTGGCTGCGAAAAATACCGAACAAATATCTTCATTTCGGGGATTTCGATTTTTCCGGATTAAACATTTTTCTTTCCGAGTATAAAAAATATTTATGTGAACGAGCCAAATTTTTCGTGCCGGAAAATCTTGAAGATTATTTTTCGAAATACGGTAACCGTGATTTATTCAACAGACAAACACCGCTTCCTAAGAA
Source organism: Bacteroidales bacterium (assembly GCA_017412115.1). Classification (GTDB taxonomy): domain Bacteria; phylum Bacteroidota; class Bacteroidia; order Bacteroidales; family UBA3824; genus UBA3824. The sequence goes on along the minus strand of JAFPYR010000053.1, from coordinate 17,716 downwards.
CGGTGTTTTTGATGATGAAGTTAAATTTGTTATCTCTCTGATTTACAAATATTCAAAAGGTTTTGAACAAGAGGGATTAATAAAATCAGCATTTTTTAGTGAATGATTTTTATTTCTAAAATGACGTCTTCCATAATGCTGTAAATAATAGGCAGAATTAAATATTTTTTGCCGAAATTAAATAAAAAATTACTACTTTTGGCAATAAATAATTATTTTAAAATTATGAACGAAAACAAGAAAAACAACAAAGGCTACGGATTAATTGCCGCAGTTTTAGTACTTTTGGCAGGGGCGGGACTGTTTATGCTCGGACGGTATATGAAACATGCGGCGGAATCTTTTTCCAAGGAAGAAACTTCGCTTCAAAACCGTCTTGATACGCTGCCCGTATTGGAAACCGACGGCGAAATTTCAGCGGCAATTATGGGCGAACCTAAAAACTACTTAATCAAAAATTACGTTTTTAAAAATTCGCCGACAATAAAAGACACCGTTTTAAACGTCCTAAACGGCGAGTATCTTTGCGTTTATGTCGTAGAAGAAACTTTGACGTATTTCCTAAAATCAATGTTCAAGGCGGGTGAAAGTCCGTATTATTCGATGTGGGTGGAAAAACCTTACTGTCAGATTTCCGCACCGCTCTGTTTTAATAACGGCGTTAAAATTTCAAAACCAGATTCCCTGACTTTTCTTTTCTCACTTTGGGACAGGTCTAAGCGGATTTTTGAGGACGAAATCAACCCTGAAAAACGTGAAAACTTTTCAATCAATTCGCGGTATTATCCCGACCGAAACGTTAACGAATCAGAAAACGAAAAAGTCATAAAAGATATTTTTACCTCTTTCGGTAACAACGCCGAAGAATTGGCAAAACGTTTCGGCGAAGACGGTATCAAATTTGAGTCGCGTTATAATTTTACGTATATGTCAAGGGACGACAAAGCCACGTTTGCGGTACGTCTCGGCGGCGGAAAAGCGGATTTCAACGTTTTTGAAGGCAAAAACGTGATTATAGTCGGCGGCGATAAAATTTCCACCGCCACGCAGGAAAACCTTATGGGAAAAGTGTGGTCGGTGTTCGGAATCGTCATTATGGTTTTGGCGGTAATTATTGTGCTCTCGGCGGCGGTATATTTACTGTCAACACTGAAAACAAAAAAAGAATAACAACAATTTTTAAATCATATTAAACCATGAAAAGACATTTTTTTCTTCTTTCCCTTTCCGCGCTGATGATGTGCGGGGGAAACTTTGTAAACGCCCAGACTTTTAAAACTTCGGGCAAAACTTTAACGGAACTCTGCTCGGAACCGATTACCGTCAAAGTAGAAGGCGACATCAACAAAGACGGCGTTAAAGATTTGGTAATCAGCACTGAGCATCAAGGATGTGCGTTTTATTTCGGAAAGGCTGACGGCAGTTATTCGCTTTTTCACGACTACGATTTGTCATTGTCGGCGGACGCTAAAATCACAATCAACGACAAAGGCGTTTTGAGGATTCAGGAGGATTTTAACGGTAACAGCGACGTGTTTTTGTTCCGCTTTCAAAACGGCGGACTTGCCCTCATCGGCGGCAAAAAAGACCGCCACAAATCCGACCATTACGACTATTCGTACAATTTTTCAACAGGCAAAATGATTAAAACCAGCGGCGAGGGCGCAGCCAAAACCTCCGTTACCGAAACCATGCCCAAACAGCCGCCTTTGAGATTCGGGTGGATTCCTTTGAAATGGGATATGGTTGAATATTTGTTTGAAACTTTTGAAGACGGCGAAGGTTTAGCGGCAGAAGATATGCTTGCATTTGGAATTTTCCGCAGAATGCAGGACGCCGAAATGATGCACTGGTCATTGTGCGATTATGAAGGTCTTGAATACTATAAATGGGAAAATTCAGAAAGGTACAAACAAGATTTCATTTGGAACGGAAACGAATTTGTAAAAAAATAACCGCATAAATTTATAATAGGCAGTTTAATTCGGTTGTAGAATTAGACTGCCTATTATTGTAAATTTTTTCATTTTTCTACGACTTCAATCTTCACATCGTGTCGAGCCTTGCGCTTGCTCCAACCGATGCCGACAAGCAAAATCTTATTTGACAAGCCTTGCAATGCCTGAGGATAGTTCTTGTTTTTGATTTGGTCGATTGCACCTTGGGCGGATTTTTTGCTTTTGAGTTCTACGACAATTGCTGGGCGTGTGGAATTGGGCAGCGGCAAGAAAACCATATCTGCAAAACCCTTTCCCGCAGGCTGTTCGCGGAAAATTTTGTAATACCTTTTTGCGGCATAATATGCCAAAGTGATGGCACATGCCATTGAGTTTTCGTCCTTGTATTTTATGATGGACGACGCTTCAAAACGGTACCTGTCAAACGCCTCCGAAATATACTCAACGTCCTGTTCTATCGTCTTGTTAATCAGCGTCAAAGAATCCATCAATGCTTTTGAGACCTCGCCCCAATCTGCGCGTCCGATAGATAGGCGGAACTCCCCCGCGACTTCTGTATTTGGAATCCTTACTGTGCTGTCTTCGGGGTTGAATGAAAGGTATCCGAGGTGGGTGAGCAAAGTCAAAACATCGTCGCTTGTGTCGATATGTTTCATATCGTTGCGGAAACTTGTTACTTCTACCGTTACGCTCTCACCGTTGAGCATTCTGATGATTTTTTGCTGCACCTTGTCGTGGTCGATTCCGATATAATGCTCGATAGTTGTGTATGCTGCGGACTTCGACCAATGACTGCCGTATTCGCCGTCTTCCGCCGCCAACATCACCGAGTTGGGGTTGAAAATCGACTTTTCGCTGCCGATGATGTAGCCGTCGTAGGCGTGTTTCATCAATTCGATGTTCAAATTGTGATTGTCGCAAATCCTGACAACCTCGTCGGGCGTAAAGCCGTAATACTTGGCAGTTTTTGCGGGACGGATTACGCTGTATTCGTCAAAATTGTTGAGTGCAGATTGTGATTCCACTTTGATAATAGGCAGTATTCCCGTCATATACACCAACAAATAAACATCGTCGGCAGTGTTGGATTTGAACATCGAACGCAGAAAATTGACATATTTGTTTTTTATTTTTTCGTCAATATCCCTCACCAACTTGTCCCATTCGTCGATGACCACCACAAAGCGATCGCCGGTTTCTTGATTGATTTCACGCAGCGCAATACTCAGATATTCAGATTCTTTCAAGAACGGATACGCCGTCTTCAAATCTTCAATGACTTGTTTTTGAAACAATGCGACGACATCACCATTGTCAAATTCCGCAAAGGTGTTGAAGTCGATATAAATCGTCGGATATTTGTTCAAATGTTTTTTGTAACTTTCTGACTTTGAGATTTCCAAGTCGTCGAACATCGCGGCAGAATCGGACTTTCTGTCGTAATAGGCATAAATCATTTTTGCGGCGATTGACTTGCCGAAACGCCGTGGACGCGACACACAGATATAGCGGTGCTGTGTGTCGATGTTGTCGTTCAAAATCTCTATCAAACCCGACTTATCGATAAAATCAGATTTTTTGATACTTTGGAAAGCTAAGTTGCCTTTGTCGATGAATATGCCCATAATCGCTGAGTTTTTGTTCTGATTGCAAAGGTAATACTTTTTTGTTTTTTTTGTACGCAGAGTTAAAAATTTTTGTAAATTTGGGTGATTTTTCAAAGATGAAGTGTAACCTTTTAAAGAAGAAAGACACAAAATACAAAGTATTATGGCACAGTGGAAAAAGATAAAAATCACCCGTGAAAACGGCGAAGAAGTTGATGCACAAGCCCCGATAATCATTTCGGCGAGCCGCAGCACTGACATTCCGGCTTTTTATGCCGATTGGTTTTTCCATCGGCTTAAAATGGGTTATTCGGCGTGGACCAATCCTTTCAACGGCGTAAAAAGTTATGTGTCATATAAAAACGCCCGATTCTTTGTTTTTTGGTCAAAAAATCCAAAACCGCTTTTAGACCATATCGACGAATTGAAACGAATGAATTTTTATATTCAATTCACTTTAAATGATTATGTTTCAGAAGGTTTGGAAAAAGGTGTGCCACCGCTTGAAGATAGAATAGAAACCTTTAAACAATTGGTAAAAACCTTTGGCAAGGGCAGGGTAATTTGGCGTTTTGACCCGCTGATTTTGACCGATAAAATCTCTGTGGATGATTTGTTACGTAAGGTTGAAAACATCTGCGACCAATTATTTGGCTATACCGAAAAACTTGTTTTTAGTTTTGCGGATATTGCGCTCTATAAAAAGGTAAAATTCAACCTCGAAAAAAACAATATCAATTATTCGGAATGGACAGAAAATCAGATGGTTGAATTTGCTCAAAGGCTTTCCGAACTCAACAAAAAATGGAACTTTCAACTTGCCACCTGCGGCGAAAAAATTGACATCTCACAATTCGGTATCCAACACAACAAATGTATTGACGACGATTTGATGATACGTTTTGCGAAAAACGACAAAGTTTTGATGGATTATCTTGGAGTTGAGATAGTTAACTCGCTTTTTGACGGTGAAAAAATTATCAAGAAAAAAGACAACCGCGACAAAGGTCAGCGTCAATTTTGCGGCTGCATAATCAGCAAAGACATCGGTGAATATAACACCTGCCCGCATTTGTGCGAATATTGCTACGCGAATACGAGTAAGAATTTGGCGAGGAGGAATTATGAACAAGCCGTGGAAAAGGGATTGAGGGCGGAGATTGTTAAGCCTATGTTTTAAATTCCATATTGAAAGTATCTTTTATCGTTTTTTTTACCATTTTACAAAAAAATTTCGTTATCTTTGTTAGGCAAAATATCGCGGACAATAAGCGTAAAAAATTGCATATCAACAAAATGGAAACAAAAGAGCAAATTGTATACAAATTCGCTACCGAAAGAAAAGAGCAAACTTTTAATCTCTTGAAGAAAAAATTTCCTGTGCTTCAAACCGAAGACTGCGAAGATATTTTTCAGGATGCGATTATAATATTTTGCAACAAACTCTCTGACGGTGAGGAAATTAACGCATCACTTTACACCTATTTTGTGGGAATTTGCAAAATTAAAGCGTTGGAATTTTGCCGCAAACGCAAAAACGCACCTGAACTTAGGGACGAGTTTACCGAAAAGGATTTTTCTGACGAGAAAATCGATTTTATTATCGGTCTTGACACCGATTACGACGAACTTAAAACTAACATTGTCAGCGAATTCGTAAAAGAAATTCCCGAACCTTGCAACACGATTTTCCGCTGTTGTTTTTACGACAACCTTTCGCTCAAAACCATTGCTGAAATGCAAAACAAAGAGGTTGGCGCAGTAAAAACTTCAAAATCAAGATGCTTGAAAAAATTCAGGATTAAATTTACCGAAATATTAAAATCGCTAACTAACAATTAATTATGCAGAACGAAATCCATATCACCGATGAGGAAATAGAATTTGACGATATTTTAATGCGTTATCTTCGCAACGAACTTTCAACGGAAGAGGAGCGTAAATTTGTGGAATTGTTGGAGAGCGATCCCGACAAAAAAGCCCGTGCCGCAGCCGTTGCCCGCCTTATCAAAGGTCTTAAAAATCACGCCAAAGCGGAGGACAATAAAATTGTAGAGACTTTCAAAGCCAAACAACCGAAAACCGTGAAACTTTTCGTCAGAATTTTGGCAGCAGCAGTGATTGTCGGTTTTGGTTTGTTTTTCGGTTTTAAGTTTTATAACAACGCTGAAAATCAGAAAATTGCGGCTGAATTTGGCAAAGAAATTACCATTTCGGAAAATATGCGCGGCAGTTCTGACGAAGATATTATTAACGAACTCAACTCGCTGTTTTCCAACGTTGAAAAAGACACCGACCTTAATAATACAATCGCAAAACTTGAATCTCTTTGGCAACAATCCCGCTCAGAAATTTTCAACGATTACACCAATTATTCAACAAATATTGGTAAAGCGTTAACCATAGCCTACATCAAAAACAATGACCGTAAAGCGGCAGAAAAAGTTTTAAATCAGATGATTGAAACTTTTGGCGCAGAATCTCCGGCAAGCAATTGGGCAGAAAAAGTTTTAGAAAGGATAAAATAATTTTACACAATTGCTTCGTAAATTTTTTTGCCGTTGTGTTCAATCCATTCGGGTTTTTCTTGAATAACTTTTTCTTTTAAGAATGAGAATGTTACAAGATAACCTTCTGACAAATTGCGTGTTTCGAGGTATTCTGACAGTTGGTCGCGCCCTGAAATTTCGTACTCAGTGCCGTGCCAAATTTTCAGTTCGATGACGTATTCTTTGCGGTTGTAGGTAACGACCAAATCCATTCGCGACGAATCATCGTTTTCGGGTTCGGAATAATAAAAACCTGTGCCGTTGATAATCGGTTTTAGGAAACAGATGAACATAAAACGTCCTTCCCGTTCGAGAAATTCATCTTCTTTGTCGTGCTTTTTTGACACCAAATCTTTGAAACGGTTGATAATTAAAGGCATATTTAAGTCGCCGTTTTTGTCGATGAAAATTTTTAATCCGACACCCGGAGCAAGCCTTGCAAGTTCATTTTCAGAAATGAAATAGTTGATAAGTATCTGTTGAAAAATTAGATTATGAATTTCAACTCTGCCTTCGCTGTTTTTTTTGATTATCGAAAACATCCTTGCAAAATCCATTGTAGGATTATTTATGTCAAAAAAAACAGAAAAATTCTCCATTAACAACGCCCTTATGAAAGTCTTCAACTTTGGATAAAGTTCAAGGTTGCTTGTCATACTTTCTGACAAATTTGTTTTTTCACCGATAATAATTTTCGCCGCTTTTTGAACGCTGTTTTTTGTCCAATTCTTGTTTAATTGCTCGTCGATAATTTTGCAAATTCCGCTCACCAAAACAGGATATCCCGAAGTATATTTGTAAATCTCCTCTGAAATTTCATTGATGTTAAAACCGATATGATAATCATTTTCGTAATCAGTAAGCATTGTACTGATTTCCTGTGGGTTGAATGTCATATCTAGTTTATATTCGGCGGCAACATTCCACGGTGAATTGTATCTGTGTTCGTCGTCGGGACGGATTTTTACTTTCATGCTTTTGACATCGTAAACGCCTGCAAGCACGACAGACCAAAAAGTATAATTGTAATCCTCGAATTTTTCACGGTCGAGATACATATTCCTTAGCATCGAAAGAAAATTCAAAAACAACTGATTGTCAAGGCTTTTATCAACCTCATCAATGGTTAGAACAACTTTTTTGTCTACTGATTTGCAAAATTCTGTAATTTTTTTTGAAAAACCCATAAAATCATTTACGGGACAAACTTTGGCGTCTGACCAAAACTTGTTTACGCTTGGATTTTTGCAATAAACCGTTGCCATATTATCACAAAAATATTCATAAAACGTCTTGGTAGATAGCCAATTAGCCTTGTCGGAGTTTTCAAAACTTATCGGAATCACCAAATATCTGTCTGACATATTTCGTAAAATCCAATTCAATGAAGTGGACTTGCCAAACTGTCGGGCATAATTGATAGTGAAATAGTTACGGTTGTTGATCAAACGTTCAAAGACTTTCATCTTTTGCGTTGTATCAACCATATAGTGTTCAGTAGGATTGCATGTTACCGATGTATTGAAAATCTTTGCCATATCGCCAAAATTTTGTTTGTCGCAAAATTATAAAAAAAATACGTTTTTATTTGCACTATTAAAAAAATCTTTTTTACATTTGTCTTTGGATATTCGGCTCTACAAACCCGAAATCCGACATAAGACATTTAACGAAAACGTTATGCGTTTCTTGCTATTGGGAATGTGAGAGTTTCAGAATAGTACAAGAAGATAGCATAGCGGTTTCGCCTATCGTATAGGCGTGAACTGCTATAATTATATCTCTTGTACTGGGTATCTCTCACAACCTCCAATAGCGGATATATTTGCAGTTTGCGCTTTCTTTTTTTTAATAATCAAAAAAAATTGAAAAATACTGTAACCTTTCCATCAATTTCGACACTAATAGTAAAACATCAAAGTCGTAAAGAAATGGAAATGCACATCGGACACCAAATCAAAGAGGTTTTTGACCGTCAAGGGCGCCGAGCCACGTGGTTCGCGGCGAAACTGAATTGCAACCGCGCCAATGTCTATAACATCTTCAACCGTGAGAACATCGACGTTGAAATGCTGATAAAGATATCGTTGGTGTTGCAGCACAACTTTTTCCAAGATATTGCCAATCTGATAGATGATAAAACCTGTATAAAATCATTAGAAAATATGTTGGAAAATCCGATACAAATTGTCAAAAAAGATGATACGGAAAAAGTTGGAGGGGAGGAGGCGGGAGTGTAAATTTGTAGATGATAGTGTGGCTTTTTGAGAGGAGAGAAACTAAACTGTTAAACCATTAAAATGCTAAATCAATGAAAATTCAATATTTATCTTTTGTTTTATTAATTTCTATGGTCATAACCTCAGGGTGTAGAAATGCGGATAATAGTCCTTATTTCGCTGTCGAATTGGATGGCAAATGGGGCTATGTAAATATTTGTGGGGAATATATTGTTGAGCCACAGTATGATAGGGCAGGACAATATAGTGAGGGATTCGCTTCCATATCAGTGAATGATGAATATGGCTATATTGATGAGGCTGGTAACATTGTTATTAATCCACAATTTGAGTATGCTGATTCTTTCAAGGAGGGGCTGGCCGCAATAAAACTAAATGATTCTTATGGGTTCATAAATAAAGATGGGCAAATTGTCATAGAACCCCAATTCGATGAGGCATTGTATTTTGAGGAAGGACTTGCTCGTATTGGAATTGGTGAGAAGGTATATGATTATCTTTATTCCGACTTTAAATATGGATATGTTGACAAAAAAGGCAATGTAGTCATAGAACCGCAATATGATATTACTTGGGGTTTTAAGGATGGAATTGCATTTGTTCAGCCTGATATGAGTTCTTTTGATAAGGATTGCGGTTATGTTGATGATAATGGAGATTTTCAGATTCCACTCGGAGGCAAATGTGGCTACATTGACATTTCTGGGAAATATGTGATAGATTTGAAGTACCATAAAATTGGTTTGTTTGATGATGATGGTATTGCAACTGTTGAAATGAAAGGCAAATACGGTTACATAGACAAGAAGGGAAAAGTTGTCATAGAATTGCAATTTGAAGATGCAGATCCATTTAAGGAAGGACTTGCTCGCATCAAATTGGGAAAGAAATATGGCTATATAGATAAAACAGGAAGAATTGTTATTAATCCTCAATTTGATGATGCCAAGTCATTTAATGAAGAACTCGCTTGTATCAAAATAGATGATAAATATGGCTATATAAACAAAGCAGGAGAAATAATTATTTCACCACAATTTGACGATGCAGAGTCTTTCAACGATGGTTTCGCTCATATAGTATTGAATGGCAAATCAGGTTATATCAATATAAAAGGTAAGATTGTCATCAACCCACAATTTGATGATGCCACATCATTTAAGGATGGTGTCGCTTGTGTTGCAGTTAGTAAAATGTGCGGCTTTATAAATACAAAAGGAGATTATATTACACCACCTCAATTTGATTATGATTATCATTGGTCTATGCCAAAATTCCAAGATGGTTTCTCAATAGTTGGTCTTGGTGGAAAATATGGTGTAATTGACAAAACAGGTCATTATATCTTAAATCCAATATATGATGAAATAAAATTTGCAAAACCAAAACAAAAATGAGAATCAAAGTATTAACAATTCTTCTTGCCATCATCTCCCTTTCTGCCTCAGCACAAAACCTCACTTTGGCGGAATTGCAGAACTTGTGCAAACTCTCCAATTGGGAGACAGGTGCGCAGACCCTCAACCGAAAGGGGTGGGAATACCACGATTCAAAACGTGGTGATACATACGAGTATTCCACTATTACATACGCCTACGACAAGGATGATTATTACGATGACAGGGCGGCGGCGTGGCTGAACATTTACACATTTAGTAAGAAGGTGGAAAAAATCAACTACGTCGCCACAAAAACAGCACATAAGAATATAATGGCATCACTATCGTCCAACGGCTATAAACTGATTGATAATAAGATTCGGAATCAGTCATTGACAAAAACATATAGTAGTCAGTTGTTTCTTCTTGTCGTATATACCGAAACGCAAAAGCATCCGTATGACAACAAAACTTTTGAAGTCAATACATTCACACTCACCCGAAAAGGCGGAATATATGACAACGACAACGGCGAGAAAACTATTTATGATAGCAATGGCAACATTGAATCACGTTTCACGCTCAAAGACGGCAAGCCCAACGGAAAATTTTACAAATACTATGAGGACGGTACGATAGAATATGTAATCACATACGTTAACGGCAACCGAACCGGTGCATTTACCCTATACAACGAGGATGGCATACCTACCGTTTCAGGTTCTATGTTGAACGGTGAAAAAAATGGTCTCATTACATATTATGATGAGGACGGCAACAAAAAGGAAGAAACCACATATAAAAACGGTGTTCCAAACGGCAAGAGTACATCCTTTTACCCCGACGGGAAGATTAGTGCTGTTGCAACTTATGCCAACGGAAAATTAAACGGCTCATTCTCAAAAAAACACGAGAACGGCAAACCTGAAATGGCAGGCAGTTTTCTGAATGGCGAATTAGACGGTCTCGTTACCGTTTACGACTCCAAAGGTGTGAAAGAGAGTGAGATTACCTATAAAAACGGTGTTAAAGATGGAAAATTCACATATTATTTTCCGAATGGAAAAATCTACAAGTCCGGAACATACACCGACGATGAACTCAACGGGAAATATATTGAATACTCGTCAATGCAAGAACTCGTTGCAGTCGACGATTACGAACTTGTTATGCAACCCGATGGCGACATCATCGGTTTTGAAACAGGTATATACGTCAACGGTGAGAAAGACGGATATTGGGAAGAACGCTATACAAAAGACGGTAAAAATATCATATTGCGTTATGCAACTTACGATGACGGCACACTAAATGGTCCTACAAAAGAATTTGAGGATGGCGGCGACATCTTTGTATTCTGCAACTACAAAGACGGTGAACTTGACGGCAAATACCAAGTAAAAGGAGTGTTTATGGACTCAACTGGCATACTTGACGTAAACGAAGAAACACTCATAACCATCACCGACGGCGAGTATGCCGACAATAAAAAGTCGGGCTATTGGATATATAAAAATTCAATGAATCAAATAACATCCGAAGGCTATTACCAAAACGGCAATAAACACGGCGAATGGAAATATTACAAGTCGTATACAGACGGGAAGGACAGCCAAAATGATAGTTTTTGTATGCAAATCTCATCTATCGAAAATTATTACAACGGACAATTACACGGGAAATTCATAAAGTACAGAGATCAAAACGCATACGAAATGTTCTCTGATTCAATTGAATACATCGCTAATTACCGTAACGGAGAACTTCATGGACATTATGAAGAATACTCTACTGACGGAACAATTACAAATTCAGGCAGTTTTTCTTTCGGTAAAAAAGATGGACAATGGATAGAGATTGATTCAACAGATAATACAAAATGGATTACAAATTATACAGACGGAAAATATAATGGTTTACGAAAACAATTTGACACAAAAGATCGTAAAATGTTCTCCTTTAATTATTATAATTCCGTCCTAAGCGGCAATCAAATAAAATATGATTCTTTCGGAAATAAAATGATTGAAAACGTTTTCCAAAATGGCGAAATGCAAAGTCAAACAGAATATGAAAATAATTCTAAAATACTTGAATTTCAACTCAAAACAGAAGACGCAGCCTATTTGAATAGTTATTTTAACGGCTCGTTATCAGAATATTTTTCAAATAATGATACAAGTTGCATAGTTACAAATTATGAATTCTATATTTCAAAAAATAATTTAGAAACTCCTTTTTTTAATAGTTTCAGAACATGTAATAAAATGAAACACGGATTATACGAAGTCTTCGACAATCAACATCGAAAAATCATTGAAGGTCAATACTTGGATGATAAACCAACAGATATATGGAAATATAACTTTTATGACCAAAATTTGTTCTATACTGAAAACAAAACAAACAGCAATACACCATGGCATTTTTATACAATAACGAATGAACCTTATTCCGGCAAATTCGTCCGCACAGAAAACAAAAACGGCAAGCGATACAATGCTGTATACAAAATCAAAAAAGCATTGATTGAAGAAATTATATACAGTGATATTACAACAGGTAAAACTGTTTTTAAAGAAAAATTCAAGGACGGACTGAAAAAAGATTAATTTTTCCCTGTAACCTTTCCGCCATTCTCGACACTAATGGCAAATGTTGAACGAATTAAAAACAATTTATACCATGAAAAAGGTTTTAGCAATATTAGCCGCATTGATGTTCGTGGCGGTGACTGGTTCGGCGCAGAAGGCAGCGGAATTGTATGCTGTATGGAACGACACGACTGCAACACTCAACGTATTTTACGGAGACAACCCAGATTCCTTGATGAATGTTGAAGAAAAAACAATCAAAAGTAATATCAAAAAGATCGTCTTTGACGAATCTGTAAAAGATTACAGACCGACTGATTGCAGCGGTTGGTTTGAAGGTTGCGACAGTTTAACAGAAATAATCGGTCTTGAAAACCTAAATACCGAAAATGTAACAGATATGAGCCGGATGTTTTATAATTGTACAAAACTCAAATCTCTTGACGTAAGCCATTTCAACACAGAAAAAGTTGTTAATATGAGTTATATGTTTGCAAATGACGACTATACTTATGGTCATTGCCTTGAAACTCTTGATTTGAGCAGTTTTGATACGCGCAACGTTGTTGATATGACAGGTATGTTTAAAGAATCAGATGTCAAAACTATTTATGTAAGCGAAAAATGGACAACACAAAACGTAAAATATTCTAACAGAATGTTTCAAGATTGTTGGTATATTTGCGGAGGCAAAGGAACTTCCTATAATTATAGAAACGAAGACGTTACTTACGCAAAAATCGACGGCGGCGAGAAAAATCCAGGCTATTTTATACGGAAAGGAGACTTTCCATACATAAAACCATACGTAAATATTGTTGAATACGATAATATTGCACCCATCAAAAAGCGCAAACTTCCAATAGGAAAAGCATTCGCAGTATTAAAAGATTCTACACTTACTCTATTTTACAATAAAACAAAACCAACTGATTCAACACTCTATACCATAGGCGATTATGGCGACGATAAAGAAAAAATCGCATACGTTGTTTTCGATAATTCATTCAAAAACTATTATCCGAAATCTTGCGCACATTGGTTTGATGGTTTGAAAAACCTCAAAGAGATACAAGGCATGAAAGAGTATCTCAATACGCAATATGTTGTTTATATGGATTATATGTTCAGCGGCTGCGAGAGGCTTGAAACGATTGATTTGAGTAATTTTAAGACCTCGCGTACAAAATACATGGGTGCATTGTTGCGTGGATGTGAAAGATTAAAATCTGTTAATTTATCATCGTTCAATACATCTAATGTATATGATATGTGCTATATGTTTGAAGATTGTAGCAGTATTGATACACTTGATTTGAGTAGTTTTAATACAGCCAAAGTAAAATACACAAACTCTATGTTTTGGGGTTGTAGCAATTTGAAAACAATATATGTAAGTGATGAATGGACAATGGAGGCTGATGCTACACAAGGCAATTATTATATGTTCGGCTATTGTAATAATCTGTATGGAGGAAAAGGCTCTAAAATACGTGGTAGCAGATACGGAGAACTTGCATACGCCCACATTGATGAAGGCGCAGATAATCCCGGATTATTGACTCGAAAAGGAGATTGTCCATTCGATTCACGAACTATTACTTTGTTCAAAAAGCCATATTATATTCTAAAAGATAGTGTTTTGACATATTATTACGGAATCTGCTACGATGAGGAAAACAAAATATTTTTTCCTGATGTTAAATTAATTGTTTTTGATGAATCGTTTAAAGAATATTATCCAAAGAATACCGATGAGTTGTTTACAAAACATTCAAAGGAAAATTATTGGTATACCAATGGAAATAATGTCGTAAAGATTGTTGATATGGAAAAATATCTCAATACCGACAGCATAACAGATATGAGCGAAATGTTTAAAGGTTTTTGGAATTTGGAGGAGATTGATTTGTCAGGATTTAATACAGAAAATGTAACTAATATGAGTGAAATGTTTGAAAGATGCAGCAAATTAGAAAATATTGATTTAACTCCATTAAATACTGAAAATGTAACAGATATGAGTGGAATGTTTCGGTGGTGTGACAATTTACAACATATAAATTTTTCAAATATAAATACATCTAATGTTACTGATATGAGTAAAATGTTTGCCGAATGTAGAAGCCTTGAAAATATAGATTTGACTCCACTGAATACTGGAAATGTAACAGATATGAGCGAAATGTTTTTTGGATGTAATAATCTAAAAAGTATTGATTTGTCGAGTTTTAATACAGAAAATGTTACCAATATGGGTAATTTGTTTTCGGATTGTTATTCTTTAGAAAATATTGATTTAAAGAACTTTAATACAAAAAAGGTCAAAAATATGTCTTTTATGTTCAGTGGTCTTCCTCTTGAATATATAGACTTAACGAATATTGATGTCGAAAATGTTGTTTCAATGGATGGAATGTTCATGTATTGTACGAAGTTAAAAAAACTTGATTTTAGCGGGTTCAAAACCGACCGCATAAAAAGTATGGATGCAATGTTTATGGGGTGCATAAGTCTTACAGAACTTGATTTATCCGTCTTCAATACACAAAATGTTAAAAATATGAACGATTTATTTATGCTTTGTACAAATCTTAAAACGATTTATGTGTCAGATGGTTGGAAAACAGATTCTGTTGAAACGGATTATTGGTATTATTCCTTAGGTAATTTATTTTCTGGTTGCATTTCTCTTGTTGGTGGCAACGGAACAGTTTATAATTCAACCAAAACATCCATTGATTATGCCAAAATTGACGGTGGGCAGTGCAACCCAGGATATTTTACGCTAAAGGGTACTGAAAAATGGAATCAAGAGCCATACGCTGTTTTAAAAAACGGTACTTTGAGATTCTTTTATGGTAAGAAACCTAAAAAATCACTAGATATTAAAGGTACAAATCCGCCAGAATGGAAGGATGAAGCCTCAAAAATTGAAAAAGTTGTTTTTGACAAGTCTTTTGCTCAATATCGTCCCGTTGCTTGTAACGAATGGTTTGCAATGTGCAGTAACTTGACAGAAATTACTGGTATTGAAAACCTTAATACAGAGAATGTTACAGATATGACAGGTATGTTTTTCAATTGCTCAAAACTTCGGAATGTGGATGTTAGCGGATTCAAGACTTCTAATGTAGTATCGATGAACAGTATGTTTTATGGATGTACAAATTTGGAAAATGTGGATTTGAGTGGTTTTGACACTCGGAATGTTACCAATATGGCTTTTATGTTTTGCGGTTGTGAAAAAATTGAAATTCTTGATTGTGGTTGTTTCAATACTGGAAATGTAAAGGATATGAACTCAATGTTCAAAAACTGCAATAATCTTAAAACTCTCAATCTCAAAAGTTTCAACACGTCAAGAACTTCATCGATGGCACATTTGTTCAGTGGTTGTAAAAACTTGAAGAATATAGATTTAAGCAGTTTCGATTTTTCGTATAATGACAATTTAAAATTCAGGAATCTTGCCGGAATGTTTGAAGATTGTATCAGTTTGGAAATGTTAGATTTAAGCAAACACAACGTTTGGGGACATATTACTGGAATGTTTTTTGGGTGTAATAACCTCAATGACTTAAAACTATTTTCTCTTGATACTTGCAAAAATTTGGCAGGATTATTTTATGGTTGTAAAAGCCTTTCAACCATAGATTTGACTGGTTTCAAAGTATCAGATTGTCCTGAAAATGTCTCATATATGTTTGCAGAGTGTGAAAATCTTGAAACAATCTACGTGTCAGATAATTGGGAAGTCAGATACGATTATTTTATTGAAGAAGAAAATTTGCAAGGAGAAGTAGAATTGCATCACATAAAAGAAAAACATAATTTCGCCAACATGTTCAAAAACTGCCCCAACCTCACTGGCGGCAGCGGCACAAAGTGGAATTTCAAAAATGTTTCCAACGAGCAATACCTCCGCATTGATGTCGGTTCTGAAAGTCCGGGGTATTTTACCAAGAAATGAGAAACAATAATCTATATTTCAAAAAGATTTTGTAACTTTGGATAAAAAAATAATTTAAGGATATGATATTTTTAACTGACTTTTCATTGGTTTCGGAAGATATGGAGTGGGATATTGTATCTACACATAGTCCGTTTTTGCTATCGTTGCCCGGAGCAAAAATTTTCGATATGGATTCAGAACCCGTAAAAACTTGCTAATGGACAGATTTGCCCAATGTCAGGATTTTTTTCGATTTTTTTATCGAGAGGAAGGATGAGTTTTGATTTCCATCATTGATGCGGATTGCAGGTTGAGCGAGGCGTTGAAAATGGCGCAGAACGAAGTCAGAAAACAATATCCCGATCCGTATTATTGGGCGGCGTGGGTGATGTTGGATTAAAACTTTTGCCTACACGAAATCCCCATTAAGCGCCTCAATCTCTACCTCGTGTTTTTTGGTGGTTTTATCATAGTTGATACCAAGTAGAATAATAGTTTTAGAAAAATTTTGGAGTTTACCGTGATAGTTTTTGGATTTTATTTGGGCAATTGCACCTTGGGCAGTTTTGTCGTATTTTAACTCTACAATCACAGCAGGATATGGCGAGTTTTTGATTGGCACAAAAAACATATCGGCAAAGCCTTAGCCTTATTGTATATCGTAAATTTCTATTAATATATTCGCGGCTTCTTTATTTGGTATTTTGGCAAGATATTTTTCATAATCGTATGTCAAAAGTCCCAATGTAACCAATAAGGCTAATACACTGTCGCAACATTGTATTTCGCTAAGATAATAGCGAAAACACCCATCATCTATCGTTATCGCTTCGCCGTTGAGCAATTTTTCAATTTTTGGTTTTACATTGTCTCCATCAATGTGTATGTAATGCTCAATGGTTGTGTACGATGCGGATTTTGACCAATGGCTGTTGTATTTGCCATCTTCCACTGCCATCATCACTGAATTGGGATTAAATATAGATTTTTCGTTGCCTATAATATAGCCGTCGTAGGCGTGTTGCATCAGTTCAAAATCCAAATTGTATTTATTGCAAATATTGATTACCTCGTCGGGCGTAAAGCCATAATACTTAGCAGTTTTTGCAGGACGTATTACACTATACTCATCAAAATTATTCAGTGCCGATTGCGATTCAACTTTTATAATCGGCAGAATACCTGTCATATACACCAATAGAAAAACATCGTCGGCAGTGTTTGATTTAAACATCGAGCGGAGGAAATTAACATATTTTATCTGTGTTTTTTCATCAATTTCGCGCACCAACTTATCCCACTCGTCAATGATAAAGACAAAACGGTCGCCGGTTTTTTGGTGGATTTCGTCAAGTGCTCTGCTCAACAATTCTTTTTCTTCCAAAAAAGGATAAGACTCTTTTAAGTCTTTAATCACTTCTTTTTGAGCCTCTT
>JAFPYR010000052.1 GCA_017412115.1 Bacteroidales bacterium | reverse complement strand
TTAAAATGTTTCTACTTTTGTGCCGTCATAGTAACAATATTTTTAGAGTTTAACATTTATTGAAATCGGGGCATGGCGCAGTTGGCTAGCGTACTTGCATGGGGTGCAAGTGGTCGTGTGTTCAAGTCACACTGCTCCGACTGACCGCTTGGTTGTGAAATCAAGCGGTTTTTTTATTTTAAATTAACACATTAAATTTTTCATATTATGAAAAAAGTATTTATTTTGGCGGTGTTGACTATTTTTTTTAGTTTTAACATCGCAAAAGCTCAAAATGTAACTGAATCTCCTGAATTAGAATTCGTTATGCAGTTGCGGGTAAAAATTTCTTCTCCTTATTCTGTTGGAAAAATACCGCAAGGTGATAGAATTGTTATTCCGATAACGGGCGGCGAGTTTTCCGGTCCTAATATCAAGGGAGAGGTTTTAAGCGGTGGTGCTGATTATCAACTCGGTAATGGTAACCGCACTACGTTGGAGGCTATTTACAGTATTAAAACTGATGACGGTGTTTATATTCATGTCCGTAACCGCGGAATAATTTATACCGGCAAGGATGCTTTCTATTTTAAAGCCGCACCTCAGTTTGAAGCTCCAAAAGATAGTCATTACGATTGGCTTAACAATGCGATTTTTGTTTGTCAGCCTTCTAAAGAAGTTTTGCAAGGCGGAATCGTGTTGAATGTTTGGAAAGTAAAATAACACATAAATATGACATTATGAAAACACAATGTTTAATAATAGGTTCAGGGCCGGCTGGTTATACGGCGGGACTTTACCTTTCGAGAGCCGGAATAAAGGCAACACTTATTTCAGGACCTCAGCCGGGCGGACAACTTACCGACACTCACGAAATCGAAAATTATCCGGGTTTTCCTGAGAATATTTCAGGTTATGACCTTATGGAACTGATGAAAAAACAGTCGGAAAAGTTCGGAACGCAAATTGTCAGCGGACTTGTAACCGAAGCAGATTTTTCAAAGCGTCCTTTTGTTATTAAAACCGATGATAACCAAGAATTCACAGCTGACAGCGTTATAATAGCGACAGGTGCAACGGCAAAATATACGGGACTTGCCGCTGAAAAGAAATATTTGGGTCAAGGCGTTTCGGCATGTGCGGTTTGCGACGGATTTTTTTATCGTAAACAAGATGTCATCGTAGTCGGCGGCGGAGATACAGCAGCTGGCGATGCGCTTTATTTGAGTAATATTTGCAACAAAGTTTATGTAGCTGTCAGAAAACCGTATCTTCGTGCCTCTCAAATACTTCAAGACAGAATGAAAGAGGCTGCTAACATCGAAATCTTGACGGAAACTGTTGTTACGGATATTTTCGGCAATGACGGTGTTGAGGGCGTAACTGTAAAGCATAAAGGCGGTACGGCGGAAGAAACTCTCAGAAATATTGCTGTAACAGGCTATTTCGCGGCAGTTGGAAGAAAACCTCAGACGGAAGTTTTTCAGGAACAAATCAGAACCGATGAACAAGGTTATATTTTAACTGATGGCGTTTCAACGAAAACAAATATTGAAGGCGTTTTTGCTGCCGGCGACTGTGCTGACCCCGTTTATCGTCAAGCGGTGGTTGCTGCGGGTTCTGGTTGTAAGGCCGCTTTGGATGTAGAAAAGTTTTTAAACAACTGAAAAACAGAATTTTGTATTTTTTTTGAAAAAAATATGAAAAAAAATTTTGTTGTGAATTAAAATGTTTCTACTTTTGTGCCGTCATAGTAACAATATTTTTAGAGTTTAACATTTATTGAAATCGGGGCATGGCGCAGTTGGCTAGCGTACTTGCATGGGGTGCAAGTGGTCGTGTGTT
>JAFPYR010000051.1 GCA_017412115.1 Bacteroidales bacterium | reverse complement strand
CCACGAGGGTATGGAATACGCTTCTCTCACCGACATAATAACGAAAGAATGGAGCGGTTTCACAACCAAACAGTACAAGAATTTCAAGGGTCTGAAAAAGGAAAATCTCCGCGACAATATGACCAATGTGGAAATTGCCCTTAACATTTTGGCGGAAGCCTCTGCCACCGAACTTTCAAAGGAGAAAAATCCGCAAGGTTTCGACCAACAAAAACACATCGCCAAAGTCGGCGGCAGTGTTGCCAAAGCCGCCAAAAATCAATTGGAAAGCCAACTCGGACATTCCGTAATTTCACCCGTAAAGGCAACGGATTATATCTTGCCGCAAGGGGAAGAAGAGTAATTATGAATATGGCGAGGCGGAGTGAAAAGTTTTTGCGAATACAAAAATACTTGTTATATTTGCGGAAAGATAAGAAGTCTTACTATAAGACAATATCAAAACAGAGTACAATGTGCAAATCTGCTTTGAATTAGTTTACTAATTCTCTGACTGAAAAATGGTTGATAAAATCATTAGAAAAAGGAGAATAGAAAAAAATGAAAAACATTAATTATGAAACATATATCCATACGTGTACCTTGGCACGATAACAATTGGCAAGGAACTATTTGTAAATGCCCAAGTGATAATCCTTTTTGCCTGACTTTAAAGAATATTGCAGATTCAAAGAATAATGGCAAAGAAGATGTATTATCTGGGAAAGAATGGTGTGACTTTCCTTCTTTAAAATCAAAAGAACCTCCTGCTTGTTTGGGTGAAAACGGTGGCTTTATGAATAAAAAAGCATATAAACGAGTATTCAAACACGTATATGCTTGGGGCGACACTCCTCATACCAATCTATTACCAACTACTTTGGAGATTCCGCCATACACGTTTACAGGAATACCATTCCGGTATTTAAATTTAGAGATTCAAGACGAACTTGACAAGAAATTACCTCAATTAGCCGAAGACGAGCCTTCTCCATTTAAAAAGTCGAGTTGGGTGTATGGTTCTCAACGTCAATACGATATATTAAATTGGTTCCGTTCCAACATCCAAGCAAATCAATCGTTAGTTGTGGCTTATTGCAAGAACAATAATCCTATTGATGACGATAGTAAACGTATGATTGTTGGATTAGGTGAGATAACTAAGGTTCACAAGATTTACGATTACGATGTGAAACCTGATTTTAATTCAAATTATCCTTTTTGGGAAGTGCTTATGGAGCACTCAATTAGACCCGATTTGAAAGAATCGAAAGGTTTCTTGTTGCCCTATAAAGAATATTTAGATTTGTCGGAAGAATTTATCAAAGCCAAAACTGGAAAAACAAAATACCAGGTTCTTGATGAGATTAAATTCACATTGGACAAAGTTGATAATAATACAAAGATATTTAATGAGTTGTCTTATGGTTGCGAGTATATTAGCAATCATAGTATGCTTATTATTCTTAATGCGGCACGAAAGTGTGTGGAAGCCGTTATCTCACACGGGTTAGTTGGTGGTGATTGGCAAAGACAATTACTTTGGATAGACGAACAGATTTCCAAAGTGAAAGAAATGATAGGTCCATTCCCATCATTTGCTGAGGCATTGCGTGCCATTGGAGTAAATTACGCATACTTAATCGAACAAGATTTGCGCAATAACGGTTTTTGTCGCACAAAAGATAATCCTTGGAAGGCGTTTGAAAAATTGATAGATGGTAAAATTGTTTTAAATGGTGCTGTCTATCAATCGGAAATGAAGAATTATAAACAAGCGTGGAAGTACTGTACTGTTGCATCGAAACAACTACTAGAATTACTTTCTCGCTTTGAAATCTCTGCTGAAATAATTGAAGAATGGTTAGAACAAAGTGATAGATATAATGATGTCATAGAAAACCCATATCTAATCAGTGAAGAATGTGATTTGAATTATGGTAATTACATCACTACCGAAATGATTGATTTAGGTGTAATTGCCGATGTTTCCATACAAGGTGATTGGATTCCACAGGAGCCTTCGGTTTTGACATCTAAAATTGATAAGCGCAGGATTCGTTCTTTGGTGATTCACAAACTAAAATTACAATTGTTAGAAGGTGATACATTGTTATCCATTGCCGAAATTGAAGAATATGTAAAAGCAATTTTGGAAAAAGATGATCTAATACTTCCTATTGGATATTTCGCTACCACAAAAGAATTTATGGAACAAGGGTCTCTGGTTTACGTAGATTCTACAATGCAATTGAAAGAATATAATGATATAGAAACGTTTTTGAGGAAAATTTTCAAAGCGCGAACTCAAAAAACAGTAAAAATTCCTATTGTAGAAAACTGGGATTCAATTGTGAAAAAATCCATAAAACAATACGACCCGAAAAATCCTCGGAGTTGTGCTGCTGTGACAGACCAGGTTAAAGCGGTCGAAATGTTTTCTAAATACAAAATGTCGGTGCTAACAGGTGCGGCAGGGACTGGAAAAACGGCAGTTGTTCAGGCTTTTCTAAGTTCTTCTCAAATCCAAAATGAAGGAGTTTTACTCCTTGCTCCAACAGGTAAAGCACGGGTTCGCTTGGCTAATATGTCTAATGGCGTTCAAGCAAAAACCATTGCCCAATTCTTAACTAGGCAACGATTCTTTGATTGGAATTATATGGAAGCATACGTTCCCGAAGATTATAAATCGAAACAATTTGCTGGTGCTTTAAATGTGATTGTAGACGAATGTTCTATGATTACAAGTAAGGATATGTTTGTGTTATTGAAAGCGTTGGATT
The DNA here is from genome assembly GCA_017412115.1 of Bacteroidales bacterium. Classification (GTDB taxonomy): domain Bacteria; phylum Bacteroidota; class Bacteroidia; order Bacteroidales; family UBA3824; genus UBA3824. The sequence goes on along the minus strand of JAFPYR010000051.1, from coordinate 49,819 downwards.
TGGGAAAAATCAATAGAGTGATTTTCATCGGAGATCCTTACCAATTGCCTCCTATTGGTGCAGGAAAACCTTTTGCCGATTTATGCAATTATCTCGGAAAAGATGGAGAGGGTAATCACGATGCTTTAACGCATTTGCAAACTGTGGTACGAACCATTCAAACTGGCGAGTCGGATGTTTTGAACCTTGCCTCGTGGTTTGCTGGGGACAAACCATACAAATCTGCCGATGAAGTAATCGAAAAAATCATTCAAAATAAGTTGACAAATGATTTGGAGGTCTATAAATGGAAAGACGCTTCGGAGTTGAAAGACAAATTGCGCGAGGTTTTGGAAAAAGAATTGCCCGACACAGAATTGTCTCTTGATAAGCGTATTCAAAAATCTATCGGTTTGGATGACATTAACTATGCTTGCGAAAATCCCGAAGTAGTAGAACAATTCCAAATTCTTTCGCCAGTTAAAAACCCTGTTTGGGGTACACTACAATTAAATTCGTATATGCAAGAATGGGTTGGTCATAAGAAGGGGCAATATTCAATGGAGATTGTTCCAGAATTTGTGGCGTATGCAGATAAAGTCATTCAATTGGTAAACGAAAAACGTTATGCTTATAAAGCAAAACAGAAACTATTGTTATCAAATGGACAAATTGGATTTGCAAATTTCGCAAACAAAGAGAAAGCCTCTGTTATTTTTTCTGGTTATCCTAATGAGAGTTTTACCTACTATCCTCCATCGGCTGATGGTGCAGATTCACCGATAGAATTGGCTTACGCCATTACCATTCATAAAAGTCAGGGTAGTGATTTCGATACGGTTTTGGTTGTGTTGCCTAAAAATGGACGGATTTTGTCTCGTGAACTTATTTATACAGCACTAACAAGAGCAAAAAAACGATTGATTTTATTGGTGGAAGACAATTTCCAATGGGTTATGGAATATTCCAAACCACAGAATTCGGAGTTGGCAAAACGTAATTCCAATTTGTTGAAATTCTCGGTTAGAACAGATAAAGTGAATAACCCATATCCCGAAGGCTTGATTCACATTACCAAAGACCACAAGTTATTGGTGCGTAGCAAATCAGAGGTGATTATTGCCAATGAGTTGATAAATGCAGGATTAGAGTTTGAATACGAAAAATTGTTGGAAGAAAACGGAAGTCATCGTATTCCTGATTTTACATTTGTTGATGCCGCAGGTGAAACTATTATTTGGGAACATCTTGGTATGTTGTCCAATCCTGCCTACAAAGAATCGTGGGAAGATAAACTAAAATTTTATCACTCTATTGGTTTCAAAGAAGGCGAAAACTTGTTTACTACCGAAGACCACGAAAATGGCGCAATTGATACAACCGAAGTAATGGCAGTGATAGACAAAATTAAAGATTTGTTGTAAATTCCATCAGTTTTATATGCAAAGCGAAAATACCACATTCTACAACACCGACGACAATTCGGAGCATATTTTAACGGTGAAACGGAAAAAGTTCCCGTGGTGGGTGCTTTTGTTTTTGTTGATTCCGTTGTTTTTCGTTATCAAATACCAATGCGCTAACGAGGTGGCGGTTGTGCCACAAACGGATACCACCAAAAAAGACACCGTGGAAAATATTGTTGTAGAAGAACCCAAAAAGGACGACAAACAGTTTCAAGGCGAAGGGGGCGATTTGCGCATCAATCTTCAATGGTATAGCGAAACAGACCTCGACATCAAGGTTACCGACCCTTGCGGAGAGGAAATCCGTTATAAAAAGCGCACTGCCACCTGCAATGGCGGCTCAGGAAAATTAGATGTGGATGCAAATGCTGATTCCGCCCCCGAATACACAATGACACCGCAGGAAAATGTATTTTTCACCAATCCGTCGAAGGGCGACTACATCATAAAAGTGCATTGCTATGAAAAACGCGAAAACAAGCCGATTGTGGATTTCAACATCACCATCATCGACCGCAAAGGCAACCGCAAAGACTTCCCCGGCAAAGTTAAACAAGGCGAAACCATTACCGTGACAACGTGGAAGGAGGAATGATTTTTTTTGCCCGAAATGTTTGCCGACCACTACCCTATTTTGCTAACGATTTGTTGACAAAATTGATGTTGTCGAGCGCTTCCTGAATACTCATATCCGGAAATTGACATTTTTCTACAATTTCTGCCCATACTTTCATTTCGTCATCGTCAATGTCGCCGTCAGAGGCCACAATGTAACCTAAAACCGAACAAGCGTATGTCTTTTGCGGCGAACTCATCGTTCTACAAATCGCAACCGCTTCCTCCAAAGTCATGTCGTTTGCCTCTTCTATCGTTTTAACGATCTCCTCTGTTTCAAGTCCAAAGGTCAAAAGTTCAGTGCTGACTGCCGAATATTCTTCTTCCGTTGCAATACCGTCAGCAGAGATAATATAAAATGCAAGATGCGTTATCGCGATAAGTTCTTTTTCTTTCAGTTTCATTTTTCAAATTTTTAATGATGTATTTTTATGGGGCAAATTTATAAAAGTTTCGAGAATTTTTTATACAAAACCGTCATCTTTTTTAAAAAAAATATTACATTTGTGATGTTAAAAACAAATGTTTTGAACAAGAGAAAATATTAACCATAAAAACAAAATCAATATGAATTGCAGAGATATTTTTGAACGCGGTATAAAGTTTCATCATTATTGTAACACCGCTTATCCGCTTAGGGCTAACTCATTGGCTCAATACGAATTACATGACCAGCAAGATATTTATAATTGTATAAAACAAAATATTCAAGCGCAAAAAGATTTGTGTCTTTATGTTCATGTCCCGTTTTGTCAGGCACGGTGCAAGTTTTGTGAATACGTAGTACTCAACAAGCCTCAGGCGGACGACCCCGACCGTTATGTTGAACATCTGCTTAAAGAAATTGAACTTTACCGCCTGATAATCAAGGATAAACCTATTGTCGGTTATGACCTCGGCGGCGGCACTCCGTCATATCTTTCGATAGAAAACCTCGAAAAAATTACCTCTGCCATCAAGCGTTTTAACCTTCAAGAGGGAATGTATCTCAGCGTTGAAACTACTCCCGTTATTGCCGCAAAAGATTTAGATAAAATCCGTAAAATGAGAGAGTTAGGTTATAATAGAATTTCTATGGGATTTCAAACCGTGTCGCCATCACTGCTTGAATCTCTCGGACGCGAAGGCTCTAAATCTATTTACGAAAAAGCAGTTGAAAATATCCGTAAAGCAGGCTTTGACCGCTTGAATATTGATTTAATGTACGGCTTTTTGAATCAATCCGATGAGGATTTTGCCAACACAATAAAATACACCATAGCGCAGAATCCTGAATTTATCACCCTTTACCGCAACCGTTACAAAGGCACAAAACTTGAAGCCGAATCGCAAGGAGTAACGCTTTATAAGGTTAACCGTCAATACGACATAGCCTACCGCTTGCTTAAAGAGGCGGGTTATGTGGCTAATAACGGCAAAAACACTTTCAGCAAAATTCCAAACGATTACGGCACATCGTCATATCTTACAAAGAGAGTTGTTGATGCGACATCGTATGTCGGCTTCGGACTTGGCGCACAGTCGTTTGTAGGGAACTATCTTGCTTACAATCTCGGCTGCGATAATCACCGTTTAGAAAAGTATTTTGACTATATTGACCGCGGAATTTTGCCAATCAATGATATTGCCGATATGCCGAAAGAGGAAGTCCGTGCCAAAGCCATTTCGGTAATGTTTTATTTCGGTTTTATCTCGATGAAGTCATATAAAAACCGTTTCGATGAGGATTTCAAAGATGTTTATAAGGCTCAAATTAAATTTTTGGAAGACAATTATTTAATGGAGTTTATTGACAGTGATACTTTTATGCTGACAGATTATGGAGCAGCACATCTTTACGGTATCATTCCGCTTTTTTATAGTCAGCGCAGTATAAAAGAGATGTTTGTGATGTCAGACCGTTGGCTCAACGACAAGAAAGGCGAAGATATTTATCTTGAAAAATACGATCGGAAAGCCTTTGATGCGCCTTCGGTAGCCGTTGATTTGTTGGTTTTTAACAAGGATATGAGCAAAATTCTACTTATCAACCGTGCTGAACATCCGTTTGTTAATTCTCTTGCGCTGCCGGGCGGATTTTATAAGCCTTCTGACAAATCGTTGGAATATGCTGCAAGCCGTGAACTTTTGGAAGAAACTTCTGTTTCTATCAACTTTACTGAAAAGAATCTCGTCAAAGTAACTTCAACCCTCGGACGCGACCCACGCGGATGGGTTATTAGCGTGGCGTATAAAGTTTGCATTGACGAAAAATCCATAAAACCACTTGCTAACAGCGATGCTATTTATGCTAATTGGCATGAGGTTTCTTCATTGGAAAAAGACAAAATGGCATTTGACCATTATGAGATAATAAAGTATGCGATTTCAGTACGGTAATTTTTTTTTAAGCCAAGGGGTCTGTGTTGCATTGTAAAGTATTTTTTCTTACCTTTGCGGCTTTCAAAACTGAAACACCGTTATGACAACTCTTAAAAATATTACTAAATTTAATAAGCAAGATTTTCGATTATTTTTACATTATTTGATACCGTCGCTTACCGGAATGATTTTGATTTCGGCGTATACCTTTGCTGACGGTTTCGTGTTAGGGCAAAAACTCGGTGAAGACGCACTCGGCGCTCTTGGAATCGTTACACCGGCATTGATGTTTGCGTTTTCTATCGGGTCGATGTTCGGACTCGGCGGCGGCAGTATTTATTCTATTTATCTCGGACAATCCGACAACAAAAGCGCTAACAAAATTTTCAGTACATCGTTTGTTTGTGCTTTGGTTAGCGCTCTTATTTTTATGATTTTAGGGTTGATATTTGTCGACGAAATAGGATTGTTTCTTGGCGGAGATTCCAAAACAATGCCTTACGTTAGAGAATATCTTATTTACATGTTTATCGGTTATCCGTTTGTTGAACTCAATATGGTGATGTCATGTTTTGTTAAAAACGATCAACACCCTAATTTTGCGATGATTACAACAACCGTTGGAGCAGGTCTCAACGTGATTGTAGATTTTGTTTTCGTCTTTGGATTCGATATGGGAATGATGGGCGCGGCTTTGGCTACAACTATCTGTCAGGCAATAGCTTTCCTTATGAATTTTATTTACGCTTACGCAAAAAAATTAAACATTCGCTTAACGATTTCAAATTTTGTTTTCTCTCAAGTGTGGCGAATCATAAAAAACGGTTTTTCCGCTTTCGTGCTTGAATTTAGTTCGGGCATTGTAACTTTTGTTTTTATCACAATCGCCCTAAAATATTACAACACACTTGGTTCGTCGATTTATACAGTGATAGTCAATTGGTCGATAATCGCAAACGCTATGGTAATGGGTGTTACAAATGCGGCTCAACCTTTGATTTCGATTTCTTACGGTCAGAAAGCGTATCAAAGAATGTCGAATTTCTTTCGTTATTCGCTTTTGTGCGCAACGATTTTTGGATTATTTTTTATAATAATCGGTTATATTTTTACCAGCGAATGGGTTGTTGTTTTCAACGATAGTAAAGATTTAGTACGAGAAACCGTTCCCGCATTGCAACTTTATATGCCCACATTTCTTCTAATCGGAGTAACGATAAGTTGTAGTGTTTATTTTCAGAGTATCGAAAAACCAAAGCAATCAACAATAATTTCGCTGCTTCACGGAGCAATTTTGCCGATATTTTTCGCCGTAACCATGAGTTTATGCCTTGGACGAAACGGACTGTGGCTATCCGCCCCCGTGTCAGAAATTATGGTGATGATTGTTGCGATATATTTGTTAAAAAAGAAACATAATTTTATTTAACATCTTGTATTTAAATTAAAAATCCGAAATTGTATTATATCCTTGTGATAGCAATAAAAATATTTATTTAATAATTAACGCAAAAAAAACATTTTAGAAAAGCGATTGCGATATATTTGTGCATTATGATTATAGATTTTCATGCACATATTTACCCGCAAAAAATTGCTGTAAAAGCAAGCAGCAATATAGGAAGATTTTACAACGTACCAATGTGTTACGACGGTTCACCTGAAAAACTGATTGAAAGCGGCAAAAAAATCGGTGTTGAAAAATACATCGTTCATTCTACCGCAACGGCCGCTCATCAGGTTGAATCTATAAATAATTATATTATCCAAGAGGTAAACGCTCACAAAGAATTTGTAGGTTTTGGGACTATTCATCCCGATTACGAAAACTTTGAAGACGAACTCAAACGCATAAAAACCGCCGGATTAAAAGGCATAAAACTTCATCCTGATTTTCAACAGTTTGAAGTCGATACTTTGAAAATGGATTCTGTTTACGAAGTGATTGCGGCTCTGAAAATGCCGGTTTTGGTTCATGCTGGAGATTATAGATACGATTTTTCTGGACCAAAACGCATTCGTCATGTCATAGAAAAACATCCGTCTTTGATTGTTGTTGCGGCTCATTTTGGCGGTTATACAGAGTGGGACAAAGCCTCTGAATATCTTATCGGACAGCGTGTTTGGTTTGATACCTCAAGCACATTGTGGAAACTTCCAACAGAAAAAGCCGACGAAATGATAAAAAAACACGGCTACGAAAATTTTCTTTTCGGCAGCGATTATCCGATGTGGGACCACGAAGACGAACTCAGCCGTTTCAACCGTCTTAATCTCACACAAGAGGAGCGCGAGGCAATTCTCTATAAAAACGCTCTTAGACTGTTGAAAGAAGTTTAGTTTGCTAATCTTCCTCTATTAGGCTAAAAGCTTATAAAAATAATAGTTTTAATATAAAAAGTTGAACGTTTGGCGGGGGAAAAAATCATAAATTTTTTTTATTAAAAATAATCGTCGTAAGAAAAAGCCCATAACGTTAATTTTTGTTAATTCCGTTTATACTATTGTCTGAATTAACGAAAACAAATATATTTGTATTTGCAAATATTAAAGCGATTAATAATTTACTATAAATAAAAATAAAAAATATGGGATTTTTAAAACGATTATTCATCGTAGAAGAAGAAGGAGACAAAAAAACTGAACAGCAATCTCCCTCCGCTCAACAGCAACAACCTCAACAACAGCAGGTTTTAACCGGACAACAATACGTGCCACAAAATCAGACCTACGGACAGCCTCCGATCAACGTGCCGCCGGTTACATATCCGGGCGGTAATGTCGATCCTAATATCCTGAAAATGATTTCCGAGGTTATCGAACAGTACAACGTTGAAGGCAACGACTATTACGAACTTAACAAAATAGTAGAAAGTCCGGATTTCAAAAATGCAATCCCTGACGAAAGGTCAAGAATTGTAGCGGCCTTCCACAGCCTTAAAGCGCAGGACCCGAAGTTCGACAAACAGAAAGTTTTGGACAGCATAGATTTTTATGTTAAAGCCGTTAAAGGCGAGTACAACAATGTTTTAGAAGGTTACAATCAATTCGTCGAAAGCAAAATCAACACCCCGAAACAAAATATTGCCGAATTACAAAATCAACGTCAGGAACTTATAAACAAAATAAGTCAGTTAGACGTTGAAATTCAGACCATTGAAGCGGAAGTTGCAAAATGCTCCGCCGAACTCGAAGCAAAACGGGCTAACTATGAGGCTACTTTCAACATCGTATTACAAAATCTTGATAAAGAAAAGAATCAGTTAAACGCAATATTACCATGAATGAATTAAAAGGAAAATCGCCTTGGGAAAAACCGGGCGGAACACTCGCAAAAGTAACGTTAGTGGCAATGATTGCCGGAGCAGGTTATGCGCTTTATAAATTTTTGCCTAACTTGATTGCTCTGACTCAAAACCTCTTGACTCTTACTGCACTTGTCGGAGTGTTGGCTTTAATCTTTTTCTTGATTATGAACGATACGTCAAGAAACTTTTTCAAAAATCTTTATTTCGTGATTATGAGAAAGTTAACGGGATTAATCGTAGAAATTGACCCTATCGCTATCGTTAAAGGCAAAATCAAAGATATGAAAAACCGCCTTGTTAAAATTGATGAAGGAATCACCAAAATGCGCGGTCTTCATGTTAAAAACGAAAAAGCATTGGAGGCTAACAAAAGAGACTTGGAAGACTCTTTGAAAAAACTTCAAATTCTTCAAAAGCAAAATAAAATGGAAGAAAGCGGTCTTCTTCAACGTCATATCACTCAACTTGACGAAAGCGTTAAAAAGCGTACTTTGAATTTTGAAAAGTCAAAACAGATGATTGACATCTTAACAAAGGTCAAGAAATCTGCTGAAATCAAGGTTAAATACACTGAGGAAGAGATTAAACTCAAAGAAGAAGATTATGAATTGATGAAGGCTAATCACAAGGCACTCAGTTCGATAAAGTCGCTTATTAATCCTCAAACCGATGATGCTTTTGACATGGCGATGGAAAAAATGGACACCGACATCACGCTGTACATCGGCGAAATGGACGAATTTTTGGAAAGCGGTGTTATCGACGACATCAACCTTGATAATGCACTCAGCAGCGTTAAATCGCAGGCTATTTTGGACAAATACAATAAAGGCGGTTTCGATGCAATTCTCGGTGAACACCAAGAGGCGTTGAAACTCGACAGCAATTATGCAAAATTACAAGAATCATCTAATAAACTAACTAATAAATATTTCTAAAATCATGGCACTCACAAAATTTGCGAAAGCACTCATCGGCGTTGTCGGAGTAGGCGCAGTAGCAGGCGGATTATATGTTGCAGGACAAAAAGGTCTCGGCTCATCTGACGGCGATGTAATCACAATAGGCACAAATACTTACGCCGGTTTCCTCCCGTTTATGTATCTTAACAACGGTGCTGACCCTAACGAAGATTGCATTCTTTACAAAGATTACGGTCTTAAAGCCAAAATCATCGTTCAAGACGATTTTGCTGCCGGACGTTCAGCATTTAAATCGGGCGATATTGACCTTATTTATTGTACAGCAGACGCACTCGGCGTTGAAATGTCAAGAGGCTCAGATATGAACGATGCTAAGTTCATCAATATCAGTAACTGGAGCCGCGGTGCTGATGCTATCGTCGTTAATTCAAAAATTAGAACCGTTGCTGACCTTAAAGGAAAGGTTGTTGCGTGTTCAGAGGGTACTGCGTCCAATACGTTACTTATTAACACGTTGGAAACCAACAATATGAATTATAGCGAGATTAACACCTCGTCTGTTACCGACCCAAATAAAGTAAACCTTAAAATTGTTGCAAGCGGTTTGGATGCAGCTTCAATTTTCAAGGCGGGACAATGTGATGCGGCAGTTGTTTTCTCTCCCGACGATCAAGACATTGTTAGCAGTGTTCCGGGTTCTAAAGTATTGATTTCTACCAAACAAGCATCATCAATTATTTGCGACGGACTTATTGCAAAACAAAGTTACATCGACCAAAACAGAGAAAAAGTTACAAAACTTCTTTCGGCTCTTTTGTATGCTAACTCTCAGATGAACAACAATCCGAGTGCCGTAAAACAAGCAGCAAAAGCCTTTGCAAAGGCTTATCAAGTAGATGAAGATTTTGTTATTGACGGTTCTCAAAATATCTATTACGCAACTTTGGAAGACGAAGCAAACTTTTTCGGACTTACTACTTGTACAAGTTGCGTTAAAGGTGAGGAACTTTACAATAAAATGGCGGGAACTTACGAAGGTCTCGGACTTTGTAAAAATCCTTTACCTTGGCAAAAGGTTGCTGACGGTTCAATTATCGAATCACTTTTTGACAATCCGTCGCAAGTAAAAGGCGATCAAAAAGCCGAAAAAGTTAAAGAATTTACCGAGGTAAAAGCCGTTGAAGTAAAAGAAGAAGAAAAGATTTCAAACAAGACTGTTTCGGTTGAGTACGATGTTAATTCTGACGTGTTGAATCAAAGTGCAAGAGATGTTATCACGAGAGAATTTGTGCCGATTGCAAAACAATTTTCAGGCGCAAGAGTCATGATTGAAGGTAACACCGACAACACTGGTAGTGCTGCTTTGAATCAGGACCTTTCGTATCGTAGAGCTTTGAGTATCAAGAATTTCTTGGTAAAAGAATACAAGTTTGACCCCAATAGATTTATCGTTGTGGGTAACGGTTCTCAAAAAGCAATTGCTGCCGGTTCGCAAGGTTCAGACGCAAGATACAGAATGACAGAGTTTAAACTCGTTGCAAAATAATTAATAATTGACAATTAGCAATTGACAATTAATTTGTCCATTGTCAATTTTCAATTGTCAATTTTCAATTAATAAAAAGTATGGCTATATTAAAAGAGTTATTCAAATTAGGTGGAGATGATTCATCGTTGTCAAAAACAACGAAAATAATTATCGCCGTAGCGGGAATGTTTTTAATAGCAATTTTGTGGCAGATTGTCTGCTCGTTAGAACTTATTCCTGAAAAAATTCTACCCTCTCCGCTAAAAGTTTTAGCAAGTTATTCGCCGCTGATTTCTGACTATGACATGTTTGCAAACGCTTGGTATTCAATTCGTTTGAACTTAATGTCGTATTTTTGGGCAATTTTGATTTCTCTGCCGGTAGGATTTTTTATTTCACTCTTTCCGATTAACAATTTGATTATCGGAAAATACATAAATTCAGTGCGTTACTTACCGATTCCGGCAATGTCAGGAATTTTTATTGCGATTTTCGGACTTACTTTCGGCATGAAAGTTTCTTTCTTGACTTTTTCGCTTTTGATTTACATTTTGCCTGCTGTTGCAAATAAAGTCAATGACCTTCAAAACCCGACTAACGACAAAGATTATGTATATCTTCAAACGATAAAAACACTTGGCGCAACGCCTTGGCAATCTTTCAGACACGTTTATTTTCCGTATGTAACACGTACTATCTCTCAGGAAATCATCACTTTAACGGGTATAAGTTGGAGTTATATCGTTATTGTTGAAATGCTTTACAAAGACGGTAGCGTTTCGGGAATAGGCGCACTCATTCAGAATATGACCCGTATGAGCCACATGCCTGAGGTTTACGCGCTTCTGATTTTGGTTATCGTTATCGGTATTTGTCAAGACTTGTGTCTGAAATTTATTGACAAAATATTGTTTCCATCAAAGTACAACCGCAAAAGATTATTCTAAATGTTTGAAAATTTAACACAACAGCCCACGCCGCAACCTGTTAAAAATGAGACGCAAACAATAATTGCAACTCCCTTAGACAACAAGGTTGACATATTCAATTTGAGCAATATCAATTTGAGTTTTAAGACTTCAAACGGCGTTTTTACGCTTTTTAACAATTTTAATCTGCGGATTGAAGACATTCCAAACGAGGGACAGTTTGTCAGCATACTCGGAGCATCAGGTAGCGGCAAGTCGCAGATTTTAAAACTGTTATCGGGTCTTAACAAACCTGATTCGGGTAGCATAAAATTTTACGGCAAAGAGATTGATTCCTCGCATCATATTCCGATGGTTTTTCAGCAGTATTCGGCTTTTCCGTGGATGACGGTTTTGGAAAACGTTATGTTACCCTTGAAACTTAAAAACATCCCCGAAAAAGAGGCTAAGGAGCGTGCTTTGGAGATGTTGCGCATAGTCGGTCTTGAAGACCAAAAAGACAAATGGGCACAATATCCGGCACTCTCCGGCGGACAGTTGCAAAGGGTTTCGATTGCCCGCAACTTAGTCGATAAAACGCAAGTGCTTTTGCTTGACGAGGCGACCTCCGCGTTGGACATCTTCTCTAAACGCGAAATGCAAAAAACGCTTTTGGACGTGTATTACAACAGCGATTTAGACCCGACGATAATAAATGTTACGCACGACATCTCGGAGGCGGTTTATTTGTCGAACAGAATAATTGTTTTGGCCGCTAATCCGTGTAGAATTCATGCCATAAAAAATATTTCGTTCGGTATAGGCCGCCGCAGTGAAAAAATCCGCGAAACCCAACAATTCGCAGAATACGTCAGAGAAGTTGAAAGCCTTATGGACGAGGTAAATAAAAAGTAAGTTTTTTACTTTTTTCAGCATAAAAAAAGCATTAGAATATGGTTCAGAGGATGACTTTATGCCATGCCTTGCGGATTACGAGTTCTAATGCTTTTTTTATATATTTTTCCACCCCCCAAAAAAAAGATTCTCCCAAAACCAAACGGATTTGAACCCCAGCGAAAAAAAATTCCGAAAAAATGCCATAAGAATTAAAAAAAAGGTGATACCTTTGTAAAAAATTTCATCGAAAAAAATGTATAGAACAGCAGTTTTCCCCGGATCTTTCGATCCATTTACGGTCGGACATGAATCATTGGTAATCAGAGGGTTAAACCTTTTTGACAAAATTATTATCGCAGTGGGCATAAACAGCAAAAAAAGCGGTTTTATGCCCGTCGAAAAACGTATCGAACTCATCAAAACCGTTTTCAAAGACTCCCCAAGAGTCGAGGTCAAAACTTATACTAACCTAACTGTGGATTTTTGCAAAGAAAACGGAGCTACTCATATTTTGCGCGGCGTGAGAAACTCCGGCGACTATGAATACGAACATTCAATAGCCGAGGTTAACAGGTTGATGCAGCCGGAGATAGAAACAGTTTTTCTTTTGTCGCTGCCCGAATATACAAGCCTCAGCTCATCTATCGCAAGGGAAATTATACATTACAAACGCGATGCAAGAAAATTCTTGCCACAAGGAATAGATTTCGAATACTTCTTCGGATACACGATTAATGCATAATGCATAATTTATAATTCATAATGCATAATTTTATAATGCTAATTATAATAAAAAATGGACATTCATAATTGTAATATGTGCCCAAGAAAATGCGGCGCAGACAGAACAAGCTCAAAATTAGGATTTTGCGGAATCGACGGCAAACCTCATATCTCTGAAATTTGTGTACACAAAGGCGAAGAACCCGTTTTAGGCGGTGAAAAAGGCGTTTGTAACGTCTTCTTCTCGTCATGCAATTTAAAATGCGTTTTTTGTCAAAATTACATGATTTCTCAACAAAAAACCTCTCAAAAAGAAATTACAAGTTATCAAAAAGCTGTCGATAAAATAGCAAATATACTTTGCAACGAAGGTATCAACACCGTCGGTTTCGTTTCGCCCTCCCACCAAATTTTTCAGATGAAAACTATCATCGATTTACTAAAAAAACGCGGCTTCAATCCGACAATTATTTACAATTCCAACGGTTATGACGATGTTGAAACTCTAAAGGAAATCGCTGATTATGTGGACGTTTACTTGCCTGACTTTAAGTACGGCATTGAGAAAAAAGGTGTTGAATTTTCCTCAGCCCCGAATTATCCTCAAACCGCTCTCAAAGCAATAAAAGAAATGTACTTTCAAAAAGGTTCAAGACTTGAAATAAATGATTTAGGACAAGCTGAAAACGGCTTGATCATAAGGCATTTAGTCTTGCCAAATAATGTTGAAAACTCAATCAAAGCCTTAGAAGATTTAGCTTTTGAAATCTCGCCAAACATTCATCTATCACTGATGGCTCAATATTATCCTGAATACAAAGCATTGGAAATCAACGAATTGAACAGAAAACTAAAAAAAGATGAATACGACAAAGTTTGCGATAAAGCCTTTGAATTAGGTTTTTCAAAAGGTTGGTTTCAACAATTAGAAAGTAACGAGAATTACCGTCCCGATTTTTCTAAAGACTTAGGTAAAGTTTTTGAATAAAAATTTGGTTATTAAAAGAAAATAATATTAATTTGTTTTTTATATAAAATTAACTATTTTTGCAAGATATTTGCATATTTTTTAAAAAAAAGAAATAGTATTATTAACCGTAAAAATAAAGAAACATGGAACTTTTTGGATTTTTAAGGGACAAAAAAATAGGCATAAAATTAGCCTTTTGTTTCGGAGCAATTTTTCTGTCAGTTGCAATAGTCGGAATTTTTGTTTTCATACTCGCAAGAGAATCAATGGGACACATGAATTTCGCTCAAAAATACGTTATTCCTCAGAGCCTTATGACACAAGAGTTAAAGTTAAACATAACTTTTGACGTGAACTATTTCAACGAATACATCAGAAATAATGACATGAGTGCTCTTGAAAAACATGAAACTTACCAAAAAAACTGTCAAGAGATAGTTTCAGCGTTAAAACCGCTTATTCAAAATGAGGATATGGACGATTTTAACAAACTTAGCAAAAGTATCGAAGATTATGTTTTAACAACAAGTTTAGTCATTGACCGTCATCAAAAAATGTCTTCACTTTATTCGCAAATGGAAGCTTGCAAAACTGAATTTTGCAATAATATCATAAAAGTCAGAAGCATTTTTGAAAAACGCTCGGGCGGAAATCAATTGGAAAATCAAAACCGGATTGTCAGGTTATCGGAAATAATCCGCTCCATAGAAAACGCTAAAGGCAAAATCAATGACCAAGCCTCCATAAATGATATTGTCAATCTCGTGAAAAACGAACTCCAAAACCTTAAAAATTGGGCTTCTACAATATCACAACCCCAACTCTACGACAACTCTTTGAAAGATTACAACGAATACGTCAACAAAACTCAAGAATATTATTCATGCAAAAGCGAGGCAGAAAGAGCCAATAATAACATCGCAAAAATCGTAGAAGAACTCAATTCCATAGTTAATTTCTTTCACTCAAAAGGCGCAAAAGTTTCGGAAAAAGCTATCGGAACCATGGTTTCAAACCAGTTAAAAACTATTAACATGTTTATAATCATGTTTTTTGTGATTATTTTCGTCAGTGCCGCTTCAAGTATTATAATCCACAAAAAAGTCAGCAGCAGTGCCGCTAACACGTTGAAAGGCATTAAAAATATTTCTCAAGGAGATTTAACACAAAATGTTAAAATCGAATCGCATGATGAATTCGGACAAATGTCTGAGGCACTTCAATCAATGACTGAAAAATTACAAGAAGTTATTTCCAAATTCCGTGAAGGCGCATCAAACATTTTGCAAACAAGTGCCAAACTCTCGCAAACGGCTAATAATATGTCCGATGATGCCAACATCCAAGCCGCCTCAGCAGAGGAAGTTTCTTCCTCAATCGAAGAAATGACAGCGGGAATCAATCAAAACACCGACAACGCACGTCAAACCGAAAAAATCGCTGCCATGGTGCTTCAAAGCATCAAACAAAGCAACGAGGCAAGTCAAAAAAGTATGGCTGCAATGAAAGATATTGCCGGAAAAATTTCGATTATTGACGAAATAGCATTCCAAACAAATATTCTGGCTCTCAATGCCGCCGTTGAAGCCGCCCGCGCCGGTGAACAAGGAAAAGGTTTTGCCGTTGTTGCCGCCGAAGTTAGAAAACTTGCAGAACGCAGCGCAATAGCAGCCTCTGAAATCGACAAAGTCTCAAAAGAAGGCGTTGCAATTTCCGAAAACGCAGAACATTTGTTGAAAAAAATAATTCCCGAAATCGAAAAAACGGCAGATTTAGTAAGAGAAATTGCCGCTGCCGGAGCTGAACAAAATACAAGCATAGGACAAATTAACAAAGCCGTTCAACTCCTTAACGAAGTAACGCAAAAATATGCCGCCTCTGCGGAAGAACTTGCCGCTACAAGTTATCAGTTAGACTGTAAAAGTCAAGACCTTAGCGATACGGTTTCATTCTTTAAAACCTCTAAAAATGATACCGCAAGCACCAAATCTTACAACAATACTCAAAAAACTTACAAAGAATCAAAAACTTTTAACGGTAAAATCAACACCAACCATCAAGAACCCCAACCGCCTAAAACGCATACGCAAAAACCACAACCTACCTCTGATGCCAAAGGCGAACTTCCGGGAAGTACTTCGGTTGCCGTTAAAAACAAACCGCAGAAACAATACAACAAACAAATTCCGGAAAAATCCAAAGGAACGTTTATTGATATGAAAGACGATTCTGTGGATTCTAATTACGAAAAATTCTAAAAAAATAAGGGGCGTAAAAGGAAAAAACGCCCCTATTTTTTGTTATTTACGGAATAATGTTTACCTTTGTCCGATAACAAAAAAAGATTTTTTTTAATACGAATTATGAACGAGTCGATATTAAGTGCATTAATGCAAATGTTTGCAATCGTGGCTACGGTAAACACCGGCGAAATGTCGGAGGATGCCCGTACTATCGTTGAGTCGTATCTCAAATTGCAACTCAGTCAGGAACTTGTGGATAAATATCTCAAGCTTTTTGACGAATACTTCGCCGTACAAAGCGGCTCGGTGAAAAAGAATTCCGAAAAACAGCGCAAACGTAATTCAATGAATTCCGTTAAAGTGCTCAAAATATGCAACGAAATCAACGAAACTCTTCAACAACGCGACAAAGTAATCGTAGTAATACGTCTTTTGGAGTTCGTTAAAAACACCGTTACTGACAAGGAACTCGATTTTATCAATACCGTTGCCGAGACTTTCAATATTTTGGAGCAGGAATACACGGATTTGAAAACTTTTGTTCTCTACTCGGAAGAACAAATAGCCGACAAATCGCAGTTTATGATTATCGGCTCACAGGAAATTCCCACGGGACTCGCAAGTGCAAAATTCATTTTTGAGAAAAACCTCAAAGGTGTTATCGAAATTATTCGTATGAAATCGACTAACTTGCTGTTTTTCAAGTACAAAGGCGATGACGCACTTTATATGAATTCCTCTCAAGTAATTCCTAACAGAACTTATCTTTTAGGCAACGGAACGGTTATAAAAAATCCGAAAATCACGCCGATTTATTTCAGTGATATTTCAAGCCGTTTCATTCTTGACGAGCAAAAAGCAAGATTGGAATTTTGTGCCGATAACATTGAATTTAAATACTCCAACACAGAAAACGGTATTCACAAATTTTCGTTTTACGAAGAGTCGGGCAACCTTATCGGTATCATGGGCGGCAGCGGCGTAGGAAAATCAACGCTTCTGAACCTTCTTATCGGAAACTATCCTTTAGCCGGTGGAAAAATTACAATCAACGGTTACGACTATGCAAGCGGTAAGGAAAAATTGAAAGGCGTTATCGGTTACGTACCGCAGGACGACCTTTTGATTGAGGAACTTACGGTTTTTGAAAACTTATATTTCAACGCAAAACTTTGTTTTAGCGAGTTCTCAGAACATCATATCATTCAGACCGTTATGAGGATTCTTTTGGAGATGGACCTCAACGAAATCAGAGATTTGAAAGTAGGCGGACCTCTCAACAAATTTATCTCCGGCGGTCAAAGGAAACGTCTTAACATCGCTTTGGAATTAATGAGAGAGCCTTCGGTTTTAATCGCTGACGAGCCGACTTCAGGACTTTCCTCTGCCGATTCCGAAATGGTTATGACACTTTTGAAAGAACAAACTTTCAAAGGAAAACTCGTTATCGTAAACATTCACCAGCCCTCGAGTGATATTTTCAAGATGTTTGATAAAATCCTCGTTATGGACAGAGGCGGTTATCCGGCTTATTACGGCAACCCGCTCGATGCGATAGAATATTTCAAAAACATTTCAAATAATATTTCGGCTCAAGACGGCGAATGTCCTCTTTGCGGTAACGTTAATCCCGAACAAATCTTGGAAACCCTTGAGGCTAAGATGGTTAACGAATACGGAAAACTTACCCGCAACAGAAAAATTTCCCCGAAAGAGTGGTACGAACTTTTCAACGAAAACATCGCACCAAAAATCGAACAAAAGAAGAAAAGCTTTCCGCAGACGGAAACCGAAATTCCCGAAAACAATTTCAAAGTTCCCTCTAAATTCAATCAGTTTAAGATTTTCTTCCGCAGAAATGTTTTGTCGAAAATAGTAGACAAACAGTATATGTTGATTAACTTGTTGGAATCTCCCGTTTTGGCGGCAATTTTGGCATTTTTCATAAAATTTTACTCAGGAACGCCGGACGAACCGGAATCATACGTTTTCGCTAACAACGAAAATATACCCGCATATATTTTTATGTGCGTTATCTGTTCGATGTTTATCGGTCTGACTGTCAGCGCAGAAGATATTATAAGGGACAGAATGATTCTAAGCAGGGAAAGATTTTTGAATTTGAGTTGGTCAAGTTACATAAATTCCAAAACGGCAACACTTTTTATAATTTCAGCAATTCAAACCTTATCGTTCGTATTGATAGGAAACTTAATACTTGAAATTCACGGACTTACGTTGCAATATTGGTTAGTGCTGTTTTCGACCTCATGTTTTGCAAACTTGCTTGGTCTGAACATTTCATCGGCTCTGACAAGCGTTGTAAACATTTACATTTTGATACCGTTTATAATTGTTCCGCAACTTTTGTTTGCCGGCGTTTTAGTCGGTTTCAACAAAATGCACAAGAGCGTTGCCTCAGCTGACAAAGTGCCTATTATCGGCGATGTTATGACCTCAAGATGGGCTTACGAGGCTCTTGTCATCACTCAGTTTGAAGACAATGAATACAACAAGCATTTTTACTTGGTAGAAAGACAAATCAGTCAAGCTAATTATGATGCAACATTCCTTATTCCTAACCTTAAAACCAGAATTGAATTGACTCAAAAAGCATTTAAAACCGGTGAAAATATGGATAAAACCGATAAGGATATTTTAGTAATCAGAAATATGATTGCAACATTAAAAGCCTTAGACGGAAGCACTTTCGCAAGAGTTAATGACATTACCAAGGATAAATTCAACGATACTTTGGTTTATGAACTCAACGAATTTTTGGACAAACTCAAGAGCGAGGCAGAACAAATTCAAGCCGTTTGTCAAGAGAAAAAAGATGCAATTTATGCCTCTTTGGTAAAAGAATACGGTTCGAGAGCTGAAGTTTTAAAACTTCAATGCGAAAACCAAAACAAACGTCTTGACGAGATGCTGCTCAACAAAAACGAAGTCGATAAAATTTTTGAAACTAAAGACGGAAAACTTATTCAACAAAAAGATCCGGCTTATCACATAACGCATTTCAGAAACGGACGGGCGCATTTTTATTCGCCAATCAAGAAATTAGGCAGTTTGGAAATCAACACTTATACTTTCAACGTGATTTTCATTTGGCTGACAACAGCGTTATGCTATTTTGCACTGAAATTTTTGCTCTTGAAAAAAATCCTAAATCAAATGAGCAAATTTCAGTTTAAATTGAAACTCAAATCAGAGAAAAAACACTGATTGTAAATATGAAATTTCCGAAAATGATTATTGCAGCTTTAGGTGCTGCAATAATCTTAATTACAATCTCCGCCGTTTGGATTTTTAAATGCGGTTTTGAGCCAAAACTAAAACAAAAAATTCACCTTTTGAAGGCTGAAACTATACCGCTGAGATTCAAAATTATTTCAAAACAAGACGGCAAAATGCTGATAGCTGCCAAGTTTTTTAATCTTGACGGCAGGGACGCAGGACGCTTTGAAACAAACTACAAAGACGGTGAAATAAAATTTCATTATGCAAAAATTAATATAGATGGTCGTAATATTTTTCTGCCCGAAGAAATGGAAACCTCTACGGGAAAAATCGCATTAGAAAAATATTATTTCAAAGACGACTTTCCTCAAACATACTCCTCAAGGCTTATTGACACGGTCTTGAAAAAAGAATTAGAGTATATGTTCAAAATCCTCAAAACCGAAAAAATCGAAGTGTTTGAAAAATATTACGGACAAATTTCTTACGGTTCTGTATCGCTAACTTTCCCTTGGGAAAGAACGACTTACGGTCTTAAAACCGATATTAACGGCGAAATTTCACTAATCTCAGATTAATAAAAGCAAAATGAAAATAGTTATCACGGGAGCCTCCTCTGGTTTGGGCTTTCAGAGCGCGAAACTTTTTATCCAAGCAGGCTGGCAAACTATTGTCTTAGCCCGTAGAACAGAAAAATTGGAAGAATTAAAAGCCATTAATCCAAATAATGTAACTGCTTGTTATTTCGATGTTAACGACGATAAAGCGCCGGAAAAGTTGAAAGAAATTTTAAGCAACGGCGGCAAAACAGACATTTATTTTCATGTCTCGGGCATCGGCTGCCACAACAGAGAATTGGATTTGGACAAGGAAATGAACGTCCTTGAAACCAACTGCAAGGGCTTTGCAAAATGTATAGACACCGCTTTCAATTATTTCAAAGAAAACGGCGGCGGACAAATTGCAGCCGTCTCATCAATAGCAGGGACCAAAGGACTCGGTGCTGCCCCCTCCTACAGCGCGTCAAAGGCCATGAACAATACTTATTTGCAATGTTTAAGGCAACTTGCAAAAATGGTAAAAGCCGATATAAAAATAACTGACATCAGACCGGGATTCGTTAAAACAGCACTTTTGGATTCAAAACGCAATTATCCGATGCTTATGACGCCAGAATATGCCGCTAAAAAAATTTTTAAAGCGATTTTAAGAAAAAAAAGAACGGCAATCATTGATTGGAAATACGCAATTTTGGTATTTTTTTGGAGACTCATTCCTGATTGCATCTGGGAAAGGTTGAATATTGATACAAAATAAAAAACATGCAAAAAAAGTTTTTTCTCTGAAAAAAAATTCTTAATTTTGAGCCGCAAACGATAAATGATATCTTTTGAGAAAAACTATGTTAGAAACTATTTCATTACAGGCAACGGCAGACACTCCGGGTGTCGAACTCGATAAGGAACAAGGACTTTTCAGATTTGAAGGCAAATCTCTGCCCGAAGATGTCTTGAAATTTTACGGACCTGTTCAAAAATGGTTTAACGAATATCGTCAAGACCCGAATCCGAATACAGAAATTGTATTCAATCTCGATTATTTTAATTCTTCGAGTGCAAGAATTATTGTTAAAATTCTAATCGGTCTTGAAGATATTCACGCAGTAAAAAGCAATGTCCACATCTCTTGGTATTATTCTGAAAATGACGAACTTATGTACGACAGAGGTATGGAACTCAAAAGCGTTTTGAAACTGCCGTTTGACATGGTGGAGAAAAATTGATAAAATGTTTTTTCCATATTATATTGAATTTTGAAAGTTAGATTAAGCGCAATCTTTAAAAAAAATAAAGAAATTGCGCTTTTTCGCTAAATTATTAAATAAAAGTGTTAACCAAAAATTTCATTAACTAAAAAATGGAATCACAAGACCCTGTTATCTCTACTGAAAGCCGTAAATTAAGTGCGGCTGAACTCGTTTTGCAAAAACTTTCTGAACGCAAAAACAAGTCTTTGGAGAATATTGCTAACGAAGTTAGCAGCAATTCCGTACCCGGTACTCAAATCGACGAATTGCAAGAAGAAGATGAAGACTCTTTGACTCAAGAAAGACAAAATGAGGATTTGGAAAATCTCTCTAAAGCTCAACTCGTAGATGCCCTCTATGCAATCGTGAACCGTAGCGATACTCCTCAAGACTGCCGCGCGGAGATTGAAGACATTAAAACTTGTTTTTACAAAAAACACAGAGCCGAACTTGATGAACAAAAACAAAAATTCATCGAACAAGGAAACGAAGAAAAGGATTTTAAGGCTCAAGAAGACCCCTTGGAAGAAAAATTCAAGGAGTATTACAATCTCTACCGCGAAAAACGGAATATCTACAATCAACAGATAGAGAATCAGAAACAGGAAAATCTGAAACTCAAACAAGAAATCGTCAGCAAAATAGAAAACCTCGTTAACTCTCAAGAAACTTTGAATCAAACTTTTGAAGAGTTCAAAAACCTTCAAAAACAATGGAGAGAAATAGGTTTGGTTCCTCAAACTGAGGTTAAAAAACTATGGGAATCATATAATTATCAGGTAGAAAGATTTTATGACTTTGTTAAAATCAACAAAGAATTAAGAGATTTGGACCTGAAGAAAAATACCGACGCTAAAATTTTGCTTTGCGAAAAAGCCGAAGAACTTTTGCTCGAGACCAAAATCGTAAAAGCATTCAAAGAACTTCAGAAACTTCACGAACAATGGCGTGAAATAGGTCCTGTTGCCCCAGCTCAAAAAGAAGAACTTTGGGAACGTTTCAAACAAGCGACCACCAAAATCAACAAACGCCATCAAGAATATTACGAAAACATCAAAAAAGATCAGGAACAAAACTACAAGGCTAAAACCATGATTTGCGAAAAAGCCGAAGAAATCATCGCTTTGGAATATTCCTCTCACAAAGAATGGGACGCTAAATCTAAAGAAATCCTTGAACTTCAACAGATTTGGAAACTTATCGGTTTTGCTCCTAAAAAATACAATAACAAAGTTTACGAACGTTTCCGCGCCGCTTGCGACAAATTCTTTGAGAAAAAACGCGATTTTTATTCTCAAAACAAAGAAGAGGCGGACAACAATCTTCAGTTAAAAGAGGATTTATGCGTTCAGGCAGAGGGTTTGAAGGATTCAACCGATTGGAAAAAAACTTCAGAAATCCTTAAAAACCTTCAGGCTAAATGGAAAACCATCGGCGCTGTTCCTAAAAAACACTCTGAAGAAATTTGGCAACGTTTCCGTGCAGCTTGCAATTATTTCTTCGACAACAAACAGAAATACTTTGAAGAAAAAGACAAAGAGCAAGATGAAATTTTAAAACTCAAACAACAACGTATTACCGAAGTAGAAAACTACGTTTTGCTTGACAACGACGAGAAAAACATCGCCAATTTAAAAGAGTTTCAAAAACGTTGGGCGCAAATCGGTCAAGTTCCCCGTTCTCAAAAGGACAAAATCCTTGACAAATTCCGCAAAGCCGTTGATGCTCAGTTCAATAAGATTAACATCGACGAGACAAAACGCAGCGAAATGAGAATCAAAAACTTAATCGAATCGGTTAAAAACTCGCCCTCAGCTTACGAAAAACTCAGAGGCGAAAAAGAACGCATCAAAAACCGTATCGAAAATTTGCGTCAACAAGTCGTTTTAGCAGAAAACAATCTCGGCTTTTTTGCCAAATCCAAAAACGCCGACAACATGATTGAAGGTTTTAAGAAAAAACTCGAAAAATCGAAAGCAGAAATTTCAAGTTTGGAAAAACTCGCTTCGATGCTCACAAAAGCCATTAATGAAACCATCAATAAAACGGTGGAAAAGAAATAACGCATTTTTTTAATTAAACACAAGTGGCAAATACAAAATTTATTTTTGTAACCGGAGGCGTTACCTCCTCGCTCGGAAAAGGAATTTTGGCATCATCACTTGCCAAACTTATCCAAGCGGGGGGCTACTCCGTTACAATTCAGAAATTAGATCCCTATCTCAACGTAGACCCGGGCACTCTCAACCCTTACGAACACGGTGAGTGTTTTGTTACCGACGATGGTGCCGAAACAGATTTGGACCTCGGACATTACGAAAGGTTCCTCAACCGTCCGACCTCTCAGGCCAACAACGTCACCACGGGCAGAATTTATCAATCCGTCATCAACAAAGAACGCAAAGGCGATTATCTTGGAAAAACGGTTCAAATCGTTCCCCACATCACGGACGAAATCAAACGTTCGATAATGCTTTTGGGCAAAAAAGGTGATTATGACGTTGTCGTAACTGAAATCGGCGGCGTTGTCGGCGATATTGAATCACTGCCTTTTATAGAAGCGGTAAGACAATTAAAATGGGAATTAGGCTCCGATGCTCTTTGCATACATCTGACATTAGTGCCTTACCTTGCAGCTGCCGGCGAGTTGAAAACAAAACCGACTCAACACTCTGTAAAACAGTTGTTAGAAAACGGTGTTCAACCAGATATTTTGGTTTTAAGAACGGAACACGCATTAAACAGCAATCTCAAACACAAAGTTGCACTTTTCTGCAATGTTGATAGAAATGCCGTTTTTGAGTCGCCCGATGCAAAATCAATTTACGAAATTCCTCTTTTGCTTCATAATCAAGGACTTGACGAGGTTGCAATGACAAAACTCCGTCTCCCGATAAAAAAAGATCCGGATCTCGAACATTGGAAAGATCAACTCAACAGACTCTACAACCTCAAAGAAAGTGTTGATATAGCCGTTGTGGGCAAATATGTTGAACTTCCTGACGCTTACAAATCCATTCACGAGGCTATCAATCATGCCGGAATGGTCAGCGGCGTAAAAGTAAACATCGAATGGATTCACAGCGAAAAACTCACTGAGGAAAACGCAAGTGAATTGTTAAAGGACAAAAAAGCCATTCTCGTAGCCCCCGGATTCGGACACAGAGGCATTGAAGGCAAAATCACGGCAGTAAAATTTGCAAGAGAAAACGACATTCCATTTTTAGGAATTTGTCTTGGAATGCAATGCGCCGTAATAGAATTTGCCCGTAACGTTTTAGGACTTAAAAACGCTAACTCAACGGAGTTTACAGCAACCGATGCTCCCGTTATCGACATCATGGAAGAACAAAAACGATTACGAACATGGGGCATACGATGCGTTTAGGAGCTTATCCCTGCAAAATTTCTGATTTGAACTCCAACGCGTTCAAGGCTTACGGCTTAGAAACAATATCAGAAAGACACAGACACCGTTATGAGTTCAACAACGCATACTTAGAAGAAATGACCGAAAAAGGCATGAGCGCAACGGGCAGAAATCCCGACAGCGATTTGGTAGAAATCGTAGAGATAAAATCACACAAATGGTTTGTCGGTGTTCAGTTTCACCCCGAATACAAAAGCCGTTTTGAGGCACCTCACCCGCTCTTTGTAGCATTTATCAAAGCTGCGGTTTCTTAAAAAAAAGTATCATAAACAAAAAAAATGGACAAAAATACAATAATAGGCATTATACTTTGCATTGCAATTTTTATCGGTTTTTCAATTTACAACCGTCCGAGCGAGGAAGAAATTCAACATCAGAAACGTTTAAGGGACTCGGCTGCGGCGGTTATGAAACAAAAATACGAAGCAGAACTTGAACAACAAAAACTAAGGGATTCTCTTGCAAAAAACAATACGGCAGAAGCTCTTTCAGAGGCTGATTCCGCACAAAGATCAAATTATGCGGCAAGTTTCGGTGATTTTTCAAAATGCGCTTTCGGAGAAAAACAGGAAATCGTTTTGCAAAACGAAAAAATCAAAGTAAAACTTTCTTCAAAAGGTGCTAAAATTTCATCGGTTGAGGTTTTAGGTTACAAAACTTATTCAGGCGAGGCATTATCGGTTATAAAAGATGACCCGCAAAACGAAATGGGTTTTGACTTTTTCTGCGGCTCGAAAGCAGTTTCTACCAAAAATCTCTATTTTGAATACAGCGGTTACCAAAAAGAAATTTCTGCAACAAAAGATTCACCCGCCAAAGCAGTTTTAAGAGCAAAAGTCAATGAAGATTCATGGTTGGAATTTGCATACTCTTTAGAAAACGACAGTTATCTTCTTGATTATACGATAACTTTCCACAGATTGGAAAACGTCGTTAATAGAAATTCAAGTTACATTGATTTCACATGGAACCAATATCTTCCCGTACTTGAAAGAGGTAACAAATGGGAATCACAACATTCGGGACTTTATTACAAATACGATGACGAAAGTTCTGAATATTTGTCGCTGACCTCTGACAATGATGCGAAAAATTTAACGGGTTCGTTGAAATGGATTGCATACAAAGGTGAATTTTTCTCCTCGGTTTTGATTTCAAAAACGGATTTTCCGAATGCAGACGTTAGTTTTCAGAATGTCAGCAACAACGGAAATTTCAAATTCATGTCTTCAAAAATCGGATTTTCTTCGGCCGACACATCAAAAGCAATGGCTTTTTATTTCGGACCTAATCAGTTCAAAATCTTGAAAGACATTACTTTAGCCGAAAACGAAGATTTAGGACTTCAAGAATTAGTACCGCTTGGTTGGGGCATTTTCGGTTGGATAAACCGCTATGCGATAATTCCTCTTTTCAACTGGTTGGGTTCGTTCATTTCAAGTTACGGACTTATAATCCTGATTATGACGATTATAATCAAAGTTGTAATTTTCCCTTTGACTTACAAATCGTATAAATCAACGGCTTCAATGCGCGTTTTGAAACCGCAAATTGAGGAAATCAACAAAAAATATCCCAAACAAGAACAGGCTATGC
Source organism: Bacteroidales bacterium (assembly GCA_017412115.1). Taxonomy (GTDB): domain Bacteria; phylum Bacteroidota; class Bacteroidia; order Bacteroidales; family UBA3824; genus UBA3824. The sequence goes on along the minus strand of JAFPYR010000051.1, from coordinate 23,822 downwards.
AAAAACAGCAAGCCATCATGGCACTTTATAAGAAAGTGGGAATCAGTCCGTTAGGCGGATGTATGCCGCTTTTGTTACAAATGCCTATTCTAATTGCGATGTTCAATTTCTTCCCGGCATCAATCGAGTTGAGACAACAAAGTTTCCTTTGGGCAACTGATTTGTCATCATACGATTCGATTTTGGATTTGCCATTCAGTATTCCATGGTACGGTGACCACGTAAGTTTGTTCACGCTTTTGATGGCGATAGCAATGGTGGTTTCAACGAAAATAAATTCATCACAAATGGATACTGGTCAGCAGCAAATGCCCGGAATGAAAATGATGATGTACTTAATGCCGGTGATGATGGTATTTTGGTTCAACGATTATTCTTCAGGATTGAGTTATTATTATTTCTTATCAAATATCATAACGATAATCCAAATGATGGTAATCCGCAGAACCTTAGACGAAAATGCTCTTTTGGAAAAACTCAATTCTAAAGCCGCTAAAAATTCAGCAAAAAAGAAAACGGGATTTTTAGCAAGATTGGAAGAGGCTCAACGCCAACAAATGGAAGCAATGAGAAAACAACAGAAGAGAAAATAAAAATAAAAATTAAATAAAAAATTTTAAGGGACGTTCTTTTTTTAAAAAAACGTCCCTTATTTTTTGTCGCTAACTGCCATTGCAGAAAAACTTATATATTCCGAAATTGATTTTGCCTTTTTGATTCGTTTCAATATTTTGGAATCTGCGTCCGAGAATTGCCAAAAAGTTTTCATCTTGTCCAAAACCATAAATTCAGAATTTTGATACTGCGCTAAATAACCTTCGATTAACGCATTTTGAAAATTCAAAAACCGCTGTTTGTCGAACTCAGAATTTTTATTTTTGAAATTTTCCGCTAAAAACGGATTCCTAAGCAACCCCCGTCCAATCATCACCGCCTTCAAATCAGGATATTTTTTTTCAACAGTTTCAATATCTTGAACACTCAATAAGTCACCGTTAAAAACTATCGGCTTTTTAATTTTAGAATACAAAACCTCAAAGCCTTGAAAATCTATTTCGCCGGAATACATCTGTTTTGCCAACCTCGGATGAACGGTAACAAAACGAAAATCAGCAGAATTTATAACATCAAGTAAATCAACGGTTTGAGAAAGCGAAGTGTTTCCAAGGCGCATTTTTAGAGAAAAAGAAATTTTAGGAAAGAATTTCAAAGCCTCGAAAACTTCACAAACTTTTTCGGGCTTGTCCCAAATTCCCGCCCCGTAAAAATGCTGACTTTGTTGCGGAAAAGGACAACCGAAATTCAAATCGCAAGCTTTAAATCCTTGATTTTCAACAAATTGTACTAAAACTTCAACATCCTCACGACAATTTACTATAATCTGCGGTACCAATTCAATACCCGAATCCGAAGATTTAAACGAGGATAACGAATTTATCAAATCGGCTTTATCTTTTTTTCTGACATCGTTTTTTTCAACACGCAAAAAAGGCGTGAAGTATTTGTCCACGCCCGAAAAATATTTTGCATGAAAATTTCTATACACGAAATCAGTAAAACCTTGAAGTGGTGCAAAGTAAATTTCCATTTTTTTAATCGCTGAAAAGAGAATCCACGAACTGCTCCTTGTCAAAAAGTTGAAGGTCGGTAACTTTTTCACCGACACCGATGTATTTGATTGGAATTTTGAACTGATCACTGATACCAATTACGACACCGCCTTTTGCCGTGCCGTCGAGTTTTGTCAGAGCCAAAGCCGTAACATCGGTCGCTAAAGTAAATTGTTTAGCCTGTTCGTAAGCATTCTGCCCCGTACTACCGTCCAAAACCAAAAGCACTTCATGCGGCGCATCAGGAATGACCTTGGTCATAACCCTCTTGATTTTTGAAAGTTCGTTCATAAGATTGATTTTGTTATGAAGGCGACCTGCTGTATCAATAAGCACAACATCGGCTTTGTTAGCAACAGCGGAGTTCAATGTATCGAAAGCAACCGAAGCGGGGTCAGAACCCATACTTTGCTTAATAATCGGAACATCAGCACGTTGCGCCCAAATGTCCAATTGCTCGACAGCCGCAGCACGGAAAGTGTCAGCAGCACCAAGATAAACTTTTTTGCCGGCTTGTTTGAACTGATTTGCGAGTTTTCCGATAGTTGTTGTTTTTCCGGCACCATTGACTCCTACAACCATAATAACATAAGGTTTGCCATCTTTGGTTGCGATACTGTCAGTAAAATTGTTGGCAGGGTTTTCGTTCAAAAGCGAAATGATAACATCCTTCAAGATTTTGTTCAACTCAGCAGTGTTAAGATACTTATCCTGAGCGACTTTTTCTTCAAGACGTTTTATAATTTTAATAGTAGTATCAACGCCGACATCAGAAGTAATTAGTGCATCTTCCAGATTATCAAGCACTTCGTCGTCTACTTTTGATTTTCCGACAACTGCGCGTTGAAGTTTTTTAAATACGCTTTCTTTAGTTTTAGCCAGTCCGTTGTTGAGGCTGTCTTTTTTTTCCTTTGAAAAAAAACCGAAAAGTCCCATAGCCTTTTATTCTAATTGATTAAAAATCAGCGTTTTAACGTGTAATACTTTACACTCCGCCTTTTGGGTAAAATTAATAATTTTTTTTATTACAGCCAAATTTTTTTTAGTGAAAAAAAAACGGGCACATTTCAAAACCGAAATGCACCCGTTTTTTTTCTTTCGCGAAAGATTTATCTTAAAAAAAAGAAAAATCTTATTTCAAATCTTTCAAAGCTTCTTTAGCTTCAGTCTGAGGAACGATTAATTCCTTGAAACAGTAAGCACCGGTTTTCGGTGATCTAACTGCTTTAACGATTCTCGTTAATGCGCTTGCTGCACTGTCTTCCTTTTTAAGGGTTGCGACTACTTTCTTTGCCATTTCTTATAATTTTTTACTTAATTTCACGGTGAATAGTATATTTTTTCAAGTACGGATTGTACTTTTTAAGTTCAAGACGCTGAGTCGTGTTCTTTTTGTTTTTCGTTGTAATATAACGAGACATACCTGCAACGCCTGATTCTTTCTGCTCTGTACATTCAAGAATTACTTGAACTCTGTTCTTATTCTTTGCCATTTCTTTTCCTTTTTACTTTTAGTGATTAATAATTAACCAAATAGCCTTTTTTAGCAGCTTCTTTCAAAGTAGCTTGAAGACCATTTTTGCTGATTGAACGGATAGCTGAGGCAGATACTTTCAACGTTACCCAACGCTCTTCCTCTTCCAAATAAAACTTTTTAACGTGCAAGTTCGGCATGAAAGCCTTTTTCGTTTTTCTGTGCGAGTGAGAAACATTATTTCCTCTCTGCAACCTTTTTCCTGTAATTTCGCAAATTCGTGACATTTTCTTTATATGTTAATAATTTTCTCTTGTGGGAAGTTTTCACAACCTCCTCTTACTTTCAGAGTGCAAAATAAATGATTTTCTGCCAAATACGCAAATTTTTTATCATTTTTTTTGTCTGTTTTTTTTATTATTTTGTTTTTCGCTGATTTTCAAATAGTTATAAATATTAATTTTAACCTGCTCTTTGATATTAAAAACGGTTTTTCAAACTTTTTTTTACTTCAACATCTCCAAAAAATCCTCTTCGGAAATGATTTTTGTTCCTAATTGTTCCGCTTTTTTGATTTTTGAGGCACCTGGTTTTTCGCCGGCAACCACAAAATCCGTTTTAGCATTAACTGAGGATTGAAGTTTTCCGCCGTTTAAAGTAACCATTTCCTCCAATTCTTCACGGCGTTTCGGCGAAGAAAAACTTCCCGTTACAATAAGACTTTTACCCGATAATTTATCGCTTTTTATTTGATTTTCAGCCTCAGATTCTGCAATTTCAAACTGCAAACCAACAAAACGCAAACGGTTCAAAATTAAGATATTATCATCATTTCTAAACCACGAAAAAACACTCTCGGCAATGATTTCGCCTATATCCTGAGCCATAGAAAGCTCCTCTTTTGAGGCGTTAATCAGATTGTCGATATTCTTGAAAGTTTTGGCCAAAGTTTTAGCCGCCCCCTCCCCTACGTAACGAATACCTAAAGCATAAAGTACACGCTCAAAAGGTACTGATTTTGAATCATTTACGCTTTTAACAAAATTCTCCGCAGATTTTCTGCCGAAACGTTCCAAAGACTCCAAATCCGAGACTTTAAGTTCGTAAATATCAGCATAATTTTTTATCAATCCTACATTAAAAAGCATTTCAATAGTAGCCTCCCCGCAGTTGATATTCATGGCTTTACGGGTTACGAAATGAATAATTTTTCCCGTAATTTGCGGACGGCAGCCCATATAATTCGGACAATAATGCCCGGCTTCACCCGGATTTCTAACCAACAGAGTACCGCAAACAGGACATTTTGTTATGTATTCTATCGGTTTTGAACCTTCAACACGCTTAGTTAAATCAACTCGTGTAATTTTAGGAATGATTTCACCGCCTTTTTCGATATAAACGGTGTCGTTTTCATGAAGGTCAAGACTGCGGATAATATCCTCGTTATGAAGTGTAGCACGCTTTACAATTGTTCCCGCCAAATGTGCCGGTTCGAGGTTTGCAACTGGCGTTATTATTCCCGTCCTACCTACCTGATAATCAATTGATAAAAGTTTAACGGCAGCCTCTTCCGCTTTGAATTTATAGGCAATTGCCCAACGCGGAGTCTTTGCCGTAAAACCGAGTTTTTCCCTCAGCGAAATTTTATCAACCTTTATAACAATGCCGTCAATATCGTATGGCAAATTATAACGCTCTTTGTCCCAATAATTTATAAAAGAAATTATCTCTTCGATATTTTTGGCTTTAACGGTATTTTCAGAAACCTTAAAACCCCAAGAGCGGGCAATTTTCATGTTTTCAAAATGCGAATCGCTCGGCAAATTATCCATCAAAAGATAATAAAGGTAACAATCCAATCCGCGTTTTGCAGCAATGGAAGAATTTTGCGTTTTCAAGGCTCCGGCAGCTGCATTACGGCAATTTGCAAGCAGCGGCTCTCCGATTTCTGTGCGCTCCTGATTGAGTTTTTCAAACGAGGAATGCGGCATAAGAATTTCACCACGAATTTCAAATTCCTTAGGATAACCCTCAGAATAAAGTTTCAAAGGTACTGATTTTATGGTTTTTACGTTAGAGGTTACATCGTCGCCCTTTTGTCCGTCACCACGGGTAAGAGCCCTTACCAAACGTCCGTTTTCATAAGTCAATGAAATACTCGTACCGTCAAATTTCAACTCACAAACATATTCAAATTCCTCGTCCGAAGGCAAAAGCTTGCGGATTCTCGCATCAAAATCACGGATTTCACCCTCATTGTAAGTGTTTGCAAGCGAGAGCATTGAATATTTATGTTTAACCTGTTTGAACTCCTGATTTTCGTCGCTGCCGACACGCTGCGTAGGCGATGCAGAATCAAAAAACTCAGGATTTTCAGCCTCAAGTTTTTCAAGTTCCTTTAATTGCATATCGTACTCATAGTCAGAGATTTTCGGACTATTAAGCACATAGTATTCATAATTGCAACGATTTAAAAAATCACGCAAATCAGATATTTTTTTTTCAATAGTTTTTTTGTCCATACCGATTTTTTGTTTTAATTTTTTCCGCTTTTTTAGAGAGTTCCCCAATATTTTCTCAAAAACCACTCCGCTGAAAAAAGCAACAAAATTATGAAAAACAATATTTTTTTGCTCATTAACGAAGACGTAGTTATATCATTGTAAACCACAGGTTTAATAGCGTTGTTCTGCATTAAATCATCAACTAAGGAAGAAAAATTTTCCGGAAAATAACTCTTGCCCGAAGTTGAAGAAGAAATCTTTTGCATAACTGAAAAATCAGCCGTTAAATTTTCGGCCTCGGTTTTGATTTCCTTAATAGTAAACGAACCCGTTTTGACTAAAGAGCCACTGCCAGTAGAAACCGCAACTGCTTTATAATCATAGACTCCAGGTAACAAATTATCAATTCTTAAATAATAACCCGAACCCGTATTTTCAAATTTATAATCACTCTTAACACCATTCTGAGAAATAATTTCCATCGTTATATTTCCATCAGAAATAGGCTCAAAAGCTTTGTCAAAAAGTTTAGCATTGAAATAAACAGGCTCATTTTCCGAAAAAATCTTCTTAGCAGAAAGCGAGAACATTTCTCTATCGCTGCGTTTCAACAAAAACTGCGATAACCTCGTTATAAACAAATCAAATTTTTCATGATTCAAAAAACGGCGGTAACTGTCTATCCTCCAACGCCATAGCCCCTCTCCCGCTATTACGGCAGATTTTGTTTTGCCCGGCTCTGAAACAACAATCAACGGTTTTGACGTATTAACGCCCCTAATCGTTTGATATGCAAAGGCTTGCGCTCGCGGCAAAAGTTTGTACTCGCCGAAAGCACACGATAGCGGCGGCGAGGATTTCAACAAACCCTCAACTCCGTTTTCAAATGTTAAAACCGAAAAACTCGGATTTTCCATAAACAAGGCGTCATCAAAATTATTTCCGTTTTTAACGATTTCAAGGCAGGAATTAACCTGAGAAAACTTCTGATAATCAGTCTGATGCCCCAAAACAAAAAGCGTCGGGATATTTTTGGATTTTATCTCTTCAAAAATACGCTCCGCATTGAATCCAAGGGAAGGAAGTTGAAACAAAATCACAAGGTCGTATGTCGATATTTTTTTGTTAAAATCCTCAACCATAGCAACTTCCAAATCATAACTCAAGTTTTGCGACAAGGCGTTTCTCAGAGCTGCAACATCAGGGTGCGGCATAGCAGAAAGCAACAAAACTTTATATTTATCATCAATAACCTCAATTATAATTTCACGACTATTATTGACCGTGGTAATCTCGCCCTCAAGCGGTTTCAAATGAATTTTATATTTTTGAAGTCCCTTTTTCGAGGCTTTTAATGTCGTGGAAATTTCCGTAGAAAAGCCATCCGATTTTATTTGAACGGGCGTTTCAAAAACTTTTTTATCATCGTGAAATATCTGACAAACAGTCTGTTTACCTTTCAACATCTTGGCATTAACTGAAATTTCCAAAGGAAACTCATTATCAAGAAAAGCTGTTTCGTTGTAACGGACTTTTGAAATGCTTAAATCCTTGTAAGAAGTTGTATCTCCGAGTGTTACGGTAAAAATTTTCTGTCCCGAAGAAGATGCCGCATAAACAGGATTTTGACCTTTGTTTGAGATACCGTCCGAAAGAAGAACGACCGCTCCGGAATTAGTATTATAAAGCACGGATTTCAAACCGTCAAACATGCTTGAAAAATCCGTATATTTTTCGTCAAATTTGAAATCCTCAGGAGCTAAAGCTTGCGATAAATTCTCGCCAAATTTGAAATACTTGACGTTATATTTTTCTTCTAATTTTTGTTTTGCGGCAAAAAATTCCGATTGTAAAAATTTTTGCGGCTCGTCCTTAAAACGCAAAAGCATAGATTCCGAATTGTCGGCAACCATGGCAAGAATAGGTTTTTCAACACGTTTTGAAGTCGTTTTAACAAAAATATTCAACAACAAAAGCCCCGTCAAAAACAACGCAAAAAATCTTAAACCAGATAAAATATAAATCTTAAACGGCTGAAATTCACTGAGTTTCTTGTTTTTATAATAAGAAACGGCTGTTAAAACCGCAGCCGTTAAAAAACATGGAATAAAAAAATACCACGGATAATCCGATACAACCGTACTTATCATTATTTTAAAATTTCTTTGTAAATGTCGTAATACTGTTGAAGACGTTTTTCGTATGCCTCAGGTGCGGTAAGTCCGTTGTATTCTTTTGCAAACGAAAGGAAATCTCCCGTCAAAAGGTACTGAACCCTCGTACTCTTTGCCGTACAGAAATCAAATAATGCCATTATGTGATAACGAATGTCTTTTGAAAACGCCTCAAACATATCTTTTACAGATGAATAGCCTATACTTTTGTAATTGAAACCCATCACTTGCGGTGCACCCATACTAATAGAATAAAGCGCATTTGTCTCCGACAACGAACGGGCAATTTCAAGAGATTCCCATTCCGTAGCCTGACCGTTGTGAGAGGTTTTCCAATCGTCGGATTTTTTAGCACGGTACTGATGACCGTTACGGCGGTTTTTAGCATCAAAAGTAAAATGTTCGTCGTATTTTTTCTTGTCTTCGTCGGATTTTGCACCAAAATATGTATAGAATACGTGATTTTCAAAACGGATAATCATTTTGCCGTCAGAGGAGAATCCGCTGCCGCCGCTTTCTACGCAAATCACGGCTAAAGCTATTTCTACGTCAATGCCTAACTCCTTACTAATGACAGAAATAAGGTTGCCGTAATTATTCCATGTTTTAACTGCAATCTTGCCGTATTTGTCCAAACCCGCATCCGAAAGAAGTTTTTTCGGAGTCAAAGCTACCGTTGCCAAATCCTTGCGGGAATTGAAAAATGTTCTTGTATCGGTATTTTTTGAAGTGTCAGTTTTAGTGTCCTTTTTATTAGTATCGCCGCCCGAAATCGTCTTGCCGTCCGTCAAAAGCGAAACATAATCGGCATTAACGAAGCCTTTTTGTCCGTTATAATCAATGCCATACCACCCGCTATGTTTTGAAAGAACTATAAAAATACTTCCCTTTTTTACTTTTCCCAAAACAGTACTGTCGGTAGAATAAAACGACCTGACATTCAAGACGTTAGCATTAACAACGAGTTTTTCTATTTCTTCTTTGATTTGGATATATTCCCTCATGCAGTAAGCCTGACCTAACTGCGTTGAAATTTTGTACCAATTATCCTCAGTATTCATAACGGTTACAACCGTATTTTTCTTAAGTTGATACAAAACTTTAGCCTTAGCGGAAGGTTTTTTGCGGGCGTTCAAAATACTTGCCGTTACCATTCCCTTTTTATATTTCGTAACGTCTTCCGTTTTTGTCTTAGAGCCGAAAAGCCATGAAAAAAATCCCATAATCTTAAAAAAAAAATTAACAATTAACAATTGACAATTGACAATTGACAATTGACAATTAAAAATTGGCAATTAATAATTGAAAAAATGAAAACTAATAAAATGATAATCAACAATTGAAAATTGACAATTAAAAAAAAATCATAATTGCCAATTTTCAATTGTAAATTAACTACATATTCATTCCGCCGTCAATTTGAATTACCTGACCGGTAACGTATGACGACATATCACTTGCTAAAAATGTTGCAACCTCAGCAATGTCTTCAGGTGTACCGCCACGACGCAACGGAATTTTTTTCTTCCACTCTTCTCTAACTTTTTCAGGAAGAGCTGCCGTCATAGCCGTTTCAATAAAGCCCGGAGCGATAGCGTTAGCACGGATGCCTTTCGGTCCCATTTCCTGTGCAACTGATTTTGCAAGAGCAATCAAACCGGCTTTTGAAGATGCGTAGTTTGCTTGACCTGCATTACCATGAACGCCAACAACACTCGCCATATTGATAATAGCACCTTTTCTTTGTTTCATCATCTGAGGCAAAGAAGCATGAATAAAGTTGAAAGCAGATTTCAAATTAACATTGATAACCGCATCCCACTGAGCCTCTGACATTCTGAGCATCAAACCGTCTTTTGTAATACCTGCATTGTTAACCAAAACATCTAAAGTACCAAAATCTTCAATTATCTGATTAACAACTTGTTCAGTTTGTTGAAAATCAGCAGCGTTAGAAGCGTATGCTTTAACTTTTACTCCTAAAGCTTCAATTTCCTTTTTCGTATTTTCGGCATCTTCGTTGATTGCCAAATCCGTGAAAGCGATGTTTGCGCCTTCTTGAGCAAATTTCAAAGCGATGGCTTTGCCTATGCCGCGTGCTGCACCCGTGATGACAGCCGTTTTACCTTTTAATAAATCCATTTTTATAATATGTTTAAAACTTGTTCTTTAATTTTTTCTAATTCGTCCTTCATCATCACTACAAGTTTCTGAATTTCAGCATCATTAGCCTTAGAACCTAAAGTGTTGATTTCACGTCCCATTTCTTGTGCTATAAAACCCAATTTTTTACCCGTAGAATCCTCAGAATCAACAGTTTCCACAAAATATTTGCAGTGATTTCTAAGTCTTACTTTTTCCTCGGTAATATCAAGTTTTTCGATATAATAAATAAGTTCTTGTTCAAGACGGTTTTTATCAACCTCAATAGTTGTTTTCAACTCCTCAAATCTTTGAAGAATCCTTTCCTTAATAATATTAATACGGTTTTTCTCCAAAGGTTCTACCTTGTCTAAATAACTGAGTATCAAATTAACACGTTTCAAAAAGTCCTCTCTCAAAGTTTTACCCTCTTGAATACGGAATTTATCTAATTCGTCGATAGCCGTGTTAATCATTCCTGAAATCTTCTGCCACTCCTGCTCACTTGTTTTTTCGGGTTCAAGCCTCTGAACATCAGGAACTCTTAAAAGCGATGTTAAAATCATATTCTTATCGGGCTCTACGCCAAGCGAATTAGAAATAGAGACCACTTTATTATAATATGCTTTCAAAAGCGGTTCGTTGATTTTAACAATCTCGTCAGATATATCGTCAATTGTAAAAGTCAAAGAAAAATCCACCTTTCCCCTCTCCATCCTTGAAGATATTAACGAGCGGATTTCCAATTCCTTATCCTTATAATTAGACGGCAATTTAGTACTTAAATCAAGTGTTTTGCCGTTTAACGAGCGGATTTCTGTTTCAAAATTCTTACCGTTAAGACAGAGCGTAGCTTTGCCGTAACCGGTCATTGATTTCATCATTTTCTTTTCTCTAAAACAATTAAATTTTAAACACCCCAAGTCTCAGGACTTTTTCTCCAATCAAGAATCGTCTGCAACTGCTCCTGACGGATATAACCCGTTTGCAAGGCTAATTCTACTAACGCATTATAATTACTTAAAGTCTGAAGTGTGCAATTTGCCTCTTTGAACGCATTTTCTGCAACGGGGAAACCGTAAGTGAAAATCGCAAGCATACCTTTGACATCACATTCCAAATTTCGTAACGCACTGACAGCCTTTAAACTGCTCATTCCCGTTGAAACCAAATCTTCAATAACAACGGTTTTTTGTCCTTTTGAACAAACTCCCTCAACGATGTTTTCAAGACCGTGGGTTTTGTTGGAACTTCTGACATAAACAAAAGGCAATCCTAACTCGTCGGCAACCAAGGCTCCAACGGCAATTGCTCCCGTTGCAACACCTGCAATTAATTCTGTATCAGGGAATTGTGTTTTAATAATATCTGCAAAACATTTCTTTAAGAAACTTCTTACTTCAGGGTAAGAGAGTGTTTTGCGGTTGTCGGTGTAAATCGGAGATTTCCAACCCGAGGCCCATGTAAAAGGGTTTTCAGGCTGCAATTTAACTGCATTAATTTCAAGCAGATATTTCGCAACCTGCTTCTGTGTATCTAAATTTTCCATTGAGAATCTGTAAAAAATTATTTTGACGCAAATATATAAAACTTTTTTCAGAATGAAATATTTTTTCGGAATTTTTAAATTTTCCTCAAAAAAATTTCTCAATAACAATTATTATCCCTAAATTTACAAACGAAAATTTGTGTGAAAAACGGATTAGTTCAACACCGCAAGAAAGGCTCGTTAAGTATTTAGACGACAATAAATTGCGCAAAAACGCCGGAATATTTTATTAACTGAAAAATTTTAAAAAAAATAAAAAATACAAAAAAATGAAAATAGACGTATTATTAGGTCTTCAATGGGGCGATGAAGGAAAAGGCAAAATCGTCGATGTACTCGCTCCGAAATACAATATCGTAACAAGGTTTCAAGGCGGTCCTAACGCCGGTCATACCTTAAAATTCAACGGTAAAAAATTCGTTCTCCACACCATTCCTTCCGGAATTTTTACAAACGGTGCAATCAATGTAATCGGTAACGGTGTGGTTTTGGATCCGGGTATTTTCAAAAGCGAAATCGATGTTATCGCCAAAGAAAACCCTGAAATTAAAAATTGCCTCAAAATCGCAAAACGTGCAAACCTAATCCTGCCAACTCACAGAATTTTGGACGCCGCTAACGAGGCCGCAAAAGGTAAATCTAAAATCGGAAGTACCCTCAAAGGTATCGGTCCGACATACACCGATAAAATTTCAAGAAACGGTTTAAGAGTCGGCGACATTTTGTTGCCCGGTTTCAAAGAGAAATTCGATAAACTCACTGCCCGCCATTTAAAAGAAATTGACAATTTAGGTTTCAAAGATTTTTCTTTGGAAGAATTCACCAAAGGCTGGTTTGAAGGAATAGAATGTTTGAAACAATTTGAATTCGTTGATTCAGAAATGTTTATAAACGAAAAATTGGACGAAAACTTATCTGTTTTGGCAGAAGGCGCACAAGGAACGATGCTTGACATTGATTTCGGAACATATCCTTTCGTAACAAGTTCTAACACGATTTGTGCCGGTGCTTGTACGGGTATGGGCGTTGCTCCTCAAAAAATTGGTGAAGTTTACGGTATTTTCAAAGCATACTGCACACGTGTCGGCGCAGGTCCTTTCCCGACCGAACTTTTTGACGAAACTGGCGAAAAACTCCGCACCGCAGGCGGCGAATTCGGAGCAACAACAGGACGTCCGCGCAGAACGGGTTGGCTCGACCTCGTTGAACTTAAATACTCTTGTATGATCAACGGTGTTACACAACTTATTGTTACAAAGAGCGATGTAATGAACGATTTCGATACGATTAAAGCTTGCGTTGCTTACAACATCAACGGAAAAGAAACATTAGCAATGCCTTTTGACGTTGAAGAAGAGGTTAAACCTATTTACAAAGAGTTCAAAGGTTGGAAAACCGACATTTCAAACGCAAAATCAGAAAAAGAACTTCCAACCGAATTAGTTGATTATCTTGCATTTATCGCTAATTTTGTAAAAGTTCCGATCAAAATGATTTCTGTTGGTCCCGATAGAAACGCAACTATTATCAGATAATTTTTTTGCAGGGGCGGGGATTTTTTTCCGCCCTTACATTTTTTCAATATATGGACACATTATTTTCACTGAAACATTTTATTTGTTCCGGATATTATAACGGACACAGGGTTCATTCCCCAAATATTTTTCATTTTTTCAAATACGTAATTTTCCCTAAAGAAAAATTTGATTATTCTTTAGCTGAAAACACTTTAAAAGAGTATAAAGCCTCAAAAGAAATTTTACATACCCTATCAATCGGTGCAAAAGGCGACGGCAAAACCATAAAAGAAGAAAAAGTTTCTAAAATTGCCGTAAAAAGTTCGTCTTTCGGAAAATACGGACGGCTTTTGCAAAGAATGAGCGCGTATCTCAAACCTAAAAAAATACTCGAACTCGGCACCTCAATTGGCATCGGAACGATTTATTTATCAAGCGGTTGCAAAGACTCATCCGTTATAACAGTTGAAGCTTCAAAAGAAACTTCTGAGTTCGCTGCAAAAAATTTCAAAAAATTAGGTCTAAATAATATTGAGTGCATTAACGATAATTTCGATAATGTTTTGGAAGATATTTTAACAAAAAATCCTGACATCGAACTAATTTTCATTGACGGAAACCACACTTACGCCGCCACCAAAAAGTATTTTGAAATCATAAAAAAATATGCCTCAAAAAATACAATTGCGGTTTTTGACGATATTAACTGGTCGAGGGAAATGTCAAAAGCATGGAAAGAAATTATGCAATCCAATTACAAATCAGTTGCAATAGAAATGCTCAGAATGGGTATCGTATTTTTTAACAAGGATTTAACACAAAAAAATTACTGTACCCGTTATTAAAAACCAAGAAAGTTTCATAAATTTGCAGCTGAAAACTTAATTATTTTTTGATGAAGGCACTTTTAACAATCATTATTATAACTATTGCGTTTTCAACCAATTACGCTCAATACAATATGCTCGGTGAAAATTACGGACATATTTGGGGAAAATTTAACGAAGACCCCGAATTTACCGTAAAAGTAGACACCGTAAATAACTCTACCATCGTTTTAACTTGCAAAACATCAGTCGGTTATCCGTATTATAAATACGAAATCGACATCGAAAACAACGAATGTATTTCGTTCGGTTTAGTAAGCAAAGACAGACAGGTTTTTGAAACTTACATTGATATGCTTTCAAAAATCGGCGACCTTGTTGAAAATGACTTGTCCAAACACTCTTTTACCTATAAAGTCCGCACTAAAGAAAACGAAATGCTGTTTTACACATTCAAACAGCCTTTCAGATGCGATGAAGCACTTTCAAGACGAAATATTTTTTACGTGTTAGTTACAAAAGACAAAACCGAATAAAAAAATTATTTCAGTTTTGAAGCGGTAAACAAAGTTGAATAATCGTCTGAGGATTTGTAAAAAACGGTTTGGCTCGTAACAGAATCAAAACCGGCTTTTTCAAGCATTAATTTTAATTCGTTGTTTCCGTACCAATGATTTCTGACAACATCAAAACGCACGGATACTAATTCTCCGTTACAAAAAACCTCATATTTCAGATGTGTTGTTCTGACTTGAGATGCAAAGTCAAAATCGTCGAAATAAGAAAATACAAAATCCTCTCCGGTTTTTGCATCGTAATAAGTCCGACTGATTTCCCAACATTTATCATTGTGTTTTTCAATAGCTTTCCATGGCACGAAGACATCCAAAACCAACGTTCCGCCATTTTCCAAAGCCGAAAAAAACAAATCCAAACAATGTTTCGCTTTTTCAATATCGGCTATAATACAAAACGTTCCGTGAGGTATAAATATCGCATTGTATTTGTTTGGCAAAATAACGTCTGAAAAATCGGCATTAAAAAGCTGCGCCTCTTTGCCGATAGCGTTAAGTCTTTCGCTACAAATACTCAGTTGCTCTTTCGAGGCCTCTAAACCGTCACAATAAACCCCTAACTCCTGTAAACGAGTTAGTATTTTACCCGTTCCACAATTAACTTCAAGCATAGGAGCTTTGTATTTTTTCAATATATCAACATAAAAGTCGATACAACTATCCTCCCCTATTTCAAGTTTAGAATACCATTCAGCCAACTGCTCTTCGGTGATAGTTTTTGCAAACGTATTGTTCATTGTATTTTTTTTAACACTTCGACTGCAAAATTAATAAAAATTATAATACAAAAATCAAAAATAATCAATAAATTTGCTTAAAAATATTTTAAGAATATGAAACAGGAAATTTACAATTACATTTACGAACTTGAATTTAAAGTTCGTGATTATGAATGTGATCTTCAAGGCATTGTAAATAATGCCGTTTATCAAAACTACCTCGAACACACAAGGCACGAATTTATACGCACCGCTAACAACGATTTTGCGCAAATGCACCGCCAAGGTATCAATCCCGTGGTTATAAAATCAGAATTAGAATACAAAGCACCTCTTACAAGCGGCGATGAATTTGTAGTAAAACTTGCTTTACGCAGAATCAATTACGTAAAATTTCAGTTCATAGAAAATATTTACTTAAAAGACAGCGGCAAATTAATACTCAACGGTCTTATCACCTGCGCCGTAACCATGAACGGAAGACCCGTTAAAATCGACACTTTGCCCCCGGCATTATACGAATTAATGGAAAGCAACGAATAGGCATGAGTTTAACAATCTATCCTATCGCTCATATTTTCAACGGATTCGAGCAAAAATTCGGAATTCCCAGACAGGCCGGTCTTGCTAAAAATGTTTTATCAAAAATCATTTTTGAACCGCAATTCCGCAACCCCGATTTTATAAGGGATTTGGAAAAAAATTCACATATCTGGCTTATTTGGGAATTTTCAAAATTTACGGACAAAGAAATTACACCTTTGGTGCGTCCGCCGCGTTTGGGCGGAAACAAAAAAACAGGCGTTTTTGCAACCCGTTCGCCTCTTCGCCCGAACTCGTTAGGAATGTCAGCCGTTAAAATAGAAAAAATTTTCTCAGACAAAACTTCAGGCCCCGTAATTGAAGTTTCGGGGTCTGATATTTTATCGGGAACGCCGATTTATGACATAAAACCTTACATAAAATATTCTGATTGTATTCCTCAGGCAGAGTCAGAATTTTTTCCAAAGCCACAAATTCTTGACAATGTGGTTTTTGAATGCGAATTACCGTTAAAAGAAAACGACAAAAAAATCATTGCCGTAAAAGAAATTCTTTATCAAGACCCCAGACCGGCGTACAAAAAACCGTCAAAGGAGATTTATAAATTTGAATTTGAAAATCTTCATATTGAGTTTTTCGTTGAAAATAATACGGCAAGAGTTGTAAAATGCGCTGCTGTTTAACCACTTAATTCTCCGAAGGTTCCTCGTCTGAAGAATCTTCGTCTTCGTCCTCGTCGAAATAATCCCTTTTGAATTTTCCAAAAGTCGGAAAATTAACGGCACAAATTATAAGTGTTACCGCCGAAAAAAGTGCAAATTGTTTTTCAGCAGTCAATACAAAAAGCAAAATATCAAAACAAAAAACGGCATAAATGATTATGTTTTGAACTTTTTTTGAGAAATAAAAACTCTCTTGTTTTATCTTTTCTAAAGCACTGTCTTTGAATTTGTTTTGCTCTTTTCCGTAAAAATAATATCCGAAAACTATACCACCAAATGTTATAAAAATAGCTGCATATTGCAATATTACAATACTTTGAGATGCATCAAAAGCGGGAAGAATTTTCCCGAATTCTTTCAAAGACCAAACTGTAAGCATAATCAAAGAAAACAACACAAATATAACAAGATGAAGTTTTTTGAAGTTTTTTATTCGTTTTTCAAAATCCATAATTTTATAATACAAAAAAGCCGCTTGAAAGGAAATTCCAAACGGCAAAACTAATAAAATAATAGTTGTTATGGGAAAATATTTAAATCCTTCTTTTTCGTGGTTTATATTTCATCATCCAAACCGTCGTCGAAACCACCGGTAGACTCTTTTAAAGTAATCGGCACTTTAGACACGTTTTGAAAATCCCTTCCAGCCTCCAACAAATCGGTATCACTATAAAACCACGTGATAGACAATTCTTTGCCGGGGATTTCATTGATTTTATTAAGTTCTTTCAAAATATTATAAATCCAAATCTGAGAACTCGTATTGTAATAATCCAACGCAAAATGCACCGTAGTTTTTGTTTGCGGTTGAGTTACATATTCGCTAAGAACTTTGAACACAGGCTCGTAAAACGAAAACGTGTTTTCAATAATTGACCTTCCGCGAATTTCCAAGAAACCGTTTTCGCAGTCAAAATTAATGTACGGGCTTTTTGCGCTCTCTGCAATCTGTAAATTTTCCATCTTAAAAATTGTAAAGTTTTACCGTTGCAAATATAGATATTAATATTGATTGAAAAAATTTTTTTTCATTTTTTTTTCGAGATAATTTAAAAATTTATCATAAATACATTGCTATCTTATTCATTTTTCGAGGTATTGCCTTAAATAAAATTTGCCATAATCGTAATGATTTGATTAATATTTATAATGGTAGGCAAAATTATTATTTTTTTTAGTTTAGTCATATAAAGAGTGGAGTAGATTATAATAAAAATAATAAACCGCTTATTTCCAATATTATAGAAAATAAGCGGTTTATTTGACTTTTTAAAAAGTCGGAGTGAAGAGACTCGAACTCTTGACCTCTACGTCCCGAACGTAGCACGCTACCAACTGCGCTACACCCCGATTGCTTTCCTTATTTTTGCGCTGCAAAGGTAAAACGATTTTTTTTATCTTGCAAATTTTTTTTTGTTTTTTATCAAAAAAAATATTTTAACATACTATAACTTTTTGTAAATCATTCAATTAAAGTTAAAACTTTTTTTTTGTTTAAAAAAATTCATTTTTTTTTGAATTATATGAAAATTCTTCGTAAATTTAACCTCAACTAAAATTACTAAATGCAAGGACTTTATAAGTAATGAACAAACTTTTGAAAATCAAGTATTTAGCTGCAACTTTAACAGTGATTTTTACCCTGTTTAGTTGCAACGGTAGCAGCAATTCCGATTCCAAAAATGACGGAAACGCGCAAAACAAGCCCCATGAGGCTCAAACCCAAGAAAAAAACGAGGATACAAAAACCCCGTCTGAACAAGTTATCGAAAAGCAGGAAAAAATCGATTCCGACCCCGAAGCAGAACCAATTCCCGCTGAGGAAGTTTTGGAGGCTTACTCTTGTCCGAACGAATTAAAATACTGCGCTCAAAACGATGAATATTTGTACGAAAAATTCTATCCGATCGGCTGGTCAAAAAACGGATTGTTCGCTTATATAATAGAACCCGTAGACGAGGCCGCTGGTTTGTACTTCTTTAAAATCGTTATCAGAAACATGATTAACGACAAAGAAGTTTGGTCTTGGCAACCTGAAGACGAACCCGAAAAAGGCTCTGTCAGACAAATGTGGAAAGATTACGGTATGATGTTTACTAACAAACTCAACGAATACAAAATCATTCAACAAAAAGACCAAAAACTATTAGGCAGCGAATTTTCTTACAAAGACAAAAAATTCAAAGTCTTAATCGAAAATAAATTGGAAACTGATGAAGACTACGGTTTTGAAGTCGTAAAAGGTACTAATATATTTATAAAGTGTCCCGAATTAGGCTTCAAAAAAATTTATTCCTATACCGAAAAAGATTATTCCCTCTGTTTAGGAAAAATTATTCAAGGCGTAATCATCAGCCCGTTTGAAGACAGAGTCGCTGTTTTGGTTAAAACCGAAAAACGCGGTTATGAAGGACCACCAAACGTTATCGAAGAATTTCTCGTTGGTGCAAACCTTGTGGAATCTTTCAAAAAATAAACATAAAACTAAATGAATTTATTTACTTTAAATTATAAATATCGGCAAAAATGTTACAAATAAAGGATTATTTGGTCAGCGGAGACAATGTCAGGAAAATGGTAACATGTACTAAGACAAGCGGAGAATTCGATAAGAATTACCCCGACACCATTGTAATCCACTATACGGCAGGACCTTACCAATCATCGCTCAACACGTTGGTAAATCCTAAAGTAAAAGCGTCTGCCCATGTTTTGATAGATAGGGACGGAAGCATTACTCAGCTTATCCCGTTCAACGAAATAGCATGGCACGCCGGAGAAAGCTCTTACGGCGGACGAAACGGTTACAACAAATACTCCATCGGCATTGAAATCGTAAACTCCGGACCTCTTACTAAAAGCGGAAACGTTTACCGCTCTTGGTTCGGAGCCGCATACAACCCCTCTGACGTTGTAGAAGCCATTCACAGAAACCAATCAACGGCAAAATATTGGCATGTTTACACGGCAGAACAAATCGAAACCGTTAAACAACTTTGCGCCGAGCTCATCGAAGCATATCCGAACATCAAAACAATTCTCGGACATGAAGAAATAGCCCCGGCAAGAAAACTCGATCCGGGTCCCGCTTTCCCGCTTGATAAATTAAGGGAACAACTTCTTGGTTCTGACCGCAAAATTGACGGTTCTGCCGAAATGCCTGAGACAGGAAGAGTTGCTGCTAAAACCCTTAACATCAGAAACACTCCCGAATCCGACGGACAACTCGTGGCTCAACCCCTCGAAAAAGGTAAAATGGTTTCGATCGTGGCTGAGAAAAACGGTTGGTACAAAGTCCGTACAACAATCGAAGGTTGGGTTTTCGGTAAATACATCGATGTTAATTAATAAAAACGGATAATCATGAAAAAATGGGTCATAATCATAATAGTAGTAATCGTGGCAATTTTGGCCATAGGCATTTTGCATGATGCCGGTTATCTTAATTTTCAGAGCAAAACTCTAACAATGCTTTTTGCAGCTTTGGCAGGTCCGTATATGTTTATCAAAAACAAACTTTTCAATCGTAACAGCCCCGAAAGCGTGGAAGAAATCGTAAACAGAGCGAAAGACGGTTTGATAAAAGACGATGAACACAGAGAAGACTACGATAAGAAAATCGCTCAAAAAGAAAAAGAAATCGACTCTTTGAATGCTCAACTCAATAGTTTGGATATGAAACTCAAAGAGATGGAAACCAAAACTCAAACAACTTCCGCTCAAGTCAGAGAAATGACGACAGAGGAAATAACCAGAGAGTTTGAAAAATTATACGGTAACGAAAAAGATGATTAAACTACTTAAATATTCAGCAGTTGTATTATTGATAATTTTAGCATCGTTTTCTGACGGTTTTTCTCAAATCACGCTCACAAGCGTAAAACCGGGTCAGGAACTTGAACTCAAACCGACCGACGATACGCTTTGGGTTATGAACGATGCCAGAATGAGATCGGTAATTGAAACGGGAAGACTTTACAGACTTTTAAAAGAAACCAATAATTTGCTGACTCAAAAATGCGATACCTTACAAGAGGTTGTCAGCAAACAGGATTCTTTGATTTCGATTCTCAAAACCGACAGAGATTATTACGTAACCGAACTGAAAAACTCCCGCGAAGATGTTATCACCGCCGGAAAAATGGCTAAAAAATATCGCCGCCGTGCAAGATTAGCTTCAATAGGAATCGGTCTTGGTGTTGCAGCAGGAGTCGCTATCGGATACTTTCTGTTCAAAGATTAAATTTAGTAATTAACGTAAAAAAAATTATAAAACATAAAAAATCATGGAAAATCAATACATGGATTTGGTTCCGTATTGGGCGGACCACATAAAAGAATACTATTTCAGTATTTATATGCCGGTAATGGTATGGATGATTATTTCGGTAATTTTTATCGTGATAATGTTCAAGAAATATACATTCGGTGATTGGACGGTAGACAATCCGAACCCTTGCGACGGTGAAACATTCAATATGCCTCGTGGTACAATCCGCGGTATTTTAACGATGTCGTTATTGTTTATAACGGTAGTAATAGAATTGGCAAATGTCAGGATAATCGGTTTTGAGGCCGAATTTCCCGAATTTATGGCGGCATTCCAAATGATGGTAGCTTTCTACTTCGGCGCAAAAGTTATGCACCATATCAACGCTGTTGATAAGAGCAAAACCAAATCTTTGGCAGAGGCTGCAACAACAGTTACACAAACATCAACTTCGTCTTCTACCACAACGACTACTTTCAGCGAAGGTAATCCCGTAATGGTTGATAACTCGTATTTTGAGGAAGAAGGAGCAGCAGGTTAGAAATTTTCTATTAAATTCTAAATAAAAAAAAATCCGTGGATGAAAATTCACGGATTTTTTTTATTTCATATCAACTTTTTTGATTAAATTTGCAGTTATTAACAAATAAAAAGATATGAAAAACTATATAAAACCCTTAAAACGCCGTAACACCAATTGTTATAAATGGGACAGCGTTGAAGACAACAAGGATTTGATTCCGCTTTGGATTGCCGACATGGATTTGAAATGTCCGAAAGAAATTGTTAATGCCGTTGTAAAACGCGCCAAACACGCAGCCTACGGTTACGTAAAAGTTCCGCAAAAGTATTACGATGCACTTTGCAATTGGTTCGATAAAATGCACGGCTGGCGATTTGAGCCCTCTGACGTTGTTTATACAATCGGAGTTGTACCGGCTGTTTCGGCTGTAATTAAAGCCGTTACCAATCCTAACGACAAAATTTTGATGTTCACTCCGGTTTATAATTGTTTTTATTCGTCAATAAGAAATAACGATTGTACGCTTCTCTCCTGCCCTCTTAAAAAGGACGAAAACAACGTTTTTAACATAGATTTTGAGGAGTTTGATAAATTGTGTCAAACGGAAAAGCCGAAGGCTCTATTACTTTGTAATCCGCACAATCCGGTTTCGAGAGTTTTCTCTTTAGAGGAATTGATAAAAATTGCTGAAATATGCCTAAAAAACGATGTTTTCGTAATTTCAGACGAGATACATTGCGAAATTGTTATGCCTGAATATCAATATATTCCATTTGGAATTGCCGCTGAAAAAGTAGGATTGGAAAATTATGCAGTTTGCAATTCACCTTCAAAAACTTTCAATACGGCAAGCCTGCAAATCGCAAACATCGTATGCAAAAATTCAAGCCTCCGCCGCAAAATTAATCGTGCCATCAATATAAATGAATGTTGCGATGTAAATCCTTTCGGCATTGAAGCTCTTATAACAGGTTACACGAGTAAAGGTTGCAGAATTTTCATTCAAGACTTAATAAAAACAGTATCAAACAATTATGCTTTAGTTGTTAAACTCTTAAAAGAAATTCCTGAAATAAAAATCACACCTTTGCAAGCGACCTATTTGATGTGGATAGATTGTAGTGCGCTTAACAAAAAGTCAAAAGAAATAGAAAAAGAACTTTTAGAAAAATATCACGTTTGGATTAATCCGGGCAGCCTTTACGGAGAAGAAGGAGAAGGTTACATGAGGATAAATTTAGCGGCGCCGCCGAAAGTTTTAGCAAAAGGAATTAACAGATTTATAGAATATTACAAAGAAGTTTCTTCAGCAAAACAATGAGATTTTTTTGTTTTATAATTCTATTGACAATTTGTTTGAAAGCCAAAGCGCAGTTTATTTCGGCGAATGCTTACGGCGAGGCTCTATCTGGAGCTATGACGTGCGAAACAGGTTTAAATTCAATAGGTTACAATCCAGCCGGAACTTCAAATGCTGGTTACGGATTGAGCATAAGTTATTTTGACCGTTATCAAGTAAAAGAAATTTCACAAAAAACCCTTGCCGCAGCAATTCCCGCGTTAAACGGTTGTTTTTCAATAGGTTTTGACTATTACGGGTTCAAACTTTTCAACCGGCATACGATAGGTTTGGGTTATGCAATGAGCTTGGCAAAACAATTAAAAGCCGGAATTAGGATTAATTATCACGGCTTTAACATCGGAAATTCACAGGAAAAGTATAATGCGTTAAGCGGGGAAGTTGGTCTTATATGCACACCAGCCAAACGCTTTGAACTCGGATTTTACCTGAAAAACCCGTCAAATTCGCAAATAAATTCGACGGACAGTATAATTCCCGTAATCATCGCATTAGGCATAAAAAAAACGTTTTTTGTAAACGGTTATGCCATCATGGAAGCGCAAAGAAATAGTTTAGACGAAAAAACCGAAATTAAAATAGGGATTGGCGGGAAAATAAAAAAAATCATTGAGGTTGAAAGCGGAATTTCGACATATCCCGTGAGAATTTCATTAGGAATTAGTTTCAAGAAAGAAAACTACAAAATACAATTCGCAGTTTCAAGAAACGTTCATTTGGGATATATGCCCTCGGTTACGGCAGCATGGGAAATGAAAAAAGAGAAGAAAACCAAATAAGAATATACCCCGTAATCTCAAAAAAAATTGGCAGGATTAAAAACTCTGCCAATTTTTTTTTCTTACATTATGAATTACTCTATGCGCTTTACATAACGGACACTCCAAAAATAACCATTTACATTATAACCACCAACATTCCACTAACTAGGAGTACAACCTAAAGAATAGTGTGCATCTTCTACACCATCAGAAGGAAGGAATATATATATCTTTCTCCGTACTATAATCGCCAAAATTTTCAGCAATAGCATTGCCTTGCGATTTTTGTCCCTGATGAGCTTTAAAAACATAAACACCTTGTTGAGGCGAATCTGTCCACACACAATAACAATTTTTCAGTAGTGCATTCCATTCTTCACGAGTCGGCAAAATATTACTTCCTTGCTCTTATTTTCAAAAATTTCATACGAGTTAAAAAACAACTATCACGAAACTTTACAATGGAGTAAAGATTGGTACGAAACAATGGAAGACTAAAAACGTCTTTTTGTTTTTAGTCTTCTATTGTTTCCCTTCAAAAATAACGTT
>JAFPYR010000008.1 GCA_017412115.1 Bacteroidales bacterium | reverse complement strand
TTCAATTTTCAATTTCTATCTCTCCTTCAAATACCGTGTTTGCTGTGCCGGTCATAAGTACTTGGTGTGTGGTTGAATTCCAGGTGATGTGAAGCGAACCGCCGTCCATTTGCACGAGGCAATTTTTAGGATCGGTAAGGTTTGCCATTGAGGATGCCACTGCCGAGGCGCAAGCACCTGTACCACAAGCTTGTGTAATGCCGCTGCCACGCTCCCAAACACGCATTCTAATATGATGAGGGTTGATAATTTGAACAAACTCTACATTGATGCGGTCGGGAAATTTAGGGTCAAACTCCAATTTGGAACCTATTGCGGCAACGTCGGCTTTTTCGGCGTCATCAACAAAAAGCACAAGATGCGGATTGCCCATGTCAATGGCTGTGGCAGTGAATTTCTGACCTAAAACTTCGATGGTTTCGTTATGAATAACGCCTGAGGGAAGATTCAACAGTTTGCCTTCGCCCATCTCCACAGAAACGGTCTCAACATTATCGTTTGAATCGACATTGAGGTTGAGCGTTTTGATGCCCGAAAGCGTGTCAAGGCGTATTTCGAGTTTGTCAGTCAAATGCTTGTCGTGCAGATATTTGCCTATACAGCGCGAAGCATTACCACACATCAGGGCTTCCGAACCGTCAGCATTGAAAATCCGCATACTAAAATCGCCTTTTTGCGATGAACCGATTAACACAATTCCGTCGCCGCCAATACCTTTGTGACGGTCGCTGAGCCTGACGGACAATTCGTTAGGGTTCGTCAGCGGTTGTTTGGTAACATCAAAATAGATGTAATCATTACCCAAACCGTGCATCTTGGTGAAATGTAATGTCTGCATATAATTAAATTTAAACTACGAAAAACACGAAGAAATTTAGTATTTTTCGCGTTTTTCGTAGTTATAGATTATTTCAAAAAATTATCCACATCGGCAGCAGTTTTGCGACCGCTTGCGATAGCGCGGACAACGAGTGATGCGCCAGAGAGTGCATCTCCGGCAAGGAAAACGTTGTCGGCAAATTTCGGGTGTTCGGGTTTGAGAAAGCCCATCGCAAGAAGAACCATATCACAGTTGATAACCTCCTTTTTGCCGGTGGTTTTCATCGTGGGACGGCCTCCGTCGGTTGCGGGTATCCATTCAACTTCCTCTACTTCAACGCCTTTGAGATTGCCATCTTTGTCACCGATAAACTTATTTGACGTTAAGCACCAACGACGTGTGCAGCCTTCCTCATGACTTGTGGTGGTTTTGAGTATTACGGGCCAATTAGGCCAAGGCGTTGCGGGATTGTGATGCTCTGGCGGCTTTGGCATAATCTCAATTTGTGTAACGCTCAAGGCTCCCTGACGATGACAAGTACCGATGCAGTCAGAGCCGGTGTCACCGCCGCCGATTACAAGTACGTGCTTGCCCTTGGCATTTACAAGTTCCGAATCCTTAAACTTTTTGCCCGCAAGAATTTCGTTCTGTTGAGAGAGCAGTTGAAGGGCAAAATATACGCCTTTGAGTTCGCGGCCTTCGATTTTCAAATCTCTTGCTGTGGGCGTACCGGTAGCTATTACGTAAGCATTGTAGCCTTCGGGAAGTTTTTCGGGGTCGATTGTTACTCCCAACTTAAACTCAATGCCTTCTTGACGCATAAGGTCGGTACGGCGGGTAACAACGTATTTGTCCAACTTGAAGTTAGGAATGCCGTAGCGCACAAGTCCGCCTGCGTCTGACATCTTATCGAAAACGGTAACTTGGTAACCGCGCTTGTTGAGTTGAACGGCTGCGGAAAGTCCCGAGGGTCCTGCGCCGATTACAGCTACTTTCTTGCCATTGCGGGCGTATTGCTGAGGTTTTACGTATCCCTCGGTAAATGCCTTTTCGATGATGGAACATTCGTTTTCGCGGATGGTGACAGGTGCATCGATGCAGTGGTTGAGTACGCAACTTTTTTCACAGAGTGCGGGGCAGATTCGTCCCGTAAATTCCGGAAAATCATTGGTTTCGGCGAGTATCTTGTATGCAGTCTCCCATTTTCCTTTGTAAACAGCATCCTGCCATTCGGGTTGCTTGTTTCCGAGCGGACACGCCCAATGGCAGAAAGGCACGCCGCAGTCCATACATCTCGAAGCCTGCAAAATGCGGGTGCTTTCGTTGAGTGTCTGTTCCACCTCGCTGAAATCTTGAATGCGCTCGTGGATTGGACGGTGTCCCGACTCTTGTCGGGGTATAGTGATGAATGCTTTTGGATTTCCCATTTCTTAATCCTCCCTCTTTTTACTCTTGTTGAACGTTTTTCATTTTTTTCTCAATCTCGCGCAAAGCCTCTTCGTGGAGTACGCGTTTGTACTCGATTGGCGTTACTTGGATAAATTCGTCAATGTACTTATCCCAATTATCGAGCATTGCCTTAGCAAGAGGCGAATTTGTATGGCAGTAATGACTCTCAATGAGAGAGCGGAGTTCGTTGCGACGAGCTTTTTCTTCAATGAGGCTGAGTTCTATCATATCCATATTGCAGTAATAGTCGAAGTCGTGGTTTTTGTCCCAAACGTATGCCAAACCGCCCGACATACCTGCCGCAAAGTTTCTGCCCGTTGTGCCAAGAACTACCACGCGGCCACCTGTCATATATTCGCAGCAATGGTCGCCTGTGCCTTCAACAACGGCTGTCGCTCCTGAATTGCGCACTGCAAAACGTTCGCCCACACGTCCGTTGATGTACACCTCGCCACTCGTTGCACCGTAGAGAATAGTATTACCGGCAATGATGTTCTCCTCGGGTTTGAATGTGGCGTTATGAGGGGGATAGATGCTGATGACACCGCCCGAAAGTCCTTTGCCCACATAATCGTTGGACTCGCCTTCGAGTTTGAAACTTACGCCGTTTGTGAGGAACGCACCAAAACTCTGTCCTGCTGAACCGCGGAACTGAATGTTCAACGTATTCTCAGGCAAACCCTTACAGCCGTATTTCTTGACGATTGCACCCGAAAGCATTGCGCCCACGGCACGGTCGGTGTTTACGATGTTGTAATACAAGCTGACGGGAGATTTGGATTCAATGGCGGCAGCTGTTCCGGTAAGAATTTTGTTGTCAAGCACTTCCGGAAGTTCGTGATGATTATCGCCAATGCGGTGCACTGCGGCATTGTTTTGGATGCGCGTGAGCATTTTGCTAAAATCCAAACCTTTGGTCTTGTCAGAGAATTTAGTTTTATCTATTTCGATAAGGTCGGTACGGTTGATGATATCGTCGAACTTGCGGAAACCCATCTCGGCCAAATATTCCCTAACTTCTTGAGCAAGAAACATATAGAAATTAACAAGATAGTCGCTGTGTCCGAGGAAACGCTCGCGGAGTTTCGGGTCTTGTGTAGCAACGCCCACGGGACAAGTGTTAGTGTGGCATTTGCGCATAAGTACACATCCGAGTACGATTAGTTGAGCCGTTCCGAATCCGAATTCGCCTGCACCCAAAAGTGCCATTGCGATGATGTCGCGACCTGTCTTCAACTGTCCGTCTACTTGAACTTCCACTTGAGCACGAAGATTGTTCAATACCAAAGTCTGCTGAGTTTCTGCCAGACCGATTTCAGGTGAAATTCCTGCATAACGTATTGATGATGCGGGAGATGCGCCTGTTCCGCCTTCTGCCCCCGAAATCACTATCAAATCCGCTTTGGCTTTTGCAACACCTGCCGCAATAGTACCAACGCCTGTTTCTGCCACAAGTTTAACGCTGATTTTGGCAGCAGGATTCACATTCCTAAGGTCAAAAATCAATTGTGCAAGGTCTTCGATAGAGTAAATATCGTGGTGTGGCGGCGGAGAAATAAGCGAAATACCGGGAATTGAGTTACGAGTCTTGGCGATGATTTCATTAACCTTGTATCCGGGCAATTGTCCGCCCTCGCCGGGTTTTGCGCCCTGAGCCACTTTGATTTGAATTTCAGAGGCATTAACAAGGTATTCGGTTGTAACACCAAACCTTCCGCTCGCTACTTGTTTGATTGCGCTACTGAGCGAAACGCCGTCTTTCTTTTCGTAGAAACGGGTGTTGTCCTCGCCACCTTCGCCGGTGTTGCTACGGCTTTTCAATTTATTAAGAGCCAATGCAATAGCCTCATGAGCCTCCTTGCTAATTGCACCGAACGACATTGCCGCACCTATGAAACGCTTTACGATGTTTTCAGCGGGTTCCACCTCGTCGATAGATATGGGGTTGGACTTGAATTTGAAATAGTCGCGCAAGAAAATCGGTTCGGGCTTATTGTCAATAATAGAAGTGAACTCCTTGAATTTCTTGTAGTTACCCGTGCGTGTTGCTATTTGGAGTGCAGCTATTGCCTCGGGAGTCCAAGCGTGACGAATGCCGTCTTTTCGGAATGAGAACTGTCCCACGAAAGGCAAAAGTTTATCCTCATCATCTTGATTGTTAAAACCTTGGTTGTGCATACGGATAGCGTCTTTGGCTATGTATTCGATATCAACGCCGCCCACACTGCATTTCCTTGTGCCGAAATATTTGGTTAAGAACTCGCCGCCGAGACCGATAGATTCAAAAATCTTAGCACCACGGAACGAGCGTATCGTGCTAATACCCATCTTGCTCATAATTTTGAGCAAACCTTTGTCGATGGCCTTGATATAATTGCGTTCTGCGGTGGCGTAGTCGAGTTGGATTTCGTCTTTTTTCACGAGGTCGTCAATAACGGCAAACGCCATATAGGGATTGATTGCGCTTGCGCCAAAACCCAAGAGCAATGCGGCGTGCATTACTTCGCGGATTTCGCCTGATTCTACAATCAGCGCAGTCTGAACACGTTTTTTGATTGATACGAGATAATGATGAATTGCGCTCACTGCCAACAATGAAGGTATTGCAGCGTGTTTTTCGTCGATGCCACGGTCGGTGAGAATAATATAGTTAATACCTTTATCCACAGAGAGTTCAGCCTCCTTACAAAGGTTGTCGATAGCCTCTTCCATACCCTGCGCACCTTTTGATTTTTCAAAAATAATCGGCAGTTTTTCGGTATTGAAGCCTTTGTAACGGATATTGCAAAGAGTTTCGAGTTCGGTGTTAGTAAGAACGGGTTGCGGTAGGCGCACCATCTTGCAGTTTGACGGGTCAGGATTGAGGATGTTCATACTTACCGCTCCGATGTATTCGGTGAGTGACATCACAAGTTCCTCGCGGATGGGGTCGATAGGCGGGTTGGTAACCTGCGCAAATTGTTGTCGAAAATAGTTGAAAAGCAACTGCGGACGATCGGACAATGCCGCTAACTGAGTGTCGTTACCCATAGATGCGAGCGGTTCTTGGGCATTGGCGCACATCGGGGTGATGGTCTTTTCAACATCCTCACGAGTAAAGTCAAACGAGCGGAGTTTTTTCTTGAAATCGACCACTGAATTGGCAGCATGACGTCCAGAATGGAGTTTGTCAAGTTCGATACGGTTACCTTGAAGCCATTCGGTGTAATCACACTCCTCGGCAAGTTGCTGTTTGATTTCGTCGTTTGAAATTATCTGTCCTGTCTCGGTGTCAATAAGCACCATTTTACCGGGTTTGAGGCGTCCGTTCACTTTGATTTTGTCAGCCTCGATATGCAAACAGCCCACCTCAGAAGAGAGTATGAGTTTACCGTCGGTGGTAATGGCATAGCGTGCGGGGCGCAAACCGTTGCGGTCCAACATTCCGCCTGCGTAACGTCCGTCGGTGAAAATCAGCGCAGCGGGACCGTCCCAAGGTTCCATCAATATTGAGTGGTATTCATAGAAAGCCTTGATTTTTTGGCTTATAGGATTTTTTTCGTTGAAAGATTCCGGAACCATCATTGCCATAGCGTGCGGCAGGCTCATTCCCGAACGGACGAAAAATTCAAGCACGTTGTCGAAAGCCGCACTATCGCTCATATCGGGTTGAATAATCGGTGAGAAATTCTCCAATCCGCCTAACGCTTTCGACGAAAGTACGCTTTCACGCGCTTCCATCCATTTGCGGTTACCACGGATAGTATTGATTTCACCGTTGTGAGCAAGCATACGGAAAGGCTGTGCAAGCGGCCACGTAGGGAACGTATTGGTGGAGAACCTTGAATGTACGAGAGCCAAACCTGTGGTGAGATTGGGGTTGGTAAGGTCCTTGTAATATTTTCTCAACTGCATCGACGACAACATTCCTTTATAGATAATCGTCCTATTTGACAGCGAAACTATATAAAAATCCTTATCTTGAATCTTCTGTTCGAGTTTTTTACGGAGAAGATAAAGTTGCGTTTCAAAGTGCGGAATTTCGTCTGCACCCGTGATAAACACCTGAACGATACGCGGTTCGGCAGCACGCGCCTCTTCGCCGAGAATATCGGAATTGACAGGCACTTCGCGCACTCTCAAAAGATTGAGTCCGAGATTTTCGGTCTCCTCAATCATCTGCGCTATGTAACTGTCGCTAAGTTTCTTATCCTTTGGCAAGAAAACCATACCCGCACCGTATTTGAGTTTTTCGGGAACGGGGATTCCCTGCAATAAGATGAATTCGTGGGGAATCTGCATCAAGATGCCCGCACCGTCGCCGGTCTTGTTGTCGGCGGCCTCTGCGCCACGGTGTTTAAGGTTTTCGAGCACCGTAAGAGCGTCGTCCACAAGTTTGTGAGTCTTGTTACCCTTCAAGTCAACGAGCAAGCCGATACCGCAGGCATCGTGTTCGTTTTCGTGTGAATATAATCCTATGTCTATCATTTTGTTTGTTTTTTTTGCCGTTTTGTAGAGACGTCAAAATATGACATCTCAACCGTAGCGATTTGATTATATTTTTAACGATGCAAATGTACCGCGAGGGCATCTTGTATGCAATACCGATTGTTCGTAATAGGTCATAAAATTTTATACGTATTTTTACGAAGCAAGAGTACGAGAAATGCTGATGGGGAATAAGGGAAATACGGATAGGGGAAAATTTTGCGTACCTCTATTTCAAGAGATACGCAATTTTTTTTCTATTTTTTCTCCAACTCAAAACTCATTCCTCTTTGTTTCAGCGTCAATTTGTTGTTTTTCACGTCGAAGAGAATCACAATTCCGGCGGGTTTGAACTCAAATTCATTTTCTGCCGTTGCGTTGAGCGGAAATGATGGCTGACCTGTGCCTTGACCTGTCAATTGTCCGTCCTTGACAGCGATTGTAATATCCATTCCCAATGCCTTGGAATTGTAAACGCCTTCATATTTTGAAAGTTGTTCGGCATTGAGTGTAAGGTTGTTAGATGTTTCTTTTTCGCTTGTTTTCACAAATTCAAATTCTCCGCCGTTCTGATGCAATGTGAATGTTTGTTTTGCCAAATCGAAAACCATCTTAACCCCTGCCGCTGCAAACTCAAATTCTGTTTCGGAAATTGCATCGAGCGGAAAACCCGGCTGCCCCATTGCCTGTGCCGCAAGTTGAGTGCCTGTGGAAGTGATTTCAACGTCCATTTTCAACTGTTCGCAAGTGTACTTGCCCTCGTATTTTTTCAGTTGTTCGGCGGTGAGGGTGATGTATTGGCGTTTGGGTTCGGTGGCGATGCCAAGAATCGTGTTCACCAAGTTGGCGTGGTCAACAAACGAACTGTTGGAGCAAAAAACGATGGTTTTGTCGTTAATCTTCATCATCACCGCAGCAAAACCGTGGATGCCGCCCGTGTGTCCAAAGCCCTTATAATCACCATATTCCATTGGAAACAGTCCGCGTCCCCAATTATCCTTGAAATCCTTCATCTGTTCAAAAATTCCGCTGCCGAAGTAGCCAGAAGTGAGCGCGTTGAAGAATTTCAAGAGGTCGCCCGAAGTGGAGTACATTGCGCCTGCACCCAAAACCGCCGAGGGGTCAAACTCTTCCAATCTTTGCCCCGAAAGGCTAAACGACTGAGCAAAACCCTCGTTAGAATTGATTGGAGTGGTGCAAACGCCCGTGTGCGACAGTTGCAAAGGTTTGATAATCTGTTCGTTGAGTAATTCATCATAACTCTTTCTGCACACGTCTTCAATGATGTAGGTCAGGAGAATGAATCCCGAATTGCAGTAGCGGAACGTGCTGTCGGGCGCAAAGTTGGTGCCCGCCTTGGCAATGCGCTCAATCATCTGTGCGCGGGTCTGCGGCTTGGTGTAATAGGTCACAAACTCATCGAACTTGTCGTTGACCACATCGCGGAGTCCGCAGCGGTGGTAGAGGAGCATATCTACCGTAATTTTCTCTGCGTTAGGGATTTGAGCGTCGGGGAAAAACTTGACGAGCGGGTCATTGAGCGAGAGTTTGCCCTCTTGTGCCGCCTTCAAGACCAACACCGACATAAAAGTCTTGGTGATGGAGCCGATGCGGAATTTGGTGTCGGCATTTACGGCAATTTTGTTTTCAATGTCGGCGTATCCGAGCGACTTCTGATAGACGGTCTTGCCGTTTTCCTGAATCTCAATCGATCCCATAAACTTGTCGGGATTTTCGGCAAAAAACTTGTCAACTCTCTCGCTTATAGTCTGCGGCTGTTGCTGAGCCTGCGAGCAAGACCCCAACGCCAAAGCACATACAAGTGCCATTGCAAATGATTTGAATGTTTTCATTTTTTTACAGATTTTGTGGTTTGAATTTCTGTCAGCAAAGATAACAACCAAACCATTTTGCCTCCAAATATTTTTTTTGCTGATGTTGAGGGGTAAATAATTGATAATTAGCGATATAAAGTGATTTCGATGCAAAAAGTTTAACAGCGTTGCCGTTTTGTTACGTGGTGAGAATCAGTGGGTTGGGGGGAAAAGAATGGATTTGCGTAAAAATTGATGGATTACAATTATATTATGGCACAATCTCGTTTTTTGGGGCAGATTGCGCCATATTTTGATGTTATATTATGGCGCAATCTCGATTTTTTTGTAACTTTGCGCCATAGTATAAATCTCAAAAGCGTAAAAAAATGGAAAGTGCTATTATTGGACGCAAGTCTGAAATAAAACGGTTGAAAGCATACGTGGAATCCGACAAGTCGGAATTTATCGCAATCTATGGACGGCGTCGTGTGGGCAAAACATTTCTCATTAAGGAATTGTTGGACAATCAGTTGTCTTTTAGAATGACAGGCAGAGAGAACGCAAGTTTGGCAACTCAATTGACCAATTTTTCGTATGCAATGTCTGATTATTTTGATGACAATTCCACGCCTAAAAGTTGGACAGAGGCCTTTCGGTTGCTTGCCAAATATCTCGAACAGAGTCCGAAAGAGACAAAAACTATTTTTATTGACGAATTGCCATGGTTCGACACTCCAAAATCAGGCTTTGTGAACGCATTGGAGTATTTTTGGAACAATTGGGCTTATTATCGTTCTGATATTAAACTGATTGTGTGTGGTTCTGCAACATCTTGGATGCTCAACAAAATTATCAACGCAATAGGAGGACTTCACAACCGCGTAACACACACGATTTTAGTATCGCCATTTTCGCTCAAAGAGACAGAAATGTATTTCAAAAGTCGAGGCTTTGATTACGAACGTCCCGAAATTATCGACTGTTACATGGCTATGGGCGGAGTTGCATATTATCTTTCTCTTTTTGAAACCGACAAGAGTGTGGGAGAAAATATTGAGGCTCTGTGCTTTACGCGAGGCGGAGAACTTATTGATGAGTTTAGTAAACTTTACAAGTCGTTGTTTAAAAAGGCAGACAATCATCTTGCTGTCATCTTGGCACTCAACAATGTTGGTATGGGGATGACAAGGCTTGATATTATCAACAAAACCAAACTGCCTAACAATGGCAATCTCACAACCGTACTCAACGAATTGGAACAATGTGAGTTCATAAGGTCTTACAATCCATTTGGTAAGTCAAAAAAAGACACTATGTACCAACTTACCGACCAATTCTCGTTGTTTCATCTAAGGTTTATCGGAGGCAAGAATAATTTTGAGAAACACCACTGGACCAAGCAAATAGGTACGCCCGAATACAATTCGTGGTGTGGTTATGCTTTTGAAACAGTATGTCTGCACCATATCAACCAAATTGTTGAAGCATTGGGTATTAGCGGTACAATTAATACGCCTTGTTCGTGGGTTTACCGTCCATCGAAGGCGGTGTTGTCCGACAATGAGATCGACGATGATTTGAAAACCGGTGCGCAAATAGATTTGTTGATAGACCGCAACGACAAGACTATAACGGTTTGCGAAATCAAATACAGCGCAACTGAGTTCACCATCGACAAGTCTTACGACCAACGGGTTCAAAAACGTTTGCGCACATTTCGCAAAGTAACAGGCACCAACAAGACCATTACGACTGCTTACATAACACCGCTTGGCTTGTTTAACAATATGTACTCTCGCCGCGCCGGAAAACAGTTAACAGCGGACGACTTGTTTGAGTAAAAAATCAATTAAGGTTTTCACCCCTTAAAAACCGCCGAAAAAAAATTTTCTTGAAAAAAGATAGAAAAAAATTTTGTAATTAATAATTTTTTATAAATTTGCCGCATAGTATAAACTAAAAAAATACGAAAATGAACAAAAAGCGGCGGGGCTTTTTCCGCCAAGCGAAATAGATAATTAACATATAATAATAACATAAAGCGTTTGCTATTTATTCGGAACTCTGAAAATTTGGCGATTAGAAGATGTCCTTGATGAATAAGTTCGCAGACGTCCGTGCTATGCGTGGACGCGATTAAAGAACTTATACAAGGACAGGTTACGCCAAATACCTCAGAGTACATAAGGAGTGTTCACGCACTTTTTATGTCCGCTGGTCAACAAGGTATTTGATGTAACCTGTTTTTCCGATAAGTTATTAGTGGCGCGAAAAATGCACAAAGAATGTCAGAAACAGAAGAAAGAAATGAGTACTCCAAGAAATTGGAATCTCAAATCAAGGGCATTGACGAATTGATTGCCCTTCCTTCTTCGATTATCACACCGTCGATAATTGAAGAACTGAAAAAGATACGAAACAAGGCGGTGAAATGCAAGCGCAAAATTGACACCGGAGAATTTGAAATTGCAATTATTGGCTTGGAAAAATCGGGCAAAAGCACTTTTGCAAACGCCATCATCGAAAACAACCCGTTGCCAGTGGCTGATGAACGTTGTACTTACACTTCATCTTCCATCAGTTACGGCGAAACTGACCACGCCGTGGTTTACTTTTTGTCCCAAAAAGAGTTTGCAGACGACTTTTGTGACAAACTCAGGATTGTGGGTATACAAAGTTCGCAGGCTCTGAGTTTCAATTCATTGTCCCTCGACACGTACAAAGAGTTGTTTGAAAGGGAAGGTAATCAACGATACGAAACCACCCTCAACAAGGATATCGAAAGTATATTGAAATACCGCGACACCATTTCGTATTGGCTTGGAAAACCCGCAATGGAATTTGACGACCTTGATAATCAGCAACTCAAAGATTTTATCAGTTCGCCAAAGGTTTCCTTTGCAGCCAAACAGATTGTAATTCAAACCTGCAACCTTTCGGGTATGAAAAACGCCATACTTTATGACGTACCCGGATTCGATTCGCCGACTGCGCTGCACAAGGAACAGACCAAAAAGTTTATGAAACAGGCTGATGCAGTGCTTTTTGTAGCACGCGCCAACGAGCCGAGCATCAAGGGAACTGACGGCAGCCTGTTTAAGGAGTATATGCAGGAGACGGATGATGACGGCACAACATTGGCTGAAAAACTCTTTCCTTTTGCAAACAAAGCCGATTTCATCAACAAAGAAAACAGGAAAATCAATGGCGTTGAAGTTGAAGTTTCTGTAAAGGACAAGATTCAAGAAAACATCAACACGCTTTTCAGCGGATTGCAAGAGTTTTGCAAATTCAACAACAAAGAGCGCATCATTGTTGGCTCGGCACAAGGGCGTCTCGAAGCACTTGGCAAGGTGGCAGACAATGGTATTTGTGCCAAATTGGAAAGCGCGGGATACAACGACGGAATCCTGAAAATGAAGGAACTTCTCGAAGTTTACAATCAAAACGACCGTTTCCCAATCCTCAAAAAGCGCATTGACAGGATTCAGGTTCAGATTGAGGAATTGTTTTCTGACTTGAAGGACAAGTACAACTTCAACGACAATCACAATCTTTCCGGCAAAATAGACAGAAAAATATCTTTCGCTCTCCGCAGAGAAAGCGCAAAAATAATCGAAAACGGTTTGTCTAAATTCAATGACAAAATCAAAAAGGAAATGGAGGCACTTCCTTTGACACTTCAACTTGTGGAGAAACTCAACAAGTGGATGTGCAGTGGTGATGCCGACAATTCCAAAGCCAAATCTTTCAAGGATTTTGACGTGTCTAAATACGCCATCACAACTGAATCGTTGGAAGATGCAAGGCTCAAAGTGGACAGAGTAGCCGCCAATTGGGAAAACGTTCCGTTCATCGAAACGTATTTCCGCAAAGAAAAACTTGAAAGCGTTAGAAAAGACTTCGAAGATACAGTGCTTGAACTCGCCACGTTGAAACACGATGAATGTGAGCGCGAAATCAAAGATATTTTCATAAAAGGCTTGGGAATCAACGTCAACAACTCGTTCTATCAGGAACTTGAAACGAAAGTATCTGACTTCCTCGGCAGAATCAAAAAGACGGAAAACAACGGCTACTACAAGAGTCTCGTTGACCGTTTTTCAAGTTCTGTAATTGAGATTCTGATGGTTACCGCCTTAGGTGTGGCTCGCCGTACATACTTCAACAATCAGAAAAGCAATTTCTTTATGCTCGCCTGTGCCGATGCCAAGAATATCGACACATCCGCGCCCATTGATAAGCAACCGCTTTTCTATCTCCTTCTGAAACAGACCGACAAACAGTCTGACCAGCCGGAGGAAAAATGGAAACCGGTTCTTGAAGCAATCAAGGAAATTGTCAAGGACGTACCGTTGGACATTGTGAAAATGTTTGTTCCATTCGGCAAACTCGAACCTGTTCTCGACATTGTTGGCAAGTGGAAGGAACTCTATGGAACAATGAAAACCACTGACGAAAACAAACTGTCGTATCTTCGCAATGAACTCAAAAATGTCAACCTTCAATCAGGAGGCACAACAGATGACGACGACTTGTACAGCACGAGATTCGATGTGCAAATTGCTACAAAAGAGGAGTTTATGGAGATAATGAACAAGGATTTGCAGATTCTCAACTTCGTACTCATCCATTACGTCGTTAAGGCGATTGCCCTTGAAAATCCGTTCAAGACCTTGATGAACAACTACATACAACAGATAAAGGCTGAACTTGACAGCGAGGATTTCGATATGTTCATCACGGACAACATCGAGATGATTAAGTCGGAAGAATACAAGGACATCGAAAATGCTGTTGAAGAAAACCGCCGCAACATCGAGGCTGTGAAAATCATCAACCGCATTTTGCAGGAAATGAAAACTATAAACCAACAATAAAACGATAATATGTCAAATCAGGAAAAACTTGACAGGGCGTTGAAAGTTGTGGACGGCGTAATTGAATTTACGTCGGAACTTTACAACTCGGGCAAGAAATTCTTTGACACTACGGATACAATATCCAAAGATTTCAAGGAATTTCAAGCCATCGCGCTGAAAACCAAAGAGCAACTCCTTCATCCTGAATTGTCGATAGCAATGGTTGGCACTACGAGTGCCGGCAAATCAACCATCGTCAACAGTTTTGCAGGACGGAGAATCGCCCCGATGGAGGCGAAGGAAATGAGTGCGGGAGTTTTGGAAATGACACATTCTGACCGCACTACAATGAAAATCCACAAGACCGAAAACGCCACGTGGAAAGACGATTACTTCGACAATATTTCCGACGAGGAGATTTACGACAAGACAAAGGAAATCTTTGAGGAGTATCACAAAAAAGCGGGCAAGGCAGCCGCGCCCAAGATTTCCGTAAC
Organism: Bacteroidales bacterium; assembly: GCA_017412115.1. Classification (GTDB taxonomy): domain Bacteria; phylum Bacteroidota; class Bacteroidia; order Bacteroidales; family UBA3824; genus UBA3824. The sequence goes on along the minus strand of JAFPYR010000008.1, from coordinate 7,628 downwards.
GGGACCATTGGAGTGGCAGGCAAACAAGGCAATCCTCGACTTGCCCGAAAACTTGAACATCAAGTTCGTTGATTTGCCGGGCTTGAAGACCCTTCAAGACAATAAAAACTTGGCGACAATTCAGGAATATCTTTCCAAGTCGTTTTGCATAATTGCGATGGATTTCAACGACGTTGACAATTCACGCAAACAACGTCTTCTGAATGAAGTCAAGGACATCGTGAAAAGTATGGACAATACTGAATTCCTGATGTTCATACTCAACAAGGTGGATTGCGTAAAGGCAGGACAGACTTCTGTTGCAGAACTTACAGAACAACTCAAAGATTCAATCAAGGATACCCTCAGTTTGGATAATGATGTCAACATCTATCCATTAGTCGGTCAACTCTACTATGACATTCAGTCGGCGTTTGAGAAAAACATTCAGACCGGCGAACTTCTGAACTGCAATTTGGAAAAACTGAAAAACATCTTCACAGATTGCGGCAATTTCTTTCTTCAAAAAGTTGCAACAAACGAGATTACATTTGAGTTCTATGGCAAAATTCAGCAAATGGCATTCGGTGCAATGCCGTTCGATATGGGACTTTTGCGCAACTTCTACGAAATCTGTTGCTCAATTTCAGGTGCAGAAAATCTTTTCGGAGAATTGAAGCGCAGAATTGCCGAATCGTTTTCCGACATTATAATCCGACCGACAATGGACGACTTCCATAAGAAATTGCAGGATTTTCTGTGTCAAATGGAATCGTGCATCAACATTTCCAAAATCAATTCGCTATCCACATTGTTCCAAAAAAAGTTAGCGGTCATCAACGTCAAACTTTTTTTGGAAGGAACGGAAGAAAACAAGGATTATGAGTATATCTTTGACGAATTGGAGAAAACACGTGAATTAGTCAATAAGTTTAGTTTGACAGACTTTGATGCCCGTATCAAAGATTTAATCAATATGTCAAACCGCCGTGCGCAAGGATTTACCAAATTGGAAGTAAAAAAGGTTCAGGGCAATATCGACACAATTACTTCCACATTGTCAAAGACATTTTCGCCCGAGCAAATCAAGATGTTTTTGACAAAACAGAAAGAGAACGGCAACACAACCATCAAAATATTCGATGGCATTACAGACGTCGTAAGCAACATCAGGGCAAAAATCACCGGACAATGTTTGGATGATTTCAGAGGATACATAGCGCAAAAGGCGACCCCTGATATGTTCGAGACATTGATGTCAGACCGAATGGCTACAAACCTCGCAAAAGAAATCAAAATTCCATACGAGGGATTGTATTTCTTCTTGTATTCCACCTTACTTGACAAGGGCTTTGTAAAACAAGACAAGTCGTACATCTACAAAACAAAGACTCCGCTTTCTGACATTACCAAACAAAAACTTGATACTGACAGAAGCCGAATTGATGTTTCAATGAGGGGCGTTTTGTCTAAATTGTCAAACATTCAATTCCAAATCGAAACTAATACTTTTGTAAAGTCCATACAACAATTCTTCAAAACAGAGTTGGGGTATGTCAAAGGAGAGATTTCGAGGGTGGTCAATGACGAAGAAATCAACATTGCTGACAAACTTGACAACAAGATGAATGTATCCAAAATCAGTACGCAACTGCCTAATGATTTGTTTACATTCACGACACCAACATCAGCAAGAGAAACAAGAATAAAAGACGGATATGATGTGGAAGGCGGCTGTTGTTCCGACGGTTACCACGTTGACACTTCATACGACCTTTACACGTACACATACGACAACGAAGTAGGCTGTTATGAACGTTGGCTGAGAGGATTTGACGAATCCACCACAAAGTTTTGGAACATCATCAACAAATGGGTCAAAGATCAGATCAGCGCATATATGAAATGCGTTACAGAATCTTTGAAACAGATAACAGCGGACGTAATCTCTCAGTTGAACGGTCAGTTGGCAGTAGTTAAGGAAAACGTAACAATCGACGTTGAGAAACTTGACCAACTTTCAGATTCAATCACTGCGGTTAGATCATTAGAACTGGAACATTTTAAAAACAATTAGAAATGAACATAATGGGCATTTTTGAAATAATGTGGTCTGATGATTACAAAGAAAAAGAATTCCTTCGCGATTCGCTCAAAGCATTTTTGAAAGAAAAGGGGCTGGAAAATGAATTTGCATCTTACTATGAACGCCGTAAAAGGAAGCATTTTCAATCCACGCCAAACTATCAGAACTACAATTCTAATGGCAGGACGTCTGCGCCTCAGCAACCCAAAGAAGTTGTCCTCTTCGTCAAAGCCGACAGAGGCAAATCTGTAATTGACCACATCAGAGATGCAAACTGCCTTGATGAAAGCATCCAAGACCAATTGTCTGAATTTACTTCATACCTATGGCTTGGAAACGGTTTCGATGATTCTATTATTGAAAAGCCTGAAAGTGTATCAGAAATTGGATCTGAGTATGACGTTGTTGCAATCAAGACTGCATATCCACAAGATTGTCAGTTGAAAGACAAATCTGATGGCTACGAACTGCGCCAATTGATTAAAACATTGTGCAAAAAAAACGCACGATGTGAAAAAATCAGCAACCGTCTGTCTTTCGATGACATAAATGGATTGGAAAAGTATCAGGTGAATTAATCTATCTAATAGGCGCGGAATCTTGTCATCTTTTTCAGAAATTTACCATACTTCGGACAAAGACGACAAGAAAATCCGCACCTATTTTTTCAGACTCGAGTCATCTCCACGCCCAATACACTCAAATTTTTCGCCAAAGTTGATAGCGTGAAATTATGTCCGCCGCCAATCCATTTTGAAGGAGAGCTTGGAGATTGTGAGGATTTTGAATAAGATTTACAAGGTGTAACGTCAAACACAGATTGATGACGACAGTAGTTATTCAGTCTGTGTTCTTTATCTCAATTTCCCGTTTCACCCTTAGCGTGATACCTGTTTCTGTCTTGAAGTTTTGTTCAAAGGCAGAGTAACGTTGTTTTAGAAGTTGTCTTTTGTTGCAAATATATGCTTCAATACACTGAAAATCCAAACGATTATTAATGGAGAAAAACTTCTCTAATGTTTCTTTCAGTTGTGTTTTACCGTCATCACGCCAATCGCCTTTTACTTTGCGACCTTTCAACTCTACAAATATTATGTTTTTCTTTTCGTTAAAACACAACATTCCGTCGCATCTACCTGACATCGTACCGTCAGTTCTTTTCCACGAAATGAAGCCGTCAATCGGATAAAACTCCACCAAAATTTGCGGTTCGTTTTTGACAATCGCAATCCATTTTTCGAGATCGTCAGACACATCGAGATATGCGGGCAAAGTATTTCCATCTGTGGAGTCGTCGCACAGTCCAAACACCTTTTCGTCGGTTTGGTCCACAAATTTACGTTTGAAAAAGTCTAACGGCATATTTCAACCTCCAAATCTAATAAATCACTAAATAAATCATTAGTGTCGCCGAGGGCGTTATTGAGATAATCCTGGTCGCTCGGAAGACCGTTTTGATGTTCCAATTCGTTGATTGTGCGTGTCTTGTCGTCAAACTCGTAAATGACTACATCCGTGGCGTTTATGGACGACTTTTCGGGGACAATGGCGGCGATTTTTGCTTTTGTTTCGTCATTAGAAGTTTTGCTGTACAAGGTCGCCGACTTTATTGCAAGTGTCATATTGCCAACAATATACGGGCTGTGAGTGGTGATTATCATACTGTTGTCAGCGGACACATTGTTGAATTTCAGCAATTCAAAAAGCATATTCCGCTGCGACGAGGGGAAGAGGTTTTGTTCAGGCTCTTCGATAATGTTGAAAACCGATTTTATGTTGGATTTACCAGCAAGCCGCGACAGAAGAATGTTTTTTTGTTCCTGGGTGTAATTCGGGTTATTGAGGATTTCTGTCGATTGCTGAATGAACATTTCTCGCTCCGAACTGTTCATTTCCTGTTCCTTTTCGGTGATTTTTGACAGGTATTCCGCCACCACGTACATCGGCACAAAAGATTGGAATCCGCTCGCCGAATCCGACAGCGGAATATTATAACCATCGCCTTTAACATACAGAATGTCATTGAGTTGATTGTATTCGATGGACGTTCCGCTGATTGGAAGTTGAATTGTGCATCCACTCTTCAAATTCTCTTTTGCCTCTTGAAAAATTTCCTTAAACTCTTGTAACGACCGAGACCAAAGTTGAAAACCGTTGCTCTCTTTGGATTTCTTGACTGACGAAACGAAATTCCTCTCGGCGGGGAAATACGTGATTTTTGGCAACAAATAGTTGTTGCCATTGTTATTGAAATTGATTTGTTTGTCTTTGTATGTAATCCAGTAATAATTACCATAATACACAATTTCGGTATCTTCTTTCAAATAACTTTCGATGCGGTGATATTCCAAATATTTTTGGAAATCAAATCTTCGTGATGGTATAGGATGTGCTACACGATACCTAAATTGGAATTTCTCAATCCACGCAAAAGTTGATATAAGTTTTGCTGCAGTACTTTTGCCTGAGCCTTGGTTGCCTATAAATACCGTTACTTTCTTGACCGTAATATAAGCCTCCTTAATGGGGCCGAAATTATGTATCTCAATCTTTCTCATTGCGGAAATGTTATTTTCGGCAAAATTAGCGTTAAAATCTTGAAAAAAGAAATTTATTTTGCAAATAAAACAACACAGATGCAACTTGCAAGTGCAATTAAAAAATTTCGACTTGACAAAAAAAGATTTACTTCCTTCCGCCATATTTCGCCACTTCTTTCTTCAAGATGCTCAATTACAGCCTCTTCCAAATCCGATTCCTTTACAATGTCTCTGTCGCTCAATCCCAAAAACTCATAGACGTATGGTGTTTTGGCGTTTCAGTTCGCGGCTTGTTCACGTGCCTTTGATTGCAAGGACATAAATTTCACGTCCTACCCATAAAACCCTCAGCAAACCACCTTGGCACTACATCGGCAATCTCTTTGTAATTATCACGCCTTCTGATGTTTGCAACGATTTTGCCGTAGGGCATTATGCCATCGATAAACATCATATAATCAAATAAATCAAGGTGTTGGGCTACACGTTTGGGACATTCCACAAAATTGTATTTCACAACATCGTCGGCTACATTATGACCGCCGAGATTCATTCTTTCGTGAACTCTCAGCAATGATAATTTTTCATAATTAATCCCAAAATAAAACAAAGATATTTTATAGCCTGCGTTTTTAAATTCATTTATCATATTGATAATTAAATCGTTGGAAAAATTGGTCTCAAAAGCAAAATCGTTTTTGTTGTCAATAGCGTTTTGCTTTTGATTTTCAAGTTCCGAAGCAACAGTTCCCGCAATCCAACGTTCAGGCCATTCAGGATGCTCGCGGCGGAGGTTCAACGCCATCAGGTCGCCGTCAAAGCAAATTGTTTTGATGTAATATTTTGACAATGAACTTTTACCTGCACCGTTAGGCCCAGCAATCACCGCAAACTCTTTTCTCTGTTCCATATTATTTTTTCAAAAGATATGCAAAACGACCATTCCCTGTCTCTGCGTCGCGTGATAAAAATTTATAAGTTTTTGTCTCGGTGTCAAAATCCACCAAATCATCGCTGCCGTCGGGATTAGCCAAATGAAGTTGGTAATTTTCATCACAATACGGCACAGAAACGCCCTTAGCCCAAGCGTCTAAATAAAGTTGTTCGATGCCGTGCTTCATTTCTTCTTCCACCTGAGCGATGGTCTTGTCGTTGGTTAGTTTAAAATCGCGGTTCATAACAGTGATTGTAATTTTCCGCAAAGATAATATAATTTCCCTTTCCACAAAAAATTATTATCTTTGCACAAAATAGTCAATGCAAAATGATTACCGCAGACCGAATACAGCCTTCACATATCACATTCCTTGTTGCAACGCTACTTCTAATCCTTGCCAGTTGCACTCAACCGTCTGTAAACCAACCGATTTTTGATAAGGTTTACGGGTTGATAAACGATGGCGAGTACAAGATGGCGCAGGAATATTTTAATAATCATAAGTCTGAAATCCGTCCGCCGATGTCGCACGCAGATAGTATGTATTGCAATTTTTTGGACGAATATTTTGATTATTACAACACCGACGACAATATTTTTGCGATAAAGACATTTACCGACACTTTGCGTATCAACAATTTGATTGATTATTATGTCAAAAATTCTGATTATGAGAAACTTGCATATTCTTTGCTCTTAAAAAGTCTCAAACTCTACATCTCATCTCGGCACAACGATGGCGTATATTGCCTCAAACAGGCTGAAACTATCATTAAATCGTTGGACAATAGTGAGTTGAAATATATGCTTGCGTATGTAAATCTTAATTACAACACCAACAATCTTGATTTCAAGGCTGCGATGCCGTTGCTCGATACTGTTGCTAAATATGCTCATAATCAGCGCGAAAAAAACTATGGACGCATGATGAAGGCGTTTTTCCTTTTTATCGACCATAATCCCGACCGCAACCCCGACGCTGCAAAACTCAATATGCGTCTTTGCGTTGCCGATACCACCGATTATTATTATCTGAGCCAGTATGCGTGGATTCTTGTTGACGAAGAACCCAAAAAATGCGAGCGTTATGCCCGTAAAGTGCTCAACGATAGACCTCAATCTTTTGCCGCCGATTATGCCAAACTCGCCATTTTGAAGTTGTTTTTCCTCCGTGGTGAAACTGCCGAGGCAGAGGTATTTTTTCAGAAGCATCCTTTGGTGGTTTCGTATCCGCAATTGCTTGCGTATGAGGAGTTTTACAATCATTACAAACTCATCGGCGACTATCAGAAGGCTGCGAAAATGGCTGATGTGGTCGTCTCAATCAAAAACATTCTTATTATTTGGGTCAACGACTACAAAGTGTCGCAAAACAGCCAAAAGTTTGATTTTGATTTGCAACAACTTGAAAATCAGAACCGTTTTCAGCGTTGGATACTCGCATTTGTGATATTGGTGGCGGCGATGGTGTTTGTGGTGGTGATTCTAAAACGCCGTTATGAGCGCGAATTATCTGTTAACCGTCAGATACTCAAAGAGTCGCGCGACCGTATCGACGAACTCAACACTCTTGAAAAATCTGATGAAAACGACAAGGAAATCCAACGTTTGCAGCGAAAAATCATTGAAATTGAAACCCGTTACGCAGAGATTTATCACGACGGCAAAATTCTCTACGACAGTATTTTTGTAAACCACGGCAATTCGGGTCAGTGGAACAAAAAAGATTATGAAAAATTTCTCGAATATTTCAAGACCATCGACCTTAGTCTTCTTGCCCAAATCGACGACGAATACCCCGGCATCAATCCCCGTCAAACGTTTTATAAAGTTTTGGTTTCCAAAGGTTTCGATAAGCCATCCATCATGAAAACAATGGCAATTCAAGAAGACGTTACCTTCCGCGCATTGAAATCGAAAGTGGAGGGGTTGAGGCGAAAAGATATAATCGAGTAGGAGGAAAACAAAGTAGTTTTTCTCCTACTTTGTTTTCCGACCTCTCACACCACCGTACGTGCCGTTCGGCATACGGCGGTTCCTATTTTCGATACCATTCGAGATAAGTATCTAACATACAAGGATAACC
>JAFPYR010000050.1 GCA_017412115.1 Bacteroidales bacterium | reverse complement strand
CCGAAAATTGCGCCTGAATCTGTTTTACAAATTTGCGGATACTTGTAACGGTTTTCTCCTTACCACAGCAATACGCAGCAAAATAACGGAGTGTTACCTGCCACGGTTCAGCCTCACCGATTTTTGGTTTACTCTCCTTTTGGGGGTTGTTTTCTGTCGTACCTTTTTTCTTAGTTGTACCCGTCTTTTTTTTCGTTGTGCCGGACGTTTTTTTAGGCTTTTTCTTCGGTTCGTCAGCCTTTTTTTCGGGCTTTTTCTCGCCTTTTTTACGCCGTCCCGTTACTTTACGCTTTCCGCTTTTGCCTTTGGTAAATTTGTGTTTAAGGCTTTTTTTTTGAGGGGTTGCGTCTTTTACTTTTGCTAATTGACGGTTTACGTCCTTGATAAAAGGCTCATACATATCCGCCATTTCAGGGTCTGTAAAATCTTCGGGTAAAAACTCATTAAAGGTGTCGTGAGTTTTGTCGTTGAGATATTGCTCAATTTCGTCCCATTTTTCGACAATGTTTGTATTAGATACTTTCATTTTGGTTTATATATTTAACGTTAAATTATTAATTTTCTGCTAATTGCAACTGCAATTTTAATTTAATTTTGAGTTTGCGTCTGCGTTTTTCCTTGTCGGCATCGCCGCCTTTTGGAGTGTCGGGAGTAGACGGAGTGCCGCCTTTGCCTTTTGCAATATCAACAAGATGGTCAACGGCTTGTTGTTCGCTGCGCAAAGTTGAGCCGAATTTTGCTTTGTAAAGGTCTACGTCCCAACCGTAACGCTTAACTGTTTCAGTCATATCAATTTTGTCGGAAGATATGTTTTCAGGGTGTGAATAATCGTCCGTGCGGTCTTTGACCACTGACCGCATTTTGTTGCAGATTTTATCTTTGTGAGTATCACCCGAAAAATCCGCATTTTTGATAATTTGTAAATCTTTCTGTGTCATTATGCTACAAGTTTTAAAATTTCTGATTTTGTGTATTTACTTTTCGGGAGAATCCACCCTTTACCGTCCGCAAGGCGTGAATTATATTTTGCACCTGCGTTTTTGAGTTTTCCCCATTCTTTTTGACTGCCACCGTACACCGCCCAAGATTTTTCAGAATAATCAACAATACGCAATTCAGTTATCATTTCCTCGTCCGTATCTTTTGCTTTTTTGTTTGCTTTTGCTTTGCTTTCGCCCAAAACAAGTTCCATTTCGGCAATCAATATCGGCGAATAATCTTTTGATGACGGAATTTTCTTTTTGTCGTATTCAAGCGGTTTCCAATCTTTTGGTTTGTACTTAGAAAAATCAAGCGCATCTTCGTACTGCGTAAGAGTAGAAAACGCTACCCTTGCCGAAAAATTATTACCTGCCATAAAATCAAGCAATTTGCTGATGTTTTCGACATATACGGAATACTCGCCGCTAACAAAAGGCACTTCGTCAGAGGCGAAACACTTGATAACTTCGGGTTTAAATAAAAAATCTTTATAACCTTTTGCCGCAACAAGATGAAATTTCATATTATCGCCTGACCGTATGCCGTCTATGTGATAAGCACCATTGCCGACAACTGAAACAAAATCAACACGGCTGCCGCTTGACAAGGAAGCCAAAATCGGGCGTTTGGTTTTGATATTAACAGGTATGTTTGCATATTTGCAGTAATCAGGCATTTCCAACACACCGTTACGGAGTTCGGGCTTAACTACAATACCGTTTTCCATACTGCCGTCATCAAGCGTATAACGTGTAATTACAGCACCGTCTTTGAGATACGGTACGATATTACCTGTAATAATCGAAACTTCCTCCCTGCGGTTGTCGTTTTTCAAAAACTTGTCGTATTCCGCTTGTGAAGATGTTTTTTTAACCAAATCGGACATATAATTAAATCCTGTTTCGGCAAAGTTAAGGTTTATGCCTTTTGGATTGAGCGGGTCGGTACACGAAAAACTAATCAAAATATTTGACGGTGCAGAGTAAATGCTTGAAGTATTCGCTTGTACCGAAATTTGTGTTGCACAATATATATTGCTTTCGTATTCAAAGAATTTTCCAACACGTACTTTATCAATGAGTTTATACAAACCATCGTATTTGTCTTTCATTGATTTGAGTTTTTCTTCAAACTCCTCGTCCTTACCTTTTTTAAGGTCTTTGAGTTTTGCGTTCTCGTTTTTGAGCCTTTCCCTCAAATCATCGGTTTTTAAGCCTTCTTCGATATAATCGTTGATAGTAAGTTGCAGTTCATTAATTTTATTCTCCTGCTTTGTTATTTGTTCTTTAACTTTATCTTTGTGGTCTTCCTTTGTTACGTCCAAGATATATTCGTAATCCTTTTTCAGACGTGCCAAAATACCGTCCGTATCTGCCAAACCGCTTTGTGTATTGCGGTTAAGCACCTCGTTTAATTCCTTTACAGACATAAATCTTGCTTGCTGACGTATTGAATATTTTGTCAGAAAACTTGAACCTTGCAACTCTGAATGTGTACCGTCATTTTCGACTTGTTCAAGAATATTCTCACTGATTTTCTTTGCCTGAAAATCTGCATATTTAATTTCAAGGTCAAATTTATCTTCTGCGATAAGTTTTTCAACCATAGCATTATACGCTGCTAAAACATAGTTGTAATAATATTCTTGTCGTTCAGGGTCTAATACTTGCATACGTCCGAACACGGTGCGAGCCATTTCGTCAGGCTTTTGTTTTTTGCGTTTCGGGTTTACAGGGTCTTTTTCTTGTGCTAACGGGTCATTAAGTATATGGTTTAAATCCCAATTACGGTCTAAAACATCTTCTACGATTTTATCACCGTATTTATTGAAAAAATCATCTGTTTTTAATACCGTTTCGTTACTTTGCTTTTGATTTGATGTTGTGTTTGCATCAAGAGATTTGAGTTTTGCTTTCAACATCATCATAAAGCGTTTTTCACAAGGAATAGCCGAAAAAATATACTCATACATCGGTGGTATATGTTCAAATTGTCCCGTGCGGTTAATACGTCCTCTCTTCTGAACCTCAGTATTAACGTCCAATTCGGCTTGGGCTATAAGCATAACACGTTGCTTAACTTGTTCGGGTTTTAAGTTCGTGTTTTTGTTAGTAGCGTGTGCAGACTTACCCGTTGAGCCTGATTGATTGATAATAAGACAGTCTATTTCGTTGTTATTGAATTTTTTATAACATAACGAAACGTGTTTACCTTGTTGTGCCGAAAACTTGTCCGCAGCAACTATTTTTGAGTGAATATAGTCGCCGTCCTTAAATTTAAGTCGCAATCCCCTACCCGTACATTCAGCGGTGGAAAATCCCTCTCTTTCAATGCGTTCACGTATAACGTCAATAGGTGAGAAACACAAACCGCTCGTTGTGTCGCTGAAAAGTTTTAAAATATTGTGATATTCTTCCACTGCATCGCCGCCTAATTCGTCCACGTCCACTTTAACTTTTTTCAAAACTTTTCTACCTTTTTTGATATTGTAATAGAAAAGACTTTTGAAAATATTATCAAAGGTAAAGCAATAATCGCCGTTTATTGTCATACCCTCTTCAACTTCGATAGAAAAATCCTCGTTATCTTCTTCTATGGTGTCGTCTTTGCCTGCTGTTTTGCGGTTTTTAAGCACACTTTCATTCGTATCTGCAAGTGCAATAACAACCGCTTTACCCTCTTTGATGTGTCTTATTGCACGCTCGGCAACGGGAATCGCTTTGATTGACAAAAGAATATTGTTTGTCAAGTGAAAAAGCGAACTAAACAGACTTGCCGAAGCCACCGTTGGCGGTTTTTGCGTTTTTTCGCCTTGTCTTGCAAGATTTTCCGCTATAACTTTAAGATACGGCTGAAAATATACCTCTTGAAAACGTCTTATTCTTGCGTAAATTTCTGTTATGTTTTTGTAGATTGCCCAATGCTCTGTTTTGAGGTCGGGGAATCCCTCTTTTTGTGATTCTTCCGAACTATCAAGAGTGTAATATTTTACCGTCATACCCTTAGTTTCACGTTCACGCCTGATGAATTGTCCGAACCTTGCCATTGACGAAGAAATAATCTCCTGAGCGGGTACGGATTTGAAATACAAAGATATATCAGCAAGATTACTAACTGCATTTGAATCGGACATTTTCAAAATTTTCTCCTTTGTTATCCGACCTCTTGTTAAGTCGCTGATACAAGTGTTAAGGGCGTAAATAGGCATATTGTTTGGTCTTTTTGCGTATGTTGCAGAAAGATACATAACACTTTTGCATCGGCAAAGAATTTGAGTTTGAAAGAAAAATCCTGTATTTCCGCCTACGATTTCACCGTCTGCATTGAGCATAACCTCGCCGCCTGCATTGTGGCTTTCGTCAAGAATAATGATGTTGTTTGTGGCTATTGCAGCAAGAAAATCAAGTTTTGGCTTTGCTTTTTCTCCGCCTGATACTTGCGAATAAGTACAGCAAACAAAATCGTATTCATCGGGTATTGTTTGGCGTTGAATTGCGGCTTTTATTACTTCGGGTTCGTGTTTATAAACCTCGTTACCGTCATCGTCCATAATATTACCGCCTTGTGCGTTAATGATTAACGGTTTATAATAAGGGCAATTAATATCGCACAAATCCCTGTAAATATCGGAGAATAGTCCGGGCTTTTCCGTAAAAAATATAGGTTTGTGTCCGTGTATAATGCCATAGCGGATAAAAGCCGCTGCCACACGTCCTTTGCCTATACCTGTTTGGTCGCCGACAATTAACCCCTGATTGCGGCTTTCAGCGTTGTAAATTGCAAGTGCAACGGCATCAATTTGTTCCAATGCCAACACGTCCGGTAATTCTGCAAGAGAGTATTGCAAACGTTCAGCCACAAATTCAGCCACATTGCCGACCGCCTTTTTGAGTTGGTGTAATGCGTTTGCGGTGCTTTCGTCCATATTGTCAGGAGTACGCACGTTAAGGCATTTACCTTTTGTGAGTTCGGCTGCGGGGGTATATGCGCCCGACAATGTAGCCGAATCTTTCGGGATAATAATATCTTTTAGCCGTGAGTTCGGGATATAATTCCAAGTGTCCTTATCCGTCCAATTTTGCGGCAAAACGTTGTACATTATAGGAATGTACGCAACGCCTAAGACATTAAGGTTATAATCACACTTTGCCCTCGTACAGAACAAAGTACGGTCATCGTCTTTAAGTCTGAATGTTTTAAATTGTATATCAATTTGTTTCATTTTCGTTAAAATTTGGTTGTGCAAAAATAATATTTTTTTTTGTAATTACAAAGATTATTCATATATTTGCTGCGGCTCTTGAAAGAACTGCGAAAATAGTCGGGAGGTGGGGGATATGAGCCAATCCCCACGCATCAAACGACACAAGATTTTTTCGTAGTTCTTTCTATTTTTTCGTACCTAAATTTTGTAAGGCAATAAGCGGTATATTCGCCTTGTTTTTTCTTTGCTATTGTTAATTTAACCGTTCCTACGCCTTTTATTTTGCATCGCATTTCGATTATTGCAGCAACACCTCTATTTAATTGTACGTTACTATGTGGTGCGGACGGTTTACCAACTCTTACAGCGTTTTTAATTACTTCAATTAGATTAAGTGCAGCCAAAGTAGAATCCTTTGATATTGCGCTATGATTCATTATTTCTCTAATCGGTAAGTGTGAATAAATATGAACATCATCGTGTAAATTTTTACAAAATTCACTACTGCCGACAAGCGGTGATAACTCTTGCCGTAAAAGTTTTTTTCTATCCGCTAAGGTGTTAGGTATATTTTTAAGTGTGTAGCCTGAATTATTCTTAATAGTCGGCAAAGTAATGTTTATAACAGCATTTTTTATGTTTTTCGCTATTGCCTTTGCAGAGGATTTTAAGCCATCTAATTGATGTGCGTGATACGCATATTTAAGTTTTTTACTCAAAAAAATATCAATAGGCACTACTATTTTATAACAGCCGTCTACCCGTGATGTTACATTTGCGGCTATATTGGTGTTATAACCATCTTCGTATATATCAGTTACTATGTACCATTTTATTTCGTCTGCATCTTTTTGAGTTATGTAATTTTTTTTATTTTGTTTTAAAGTTTCAACAAATACGTCATTTTTTTGAATAAGCAACCCTAATTCAGCCTCCAAAATCGGGGAATTTTTTATTTCTGTATTTTCCGAAAAATACGGCGAAAAATATTCCCAAAGTTCCTCAAATCCTGCAAGTTCGGTTTTGTCTATTTCGGGATTAAAAACACGGTGTATTGTTTCGTTGTCGCTGCCTTTTTTTGCTCGTCTGCCGTCAATCAGGATAATGTGCATAAAAAACGCAGTGCCTTGTTTTGCGTAAATCTTTTTTGTGTTTAAGTTGATGATTTTTACAACGTTGTATTCTTGAAATAACTTGTCGTAAAATCCCACAAATTTACGGCGGTGAAGTGTGCCGTAATAGGGTTCAAATTCATTTAATCCGTCCCTGAGTATTGCGCACCGTCCGTTATCTTTCATAGTATCCAAAGCGTTGAAAATCATTGTATCAATCTCTTTTAAGAAAGGCGGATTGGTAACAACACCGTCAAAAATACGGTTATATTCAAACTTTTGACGTGAGTCTTGTTCTGTAACTTTGCGGTAATGCTCTGAACGCAAATTGTCAAGCCTATAACTATCTATTTCGTTACAAATCGTGTTTTCTTGCGGCAACGAAACGGTTAGAAATCCGTTACCTGCGGCCGGTTCAAAATACAAAGCGGAATTTGAATTTGATTTTACAAACTCACTCATCAAAAACGCTATCGGCAAAGGTGTTGAATATTGTTGTAAAATCATTTGTTTGAGCGTTTTTTTTGTGCCTACATACGGCTGACGATTGTAAACGTCAATAAGTTTGTCGTATTTTTGGCGCAAAGATAACGTGCCGTTTTGCGCTATGTTTCGGGCGGTGTGCATAAGACCTAACTCAACGGCTTCTTTTACCTTTGAGATGTTTTGGTCTAAATCCACACCGTTTTTTTTGTATAATTCACGGATTTGGCGGTTGTCAGTAGTGCCGCCGTCCGTCATTAAATCTTCAATATATTGTGTTAAAAATTCCATTATCGTATTGTTTTAAAGCCTGTTTCTCTGTTTTCAATTTGTCTTACACTGCTAAATATACCGTTAAAAATTTTTTCGATTACATCATAATCTTCGGTGTGAGGATATGGATATAATGTCATACGTTCAGGTTCGGCAGTTGGTATTTGAGCCAAATATTCATTAACTTGTTGTTTGTCGGCAAGTTTTTTTATTACGTACCATTCAAAAGCACGTGCGCCACATTCAACTTTTTGGCTCCAATAATCCTCTTTTCGTCTTTCGTATCGGTCAAGTTCAACCGCTGATTTAAAGAAAATAAAGCCGTTATAATTGCTACAATAATTGCTAAAAAGACGGAAATAATGACTTGTATTTGGGTTTGTAATCCAACCTGCATACGCATATTCCGTTCCGTAACAATTTTGCCCCGAAGCGTATGAGTGGTCGCATACTTGATTATCAAAAGCGTGAAACCACTCGTGCGCCAAACTTCCTGCACCGCTGCGGCGTGTAAGATTGATAACTTTTTTTGTAGGTTCGTAATGCGCTGCGGCTGCACGTTTCCCGCCTTTGCCACGACTACCGAAACAAATACCGAGAGTACCGCCCAAAGATATGTTTTCAGGCTGTATATTAAGTATTTCGCACAAGTCCATAAAAGAATCGTAAGTACGGTTAAGATGTTCCCAACGCTCTTTTTGCGGCATTGTTTCACCAAATTCAACGGCACGAAAACCGAAAATATTAAGGAAGTCGGCGGGTTCAGCGTTGCGATTGTTGCGCCAATCTTTACCCTTACGCTCCTTTGCAAACAAACCCTCTTTATCTTTAAAATACCATTTTTCAGGATTTTCAATGTTGCCGTATTTCTCCATATAAAGTTGTTTGCCCTTTACGTAGAGTTCGGCGTAGTGAACAAAAACATTATCCCAATCGTCATCACAAATACCCTCGTGAATGTTTTTTATGATATTAACATTACGATTATAACGGTAAGACCTTTTATTTTCGGTAATATCTTTTTGGTTGATAAAAATAATGCCGTCATTGTTTGAGTGCATCACACGAAAAACGGGTATATCGTTTATAACATTCTCATATTCAATGTTGAATACACGCTGCTTTGTATCTTCCGATACGCCGTATTTGCCATTGTCGTTAAAAACCATTCCATCTCTGTAATCGTGCCATTTTTTAGTACCTTTACGATTGAGTTTAATAACGTTTTTGTAATCGAAATCGTCTTTTAACTCTTTTTCAAGGTTCATAGCAAGTGCAGTATAGACAAAATCCAATTTGTAAAACATACCTGATGATGTATTGTCGTACTTGTCGGAAAACTGATAATAATGCTTACTAACAAATTGCGAAGTATGCCGTTTGTTCAGCAAAAAGTATTCTGTAATCTTATCTTGCAGTGCTTTATCTTCTGCTAACTCGTATAAGTATTTGATAGAATATTTATTATATCCTGCATATTCTATGAATACACCGTAATAGTAGAAAAATGCCAATCTTGCACAAATTCTATTCAAGCCCAAATCCTCAAAATCAGACACATTCGGTTTAAATTTTTTGTGAAAACAAGTAGCGTTCATTGTGTCGTATTCGTCAGGTTCGGGCAGACGGTTGAAACCTTTTTTTGTTCTTTCGGATTGTGATTTTGGTTTACGTCCTGCGTAACGGTCTTTTGCTGAGCCGCCTATTTTTTCTCCGAAGTCTTTAAGTTTTTCGACTTCAAGCAACTGCATTTCAAGAATAAGCAATTCGGGAACATCGTCATCAAGACCTGATAAGGCAGGAGGTAGAGGATTATCTTCCATAACGATATGACCGAGTTCTTTTCCGTATACAAGTTCCATTTCCTCTATCAGCAACGGACTAACCGCTCTTTCCAATTTGTCTTTATCTGAAAAAGGTATTTCGTTCCACGTTTGGGTTCGGTCGCCGAGTTCACGGACGATGTAGCGGTCTTTCTTGATGTCTACGATTTGAAAGGTGGATTCTTCAAAACCTTTGTAACAAATAAGGTCGGAAATTTTAAAGTAAACAGACTTTTTGCCTTGCTTTAAATCTTTGATTAATTGTCTTGCCTGACGTTTATAATTTTTCCATTCTTGACATTTTTTTGCACGGTCGGCTGTATTATGTCCATAACAATCTTTGTCGTAAGCATCTATCATATCATCAGCACACGACAAAAAATATTCAAGTTCGGCAATGTCTACACAAGTTTTAAAAAATAATTGTGGGTTATAAAATTCAGTAGGATAGCCTTGTAAATCAACACCTTTTAAATCTTCAATATCTCCGTAATAAAACGATAAAAAGCAATCAATAACATAAAAATTACCCTTATTATCTTTCAATACATTTTGATTGTGTAAGTCTTTAATAATAAAATCAGGAGTATAATAACTTACAATATCAATTTCCTTTATATCAGGAAATTTTTTATGGACAAACTTATTAATACGTTTTATTCTAACTCTACGCCCCTCAATAAAAGGTTGTTCGATGATTAACTTAAAATATCCGTTTTCATCACGTCCAAAACCAATAATATCAATGTACGTAGAATCCCCAAAAAGGCAATTATGCAAATAAATTCTTTCGATTAATTTTTGAACGAAAACACTCATATTTAAGCCTATAACTTTAAATACAGAATGATTATCTTTCGTTACTACATCATAAACTTTTGCTTCGCTGCCCTTTCCAATTTGTTTATATTTTTTCATAAAGTCGGAAGTATTATCTATCCAACACCCCTCCGACTTAGCCCATTCTTCTAAGAGTTTTTGGTATCTGTCTGACCGTTCTGATTCTTTGATGTATTCCTCTTTATTCCTTGATGATATTTTCGGATATATTCTGCCTTCTCGTCCGCAGATAACGGCGGACGCATAAGCATTTCGCGAACCCCTTGGTCTGTTATAATTTCGAGCCACTCTGCGGCTGATTTCGGTTTTAATGTGAACTCTGCCATTTTGTATGTCGTTTATAATGTTGTCTAATTGTCGCAAAGTTACGGAATTAAATCCGTTTTTCCAAATATTTTCCTGAAAATCTTGTATAAAATTTTCGTCTGCGCCTGAGCCTGAAAGGTTCTCATCGTTCATTGCCAACTGCAATTCAAGTACTTGAAGTGGATACTTTTTCATTGTAGCATACATTTCCGCATCACGGATATATTCTTCTGCGGTAGTGTCGTATGTATATTGTTTTTTTACAATATTGGCTGTACGTTTCGGCATAAGTTCTTTTAAAAGTACATATTCCCAATACAAACCAACATTTTCTAAATAATCCTCAATATCATAATCATTTTCTCCTTTGTTGATTTTCATCGTAGAGTATGTTGTTCCGTAATATTTGGTATTAAGTAAAGCCTCACAAAACGGATTATATGGAATGATATTTTTTAAAAAATCATATAATTTTTTGTTAATATCGCCCGCTCTTGTTGCGGTTTCAATAATGTATTTTTTCTTATTTGGTGTTTTTATGACCGCTACATAACATTTTTCATCAGAATTTAATACGTCTTTAATGAAAGTTGGTAATTCAGTTATATTATATGCTTTATATCCTACAATATCATATTCATTTAATGAAGTTTTATACATCGTATTTGCGACAGAAAACATAGGTTCAATTGTATTATCGTCCCAGCGAATCCAAATTTCGTTTATCCACCCATTTTTGCACGCTTCATTTTGTTCTTCAAAACATACTATTTTTTTTATTTCTGTTTGGTCATTTTCGGATTTAGGTTTAAATATAATTGTATCACCAACTTTAAATATAAACTCTTTATCTTTGTAAAGATATTTGTATTCAGTTATATCCATTTGTTTATAATGTGTACCCGAAAGATTTTTGCAATTTGTTTTTGGTGATTCATTAATCTCATTAGGCTTTACCGAAGGCGTAAATTTGCCTGTTTCAACGAACTCGATTATATCCTTTGCAATGCTGATAAGGTCATCTTTGGTTACCTTATCCTCGTAATAGACATATTCAACCGCATTAACATTTGGGTCTGCCTTAAAATAGTCCCAATCTTCGGGCTTTTCATTTGAAAAAGTAACCGAAGTTGTGTATTTGTCGTTTGTTTTTTCTGCTGTTCGGGCGTTAAAATGATGGTCGCTTATACGTAATGTAAAACCGTCCTTATTTTCATAAATTGTTAAGTAGTAACTAAACTTATTATTGTTTTTTTTGCTTGCACGTAATCGCAATTCAAGAGCGATAAAAAGCATAAAGTCTTTTACATCAAGAGTTTTTGCTTTTTTCCATTTAGCAATTTTTTCGTTGATTTTGTTTTTTAATTCGTCAAAATTTTCTAACTTTGCACCCGAAAGGTGGTTAGACCTACGTGTGATTGCAGTTGCATACCGTAGGCGATTATCAAAGGCACACAATATTTGCCCGTGTTCACTCTGACAGGAGTTCAGAGAACGTCTAACGTCTTTCTTTTTTATAGTTATGATTAGTTCATTAGTCTGTTGTGTACCAAACAAAATTCCCTCATTGCTATCAAATGCAAATTGCCACTGAGATTTTTTCGCAGTTTTTTTAGGCTTTGAGGCAGTGATTAACTCCGCAGTTTTTTTTACGTTTTCAAAGTATTCGCTGACAAAGGGGACGTAAAAACTTAACGGTTCGCCTTGTTGG
>JAFPYR010000049.1 GCA_017412115.1 Bacteroidales bacterium | reverse complement strand
AGTCAGAAAAACAATTCAAAACTATATTCACAGTCGGGTTATTTGACTGAATATGGCGAATACGACACCCGCAGTTTTTCAATAACGTTGAAATATCGTTTTAACCCTGCGCAGAGCAAGTACAAAGGGCAAGGAGCCGGTAACGACGAAAAAAATAGGATGTAAAATTAATTCTTCGTCACCACCCTTTCCTCCTTCATCAATCCCTTGCCAAGTGCATGATAATCAATATCAACCTTTTTAGTCGTAAAATCAGGCACGTTGAACGAATAGGTCGTACTTGAATAATATTCCAAGGGATTTTCTTGCGGCAAGAGGAAGGGTTTGGTGGCTTTGCCGTGGTCGTCGATGCAGGAGAAAAATAGTTGCGAATACAGACCATTTTCACGCCTTGAAACAAACGCAAACCAATGCGAGCCGGTGCTCCAATTGTGGGTGGATTCGGTGTCGGGGCTGTTGATTTCGTCGAGCGGGCGCGCATTGCCGGTCTGCAAATTGAGCAGCCACAAATCCGCCTCGTGATGCCAAATCGGGAAACAGCCATAATCCGAAATTGTAAACATCACATATTTTCCGTCATAAGACGGTTTAGCAAATGTACAACTTTTGTTGATTGCAACGGCATTGAAAACTGTATCAATTTTTCCGATGAATTTACCATTTTCAAAACCAATTTTGCAAAGATTGTATTGAACTTTTTTATAATTTTCGGGAATGGCGTAAGCCTTCGACGTGCAAAAATACAGCGTCTTGCCGTCGGGCGAAAACGCAGGATAAGTCTCAAAATTTTCCTTGGTCATCAGGCACGAATCCAAAATCAATTCTTTTGTATCGGGACAATAGACAAAGACATCGGATTCCAAATCAAAAACCTCGATAAGTTCCTCTTTAACAACGTGAAACGCTTGGCGCGTGGCGTTGGTGGAATAAGCGCAATATTTGCCCGAGGGATGCCAATAGGGATAAACCATCGAGCCGCCCGTCGTCTGACTTTTGGATTGCAGGATTTCGGTTTTATTGTCATGATGCACAATCGTGGCACCATTTGCGCCGCGCACGTGAAATGTGTAACTATCAGGATTGCAAGCGTTTGGAGTATGACAATTGACACAATTGCCCGGAATCAAAGTATTTTCGATAATCGGAAATTCATCGAAAGTAGCAATCTCCCTCTGATACAATCCCATCTTACCAAAAACTTCATATCCGGGAGAAATTCTGCGGTAGGTAACTCCCCAATCGTTTAATTCATAATCACTTACCGACATCTCAAACGGCTTGTAACCATACCATTTGCCGTCGATTTTTGCCTTGACATCGAAGGTTAAAAAACCGCCTTTATTTTCTAAAACTATTTTGTGCCAATCCTCTATCGGAAAATCAGCATAATCATCATTAATGGAGAATTTTCCGCTTTTACTGCCCTTAACATCAACCTCAACAACCGATGCACCTTTCACGTTAAAATTCATCGGCGCGATATTAACAGGAATCGTAACTAACAAATAATCAGGATATATCGGCGGATAATCATCTTTCAATACCACATCCTTCGCTCTTTCTTTGCAAGAGATTATCAGAAGCATTAATGTCAAATATATATATATCGGTTTCATATTTTTCTATTTTAAATTGAAAAAATAAGCGTAAAACGAATTTGATAATGGCGAATTTTTTACTGCCTGAGGATTCTGTGAATAGATTTGCATAAATTGCTGAAATTCATTTACTACGGGCGCTGTAACAATCGGCGGAATTCCACTAAGATTGCCGTGAGTTTTGTAATAAGCATAAATCAACGCCTCTTGAAAATGTTTCGGCAAAACTTTGTAGCCAACATTTTGACAAACCGTATAGTAATTTATGAATTTTTGCAAATCTTTTTCTAACAAAACCTCTGCAATCAGATAATCGCAAGCCAAACGGTTTTTCTCGTTCTGTTCAAGCAGCAAACCGAACATCTGATCGGGTTCTGACTCGCTAAAAAGAAAATCTTTTTGATAACGCGATTTATCAATCTCAGCCCAAAATTTGTTTTGGGTTAATTTTTCAGGGTTTTCCATTAAATCTTCGGCAAAATCCTTATAAAACAACGTATTAGAAAGCATTTTCAAATATTTTTGCGCCACTAAATAATCCTTGTTCAAGATATTAAGTTCCGCCAAACGCTTTGTAATCCGCGCACTTTTTCTGTAATTCGGTATCGCTTCTTGGGCTTCAAACAAGTTGCGCAGGGAGGAATTTACCATTGAGAGGCGCAAATAAATTTCAGAGGCGGAAAGCGGCAAAAAGAAATCACGAACAAAAGAGGGAATCAAACCATGACCGCCGTTCTGAAAAAAATTAAACATCCTATCGCCTAACATTCCTTTTTCAGCAAGTGCAAGGTTAAGACACGAAACACTTTGCGGTGTTCGCGGATTTTTCTTTTCAGAAATTGAAATTATTTTGTCCCAATTGCCTGTCCTGACCAAATAATCATATTCAATGACCTCATAATTCAATTCGTTGAAACCGCCCGGAACGTAAAAAAAGCCGAAAACCGCTATTAAAACCAAAGCCGAAACGGATAATTTTTTGTTTAATTTTTTCTCAAGCAACCCCAAAAGCGGAAAAACTGCCAAGAAAAACATAATTAAAATTTGCATCAGAGGAATTTCCATCGGAAATCTGAAATAATTAATGCCTACAAAAAATCTAAAAAGCTGATAATTCATTAAATTATAACAAATTAACGCAAAGAAAACAGAACACAAAACCGCTGAAACAGAAATTATTATATTGTTTTTTTCTTTTATGTCATAAACGATAAAAAATAAACAAGAAGAAAAAGCTATCGCACCGAAAAAATAATAAAACAATGCAACGCCCAAACTTGCGTAAAGGATTTTTAAAATATTTTTCTTTGTACTGACATATCCCAAATCAAAAATAAGAGCTGCAATACAAGAAACAACAAACGATAACAAAACGCTTTCGTTTCCTAAATACCGCCAAAGCAGTATTGAAGGCAAAAAACTCAAAGCGTAAGAAAAATCTTTTGCCGAAAAGCATTTCATTAATTGATATGACAGTATTTGAACAACGAGCAGCAAACCCGAAATTATAAGCGAGCCGAACAACGGGAAATAATAAAACTGAACCAAAAATTCGCTTATATAATCTGACAATCCGCCGGGCAGCGACATTCTTTCCAAGAAATAACTTTTCGTAAACAAAAACATCTGAAACTGTTCATGATACGAAAAAGCACAAGCATAGCCTAACCGCCAAAAAAGAAATACGGTTATAAAAAATATTATAGAAAAAATATGTTTAAAATATTTTCTGAACATCGTTTTTTTAAAAGAAAAACTAATCTTTAGGTATCCGTTGAATCAAAAAATCATAAAGAGTTCCCGATTTCATATTTTCAGCCAACGCTTTTGTGCGTTTATAAAACTGCGCATTTATAATTTCCATATTTCTTCTTGAAATTTCCGCCATCAACGTATCACCTCTGTCTTTATAAAACAAAAAATCTCTTTGATAATTTTCTAAATCAATGTTTTTTTCCATTATTAACTCTTTCCAAAATTGCAAAGAATCGTTTTGCGGTGTTCCGTTGCCGCAACTTACGGAATCTATCACGACTTTTACCTCGCCCGGCTCTGTTATTACCAACAAATTTTCTTTATTGAAACGGTAATGATAATCAATTCTAATATCGGCAAGGTACTCTTTGTTACATTCAAACTGAAATTTATTGTTTTTTATAACAACAGAATCCACGCCAAGACTATCCAAATTGAAAACAGGCACAAGAAAAATCCATTTTCCGTTAAGATTTTCATCGTTTACTTTGCCCGAAATCAAACATTGATTTTTGTTACAACCCACAAATGTAACTAAACTAAACAAAATTACCAATAACTTTTTCATTTTTTTAGTTTTAAAAAAAAACACGTTGATCATCTAAAAAAATTTTCAACGTGTTTTTTATTTGAGAAAAATTAACTCCCTTTTAGAAAATTAATCCTACAAAGAGAGTTAATGAAAATATACATAATTAATCCTTATGAGAAGACCTTTCTTTATTCTTTGTTATCCTCAGGAGCACCTTGAGCTGACAAATAAACGTCACTACCGCCCATTGTTTCGTAGATTGACAAAATAATTGTAACAGGTTCTTTGATAGAAGAAGCAAGTTTTATCAAGTTTATGCCGTCATATTCACCTGCTTCAACAAATATTTTATCATCACCTTTCAAGATAGTAATATTTGTGTAACCAATTTTTTCACTATATAGTGCTTCTGTCTTATTGTTGTAAAAGTAGAATCCGCTTTCTTTTAACTTAACATCTTTGAAAGTATAAGTCGTAATACTACCTGAAACAACCTTTTCGCCTGTATATGAAGTATCTGATACGGGTTTCTTGTCTTTATCAAAGAATATTTCCTTATCAGCATGAGCAATCAAAGACAATGACGTTGAAGATTTATCGAGGGCATTATAATAAACCGAATATACTTTTTTCTCAACATCATAAGTAACAGTAACATCGTATCTAACACCCAGATCTAATGAGTTAAAATAATCATCACCCGTCTGAGGAACTTTAGTCGTATCTTTACCTTCAACTCTATAAAGAGTTGCATTTTCAGGAGTAATATCAACGAACTTAGTACCCTCAGGAACAGTTACTCTATTATCCGATTCAATAATCTCTGCTTTAAGAATAAACGGTTTATCCAAAGGCACATAAGAGAAAATTAATTTTCCGTCAGAAACTTTTGATACTTCAGTTTTGTTATCTTCAAAATCAACAATTGAATAAGCATCATGAGTCCATTTTTCGTAAGCAACGGGGTTAACGTATACACCGACGCCTTTCTTCTTAAACTCCCACCAAGTTGCCTCAGACCAAGAACCTGTTCCGGCCGGAGCGTATAACAATTGCATATAGTCTTCGTTCAAGAAGGTAACTTCAAAGTTATTAACATACGTTCCTCCTCCATTAATTTGATAAGGCCAAAGAACGGTATTGTTTGTAGTTGCTAATTCAGCGATTTTATATTCACTGTCCTCAACGTCCTTAATAGAGAAAGAACCTGTGGCGAGCAGACTACCGTCAGCAGCATATTTTTTAATGGAAGCTCCTGAAATTACCATTTTAGCATCGGCTGATTCCTCACCGGTAAGAGCTCCGCCCACAGCGTGTTGAAGTTGACCAGAAAATTCGCTGATTTTTGCGCCCCACCATTTGCCGGGGACATTTACTGGATCACCATGACCTGCTTGATAACCACAGTTACCCCAACAAGCGCCGTTACTTTCTTCGTCCCAAACCCATTCTGTTGAGCCGGAAAATTCACCTTCCTTGTTACCGGTTATGCTATACCAACTTTTGGGTACATTAGTATATTTGCTGATTGTAATGGTTTTGGTAGTGGTGATAATATCTCCCGTTTGAGACATACCTCTGATAATAAAGTTGCCGGGAATACCCGGGGCAACTTTAAAAGAATCACAAGCTGTTCCTGAGGCAACGACTGCTCCTGTTTCGTCCAAAATTTGAATGGATTTTGCGGGATTTGTCGTAAATTTCAAGACATCAGGATAATCGGCAAAAGGTTGAGTAATCTCTACACTATTTGCCAAATCGCTCTCGTTATAAAAGGCCTGCGCATCATATTCCTCAACAGCAGGATCGCAAGAGGCCAACAAACCGAGAATCGCAAAAGCTGAAAAATATCTTATTTTCATTTTGTTTCAAAAAATTAAAGTTTAATTAAAAGCACTATACTGAGCATCAGAACCCCAACCTTCGTTTTGTTTTAACGCTCCGTTATTAAGGTTGATTTCAGTTTCAGGAATTTTGAAGAAACCCGCAGTTGCATTGTAACGGGCTTTATAACCGCCTAACTGAGGTGAATTTTCACGTTCTTTTTGTGCGACATAAATTTTTACGTTTTGCTGCTTGTCCAAAGCATCAGCGGCAATATGCCAACGGCGAATGTCGTTCCAACGGATACCTTCAAATGCAAACTCCCAACGGCGTTCGTTTTGAAGAGCCTCAAGAGAATAAGCAACTTCAGGCAAACCGGCACGTTTACGAATCTGATTGATACCCGAAGCATCTTCTTTCAATTCAGACTGCATAAGAAGAACATCAGCAAAACGGATAAGAATTAAATCGTGCATTGCACCCGTTTGCATAAGATTGTCATTTATATAACCGTCAGTGCCGTACATAACAGCCTCAAACTGATCTGCATACGTTCCGTCCTCTTTTTTAGCAATTACGGAAGATATTTTCGTTGCAAAATAGTCTGTTTCTTGAGTGAAATCGGCAGAACGTTTGGTGAATTTTTTCGTAGAGATAACACTGTAAGTAAAACGATTGTCTTTTGGTTCGATTTTCTGCCAATCTTCTACTAAGTTGGTTGCAACAGGACCTGCGCCCCAACCCTGACCAAAAGGAAATGCCGTTCCGTTTGAATTGTCAGCATCTCTTACGCCAAAATGAAGTGCGAAACCGTTACCGTAACCGATTGTAGTCTGCCATGAAGCGAGTTTGTTGAATTTGATTGCAAACATCGACTCTTTGCCGACATTGTTATCGTTTTCAGCCCAAACAAGGTTCTTTTTGTCATCGGCAGTAATTCCGAGATTTCCTTCCTTGATATCAGGCAACGTATACTTGTTGGTGTATGCCCAAAGTTCACGGAAATCATTTTCCAAAGCATAACCCGAATTATTAACACAATCGTCGATAGCTGCAATAACCTGATCTTTTGTAAGAGTTGTTCCGTCAGCAAGAGTAACGGAGGTAAGAGGTTGATAATTTGTTGAAGTTAAATCTGCAATAGTTTCACCGTTGCAGAAGAAACCTGTATAAAACAACCAAGCACGTCCAAGCATTGCTTCAGCGCAATATTTATCAACATGACCGTCAGTTTTACGAACATCTGGCATGATTTGAGTTGCCGTGTACAAATCCAAAAGAATCTGTCCCCAAAGTTCTGCGTGGGTTTCAGGAATTTTGTACTCAGGAGGATTAGTTACAAGAGGAATTTTACCGTACATCGAAGCCAATTCGTAGTAGTAAAAAGCTCTCAAAAACAACGCCTCGCCTTTTGCCTGCTTTTTAGCATCATCATCCATAGTTAAATTATCAACCATGTTGATAAAAGAATTAGCACGACTGATACCCTCAAATCTTGCAGAGTAAAAATCACGGGTTTTGTCAGAACCGCTATTTCCGATAAGGTCAAAAGCTTGCATATCATAGTCATTGTTACCACCGCCGCCGAACTGATCGTCGCTGGCCAACATCGAAAGATATAAAAATGACTTTTGCGGAAAAGCATTAATTTTATTATTGTTTTGATAAATAGCTGCCAATACCGAAGCGGCATCGTCGGCATCAAGCGGGAAGTTTGAATCGTTTTGTTCCGTCATACTAACAGAATCAAGATCGCAGGATGTCAAACTTCCGGCAATAGCCAATGTTGATAAAAATATATTAAACTTCTTCATTTTCAGTTAATTTTTAGAATTTAATGTTAACACCGAATAAGAATGTACGAGGATTAGGATAATTTCCTACATCAACGCCTGTTACCCAAGGTTCGTTACTATTGAGAGCTATACCGTTTTCAGGATCCATACCTTTGTAACCTGTAATGGTGAACAAATTAAGTGCTGAAAAATAGAAGCGAATTTGTTGAAGATTACAAGATTTCCAAAGATGTTTGAAATCATAACCCAAAGTTAAGTTCTGCATACGAACATAATCAGCATTCTCAATATAAATATCTGAAATATTCATAGTGTTTGCATGGCTGCCTATTGTCAAAATAGGATGAACATTAGAAGTATTCTCGCCAAACCAATAATCATAAACCTCAGAAGTGTAGTTTTCTTTTTCACCGTCAGAGAATTTTCTGTAAGAGCGGGCAATCTGATGACCGAATGCACCATACAATACGCATGACAAATCAAATCCTTTGTAACCGAAATTCAAAGAAAGACCGGTCGTAAAATCAGGTGTAGGATGACCGATGTCGGTTTTATCATCACTTGTTATAACACCGTCGCCGTTAGTATCAACGAATTTCAAATCACCGGGAGCGATAGATTTACCTTGAAGAGAATTAGAAGCATCACCACCGCAGTTATTGTCTAAGTATTTCTTTAGGTCTGCTTCGTTTTGAATAACACCGTCGGTCTTGTAACCGTAGAAATAACCGATAGAATAACCCTCTTCCATACGTGCGATATAACCCGTAGATTGAGCTAACAAGTCGTTACCACCTTCGATATATTTGTTAGAGTTTTTAACCTCAGTAACTTCGTTTTTGTTGAAAGCCATATTCCAATTAACAGAATAAGTAAAATCTTTACCTATTTTGTCTTGATAACCTAAAGAAAGTTCTATACCGGTATTTTTAACAGTACCTGCGTTTTGAATTTGAGAAGTAAAACCTGTCAAAGCATTTACATCAACTGCAACCAAAAGGTCTTTTGTGGTTTTGTTGTACCAATCAGCAGTTACTGACAATTTAGAATTCAAGAAACGTGCGTCAATACCGATATTGGTTTGCTCTGAAGTCTCCCATGTAAGCCCGGGATTAGCAAGACGGTCTTTGTAAGCACCTCTGGTTGCAGAATTTTTATTGTTACCAAAAGAATACTGGCCGAAATCACCGAAATTCCAACCGGAGGTAAATGCGTCGGTTGAAATATTATCGTTACCATTCTGACCCCAACTTGCTCTAAGTTTCAAGAAAGAAACCCAATTAACACTGCTCATAAAGTCCATGTTAGACATTACCCAACCTGCTGCAAATGACGGGAAATAACCCCATTGATTGTCTTTAGAGAATTTAGAAGAACCGTCAGCTCTGAAAACAGCACTAAACATCAAAAATTCGTTGAAGTCGTAGTTAATACGGCCGAAATACGAAACTTTAGAACCGTAAGAGGCAGGATAACCGTCTACAACTGCACTCTTGTTTGCTGAAGCGTTGTGAAGATAAGCATATTCAAAACTGTTGTCCATTTTTGAGAAAACGTTACCTTTTGCGGTCGCATCAACGTTTTCACCGTAACCGGGACGAGATTTTGAATATTCAGTACCAACCAAAACATCAAAATGATTATCAGAGGCTAAATCAAATTTATAATTGATTGTGTTCGTAGCAGACCAATTCCAACCCAAAGACAAATTATTAGAAATAGCATCGCTGCCTTCATCTACTTTTTCGCCTTGATCGTTGAGGTAATAAGCATGTGTGTATGCTCTCCATGAAGAAGAGTAGTTTTTGTAACTTACCAAACCTTTATAAGTCAAATTTTTAATAGGTTGAACATCAACATAGAAAGAAGAGTTCATGTTGAAATTCTTTGATTTATTGTTACCCGATTGAGTATTCAATGCGTATGCAATGGGGTTTGAAGAATATAGATTGTAATCAAACAATCCTAATTCTGCGATGTCGTCATGCATAAACAATTCTCCGTCTTCGTTATAAACCGGAACAAGAGGATTTGCTCTCAAAGCGGTAGAAAGTAAGTTTGCGTATTGATTACCGATTTGAATACCTTGATTTTGTTTGTGTTGGAAATAAAAGTTTTCACCGAATTTGATAATATCACGGTTAGAACCTTTCCAAAGAATATGTTCAGAATTCAAACGGAAAGTAAAACGTTTGTAATCTGATTTTACGGGACCGCCGAAAACACCGTCCTGATATTGATAACCTAAACCGGTAGAGAAATTGCTTACATCATTACCACCGGCAATATTAACGGCATGAGAGGTTGTAACGGCATGTTCGTTTAGTAATTCGCCAATCCAATCAGTACCTTTGTTTGAACCGTTTTGATAAGCAGCTAAAAGTTCTTCGTCTTTAATGTATTTTGACCAATCGTATGCCTCTTTACCTTGATTGAAAGCCGTTAAATCCATGATTTCCATGTATTCTTTAGCCGTGAGCATATCGGGCAATTTGTAAGGGTCAGACCAACCGATAGAACCGTCGTATGTTACTTGAACTTTTCCGGCTTTACCTTGTTTTGTGGTGATAAGAATAACACCGTTAGCGGAACTTGAACCATAGATTGCGCAAGATGCAGCATCTTTCAAAACGTCGATTCTTTCGATATCGGCAGGGTTCAAAGAGTTGATGTCGCCGCCGGCTACACCGTCAATAACGTAAATAGGAGCAGTAGAACCGTTTGTACCGGCACCACGAATACTGATTTTGAAACCATCGCCGGGTTGTCCTGAATTAGATTGGATATTAACACCGGGAGATTGACTTTGCAAAGCTCCGAGAACCTGCGTTGTATTCATTTTTTGAATATCATCGCCTTTTACCTCTACGGTAGCACCCGTTACGAGTTTCTTTTTCTGAACACCGTAACCGACAACAACTACCTCATCAAGTTGTTCGTTGTCTTCTATCAAGGGGAAGTCTTGAGTAATGGTAGAACCCGAAACGAAAACAAAATCGCTCTCAAGAGTTTGATAACCCATAAACGAAACGGAAATAGTTTGATTACCTTCCGGAACGTTAGAGAGAACGAAGTTGCCGTCAAAATCCGAAATCGTACCAATAGTAGTACCTTTAACGACGACATTTGCACCCGGCAAAGGCTCGCCGCTCTCGTCCGATACCTTACCCTTGATTGTAGCCTGCGCCCAAGCATCAACGGTAAAGACCGATAACATTGCCATCAATAATAAGAGACTTTTAAAAAGCCTCCTACATGAAGCAAAGTTTAATTTCTGATTGTTTCTCATATTAATTACTAAATAAATTAAGATATTAAAATAATTGTTTATTTGTGTTAAAATTAATTCTAACAATCGCAAATTTTTAATGTTTTTTTAAGAATCGCAAATTTTTAAGATTTGAATTTGTGCCTTTTGCGAAAAAATATTTTTTAAAAAAACGCGAAAACGTAATGATTTGATTATCAGAAAAGAAACCTATATGTTTTAAATTTTGTAACATCTTTTCAACCCCTAAAAGTTACAAATACAAACAAAATAAAAAAATATGTGTATTTAATATTAAATTAAATGGACGTAAAAAGAACTTTTTTTAACAATTAACAAACAAAAAATCAAAAAAAGCTAAAAAAAAGCAAAAAAAATAAGGCGTTTACAACGCCTTATTTACATTTTGTTGAATTCTCTGAGCCAAATCCTGCGAAAGGTCTGCTTTTTGGAACTTTTCGCCGGTTATATTTTCATAAAGTTCGATATAACGCTCTGAAATGCCGTTTACGATTTCTTCCGTCATTTCGGGAACTTTTTGTCCCTCCTTGCCTTGAAAACCGTTTGACATAAGCCATTCACGAACGAACTCTTTTGAGAGTTGCTTTTGAGCCTCACCTTTTTGGAATCTTTCCTCGTAACCTTCTTTGTAGAAATAACGGGAAGAATCGGGCGTATGAATTTCGTCGATAAGAATAATTTTACCGTCTTTTTTGCCGAATTCGTATTTAGTATCAACGAGGATAAGACCGCGTTTTGCAGCGATTTGGGTACCGCGCTCAAAAAGTTTGTATGTTATTTCCTCAATTTGAGCATAATCCTCGGCAGAAATCAAACCACGTTTTATGATTTCCTCTTTTGAAATATCCTCATCATGACCTTCAGCGGCTTTTGTAGTAGGAGTGATAA
Source organism: Bacteroidales bacterium (assembly GCA_017412115.1). GTDB lineage: Bacteria > Bacteroidota > Bacteroidia > Bacteroidales > UBA3824 > UBA3824. The sequence goes on along the minus strand of JAFPYR010000049.1, from coordinate 19,684 downwards.
TAGGTTTAGGAAATTTTTGATGTTCTTTCATTCCCTCAGGAATTTTAACACCGCAGATTTCTCTTGCACCTGCTTTGTAAGTTCTCCAACTTGAACCCGTAAGATAACCTCTGATAATCATTTCAACGGGAAACGGTTCGCATTTAACGCCGATAGTTACCATAGGATCGGGCGTTGAAAGTTTCCAGTTAGGAACGATGTCTTTGGTTTCGTCCAAAAACTTAGCGGCTATTTGATTGAGAATCTGACCTTTGAACGGAATACCTTTAGGTAAAACGACGTCGAAGGCAGAAATTCTGTCGGTTGCCACCATTACCAATTTTTCATCATTGATGTTGTACACATCACGGACTTTACCGTGGTATACGCTTTTCTGACCCTTGAAATTAAAGTCAGTTTTTACTAATGCTTTTGACATAATTTTTATTTGTTTTTTCTTTCGGCAAAATCCCTATCGTAAGCCTCAATAATTTGTTTCACAAGTCTGTGACGGACTACGTCAGAATTTTTAAACCGTATAAATGAAATATTTTCTAAATTTTTCAAAATTTTCAGAGCGTGAACAAGTCCCGAATCCCTTTTGTCGGCAATATCAATTTGAGTTTCATCGCCGGTGATAATGAATTTGGAATTTTCACCCATTCGGGTAAGGAACATTTTGAGCTGCGAAATCGTAGCGTTTTGAGCCTCATCCAAAATTACGACAGCCTCGCCCAAGGTTCTGCCCCTCATAAAAGCAAGCGGTGCTATCTGAACAATTCTTTCCTCAATCAACGCCTCAAGTCTTTTTTGAGGAATCATATCGTTCAACGCATCGTACAAAGCCTGCATATAAGGATCGAGTTTTTCTTTCATGTCGCCGGGCAAAAATCCGATTTTTTCGCCGGCCTCCACTGCGGGACGACAAAGGATTATGCGCTTTACAAGACCTGATTTCAATGCTTTAACGGCAAGAGCCACAGCCAAATAGGTTTTACCCGTTCCGGCAGGACCGGTTGCAAAAATCAAATCCTTTTTTTCAAACTCCTCAACCATTCTGACCTGATTTTCACTTCTTGGCTTAATAGCCTGTCCCTGAAGCGAAAACAAAATCGCACCGCCTGAACCTGCTGACAACGAGGCTTTGTGTTCATCGTTAAGCAAAAGACTTTCAAACTCGGTATCGGTCAAGGTATTAAAAGTAGAAACGTGTTTTTTGATTTTTTTCAGCAACAAGGAAAACTTATCAACTTCTGAACTCTCACCCAAAAGTTTCAAAGAGTTGCCCCTTGCAATAATTTTAATTTTAGGGAACAACTGACGAATTTTTTCCAAACGCTGTTCATTAACACCGTAAAAATCTACCGGATTAAGATTTTCTAATTCTATTTTAGTTTCCATATTTTTCTTTCATGTCATCAGCCGAAAAGTCCGACCTCACGTTTCTTCTTTTTTAGTTTAAACAAATACGCAATGTCCAACATCGGCAAAACGGAGAATTTCATATCGGAATAAACTGTTCCGCAAACGAGTTTTACCCCGACAGAAAGCAATATGTTGTGATTCATTCCGAAATATCCGTAAACAGAAATTTTACTCTCCACAGAATAATCCTTAACATTCCAATCCACGGAATAAAAATCCAAATCCGCCAACATATTAAGTCTTCCCGTTAAACTAAAATCCAAGTCCGCACCGACAAACCAAACTATCGTATCAAGACAAACTACGGTTTCACGATACCACAGCGGCGTTTTTTTGACTGGCGGCATATTGTAATCCTTTCTTAATTTAAAAGAATTTTTCAGCCCCGCCCTCAATGTGAACAAAAAATTCGGTGCATCGCACGATGTTCTTTTTTTCAAGAAAAAAGTCATTCTTGCCTCATTTCGCATAGTGATAACGTTAGGCAAAATGCAAGTATCTGAAATATAATCTTTTTTATGATTTTGAACGCTTTTGAAAAACATATTCGGATAATCCAAATTATGAACCGTTCCGAAATAAATATCGCGGGATTTAAAGAATCCTTGTTTAGATTTAGCAGTTTTTTTCCACCAAAGGCGTTTAATACCGACATTAGGTAATTTCCAATCGAGGAAAACGGTTGAAAAAACTTCTGTATTTTTGCAGAAACCGTATCTTGAAGGAGCAAAAAGTGAGATTTCAAATTCTTTGTGGCCAATCGTAAAGGCGGTCGGACGGCTTTGAAAAGGCACTTGAGCATTTATAAAGCCGCAAGTAAAAAGCGTTAATAATATGACAAAGAATTGTTTTTTCATGGCTACCACATTTTGTTTCGCGCTCTTGAAATCTGAACGCCGATAGTTGCGATAACGCCCGAATTAAAAGAAACCGGCGCAACGTGTTCTTTGTAAACATTAAAAGTGTTAATCATAGCGGAGACATCCAAAACGACGTGTTTGTAATAAACGCCGCCACCGATTAAAACATAACCCTGAAGTTGTTTTGCAGTATAAGGGAAAAGAGTTTTTTTCATATCATGGAGTTCGCTTTTACGTCTTTCGAGTTCCGCATCCTGCCAAGTGTATTCGAGTTCTCTTTCCTCATTGAACATCCACGCCGGAGCAACACCTACAAAGGCGTAATATCTTGGATGGGCACGGTGCTCCGTCGAAATTTTCAATTTAGCGGGAAAAATCAAATTGCTGAATCTTATGTCCACATGATAATCAATATTAACATTAGCGATTCTTGAGTCATAAATAGTTCCGCCCGAACCTAAATAACCGAACCCCACCGTCCAAAATTTTCCTCTGCCGAAACGGTAACAATAATTAGCCTCGTAATAATAATTCAAAAGCGGTTCTACCCTACCCACGATTTCGCGAGTGTGCATTTTGGAGTATATAACACCACCTTTCATCGTAAACTGCTGAGCATTAGAGCCGTTTATAATGAAAAACAAGAAAGAAATTGCTATATAAAATTTCAGTTTCATAACGCAAAACCATTACCTGCGTCTGCTATGACCTCGGTAAGTTCTTGAAGCACGACTTTTAACGAAATAAATACCTGCCGTAGCAGAAAAGACCTGATTACGAAGGATTTTGTTACGACTTTCGTTTTTGCCTTTTGTTTCAACGGAGAAAAATCCGATTTTGTAACTTGCGCCGAAAAACAAATCCATACCGCCAGTAATTGCCGTTTGAAGTCCTATTCCGAACATAGCACCGACATCGTATTGTCTGAGATTGTTTACGAAACTTCCCTTTTTACCCTCAAAACGATATGAGGATTGTTCGCCCTCTTTTACAGCACTTTGATTGAGAATTGAATCTTTTTTCCAAGTAAGTTCGGCATTAGTTGCAATACTTACAAAAGGTCCTGCCTGAGTAAAAAAATCACCGAATTTTTGTTTCCAAGTAATCGGAACGGTCAAATAATCAATCTTACGCAATTCGGTATATTTTACAACGACATTGTTCGGAGCATCAGGCTCGGTCTTAACGCAAACTCCTTGCTGAGAATAAATTGCACCAATTTCAAGAAAAGATTCATACACCAAAGGAATGTCTAAAAACATTCCCGGACAAATACCGAGACGATTTTTTGAACCTTCAATTTTGTCCTTACCGATAAGATAAGAGGAATTAACACCCATTGTAATACCGAAACTAACGCCTTGCGCAAAAACGTCAATATTCAGTACTGCTAACAAAAATAATATTGTAAATTTTACACGCATAAATTTCATTTTTTTAATTAACAGCTATTAATTAATTAACGTATTTTTTGAAATTAAATTGCAAAAACAATACCTTTTTTAATTTAAATTTCAATCATTTTCTTCCAACAATTTGCCTGAAAGCGAATAAACTCTCCACTTATCGATTACCTCCTGCATATCGGAGGGCAAAACAGAATCAAAACTCATAATCTCACCCGTTCTCGGATGCTTGAATTCCAAGGTTTTAGCATGAAGAGCCTGCCTTGGCATAATTTCAAAACAGTTATCCACGAAACGACGGTATTTTGCAAATGTCGTACCTCTTAAAAGTCTGTCGCCACCGTAAACATCATCATTAAAAAGCGGATGATTGATACTTTTTAAGTGCACACGGATTTGATGCGTTCTGCCCGTTTCGAGTTTACATTCCACAAGGCTGACATATCCGAACCTTTCCAAAACTCTGTAATGCGTAATTGCGGGTTTTCCGATTCCGCTTTCTTTCGGGAAAATACACATACTTTTTCTATCCCTCGGATTTCTGCCGATATTGCCTTCAACAGTACCCATTTGCTCTTTGAAATCTCCCCAAACCAGTGCTTGATAACGTCTATTAACGGTATGATAAAAAAACTGTTTTGTCAAATTGACTTTTGCAGCTTCGTTTTTGGCGATAACCAAAAGCCCTGAAGTGTTTTTATCAATTCTGTGAACAAGTCCGGGACGAGTATCAGAGCTGTCAAACTCGGAATTAGAACCAAGATGATACGCCAAAGCATTAACCAATGTACCCGTATAATTGCCGTGAGCGGGATGGACCACCATTCCGGCTTTTTTATTAACAACGATTAAATCCTCGTCTTCGTAAACGATGTCAAGCGGAATGTTTTCGGGAATTAACTCAAAATCAGAATGTTCACCGGGAAGCATAACAGAAATTTCGTCGCCCGGATGAACTCTGTAATTACTTTTAACAGGTTTTCCGTTAACGATAATGCATTCCGTTTTAGCCGCTTCCTGAATTTTGTTTCGGGAAACGCCTTGTATTCTGTTGTCAAGAAATTTGTCAATTCTTTCCAATTCCTGACCCTTGTCCACTATTATATGATAACGCTCAGTTTTTTGAGAGAGGTTTTCCGCCTCAGAAAAATCCGATTCGTCATTGAAATCTTCGTCAAACAATTCTTCTAACTCTGCCATCGCCTTTTTATGGTTATTTAATAATTAAAACTTTTTGCCGTATTTTTAAGCCTTCCGAAACCACGACATAAACTCCGGAAGGTAAATCTCCAAGATAAATTTCCATGGAAATTCCCTCAAAAAGAAAATCTTTAACTTTTTTGCCCGTGAGGGAATAAACACTGAATTTTTGCATGGAAACACTTTCTTTCAACTCAATATTAATATAATCGGTTGTCGGATTAGGATAAATTTTAACCGACATTTCATGCGGCTTTTTTTCCTCCCTAATATTTTCCACTCCGGTTTTCAAATTTCCGAACGAGGGCCTCATCATAATCTGACCTTTCTCTTTTGAGGACCGCCAAGTGCCGTTAAGATTAAAAAATTTATTGTTAGGCTCTACGGTATTTTTATCAAAACCGACAGCCATAATCTTCGGAGAAAGTTTTTCCCAACCGATAAAAAAAGTATCGGTAACTTGTATTAACTCCTCAAAGGGGAAAAATACAAATTTTCCGGTTTCTGATTTAGGAACAGCCACATTGTCAAGCGAATAAATCTCCGCCGAGGGCACACCTTTAATCGAATTAAACACCTTTAAATTGAAATACTCCGCCTGAGCATCCTTAAAAACAGGACAGAAATAAATATAAACGCCGTTAAGTCTGTCAGGTGTTAAAGTATAAAATTTTACGGCCGCAAGTCCGCCCGTACTACCCTCACCGTAAAGTCCGTATGCTGCCTCCGCCGTTCCGTCATCATAGGCATAACAATCCGAAAACTTTTTGGAAAAAACAACGCTGTTATTAATAGGATAATCATTATAAATGACATCGCTGACAATTCTTACCTTCATCTGACAAACCGCAGTATCCGCCGACTTAGAGCTGAAACGAAAAGAAAACTCATCGTTGTTGTTTTCAAAATCCATATAAGAAGGCATATTGTAAGTACCAAGCGAAAAAGTATCCTGCATTAAAATAAGCTGCATTGAATCCAAAAGTCTCGGCTTTTCGTCATTGTTACGATAATATATAGTGTAAGAAAGTTTCTCTTTGTCGGGTTCCTCTAAATAATGTTTCCACGGAACTAACTGATAATCACCGATTTTAATTTCTGGCAAAGCCGTCAAAGACACATCCTCGTAACAAGTATCAATTTCAGAACGATTTTTATCAAGTTTAACGTAATCTATCAGCCAAAAATCACAATCACTCACTAAATCCGGCTGCATGGAAGTTCCCGGGCTGAAATAATTTCTGAAACGGAACTTAAAACCTTTTTTAAGATATTTTTTTTCGGAAATGTTAATAATTTCCTGTTTGAAATCTTTTTGCGGTATTCCTTCATAACGTTTTACGTTGAACCAAGCATTCATGGAGGGGGAATAAAAATCCAAACACAAAGAATCACCTTCTTCGGGTCTGTCGCCTAAACCTCCCGCCAAATAATAAAAACTCAAATAAATAGTTTTGTCGTTCGGATAATAAAGGTTGATAGGACGGCTTTCTATTGTATCTCCGCTGCAACGGGCAGAATATGCGGCATCTTTATAAAATTTGCCGTTATAGTCCAAAGCGTCAAAAACCAAAACCCCGGTACTCGGCGGATTTTTTGCCATAACAAATGAAATTTCAGTGCCTTTATTGACCCAAAACTGTTCTTCGGGAAGGGTTCCCCCGTAAGAAAAATCGTCAAAAAAAGGCAATTCCAATTCCTCAGAAATATCTTCCTGATAATATGCGAAACCACCAACGGAAAAAAACACCGTCAGAGAAATTGTTAATATAGTAATAATTCCGGTTAATTTTCGCATTTTAGTTATCGTCAAAAAAAAAAATTTAAAATTCGTCAATACCGTTGTCTGGCTTATCGAAATTAGAATCCGAATCGCTGTCCTCCTTAGAGAAATCAGCATTGGAATTTTGATCTTCGCTACCGTCCGAAACTACTAAATCAACGACATCGCCTTTATGAAGTTTGAAAGGCTGACCCTCGCCTTGAGGAATTTTAGCACCGTTGAAACGGGCTTCCAAAACGAAATCCTTGAATTTAGCTTTTTTTCTGGTAACCTTTCCCAAAAGCAAACCGCAACTCTCAATACGTCTTTTGGCATCCTTCAAAGAAATGTTAGTAACTGTCGGCATATCAACAAGTTCCTTTGACCATGCTTTGTAAGTCAAGTAAACTTTTCTTCCTTCTTTCACGGAATAACCGGCGGTAGGAATCTGTCCGTTAGGAATTATCGTACCCGGTTTTGAAGAGCCTCCGAAAACTGAATCCGTAATCTCCGGGACAAGTTTTCTCTCTAATATAATTTTTTTAGCCTCGTCAAGCGTCATACCCTCAACACTCGGTACGCTGACTTTTTGGGAATGACGGGTGTAAATCCTCAAGCCCACAAATACTAAAATAAAAAACAATACTATCGAAGCCAACCAAATGCAGAAATTTTTTATAAAGTAAGCCGAAATAAAAAATTTGCCCCAAGCCTTGATTACGTCTTTGAAAGAATATGAGTTTTCTTTTGCCATTTTTTTCTTTAAATTTTTAACTGCAAAGGTAGACAAGAAAATCCAATTATGCAAAAAAAATATTTTTTGAAAAAAAATAAAAAAATCTTTGAATATTAAGAAAAAATAACAATATTTGTATGCCAAAATTTCAACACGGCAGACACTTTATAAAATAATGATAACTATATGCCTATCAATGATATAAAGGAAAATGTTTTAATTGTAGATGATACACCTTCAATAGTTGCTTTCGTTCAGTCGCTCTTGGAGGGCAAGGGTTTTTGTGTCTTCACGGCAACAAACGGCAACGAAGCCATTCTCACTGCTAACGAAACAAGACCGGATTTAATATTGTTGGATATAATGATGCCCGATATTGACGGTTATGCGATCTGCGCACTTTTGAAAGCAAATGACAAAACCAAAGACATACCTATAATCTTTATGTCGGCTCTTAATTCTTCGTTTGACAAAATCAAGGCTTTCAAAGCCGGTGCAGTAGATTATATTACCAAACCTATACAGACGGAAGAATTGTTAGTCAGGGTAAAAACACATCTGACAATCAGCAAGTTGAACCGTGAACTTCTAATCGTAAACTGCGGTCTGGAAGAGAAAGTTAAGGAAAGGACTCAGACTTTGGAAAATATCAATCAAAGAATGAAAAACCTTAATACGCAACTCGAACAAGCGGTTTTGAAATACAAAGAGGCCAAAGAAAAAGTGGAACTTGCCGAAAAAACCAAAAACGAATTTTTAGCAAATATCTCGCACGAGATTTATACGCCGATGAATGCGATTATCGGTTTTACGGATTTGATAAAAGAAAATACAGAGGAAGAAAGGCGCAACGAATATTTGGCTTATATTAAAAGTAATGCGATAAAATTGTTATCGATTTTCAGCAATATTTTGGATTTTTCGCAAACGCTAACGGGAGAGAGTTCGCCGAATTTTCAGCAAACCGACATTTCCTCGATTTTGGAAAGCGTTGCCAAGAAAAATTCAGCCGAGGCCTCAGCCAAAGGTCTTGATATTGTTATCAACAATGAAAACAAAGTCGGCTTTTCAGTGGAAACGGACGGCGATATGCTTTGCAAAATTCTCAACAATTTGGTAAGCAATTCGCTCAAATTCTCCTCAAAAGGCGTTGTTGAAATAGGCTCGTCAAACGATGCTCAAACGGTGGTTTTTTACGTTAAGGATTCGGGAATAGGTATTAATCCTGAACTTTACGATAAAATTTATATGCCATTTGAACACGGTGAAAACACTTACACAAAGACCTACGGCGGTACAGGAATAGGATTGGCATTAGTTAAAAAATATGTTTCGGCTTTAGGCGGCGATATTTGGTTTGATTCCTCGCCGGGTGTCGGAACGATTTTTTATGTATCGCTGCCCATAGGTAATCAAAAATCGAAAAACATAAAAAAATACGAAGATATAAAAATAATAGTGGGTGAAGACGAAGACGTTTCGTTCATTCTGTTAAACGAAGTACTCCAACACATGGGCTTTAACATTTTAAGGGCAAAAACGGGCAAAGAGTTATTGGAAGTTTTCAAGAATAACCCTGAAACTGTTATGGTTATCAGCAATTTAACGCTGCCCGGAATTAGCGGTGCAGAGGTTATGAAAATTATAAAAAAGATAAATCCTCAAGTCAATACGATAGCACAAATTTCGTACTTTTCGGCTCAGGATAGGAGGGATTATTCGTTTTCGGGTTGCGATAGTTTTATCGACAAACCTGTCAATCCACAACAAATTGAAGAAATAATTGAAAAATACATTCATATTACAAAATAATTTTAATTAAAGAAAATGGACCAAAAGAAAACAGACCTTATGGCTGCTGACAACGTAAGATTACTTGCCGCAGCAATGGTAGAAAAAGCAAAATCAGGACACCCGGGCGGTGCAATGGGCGGTGCGGACTTCGTACACGTATTATTTTCAGAATTTTTGAAATTTGACCCCTCAGACCCAGAATGGGACAATCGCGACAGATTTTTCCTTGACCCCGGACACATGTCTCCGATGCTTTATTCAATTTTGACTCTCATCAACAAATTCTCGCTCGAGGACATTAAAAACTTCCGTCAGTGGGGCAGCGTAACCCCAGGTCACCCCGAAAGAGACGTTAAACGCGGTATCGAAAATACCTCTGGTCCCCTCGGCGTTGGACACGCTCTCGGTATTGGTGCTGCTATTGCTCAAGAATTTTTGGCTGCAAGATTCGGCAAAAGAGTTCAACACAAAACCTACGTTTATATTTCGGACGGTGGTATTCAAGAAGAAATTTCACAAGGCGCAGGACGTATCGCAGGTTTCTTGGGACTCAAAAACCTCATTATGTTTTACGATTCCAACAAAATCCAACTTTCAACAAAATGCAACGAAGTATCTGACGAAGATACTTATGCAAAATACAAAACTTGGGGTTGGAATGTTGTAAAAATCAACGGTAACGACGCTGCTGCTATCCGTCAGGCACTCAAAAACGCTCAGGACGAAAAAACAAGACCTACCCTTATTATCGGCGAGACCGCAATGGGTAAAGGTATTGTTACCGAAAACAACGAAAACTTTGAAGGCAAATGTTCAACTCACGGTCAGCCGGTTTCTAAATCAGGCGGTAGTTTTGAAATGACCGTTAAACATTTGGGCGGCGATCCCGCAGATCCGTTTGTTATTTTCCCCGAAGTTAAAGAGTATTACGCTCAGAAACTTTCTGAAAAAGCTGCTGCTGCAAAAGCAGAAAAAGCAGAAGAAGCAAAATGGGCTGCTGAGAATCCCGAACTTGCTAAAAAATATCAGCAATATCTTAACAACGACTTTGAACTTCCTGATTTCAAAGATCTTAACTTCGACAAACCGACTGCAACACGCGGCGCATTAGGCAAAACGTTGGCTGCAATGTACGGCAAAGTTGAAAACTTGGTTGTTGCCTCGGCAGACCTTTCAAACTCAGACAAGACTGACGAGTTTTTGAAAAAGACCAAAGCATTTGTTCCGGGCGACTTTTCAGGTTCGTTCTTGCAGGCCGGTGTTTCGGAACTCACGATGGCAGCTCTTTGCGTGGGAATGTGCTTGCACGGCGGCGTAAGAACAGTTTGCGGAACATTCTTCGTATTCTCTGACTACGAAAAACCGGTTCTCAGAGTGGCTGCTCTTATGAAAACTCCTGCAATATTCCTTTACACACACGATTCATTCCGCGTTGGTGAAGACGGTCCTACTCACGAACCTATCGAGCAAGAGGCTCAAATCCGCTTGATGGAACAAGTTGATAATCACGACGGTAAGATGTCTACATTGGTTCTTCGTCCTGCTGACGGTTACGAGTCAATCGAGGCTTACAAATTGGCGTTCAAGAATTTTGACTGCCCGACCGTTATGATTGGTTCAAGACAGAATATTGACTGCTTGCCGCAAGGTAAAGCCGCATCACAATTAGAGCGTGCTGCACAAATCGAGAAAGGTGGTTATGTTGTATGTCAGACCGCAGAAGGCACACCTGACGTTGTTTTGGTTGCTAACGGTTCTGAGGTTGCAACATTAGTTGGTGCAGCAGGCGAAATCGCTGAAAAATCAGGCAAAAAAGTTCGCGTAGTTTCAGTAATTTCTCCGCGTTTGTTTGAAAACCAAGGCGAAAAATACGTTGAACAAATTATTCCGTCATCAGCAAGAGTTCTTGGTATGACAGCAGGTCTTCCGAGCGTATTTGCAACGATTATTCCGGCTTTCAAGAAAGACGTTTTCGGTTTGACACACTTTGGCGCGTCAGCACCGGCAGGCGTTTTGGACGAAAAATTCGGTTTCAAATCTGACCTCTACGCTAAATGGGCTTTGGCTAAATTGTAAACATTTTTTTAATATTTTATTCGTAGAGGCGTTGGTGTACAACGCCTCTACTTTTTTTATATAAAAATACATTCCTTTTCAAAAATTTTTCTTACCTTTGCCATATAAACCAACACCAAAAAATATGTTAATATTCTATCAGTCAGAGGGAACGGTAATTTATGCCGTTAAACTCAAACAGGCTTTGAACAAAGAAGACGACAAAAAACTTTTATGGCTTTTCGGTAATGCCAAAAAGTTGCCGCAAAACAAAATTTCAGGAACTTTCGTCGGTCCGAGGCGCGAAATGATTACTCCATGGAGTACTAACGCCGTCGAAATCACTCAAAACATGGGTGTTATAGGCGTTGAAAGAATTGAAAAATTCTTACCGGTTAAAAATGATGAACAACCCGTTTTCGACAAAATGCTTCAAAGAGTTTATAACGGCATTGACGAAAACGTTTTTACTATCGACAAAAAACCAGACCCTGTCGTTTATATCGACGATATGAGGGCTTACAACAAACAAGAAGGTCTTGCCTTGAGCGAAGAAGAAATTCTTTATCTCGAAGGTCTTGGCAAACAACTCGGCAGAAAACTCACCGACAGCGAAGTTTTCGGTTTTTCGCAGGTCAATTCAGAACATTGCCGCCACAAAATCTTCGGCGGAACTTTCATTATCGACGGTCAAGAAAAAGAAAAATCACTTTTCCAATTAATTAAAGACACCTCTAAAGCTAATCCGCGAGGAATAGTTTCGGCTTATAAAGATAACGTTGCATTTTTGGAAGGACATATCTCCGAACAATTTGCTCCCGAAAAAACCGATACATCTTCGGAATTTGAAATCAAAGACGTTGAAACGGTTTTGTCAATGAAAGCCGAAACACATAATTTTCCGACTACGGTTGAGCCTTTCAACGGTGCTGCAACAGGCTCCGGCGGTGAAATTCGAGACAGAATGGCGGGCGGAAAAGGCAGTTTCCCGATTGCAGGAACGGCTGTTTATATGACATCTTATCCCCGTTTGGAAGAAAATTCCGGCAACAAAGAACCCCTTGCTGACCTCAGCGGCAGAGAATGGGAACGCAGAATAGAAGAACGTAAATGGCTTTATCAAACTCCCGTTGAAATCCTCATCAAAGCCTCTAACGGTGCGAGCGATTTCGGTAACAAATTCGGTCAACCTTTGATTAACGGTTCATTAATGACATTTGAACATTTTGAAGGCAGCGACAAATACGGTTTTGACAAAGTTATCATGCAAGCCGGCGGTATCGGCTACGCTAAAAAACAAGACTGCTTGAAAGGTACGCCTCAACCCGGAGAGCCGATAGTAGTTCTCGGCGGCGACAACTACCGCATCGGAATGGGCGGCGGCGCAGTAAGTTCCGTTGCAACAGGACAGTACAAAAACGACATCGAACTCAATGCCGTTCAGCGTTCTAACCCCGAAATGCAAAAACGTGTTTACAACGCTATCCGTGCCGTTTCTGAAATGGACGAAAATCCTATCGTTTCGGTTCACGACCACGGCGCAGGCGGACATTTGAACTGTCTTTCGGAACTCGTAGAACAGACCGGCGGTTTGATTGAAATCGACAAACTCCCCGTCGGCGACCCGACACTTTCATCAAAAGAAATTATCGGTAACGAATCACAAGAACGTATGGGCTTAGTTATTAAACCTCAATACGTTGAGCTCTTGAAAAAAATTGCTGACCGTGAACGCGCTCCGATGTACGTTGTGGGCAAAACCACTGACGATATGGTCTTCAAATTTGTTAATCCGGACAAATCAACCCCGATAAACCTCAAACTCGAAGACTTTTTCGGCAAACCGCCTAAGACCGTTATGAAAGACGTTACGGTTAAGAAAAAATTCTCACCCGTAAAATATTCTGATGACAAATTCACGGATTATCTTTCAGAAGTACTTCAAATTGAGGCTGTTGCGTGCAAAGATTGGCTTACTAACAAAGTAGACCGCTCAATTACGGGAAAAATTGCACGTCAGCAGACAACGGGACAAATTCAGTTGCCGCTTTGTGATTTAGGAGCTGTTACGATTGACTTTACCGGCACAAGAGGTATGGCAACAGCATTAGGACACGCTCCGGCAGCAGCTTTGATTAACGCTCCCTCAGGCTCAAGACTCGCAATCGCTGAATCTTTGACAAACCTCATTTTTGCACCTTTGGAGAAAGGCTTGGATTCTGTTTCGCTTAGTGCTAACTGGATGTGGCCCTGCAAAAACGAAGGCGAAGATGCCCGTTTGTATTCGGCTGTTGAGGCTGCAAGTAAATTTGCAATCGAACTCGGCATCAACATTCCAACGGGAAAAGACTCTTTGTCAATGACGCAAAAATATCCTGACGGCAGCAAAGTTTTAGCACCCGGAACGGTTATAATAACCTCTGCAGCAGATGTTTATGACATTAAGAAAATCGTTACGCCGGATTTGAAACCAGTTGAAAATTCTGATATTTTGTATATTGATTTTTCAAAATGCGATTTAACACTCGGAGCATCAAGTTTTGCGCAAGTTGTTAATTATTTGGGAGATAATTGCCCTGACATCAAAGATGCCGCATATTTTAAGAAAGCATTCAATGCCGTTCAAAAACTTATCGGCGAAGATTTAGTTTTGGCAGGACATGACATTTCGGCAGGCGGTATTATAACAACGCTTTTGGAAATGTGTTTCTCTGTTGTATCAGGCGGTTTGGAAATCAACTTGAAAGACAATTATGACCTGTGCACAACACTTTTCAGCGAAAATCCGGGCATAGTTCTTCAAGTTAAGGATTTTGACAAAGTATCACAAATCCTTGAAAAAGAAGGCATCAGCTTTGAAAGAATCGGCAAAACAATACCGAGTCGCAACCTCAAAATCTCTCACGGCGGCAAAACATTCAATCTTGACGTAATTGCATTGAGAGATATTTGGTTCAAGACTTCATATCTTTTGGACAGACTTCAAACTGAAGAAAAATGCGCAGAAAGCCGTTTCAATAATTACGAAAAACAGCCTTTGGAATTTAAATTCCCCGAAAACTTTACGGGTAAATTCTCACAATACGGAATCTCGCCCAAACGTCGTGAAAAAACGGGCGTAAAAGCAGCTATTATTCGTGAAAAAGGTATTAACGGCGACCGTGAAATGGCATACACGATGTATTTAGCCGGTTTTGACGTTAAAGACGTACACGTTACGGACTTGTCTTCGGGCAGAGAAACGTTGGAAGACGTTAATTTCATCGTTTATTGCGGCGGATTCTCAAATTCAGACGTTTTAGGCTCGGCAAAAGGTTGGGCTGGCGCATTAAAATACAACGACAAAGCACGCACGGCATTAGAAAATTTCTACAAACGTCCTGATACATTAAGTCTTGGCGTTTGCAACGGTTGTCAATTGATGAACGAATTGGATTTGGTATATCCGGGCAGAAAAAATCACCCGAAACTCCGTCACAACGATTCCCACAAATTTGAATCTTCGTTTTTAACGGTAGATATCTTGGAAAACAACTCCGTGATGTTGAAATCATTAGCGGGAACAAAACTCGGTGTTTGGGTCGCTCACGGCGAAGGCAAATTCTATCTCCCCGATGCTGAAGAAACATACAATATTCCGATAAAATATTCTTACAAAGAATATCCCGCAAATCCTAACGGTTCGGATTATAATGCAGCAGCAATAGTTTCTTCTGACGGCAGACACCTTTCAATGATGCCTCACCCCGAAAGAGCAATCTTGTCTTGGCAGTGGGGTTATTATCCATTTGAAAGAAAATCCGATGAAGTTACACCTTGGATTGAAGCTTTTGTCAATGCAAGAAAATGGATTGAAGAGAAGACGAAAAAATAAAAGCAAAATAAAAACGGGGCGAAAATGGAAAAGCCCCGTTTTTTTTATCTATTGGTTTATATGCTTTGAAATTATTTTATTTAACATTATCTTTTATTGTCATTGCAAATATACCCCCTAAAATCATTGATACTCCACTAAGAGCAAGTATATATATTGCATTATTATTAAAAGCATATTTCAAAATAAAACCGCCTAAAAGTCCGCTCATAATCTGCGGAACGGAAACGGTAAAATTAAAAATTCCCATATAAATACCTGTTTTTTTCTGCGGAACTGCATTAGAAAGTATCGCAAACGGTAAAGCTAAAATTGCAGCCCATGCAATACCAATTCCAATCATACTAACAATCAGCATATTAGGATCTTTGAAAAGAACCATCGAAATAAATCCTAAACCGCCCGCAGCAAGCGAAGCCGCATAAACAACTTTTCGTGAAAACATTTTTATAAGTTTGGGCATCAACAAAGAATATAATGCCGCAAACAAACCGTAAGCTCCGAAAATAATTCCGACCCAGTTTCCTGCCTCGTTAAAGGCCTGAGAATTAGAATCTTCAGGAGCAGTACCCCAATAATGCTGAGCCACACCCGAAGTACAATACGCCCACATCAAATAAAGCGCAAACCATGCAAAAAACTGTACAACAGCAAGTTGCCACATAATTTTAGGCGCGTTTTTCAAAACTGACCAAAAACTCTCCTTTGTTTGAACTTCAGCCTCAACGTCCTTTGTTTCAGCAAATTCCTTCATCTGCTCAGGAGAATACTCCTTTGTTGTAAAAATCGTTACCAAAACCGAGGAAATCAAAACTGCACCACCGATATAAAAACTCCAAATAACCGAGTTTGGAACTTCTCCGTCAGGTGCTATATTGCTGACTCCAAGCCAATTAGTTAAAACATACGGCAAAACAGATCCTAATACCGCACCCGCATTAATCAAAAAACTCTGAATCGAATAACCGACGTTTTTCTGCTCCTCAGGCAACATGTCCGAAACCAAACTCCTGAAAGGTTGAAACGTAACGTTAAAACTACCGTCCATTAATGCCAACATCATCGCACCAAAAATAAGCGGCGGCATTACAGAGGTTACAATCGAAGCGTTAGGCATAAAAAACATTGCAGCTATCGAAACCAACGCTCCTCCCAAAATATACGGGAAACGACGTCCTAAACGGTTCCATGTCCTATCAGAGGCACTTCCGACTATCGGCTGAACAATAAGTCCCATAATCGGCGCAGCAAGCCAAAAAAGCGAAATATTATTTAAGTCAGCTCCAAGATTCGACAAAATCCTGCTGACATTGGCATTCTGAAGCGCAAAACCAAACTGTACGCCCAAAAATCCGAAACTCACGTTCCAAATCTGCCAAAAAGATAATGTAGGTTTTTTACTCATTTTTTTTCTTTAAATTTTACAATGCAATTTTAAGTTTTTTTTCGTACTAACCGTCATTTTTATAGCAAAAAACAATAAGAAAAATGCGCAAACGATTGCAAGAGATGAAATGCTCGCCGCGAGGCGTTCCCTTTTGAAAAAGGGAACCGGAAAACTTTTATAAAATTTATCTTCAATGCGTTAGGGGCTGTGGTTTTTAAACCACAGCCCCTAACGCATTGAAGATAAGTAATTAAAAGTTCTTTGGTTCTTTCTTTCAAGAAAGAACGCCCCCGCGGCGAGCGGCTCCTAATGCTCTCTTGCGAACTTTTCTATTCTTTCTTTGAAAACCTGTTCCAAATCTTTGTGGAAAAACGACGTGCAAATTCTTACGCCTTGTTCGTTTGACCCCATAGTGTTGAGCGGAAAAACTGAAATTCCGTAAAACATCAATTCTTTCGTTAATTCCACTGCCGTCATTTTCGGATATTGAACCGTGAAATAAAAACCGTCTGCCAAAGGCTCGCCCATATCGTTGTCGTAAACGAGATAAAAACCGTTTTCAAGCAAAACGTCTTTCATAAATTTGGCGCGTCTGCCGTATTCTTTAACGTCATCAAGAAAATTGTATTTACCTTCGCAAGCCGCATTCATCATTGCTGCCATCGCAAACTGAACAGAATGTGTTACGCCACTTGATAACGTATATAACACTCTGTTAGCCATAAAGTTACCAAACTCTGCAACGCCAAATTTTTCTTCCAAGTTTTTGAACTTCCTATGATAAAGACCGTTAGAAATGCAACTTACGCCTATTCTCTGTCCGGCATACGAGAAAGCCTTTGAGCCTGAAATACTTAGCACATAATTGTCAGTATATTTTCCAACCGACGGCTGAAACGGTGCTTCAAAAGGTTTGGACAAATCCTTACGAAAATCCATCGCAAAATATGCCAAATCTTCCAAAACTACAACGTCAAATTCGGTAGCCAATTTGCCAATTCCTTTTAACTCTTCGTCCGTGAAACAAACCCATGACGGATTGTTAGGATTTGAATAGACAAGACCGCAAATTCCGCCTCCCGACAAAACTTCGCGTAGTTTTTCAACAAGTTTTTCGCCGCGGTAGCCGTAAATATCTATTCCTTTGGTTTTCAGACCGATAACCTCACATTGCGTTGTCTGAACAGGAAAGCCGGGGTGAAGAAACAAAACCGTATCTTTTTTCGGGTCAGCATGCTTTAAGGTTGTAAAAACAGCAAACGTTCCCTGCATCGAACCCGTTGTCGGCATACAACAAAGCGGGTCTATGTCCAAGTCAATGAACGCTTTAACAAATTTTGATGCAGCATTTTTGATGTCGGGAATTCCGTCGTTTGGCGGATAAGACTGAGCGCAGTTGTTTTTTAAGGCGTCGATTTCGGCTTCAACACCGATTTGAGAAGGTTTCAAACCCGGAACGCCCATTTCTAAATGTACGAATTTTTCACCCGTTACCGCCTCCAATTTCTTGGAAAGTTTGGCGATGTCGCGGATTGTTACGCTTGAAAAATCTTCAAGCCCCATTTCTTTAATCGTCTGATTTACAATATTTCTGTCCATTACAATTTTTTGCAAATAAGTTTAATTTGCCGCAAAGGTAGCATGAATTTCAAAATATTGCAAAATTATTTATTTCTATTTTTTCTATATTCATCGTTATTCATTCCGTCGGCATGTTTTTTGTTAATTAAAATGCGTTGAACATTATTAATTAATTAAAAGATTATGAAAAAGTTTTTATTTGTTATCGGACTTCTTACTCTGACAGCCACGATTAGTGCTGCACAGACCAACGCTGGCAAAACTCCGGTTCGCACTGAGCAAAGCGGCAAGACTACTCTTGACAAAAACGGCAAAACCACTCTCGACAAGAACGGTAAGACCACTCTTGACAAAAACGGTAAGACCACTCTTGACAAAAACGGTAAAACCACTCTTGACAAAAATGGTAAGACCACTCTTGACAAAAACGGTAAAACTACTCTTGACAAAAACGGTAAAACTACTCTTGACAAAAACGGTAAAAGATAACCGGTCATATTTATAAAGGGTGTTTTATTCGGTGATAAACTTTTTAAATGAGTTTGCCGCAAAAAGTAGCACGAATTTTAAAATATTACAAAAAACTTTCAGCAAATTTTGTAAAGACAAAAATAAGTTCTACTTTTGCGCCGCAACTTTAAAAAAATGCGGGAATAGCTTAGTGGCAGTAGCAGCGGAAATTTTTGAACAGAAGATTTTTCTTCTGGTTTAAGGAATTTCCTATACGTTAGTTGCGTAAATCTCCAATGGTTAGAGCCCACACAGTCATTAATTATTTGGTGTGAAGACACGAGTTCGAATCTTGTTTCCCGCTCATTTTTTCATATTTTTCTGCCCCTCAATCCTCGACTTCATCGACCTGAAAGATGATTCTTCCAATGTCATAATGTGCATTATCTGTTCTTTGGATTTGCCTATGTGACAGAGGATTAGAAAAATTTTCTGACGGTCGGTGAGGCTTACAAAATCAGTCTCAAACGAGCGGACATACAGAAATTCAAGGCTTTGGTAATAGTCGATGAAATTGCGGTAATCCTCCTTTGACCAACGCCCAATTTTGTTGTCGCCAAGCACGTGGGCATAAAGGTTTTTGCCACTAACGTAAATCTCCGAAAATTTCAATTCCAACGCCTTGACTTTCTGCCGCAAAAAATCGATTTCTTCTGCGTTTTGGTTTTGGTTTTTATTGGTCAATTCGCTGATTTTCTGATTGTAAGAATTGATGGTTTGCTGAGCCTCGAATATTTTACGCTGCCGCTCGGCGAGTTTTGATTTCTGATAAAACAACGCCGAAATTAGCACCGCCAACAGAATTGCCGCAATCAAAATAATCATAAAAAACTTTTTCTCAAAGGCAGATTTAAGTTTGAGGTTTTCGATTTCACCCTCAAATTTAACTTGAATTGGTTTGATGTCGCCTTTTTCTAAATTACTGATAACTGACCTTTGATTGTCGATATATTGCAAGGCATAATGATATGCTGTTTCAAAATCTCTTTTTTGGGCGTAAAACTAGTGTTTCCTTTGGTTTACGTTTACCTCAAAATCAAGACAACGATTTGACTCACTTGCATTTGTAAAGTATTCATTTGAAGTATTTCATTCGCCTCTCATAAGATATATTT
>JAFPYR010000048.1 GCA_017412115.1 Bacteroidales bacterium | reverse complement strand
TGTGTGTGTGTGTTTACAAGAATTTCTGACACCGCAAAATTTTGGGTGTTAAAAGATGTTGTAATATGGCGTTTCACACAGCGCATTTCTTTCTATTTTTCTGAGATTAACGTGGCAAAAATACGGATATTTTTTAATTTGGGAAAAAATTTTTGCGAAATATATCGGAATAATTTTGTGCGGGGATTATATTTTTCATTACCTTTACCACACTTCGTCGTATATTGGGCAGATAAACGAACAAAATGGAACAGTTAGAAAAAACATATTAATCAAGTGTCGGGAAGGTGACAAGGAGGCGTTCAGGCAGGTGGTGAGGCAGTACCAACGGATGGTGTTTTCGCTTGCACTCAAAATGCTCTGCGACGAGGAGGAGGCAAAAGACACAGTGCAAGACACATTCGTCCGGGTTTGGCAAAACATCGGCGAATACGACACCGCAAAATCCTTTGTATAGGGCTGGGGCAATGCCCCAGCCCTACAGACACCGTAAATTTCTATTTCAAAAAGAAACAATCCTCATCCCACTTGTTAGGATTTTCTCTAATATAGGTAGCAATTCGATAATATTCTTCTTGATTGCGAATGATGTGGTCGTGAAAACGGGTCTGCCACGCAAAATATATCCCTTTTTGACGTGCAAATTTTGTAACAGCCGACTTGAAACTGCCAATAATCACCGAAACCCTACCCTTGCTCAATGACCTACGCTGCATCTCTGTATTAATTTCTATCGATTGGGGCAATTGATCCGCCATCACCGTAGGGATGGGGCAATCGTAATCCGACGCCACCGTAGGGATGGGGCATTGCCCCATCCCTACACGCACAACGTCCAAAATCAAATGTATATGATTAGGCATTATTACATATTCTTTCACAACGGCATCGTGATTTAATTCCGAAATTTTAGCGATACATTTCGCTGTAGTATATACCAATTTCTGACAAATTCATTTTATGATTAATAATTGTACCGAAAAAATGTTCTCGATTGTGCGTGCATATTGTTATAAAATATTCACCACCATTATAATCGTGCCATCCTGCACGTGGCGATTTTCTTTCAGGTTGATTCAGTCTCATTGGTATAATTGGTGTTAATTATTGATAAATACGATTTGTCGCCGCCGTAGGAATCGATTCGTCGCCGCCGTAGGATTCGATTTGTCGCCGTTGTAGGAATCAATTTGCAACCACCGTAGGGATGGGGCAATGCCCCATCCCTACAATACGCCCCATTCATACACGCCCCATCCCTACAATACGCCCCATCATCACCCCAGCAATCCCTTAATCTTCTCTGTCTCGCCTGCCAGAATCAGGGTGTCGCCCTCGTTGAGGACGACATCGGCGGAGGGGTTCATTGAGATTGCGCCATTGTGTTCAATGCCGAGAACAACGCACTGAGCCATTTCGCCAATGCGCGATTCCGCCAACTTCTTGCCGCAGAACGACATTCCGGGTTGCACTTGAAGTTGTTCGAGCGAGAATGTTGAAACTCGCCCCGCGTCAGACTTGTTGGTGGAATCTACGGCGGTGTCAAGTTTTTGGCGGAAAAGGTTAATCTGTTCGTCGCTGCCCGCCACCACGATACGGTCGTGAGGATAGAGACGCTCGCGACCGCCCGGGGCGTTGATATTCATACCACCGCGAACAATGCGCACGATATTGACGCCGCACGAATGTCTAAGGTCGAGGTTTAGGAGTTGATGACCGCAATACAACGACTCAGGATTGATTTCAAAATCAGCAAGATGCAGGTCGTAATTGAGGAAAGCGTCCTCCACCTCGCGACGAACAGAACGGTTTTTCTCTTGTTCGCGCTCACGGGCGGAGAGGTTGTCAATGAAACGTTGCTCAATGTCGGACGACTGTTTGTGAATCTTGCTCGAAAACGTAATCACAGCCACGATAGCCACCGCCGCCACAAGCAACAATCCGAGCGTCAGGTTGAAATAACGACCAATGCAACCGATTACAAACATCATCACCAAAACATTACGCGCCACATTAAGGGCAATCAGCCCGGCACGTTTGTAAGTGTTGTCCTGACGGAGTTTCTGCGCTTCGGGAGCGTTTTTGTGGCTCGAAATTATCTTGTAGAGGAACGGCGACAGCAACAGCAACAATCCGCTCAACGCCACAAGCCGCGACACCCATTCAAACTGTTCGGGCAAAACCGCCGACATCGCGCCCACAATCCATCCTGATAGAAATTGTTGATAAAGCATTATCACAAAACCACTTACAATACCATAGACCGCCACCGAAATACCAACTTTTTTAAGCAATTGGCGCATAATGCCCTGTTGTGCGACGGTGGTTTTGCCCTGTTGGAGGCGTCCGAGAAGCGTAAAAAATTTCTTCGGCAACACCTTTTCCAAGCCCTTGTAGGCGGGTTCGGCGAGTTTGATTGTGTAAGGCGTGAGGAACGTGGTAATCACCGAAACCGCCACCACGACGGGGTAAAGGAATTTTTCGGTAACGCCAATCGACTCGCCAAACTGCGCAATGATGAAGGCAAATTCGCCCACCTGCGTAAGCGCAAACGCCGACTGCATAGCGATTTTCATCGGCTGACCCGACAGCGTGATGCCGAGCGTCGCAAATAATATCTGTCCAAAAATTACGGTCAATGTAATAATCAAAATCGGCAGCCAATATTCTGCCAAAGTTGCCGGCGCAATCATCATACCTACCGACACAAAGAATATCGCGCCAAATAGGTTTTTGATGGGCGACATTAGTTTTTCAATACGCTCACATTCAACAGTTTCCGAGAGTATCGAACCCATCACAAATGCGCCGAGAGCCTCGCTGAATCCTGCCATTTTTGCCACCAAAACCATTCCGAGGCAGAGACCGAGCGCAACGATGGTCATAGTCTCGTCGTTGAGGTGCGGACGACATTTTTTCAGGAGCGACGGTATCAGTGTAATGCCCGCCACAAACCACAATATCAAATAAGCCATCAATTTGCCCACCTGCGCCAACATTTCCACGCCGTCAAACTGTTGATTGACAGCAATGGACGCCAACAGCACCATCAACACCACGGCAAACAAATCTTCAACCACAAGTATCCCAAAACATATTTCGGCAAATTTGTGCTGACGCAATCCGAGGTCGTCCAACGCCTTAAAAACTATTGTTGTTGACGACATACAGAGCATACCGCCGAGGAACAGCGAGTTCATTTCGCTCCACCCCATCATCCGTCCGAGCATAAAACCGCTGCCCATCATACCGACTATAATTGTAAGACAACCGATGAAAGCGGTCGAGCCCATTTTCAAGAGTTTTTTGAACGAAAATTCTAATCCGAGGGTAAAGAGAAGGAAGATGACACCGACTTGACCCCAAGTTTCGGCGCTTTCAACATTGACCCATGAACTGCCTGCCACATACGGACCGGCGAGTATTCCGGCAACGATATATCCTAACACCACCGGCTGTTTGAGCCATTTACTTAAAAGACTGATGGCACCCGCCACCAACATAATAATTCCTAAATCGTGAAGCATTTGTTTTGTTGTTATTTTTTTATAGGGGCAAAGGTAATGATTTTTTGAAACCTTTGCACGGAAGTTTTAATTTTTTTATTTTTGTGCAAAACTTTTTTACCATGACACGTCATTTTTGGAATATTTATACTCATAAAAAAAGTACCGAGGCTCTGCATGAAATCGAAGTTTTAACAAGGAGTTTCGGTTATATCGTTGATTACAAGAAATTTGCAGAGGATTATCATATCTTGCAAATTGACATTGAAAAAGATAAAGTTGATAATTTTTTTAAGAAAATATCCTTGTCTTTTAACGTTAAAAAATACAGTGAGATTTCTCTTAATAGGGTAGGAGAGGATGAGGTCTTTCTTAATGTTAAATTATTTGAGTAATCATCCTTTTGCAATCCCTTTCAAAAATACGCCAAAATCTACATTCTTATCGTCGATGATTTTCTTTTTGAGACGGTAGCGCATTGTTTCAACGCCACGAACGCTGATGTTCAGTAGTTGAGCTATCTCTTTGGTGCTCAGTTCCATAATTGTGTAGGCGCAGAGCATCAGTTCGTTGCGGGAGAGGTCGGGATAGCGTAATTTTAAATTTTTGATGAAATTGTTGTGCAGGAGGTTGAATTGCTCCTCGAATTTATCAAAAATATTGTCGGTAGAGATGTTGCTGTCAATCTTGGTGTTAAGGTCGGAAAGACGGCGTTTTAGCGAGGGCGTGACAGTCTTTTCTGTCGTTGAAATATCGGCGATGTCCTTTTTTAACTCGTTGAGAATCTCATTTTTGCCGGCAACACTTGCCATCATATTAGCGAGTTCCTGAGTTTTGTGTGTGAGTTCGTTTTCAAGTTTTTCCTTTTCCAATGCCATGATGTCAAGGTTTTTGGCATCTTCCACTTTCTTTTTCTCGATGTTGATTTTGCGTTTTTCGGCTTTTTTGATGGCGATTGCAGTCATCACCGCCAATATCGCATACACGATGTAAGCCCAAATCGTTCTGTACCACGGTGGCAAAACTTCAAATCTGAAACAATCACTGGCAATAATGCGGCTGCCCGCCATTTCCTCAACGTAAAAAGCATAACTGCCTTCCGTTAGGTTGGTAAATTCGCGGGAAGTGTTTTTTGTGGGATTGCTCCACGGTTCGTCGTCTCCAAGACGGTAACGGTAGGTGTAATTTGTGTTGGTGCCCCCGTATTCTATGCGGATGTCGCCGTCAGCGTAACTAATTATGGGCGTAGGTTTTATTCCTGCAAAATTTGCAGCGTAAATCAAGCTGTCGCCCTGTGCGACGATATAAGCGCGGTTGATGAGGTGGTGTGCGTGGCGTGTAGTGTCAGTGGCAAAATTTAGGTCAATGATTGCAAAACCGTTGAGATTTGGCACTACGCAAACGCTGTCGCCAATTATAACGGGGGCGGGTACAGGCTGTTGCGGGTCGATAACATGCTGACCGAATCCAACCGTCTTGCTGTTTTTGTTATCAAAGGTGATTAGTCCGTGTTGCTGATAATAAACCGTCCAATTCTCGCTAATAGTCATAGCAAGTCCGTCAATGTCGGAAACAGCCTCAAAACGATTGTTTTTATAATTGAAAATTCCCTCATTCGAAATAGCCGTTACTTGATTTTTTGCGGAACAAATTTTTAAGAATTTGTCGTCTGGAAGTCCGTCGTCTTTGGTGTAACGGTTCACAACGCGCAGACTGTCACCGTCCAAAACTGTTTTATACACAGTGGCTTTGTTGTGGTCTTTGAGCCAAAGCGTATCGCCTGAGGTTGCGGTCATATTGCTAAAAGATCCTTTTACGCCCTCTAACTCGCTGATTTCGTAACTGCCATCGGCGGCGGATTTCTTAATGAGCCACAATGTACCGTATGTTCCAGCGATAATGTCGTGTGATTCAGGCATTTGTGTCATTCCCCAAAAACCGGGTATTTTTGAAATTGTTTGCAATTGTCCGTCCCTGATTGCAAAGAGTCCGTGGTCGTGCAGACAGAAAATTTCACCGTCAATTTCCTTGAGCCGCCATGTCTGACCTACACCGCCTTCTATCTCGGAGACTTCGCCAATTTTTGGCCAGTTTGTTGCAAAAAGTCCGCGGTTGGTGGCAAGATATAGTCTTTCGCCGCCGACAATTGCGTCGTAACCCGCACCGTAAAACAATTGCTGTGAATAAAGGTTTTTAATGGGATATGTGAGGAGAATTTTGTCTATTCCGTTGTCAAGTCCTACCCAGAGGTCGCCGCGATCAAATGCTAACGAGAGTACGGTGTTGTTTTGCAGACCGTTGTGGTCGTCAAAATATATAGAGGCTCGGGTGTTCTTATCAATGATCGCGACACCGCCTTTAATGGTTCCGACAGCAAAAACGCTGTCGCCGTCCGAGGCACAGAAGGCGATGTTTTCGTGCATAAAATTATCGGCTTCGGTCTTAAAATTACTGCACAATGTGCCGTCATAGTAATACGCACCGTTTTCCATTGTTATGGCGATGATTCCGTCCATAAAAGGCACAAGTCCGCGCACTTGTTTGTCGTGGAGAATTTCTGTGTTTTGACAGAGGCGGAGACGATTGCCGTGTACGTTGAAAAAGCCGGTTTCCGTTGCCACGTACAATATGCCGCCCGAGACTGCCGAGGAGAGAATTTTTGACGGCGATTTCATAATTTGAATTGAGCCTAAAGAGTATTTGATGATTTCGCCGTCGGTGGCAAAATACTGTGCGTTGTCAATTTCGTGGATTGTCCAAACGTTGCCTATGTCCTCTCGCTCTTTTTTCGTCATCGAGTCGGAGATGCTGAAATATTTCATTCGTCCGTTGAAATCAGGTTCAAAATATCCTATTTCGTTGATGCCGCCAACGTAAAGCCGAGATTCCTTTGTGGAAACCATTACGGAGCGCACCTCGCTGTTGATATCGTACGTGTCCCAACCGGCTCTCGAATACTGCAACACACCGTTCATGTTTGCAAAATAAACAAACTCACCGCCCGCCTGAGCAATGCCCCAAGTTTGAGCCCCTTGTCCGTATTCCGCCCGTGAAAAATTAGCGACAAAATTGTGCCACTGTGCCACTGCGTAGCGGGTGAAAAAAAGAAGCAATATGGAGAGGAGGGTGGTTTTCATTATACTTTTGCGAACATTATTTTATTGTTGTAAAATTACGGTATATTCAAACTCTGGCTAAAATTAGGAAATGTTTTTGAAAAGTTCCAAATTTTCAGCAATTATTTTTATAAAAAAGTTTTATTGATACTGAAATTCAACGCCTTGCAAATCTTTATATTCCACATGCAAAAAAACGCACCTGATTTCTCGGATGCGTTTTTTTATCAATTTAAATTAAATGGACTGATTATTTAATTTCAAACTCTCCTTCTAATGCGCCTTTCAAATTGCTGTCTTGTGCAATCCAAAGGCTGAATTTGCCGGGTTCGAGTACGAATTTGTTGTCTAAGCCGAAAAATTCAAGGCGTGATACGGGAAGGTCAAATGTTACATCAACAGTCTGACCGGCAGGAATTTCCACGCGGCGGAAGTCTTTGAGTTCCAACACGGGGCGGACAATCGAGCCCACCATATCACGGATATACAACTGTACTACTGTCGCACCGTCAACTTTGCCGGTGTTGGATGCCTTGCACGTTAGGCGGATAACATCACCTTGCGAGAATGATGTGCCGGAAATTTTCAAATCCTTGTATTCAAACGTTGTGTAACTCAAACCATAGCCGAAGGGCAACAACGGATAAAAACCGTCGTCCAAATGGAACGAAGTGCAGCCGAGCGAGGTTTGACCAGCCTCAGCGGGAATGTCGTTGAGCAAAGTTTCGCTGCCGCTGGCGGGGCGTCCGGTCATATTCTTGCCGTAATAAACAGGAACTTGACCAACTGAAACGGGGAACGTTACAGGGAGTTTTCCCGAGGGATTGACCTTGCCGCTTAGAATATTAACGAGAGCCGGACCGCCCATCGTACCGGGGTGGAACATATAAATCATTGCATCGCAATTGTCGATGTCACGACGGATTGTCAGCGGACGACCTGCCATTATAACCGAAACAACGGGTTTGCCGGTCTTTTTTAGCGATTCAAGCAATTGACTCTGAGCACCTTGAAGGTTGATGTTAGCAAGGCTGTGGGCTTCGCCTGAGAGTATTGACTCTTCACCGCCGATGAATAAAATCACGTCGGCATTTTTTGCAGCAGCAACGGCTTTTGCTATGCCCTCGGTCTTGTTGTCGCGACTATAGGCAAGTCCCGGAACGTATGTAATCTGATAATTGCCGTCATCTTGTAATGCTTTGAGCGGGGTGATTGTGTGGCTTTTTTCTCCGTCAAAAACCCAAGTGCCAAGTTGATCGTGGGGCGCATCTGCCATCGGACCTGTTACGAGTATGCGTTTAACATTGGCTGCCAAAGGCAAAGTATTGTTGGCGTTTTTGATGAGGATTGCGCTCTCCTCGGCGGTCTTCTGTGCTGCTTCGAGGTGTTCGGGAGCGTATTTAACATCTTGTTTTGTAACGATATACGGATTGTCAAAAAGTCCGAGACGGTATTTAACACGGACAACGTTTTTGCAACGTTCGGTAATAAGCGATTCGGAAATTTTGCCCTCTTTTACGAGCTCTTCGAGTTTGTCAAGGTAACAATTTGAAACCATATCCATATCAAGTCCGGCGGTGATTGCTTTCAGTGCTGCGTCCTTGGTATCGGCGCAAAAACCGTGTGTTATCATCTCGCCGATGCTGTTCCAGTCTGAGACAACAAAACCGTCAAATTTCCACATTCCCCTCAAAACGTCGTTGAGGATATATTTGTTGCCGGTTGAAGGCACGCCGTCATTATCGTTGAAAGACGACATATAAGTCTGAACACCCTCTTTCGCTGCCGCCTCAAACGGTGCGAGGTAGACGTTATGCAATTGATGCAAAGGGATATAAGTGCTGTTGTAATCCTTGCCGGCTGTGGCTGCGCCGTATCCTACAAAGTGTTTTGCGCAGGCAGCTATTGCGGTGGGTTTGGCAAGATTGCCATTGCCTTGATAACCTCTGATTGCAGCTGCACCCATTACTGAAGTAAGGTATGGATCTTCGCCGTAACCTTCAGCAATGCGTCCCCAACGCGGGTCGCGGGCAATGTCAATCATCGGTGAAAATGTCCAGCGGATACCGTCTGCGGTGGCTTCAATCGCTGAAATTTCAGAACCTTTGCGCACTATCGCGGTGTCAAAGGTAGCCGCCTGACCAAGAGGAATCGGGAAAATGGTTTTGTAACCGTGGATAACGTCGCGGCTGATTAAAACCGGAATTCCGGAATGTGATTCTATCGCCGCTTTCTGAAAACGATTAACGTGTTCGGGCTCTACATCGTTGAGGATACTGCCCATTAAGCCTTCTCCTACAAGTTTTTCCATGTCTTCGATGCTGCCCGCCGTAACTTGGTTGAGCTGTCCGATTTTTTCTCTTAACGAGAGTCTGCTAACTACACTGTCTACAAAACGCTCTTCTGAGTTTTGCCCGGTAGTTTTTGTCCCTGGATTGCCGCCGCAAGCCGAAAGTAATAGCAACGCTGACGACAATATTTTTACTGTCAATTTCATAACTATAAGTATTTTTTTTGAGGTTTTTATGATATGCAAATATACAATATTGTGGTGTTAAAATCCAAAAAAAAAGCACATCTTTACTACTACACACCACGTCAAAAATTATAAAAAAATACGTCAAAACTACGTCAAACTGCTTTTGGGGGTACTTCAATATGTACTTCATTGTTTTTTAGCATACGCCAAGAAAAATAATGTAATTTTCTGTTTAAAAAATTGTATTATTCACGAAATTATGTTATTTTTGCACGTAGCAATTAAAAAAAATAAATGAGCAGATTTGTCAATCCGTTTTCTGTTGCGGAATTCAAAAAAATCAACGCCGAAAATATTATCTTTATTTAACAAAAAATCCGACAATGGCAAAAAATCTATTAATATTTGTTGCAGCGTTTTTGTATGCGTTATCGGCAATGGCGCAAGGGCATAGTTTTGTCCGCAGTTTTGACGATAGCAGACTTTCCGACGGACCGACTTGGGATATTAAACCCCTTAACAACGGTTTTGTATATTGCACAAGCGACGAACATTTACTGATATTTCATAACGGAGCCTTTAGAGTTCAGCCTTTTGAAACCGAAATCCGCTGCACACATATTTCCGACAGCGTGATTTATGCCGGTGGTGTCAATGAAATCGGATTTTTTAAGCCTTTGGAAAATGGCAAATTGGAATATACGAGCCTTTATACTCAGCTTGATAGCGTTACAAGAAAAAGTCTCGGTAATGTTTGGAAAATTTATGAATTCGACCACGTAATTTATTTTGTTGCCGATGCTGTAGTCCTAAAATATATTAACGGAGAATTTTCTGTTATAAATCCGGGACTTAGAATCAATTCTTCTTCGATGAAATCGGGCGTGCTTTATATTTCGGGTTATAGTCAGATAAAATATCTTATGGGACATAAATTCATGGATTTGCCCGGTTGCGAACTTTTGGAGGGTAAGATTGTAAAAGGTTTTGCAACTTACAAAAACGGCATTTTGGCTGTTACGGAGCATGACGGCGTATTTTTTCATGACGGAAATAAATTGTTGCCGCTCAAAACTTCCGCCGATACGCTTTTGAAAAGTGCCGTTGTTTTTTGCACCGCTGACAATGACAATAAATTTGCTGTTGGTACGGTAAAAGGCGGTGTTGCCGTTATTGACAAAAATGATTTTTCAGCCGAGGTTATTAACACTTCTAACGGTTTGAAAGACAATACAGTAATCTCTCTTTCGTATTCTTCTGACGGTTCGCTTTGGGCTGGACTTAACAGCGGTATTAACGAGATTTTGCTCTCATCACCGCTAAAAAGTATCTGCACTGACGATGCCGTAGGAGCTGGTACGGGCATTGCCGAGACCGAAAACGGATTTTATTTGACAACTAATCGGGGCGTTTATTTTTCAAAAATATTGGCAAGCGGATTTTCAGAATTGCAACCTATTAAAGGCCTTGAAACTGCTGCGTGGCGGCTTTATAAGGCTTTTAATAATGTCTATTGTCTTCACGATAGGGGAATTTTCAGGCTTGATAATTTGCGTGCCGTTTCGCTCGGCGGTATTACGGGCTTTTGGGGAATGGTTCAAATAACTGATTCTGTGGCCTTAGCAGCAACATATTCGGAACTTTTTGCCGTTAAACTAAAGAAAAATAATGAGTTCGATTTCGTTAAAGTTGATAGGGAAGGCTCGTTTTATGATATGGCTTTTGACGGAGAGTATGTTTGGCTTCATAATAAGGGCGTATGTTCCTGTGTTAAAGCGAAATACGATTCTAAAGAATATAAACTTAGCAGCGTAGTAGAATTTACTGAAAAAGACGGTTTGCCTTCTGACAAAAAATTTAATATTCAGGTAATTGACAAAAAAGTTTATGCTGTTTCCATGAAAGGTGTTGCCGTTTATAATGATGCTTCAAACCGTTTTGAAACAGTGGAAAAAATCGGTGCGCTTGATTGTAAAAACGGTTTTTGGAAACTGACGCAAAACGGCAATTCAATAGCGGGTCTCTCGCAAAACAATATAGAGTTTGCGATAAACGGCAAAAGCGTATCTGCTTATTTTGATGAGCGTTACGCCAATCCCGGACCAACAAGTTCCGAAATCGTTTTTTGTGGTGATACTATGCTGATTATTGCCACGAAAAAAGGTTTTCATTTTTTTGACACGCGGCAAATGTTGTTAAAAACCGATACTGCCCAAATCCTTTCTTCGGTTTATTTGTCAGATTCATTGATTTGGCAAAGTAATAGTTTTAATTTAAAATATTCGCCGCAAATTCCTTATAATCAGGCTAATATAAAATTTGTGTTCGGCAACCGTACCGAGCCTGCGCTTTATAGTTATCGGATTTCTGAGGATGATAGTTGGAGTACGCCCGCATCCTCTGCAATCAAGGAATTTACATCGCTGAGAGAGGGACGGTACGATTTTGAAGTTGTTAAAACGGGTTATGACGGTAGAATTATCGGGCGGGGAAGCTTTAGTTTCAGGGTTTTGCCGCCGTGGTATAGAACTTGGCCTATGTATGTGGTTTATTTGTTGTTAGCGGTTTTGATAACTTTTATCGTTTACAAGGCCGTTAAAAAGCATTACCGTCAAAAACAATCACAACTTGAGGCAAAAAACAAAGAGAAAATCCGACGTATTGAGATTCAGCACGAAATGGAATCAGCAGCCGACAAACAGCGAATTTCCGAACTTGAAAAGCAAAAGCTTAAGGATGACCTCGAACACAAAACTACGGAACTCGCTTATATGGCTCTTTCGCTTGCAAGCAAAAACAAAATTCTTTCTGATTTGAAAAATGAAATAGATTTGATTTTTAAGTCCGAAATTTTGACAGCACTTTTAAAGCAAAAACTTAGCGGATTGAATTCAATGATTGACGGCAACATTCAGAATGACAGTTTGATAGATCGTTTTGAGGAGCAGTTTGACCTTTTGCACAATAATTTCATTAGAAAGATGAAATCTGCTTATCCTCAGCTTTCCCGTAGCGATTACATGCTTTGTGCTTATATTCGTATGGAGCTCTCTACTAAGGAGATAGCTCAAATTCTCAATATTAGTGTCCGCGGCGTTGAATCCCAAAAATACCGTCTGAAAAAGAAAATCGCTCTTGAAGAAGATTTAAACACATATTTAAAAGAGTTTGAAAGCAAGGGATTTTAACGCATAAAAAGAGACTGTCTGAAAAAGTTGTTTTTTGCTTTTTAGACAGCCTCTTGATAAAAAATATTGTTTAAATTATTTTCTTCTTATTGAAAGTGTTATTTTTTCTGAAAAACTCTTACATAATCTACTTGCATTGTGGTTGGTAAGGCCTTTTCGTCAATGCCTCTGTAACCGCCCCAATCGCCGCCCCAAGCAAGGTTGAGAATAATGTAAAACGGTTTGTCGTAAGGATAATTTTTTACCGTGCCGTCAGAAGAATATGACAATTGTAATTTGCCGTCAACGTAGGTAACAATTTTTTCTTTTGTCCATTCGATTGTGTAAACATGAAAATCGTCTTCAGCACCATTGCAAAGCATTTCGTGCGTTACTTGGTTGCCAAGAGTATGAACATGTCCTTCGGCATGAAGACTAGACGAAACGTAGTTAGGATTAGCGCCGACTTCTTCCATGATGTCGATTTCACCACATTTGGGCCAGCCTTCGTTTACCCAATCTACATTGCAAGGCATCATCCAAAACGCAGGCCATGTGCCTTTGCCTTTTGGAAGTTTTATCCTCGCTTCAATGTAACCGTATTGCCAGCCAGTGCTTTCTTTGGCTTTGATTCTGCCACTGTAAACCTTGCCGTCGCTACCCTTGAAACAATTGATGTTAAGGATTCCGTTTTGGGTTTCAACGGTCTTTTTGCCGTCAATTTCGCCTTTACGGTAATTTTGAAGTTCGTTGTTGACCCAACCTGAGTTTTGAACTTCGTAAGTCCAATCTGACGAGAGTGATTCTTCGTCAAATTCGTCGTGCCAAACAAGTTTGTAACCCTCGGGCGCAGTAATATCGTCGCTCTCAAAACTCTTTTGGTCATAATCTTGCGTTATGAAATATTCTTTGAGAGAACCGCCCGAAACAAAATTCAAAACGGCTGTGCGTTTTTCCGCTGAGGTGTTTTTCGTTAAAGTCGCCTTAAAATCGGATGTGCCTTTTATGCCGCCTTTTTTCGATAATGTGCAAAAATCACTCTTAGAGCTGACACTCCAATCCGAATCGGAATCAACAGTGATTGAAATAGTGTCGCCCTCAAATTTCGCCGTAGGATTTT
Organism: Bacteroidales bacterium; assembly: GCA_017412115.1. Taxonomy (GTDB): domain Bacteria; phylum Bacteroidota; class Bacteroidia; order Bacteroidales; family UBA3824; genus UBA3824. Next base: position 12,172 of record JAFPYR010000048.1, on the reverse strand, counting down.
CGGGACTGATAGTGATGTTAAAAGAAACTCCGCTTGGCCCGTTCTCGCTTACGCTTTCGTTTTCGTCCTTGTCGTTGCATCCGGCACAGCCCGCAACCGCAAGCATCGAAAACATTACTGCTAATATGTTAATTTTATTCATCTTAATTCTTGTTATTATTCTACATTAATATCTTTGTTTACGTTTTTGTAACCGAAAACAGCGTAACAAAACATCCACGCAAACGCTATCAACGGAATTACATACGAAAACATATAACCAGCATTGTCAGCAACGGCATTTTGTATCAAAGGCAAAATTCCTCCGCCGACTACCATCATCATAAAAATTCCTGAGGCTTGTGCCGTATATTTTCCCAAACCTTCGGTGGCAAGGTTAAAAATACAAGGCCACATTATCGAGGTGCATAATCCAACCAAAACCAATAACATCGCACTCAGGGGAATTTGTGTAATTTCAAACGAACTGCCCGTGAAAAGAGGCATTGATGTCATAACGGTTTTAGGAACAATCATGGCGCAAACAACCAAAATCATGCTTATTGCAGTGGCTGTCATCAGCAATGTGCGTGACGAAATTTTAGCGGCAACAAAACTTGCTAATGTTCTGCCTATTAACATCATAAACCAATATGTTCCCGCTACAAAACCACCGATTGCAGCCGCATTTAATGCCAAACCTGCGCCTTTTTCGCTTGTGTCAGCAATATAAAAATTGAGCGTTCCCGGAGTGCCGACCTCTGCGCCTACGTATGCAAAAATTGCAGTTGCTCCCAACACAAAATGACGGAATGCCCAAGGTGAGCGTTCAAATTTGGTTTGCGAAGTAACTTTTCCGATTGTCGGGTCGTTAATCGTAAGTCTTGACAAGACTACGAAAACAACCGCAAAAACTGCCATTGCGATATATAATACCAAGTTGATTTGCGAAAAATCAGTGCTTTTGGTAACCTCACCGATGAGTGCGCCCACGATAACAGGTGTTAAGGTTCCAAAAAGTGAATTTAACGTACCGCCTATAATGTTGAGTTGATTGCCTTTGTTGCCGCCACCGCCCAAAAGGTTGAGCATAGGATTGACAACGATGTTGAGCATACAAACCGAAATGCCCGATACAAATGCACCCAAAAGGTAAATAACATTGTCAGCATAGCCCGAAAAAGCGTCAAAACCAGAAACAAACTGTATGAAAACGCCTAAAAATCCCACAACGATAGCTGTCATTGCGGTATGTTTATAGCCTATTTTAACAAGTATTTTTCCGGCTGGTATACCCATGAAAAGGTACGCTAAAAAGTTCATAAAATTGCCTAACATTGCAAGCGTATTGGAGCCGCCAACCTCCGGGTCGTTTTTCATAACAACGCCTATTGGAGCCGCCAAATTAGTTACAAATGCAATCATCGCATACAAAAACATCATTGTAATCACAGCAACGAGGTTTTTGTTTCCTTTTTGTGAAATATTCTCTGTCATATCGTTTAAATAATTATATTGTTTTTTTTCTCTTTTTCTTTTAAGAAAAGAACGCCCCGAGGTTGTTTTTACGAGGCGTTCTATCTTCAAATTACAAATTTACTTAATTGCTAAAATTTACCAAATTTACTAATCCAATTTTTAACAATAACCAAATCTAATACTTAAAAACTATTTATGAGAAAACTGTTATTTCGATTCTTGAAGAATCATTTCCGAAAGCGTGATTTCGGTGTTTGCGGGGTTACCGCCGAAGTCAAACACGAATTTTACTGCTCCTGTGGTTTCGCTTTGGTCTTGGTTGATTTTGGTCTCTACAGGGATGTCTTGACCTTCCACACCGTTAGCGATGAACTCATATTCCACACCTGCTTCAAGGTCCACACGTTTTTCTACGAGTGTTATTTTGTCAGTCTTGTTATCGGTAACTTTTATTGTTACACCGTTGACATCAGTGGTTGAGGTGAGTTTAACGTGGAAGTCATACTTCTTATTTGCACTTGTGACAATCTGCGAAATGTAAGCCAATTGTGCCTGCCATTGCATGTCGGTGGCATCGGGGAGTTTGTAAGTCCAAGTGCCGTTGTTGTTGGTTAAGACATTGGTGGTCATTTCAATCCAATTATCAGTGTGAGAGTAGTATGTGGAAGTCTGATACTCTGCGTCTTTGGTAAGGTCGCCTTCAGCATTGTAAACCCATTTAGCATCTTCTTCGATAGCTCCTACGTGTTCGCCGAATGTGATGTCAGAAATTTCCGTTTCAAAATTTTCGGGATTCCAACCGAAATCGAATACGAGAGTGAGTTTGTTTGCATCAATACCTTTTACTCCGGTGAACTTAACTGTATTAGGAATGCCGGCTTTGATTGAAACAGTTTCAGCGAAAAGATAACTTTCGTCGTCTTCAGTGTCAGTGAGTTTTACGGTAACATTGTTGTGGTCTGCATTAGGAGTGAAAACCACAATGAAATCATAATTTTTGTCAGCTGACGAGCCTATTTGAGAGAAAAGTTTTACTTGTGCTTGCCATTTATCTGTGGTTGCAATAGGTGCTGTTACGTTGAAAACATCGCCTTTTTGTGTTGCTACAAGTTGCTCTGAAATTTCATTTTCCCATCCGGGATTGTAAAAAGTCTCGATATTTTCGAGATCGTTGTTCCAAAGGTTTTCTATTTGCGCCTCTTCGCTAAGTGGTGCGAGGATATACTGCCAAGAAATACCTTCTCCGTCCCATCTGAGAGTGATTTTTTTATCCGAAATTTGATCAACTACAAATTCAGGAGCTTCCCACTGAGCGTCAGAGGCAAGGTATCCCAAAATAGTGTGCGGTGAAAGTACGAGATAAAGTGTTGGACCGCGGTATTCAAACTTCCATGTACCTTTGATTTCTTCGTTTGCAACGTCGTAATCATCTTCGACTTCTTTTTTGCCGAAAACCGATGTTCCTTTGTTGATGTAAGACAAACCGTCTTTGCCAGGGTTGTAGGTGTATGTACCGTCTTTTTCAAAAATTAATTGATCGTCGTAAAGACCGTAAGCCTCTTTGTCGCCGGCATTAGCTGAGTACCAACCGGTAACATTTTTAGGAGAGTCGCCGCAAGCGAGATGTCCTTTTTGATCTTTTGCGATTTGCCATACTTTAATTCCGGCATTGCCGCCTGTGAGTTTGGCTATATCTTTGTCAAAATTAACGAAAGTTTCTGTGAAGGTCAATTCTTTGGTGATGCTGCCGTCACAAATTCCGTTATTGTTATACATTTTGATTTCAACGGTGTAGGTTCCTGCTATCGGGAATTGTTTTTTGAAGCCGTTGATAGTACTCTGCGTGCCGTCTTCAAAATACCAAATGGGTGTACAACCTTCATTCAAAAGATTGAAAACTACATTGTTGGAATCCGTCATTTCAAAATCAACCTGAATATCCGATGCCGTAGGACGGTTGGCAGGGTTGATGTCGGAATGTTCGTCTACACAACTGTATAATACAATTGCCGAGACTGCCACTGCTATATATTTGAATATTGCTTTCATAATAATTCTTTTTTTTAAAATGGACAATTGACAATGTCAAAGGATTTGTTTTTTTCAGTGTCAATTGTCCGTATTATCTTAATTTATTTCAATTTTCAATTATTAATTGTCAATTGTTAATTGTCAATTATTAATATCCGGGATTTTGTTTGATTGCGCCGTTAGAGGAGTTGATTTCGGTTTGTGGTATCGGGAGATACTTTTTGCTTTCGCTCCAAGTGTTGGTACGGTATTGACCCTGACCTTCAAGAGTGCTCGGTGTGAGTACTTCTGTTGCAATTCCGGAGCGGATAACGTCCCAATAACGTTTGCCTTCGCCGACAAACTCCAATGCGCGTTCTGCGATTATATTTTCTTTGGTGGCGGGAATAGATTCTACTCCGGCACGTTCGCGTACTTTGTCAAGATAGCTTTGAGCGTTAGGACTGCCGAGTTCAGCGGCGTTGAGAAGTGTTTCTGAATAACGGTAAATTCTCAAATTGTTGCCGTAGTTGAGGTCGGCGTCAGCTTTTTGACCCTCGTTGTAACCTTTGCGGGCAATGTATTTCATTAAGAACAAATCTGTTGAAGCCCATGATTTTTCGTAGTCGTACTGCGAAGCATCGTAGATTGTTGCGGCTTTGCGTGAGTCTTTGTCGTCATAGAGGTCAAGCATTTCGCGACGGATTTGACAGAAACCCCAGCCGGCATCAATATTGTCGGTACCGCTCTTCCAACCACGTGGTGAAATCAATCTCGGTAACACTGTTCCGCCTGCACCTTTAGCCCAATTCCATGAGCGGATTGCGCCTGCGTTCATAAAGTTGATTTCCCAAATTGATTCGCTGCACCATTCGCCCTCTGTCGTCCAAAGTGCTGCATAGTCGGGGTTGAGGTCGTATTCTCCGGACGAAATTATTTCCTCCATATATTTCAATGCGGTGGAATATTTCGACTCGTCTTTCTGATACATAACCACTTCGGCGTAAAGCATATATGCCATTGCGAGGGTTACGCGTCCATAGTTTTTAGCTTCGGCTTTCATCGGTAAACCGCCGTTTGCAATTGCTTCGTCAAGGTCGGCAATGATTTCAGCGTAAACCTCGTCGGCTGTTTTTTGTTCGCCGATATACGGGTCTTTAAGATTTATTTTGTAGAACGGAATGTTACCCCAGAATTTCCAAAGATTGGTGTAATAATACGCTCTTAAAACTTTAGCCTCTGCGCTGTAAAGTGCTTTAGTTTCCTTGGAAATTTCTATAACATTTTCTATGTAATTTAAAACGTCGTTACTGCGTTTTACGCCCGAATAGAGTTCTGTCCAAAGACCTGTCATACATTCAGTTGGAACCGAAGCATAGTTTGACATTAATTGCCAAAACAAGTTGTCGGAAGATGTGCCGCCGCCGGGCCACATTTGATCTGCCATAATGTCGCTCATAACATTTATCGGGCAGTACTGATTTTCAGACCAGTCGAACCATTCGAGCGGGTCGTAAGCTGCCACTAAGTCCTCAAAAATACGGCTCTCGGTGTTGTAGTACTCGTCAACAAGAAGGTCTGACGGACTTTCAACTTCCAAAAAATCTTCGCTGCACGCACCGAGCGTCATTGCAAGTGCCGGTAGAAGTGCTATATATTTTAATGTTTTCATTTTAATTCTTTTTAATTGACAATTGATAGTAGACAATTTGACAATTTTTTTAGGGATTGTCGTATTGTCTTCGATCAATTGTCAGATAGTTATTAATTATTTCTTATCCATTGTCAATTGTCAATTGTCAATTAAAAATTGACATTAACGCCGAATGTAATCACTCTTGCTTGCGGATAAACGCCACGGTCAATACCGAGTGATGTACCGCCTGAAGAAATTTCCGGGTCAAAACCTTCGTATTTGGTGAGTGTTAAAAGGTTTTGTGCTGCTACATAAAATCTTACGCGTTCAATAAATGCTTTTTTAGTGATATATTGCGGTAAGGTGTAGCCGAGTTCGATGTTACGAAGTCTTAAGAACGAGCCGTTTGAAACGAAAAGGTCTGAAGATTGCCAATTCTTTGTATCACCCCAAACATATTTCGGATATTTGTTTGAAGTGTTTTCGCCTGTCCAACGGTCTTTCATAAAAGCGGGAAGGTTCTGATAGTTGATGTCGTTGCGGCGTGTGGCATCGTAAATGTCGTTGCCGAATGTGCCGTTGAACTGCATTGAAAAGTCAAAACCTTTGTAATCAGCGCTGAAATTAAGACCGTATGTCCAATCTGGCATACCTTTACCAATTTGAGTTTTGTCAGCCTCTGTGATTTCGCCGTCGTTGTTGTTATCAACAAAAATTACATCGCCGGGTTTTGCATCGGGTTGCAAGAGTTCTCCTTCAGCATTGGTGTAGGCGTTGATTTGAGCAAAATTCTGGAAAATTCCGTTTGTTTTGTATCCGTAGAAGAACGGGAAAGGATAACCGTTTTCTGCTCTTGTAATTGTTCCCATACCTTGCTGAGAATCAAGATTTGCATATCCTTCTTCGTTACCGTAGTTGATAAGTTCGTTTTTCAGATAAGTTGCGTTAGCGTTGATTTTGAAATTCCATGCGCCTGCTTTCCAACGGTAAGTAACATCAAATTCCCAACCTTTGTTGTCCATAATACCAACGTTTCCTGTGGGTTTTTGCTCGCCTACATACGAGGGAATCGGCATTTCCATCAACATTCCGTCAGTGCGTTTTTTGTACCAGTCAATGGTAACGGTAAGAGCGTTTTTGTAGAATCCGAGGTCAAGACCGAGGTCTGTCTGTTTTGATTCCTCCCAGCAAAGAACGGTGTTAGGAAGTACGCTCGGTTTTGTACCGTTAGTAACTTTTTCGTCAGCACCCGAACCGAAGATGTAATTGTTGCCCGATGAGGTGAGTGATGTGTAACGGAACTGACCGATTGATTCATTACCGTTTTTACCCCAAGAGAAACGGAGTTTTGCTGATTCAAGCCAAGAAGGACGGTTTGCCAAGAAACTTTCTTCTGTGATATTCCAACCCAAAGAGAATGAGGGGAATGTTGCGTAATGTTTGTCAGGACCGAAATTAGAACTACCGTCGCGTCTTATCGTGAATTGAGCCATATAACGTCCTTTGTAATCGTAACTTGCACGTGCAAAGAGAGATGCAAGAGTATGAGGATTGAATTCACCGCCGTAAACAGTTTGGTCACCGTCAGCTGCAAGTCCCGTGGTGAAACTCAAGTTTGCTCTGGGCGAGAGTTCGTCTTTCATATCGTATGCAGAACCGCCGATGTTGCGACCCGTGTATTCAAGTGCTGATTGACCGAGAAGGATGTTGAAATGATGATCGCTGATGGTTTTGTCATAACTCAAAGTGTTTTCCAACTGCCATGTGAAATTTTTGTCCATTTCGCCGTAAACTTTTGTACGGTCGGAATAATTGTTGGGAGTCAGCCAGAATCTTTTGTTGTAACCATCATAACCCCAGAAACTCATATCAGTACCGAATGAAGAACGGAATTTGAGGTTTTCAATAAGTGTTATTTCAGCGAACATATTGCCGACGATGTGGTCTGACCAGTTGTCAGAACCCGGCAATGAAAGCGATGCCAAGGGGTTGGTCATCTCGTTGAAATTAGTTCCTGCGATAGAATAAAGTCTGCCGTCAGCGGAATAAACGGGAACAAAGTTGGCTGTTGCTGCATAACGTTCCAAAACTGCTTCCGGATCTTCAGCATAAACGGTCATAATCGGTGAAAGCGACAAAGCCGAACCGAGTGCCGAGCCGAATGACGAGTTAGTTTCAATTCCGGCTGATTTTATGTGAGAATAACTTACGTTGAGACCTGCGTCAATTTTGTTGAGGAAAATTCTGTCTTTGGAATCAACGAGAGAATAAATGGTATTGCTTCTAAGGGTAAACCTCTGATAATTAGAACGGTTGAAATTACCTCCGACGATACCTTCCTGACGGTAAAAACCGCTTGATATAAAGTAATTTACACGGTCGTTTGCACCTGCGATGCTAAGTTGGTGGTTGAGAATAGGAGCGTTGGCATTGAAAACTTCTTTTTGCCAGTTGGTACCTTCACCGTATTGAGCGGGATTTTCGTAAATGGGCTCTAATCCGCTGTTAATGGCTCCCTCGTTTACCATCGTTGCATATTCGGTAGCATTGAGGACATCGCGCATTTTCCACGGGTTTTGGAAACCGTAAGAAAAATCGTATGATACTTTGGGCGCACCGCTTTTACCTTTTTTGGTGGTAACAAGAATAACGCCGTTGGCAGCTCTTGCACCGTAAACAGCACCCGAGGCAGCATCTTTCAAAACTTCGATAGACTGAATGTCGTTGGGGTTGAGGTAGTCGATACCGCCGTCAATAGGCATACCGTCAACGACGTAGAGCGGGTTGGAATTGTTGATTGTGCCGACACCGCGGATTCTGATTTGTGCGCCTTCACCGGGCTGACCCGATGCTGCTGTTGCCGTAACGCCTGAGGTCATACCTTTTAAGGCATTATCAACACGAACGCTTGAACCTTGAATATCTTCGGCACTGATTCCTGAAATAGCAGCTGTAACAACGCTTTTTTTCTGAACGCCGTAGCCGATAACAACGACTTCTTCGTGTCCTACGTTGTCTTCTTCAAGAAGAAAATTTATCGTTCCACCGTTTTTAGGAACTACAAATTCAAGGGATTGATAGCCTACATAAGAGGCTGTGAGTGTAGCATTTTCGGCGACAACAAGTGTATAATTGCCGTCTATGTCGGTAATAGTTCCGTTGGTAGTTCCTTTTTCTATAATGGTAACACCGATAAGAGCATCGCCATCATTTTTAGAAGTAACCTTTCCGGATACTGTTACCCTCGCATCTTGCGCGAAGACCGCTGTGGTCAAAAGCGTCAAAGTGAGTAGTAATGTTAGCAATCTTTTCATAAGACTAATGAATTTTTTGAAGGTTAAAAAAAGTATTTAAATAAGTATTTATTTTTGCCGGAATTTTTTACGCCGGCTGATGTTGCAAATTACGACAAACGGATTCAAAAAATCAAAAAAAGCAGTTCTACATAACTACGTCGAACCGAAAAAACTACTACGTCAAAACTACGTCAAACCCCCGTTCTACTGTGCTTAAATACTATTTTGGTACTACATCAAATACTTTTGAGAAAATTTATGTAAAAAAACTGTTAAAAAATGAGAAAAAAAATGAGAAAAATTATTGTAATTTTTTTTATGTGTTTTGCACATATTTTATATTGACATTAGGTTGCGCAACTTTAATATGCTTTGATTTTCAATTCTCAATTTTTTTTTATTATCTTTGCCCCGAACCCTCTAATAAATTTTATTATGAAAAGACTAATTTTATTCATTGCTTTTGCATTGACAATCAGTGCGATGGCAAAATCGCAGACGATGCAGTCAGCACGTCAGGCCGTTAGCAACATGACTATCGGATGGAACCTTGGCAACACTCTTGACGCAATGGGCAAGCGCGACAAAAAATGTGTTACCCCCGAAGATTGGGAAACAAGTTGGGGTGAGCCTGTTACAACCCGCGAAATGATTCACACTTTTAAGGAACGTGGCTTTAATGTCATCAGAATCCCCGTAACATGGTGGCCGCATCTTGACGAAATCGACCATATTAACGAAGATTGGTTAAATCGTGTAAATCAAGTAGTTGACTACGTTATTCAAGAAGGAATGTATTGTATTTTGAATGTTCATCACGATACGGGGACGCATGGTTGGCTAAATTCTAATCCGGCAAAATATCCCGAAATTAGCAAACGTTTCAAATCGCTTTGGATTCAAATTGCAAATCGTTTCAAGGATTACGACGACAAACTTTTGTTTGAAGGTTTCAACGAAATGCTTGATTCAAAAGGCACTTGGGATCATACCGAAGTGGAAAATTATACCGCAATCAACCTTTTGGCGCAGGATTTTGTAGATGTTGTAAGGCGCACGGGTGGCAACAACGAATACCGCAATCTTATCATCACTACTTATAGTGCTAACGCTGGGGAAATTACGCTCAAAAATTTTCGTCTTCCGAGCGATGTTCATACGGGGCATTTGATTGGAGAAATTCATTTTTACGACCCGCAAGATTTTTGTTTCCCCGAAAAAACGCCTACCGTCTACACCGACGAATATCGCAACATTTCCAAAACTGTCATCAACCGTGCTGCTGATTATTTCGACAGTATTGATATTCCGCTAATTATCGGTGAGATAGCGGCTTTCGACAAGAAAAACACTGCCGAGCGTGTAAAATTTTCAGAATTTGTGGCCTCAGAGGCAAAAAAGCGCGGAATAGTTCTCGTTTGGTGGATGGGACTTCTTGACCGAGAAAAATGCAAATGGTCAGAGCCGGAAGTCGTTGATGCACTTTTTAATGGTTTGAAAAAGGGGAAGAAATAGGACTTTTCCTTTTTCCTCTTTGAATTTTGGAAAGTAGATTCATAATTGCAGCGATTTTTCGATGTTAAAGGTAAAAAAATGGATTTTGTTTCGTTTCGGTCACAAAAATGTTTGTTGTAATCTACACCGAAAAAAAATTTAAGCATATATTTGGATTCTTAAAATTAACGTTATTAACATCAAAAAAATGGATAAAAAAAAATCAATTGAAGCGTTGCAGTTTTTTGTAACGGGACTTACCGAAGGCGCGTTGGTTCACAAGCAACAAGGACTGATTTTTAAGTCGAAAGGCTTTGAAAAACTTGGTCAGAAATACATCGATCATTTCAGCGAGGAGATGTCTTGGGTGGAAAAATTCACAGCCCGCATTCCTGACCTCGGCGGTGAATTGAAGTTTGAGGGGGCAAAAAGTCGCGAACTCATCCTCAATCCCGTTGACTACATCAAAGCAGACCTTAAAATTCAGCAAGAAGGCGTGGAGATGCTCTACAAGTGCGTGGAAACCCTCACCGGCGACCCCACAACTTTCGACATCATGAAAGCCTACCTCGCCGACGAGGAGGAAGACCTCTATTGGAGCGAGGAACAATTGGAACTCATCGATTGCATCGGCGTTCAGAATTGGCTCGTTAAACAGTTGTAAATATTAACTAAATAAACATCAAAAATGTCAGCAAAAAAAGTTTATGATTTTCTTGAGAGTGCCAAGACTTTTTATTTGGCAACAGTAGAAGGCGATCAGCCTCGTGTACGTCCTTATGGAGCAATGCTCTACTTTGAGGACAAAATCTACATCATGGCTTTTGGTAAGACCAATGCCACACGTCAAATTGCGGCTAATAACAAGGCTGAAATTTGTGCTTTTAAAGGACAGACGCTCCGCATTGAGTGTAAGCTCGTTGAAGACAATCGCCCTGAAGTACAAAAAGCTTTGGTTGATAATATGCCCGTCTTGAAACCTGTTCTCGGCGAAAATGGCGAAAACGGTGTTATGTATTATATCAAAGATGCCAAGGCCGAATTTTTCAAAATGATGGAATTGGTAGAAACTATTAATTTTTAATATTAGCTAACAATCACAATGAAAGAGAAAGTATTACAAGCGATGCGTGAGGCGGGTAAACCTGTTTCGGCAGGTGAGGTTACAAAAATTCTCAATGCTGACCGCAAAGAAGTAGACAAAGCTTTTGCCGAACTCAAAAAAGAAGGTGCAATCACCTCGCCCGTAAGGTGCAAATGGGCTCCGGCGGAATAAAGAAAAACCCACTCGTAATTTATGAAAATTGCGAGTGGGTTTTTCTTTTGTCGGTGCGGACTTCGTGACCGTAGATTAAAAAACAGAACAGCGTTGCTAAAAATTTTGGTTTAATAGATTCTGAAACTTTTATTTTTCCAAAATCAAATCTACAAATTTCTAAAATGAAAACTACATTTTTTTAGTGTTTTATTTTGGGGGTTTCCATTACTTTTTCTACCATCAATATCACCAAATCTCGCATTTTGCCGCTGCTGAAATCGCCTGAGCATCCGGCAATTATCATCGAGTTGAAAATCAACGAATCAACCGGAAAGGCATTGCAACAGATTCAAAACCGCCAATATTTCGACGCCCTCGACAACTACAAAGGCAACCTCCTTTTCGTCGCCATCAACTACGACAAGGACACCAAAAAGCACGAGTGCGAGATTATGGAGTGGGAAAAGTAAGTAACATCACTTTCCCGACTTCTCGCGATTGCATTTTTTGCAGAGCATTTGGTAGTTTTCTTTTACTGTGTGTCCGCCCTGACACCACGGCTTTATGTGGTCGGCTTCCATCTGTTCTATTTCAAAATGCTCTCCGCATATTTTGCAGATACCGTTCTGAGTTTCCTTCTGGTTCTCTTAGAACAGCCAAACAAGTGCACAGCGATTCTATCCCCTCGCACCTTGATACTCCTTTGGCGTCATTCCGGTTTGAGTTTTAAAGAAACGTACAAAGGCGGTTGGTTCTTGGAAATGGAGGCGGTTGGCTATTTCATAAACCATTAGGTCAGAATGTTTTAGAAGGATTTTTGCTTGCAAAATCGTCTGACGATTTATCCAATCCATCACCGTTTGACCGCTGTAATTTTTGATAACAGTGCTCAGACGGTTGGGCGATAGAAATAGTTTATCGGCGTAAAAATCTATGCGACGGTGTTGCGAACCAAATTCGTTTACCAAATCAATAAAACGATTGAATACATCTTCGGCACGTGTAGATTTTAAATCGGGT
>JAFPYR010000047.1 GCA_017412115.1 Bacteroidales bacterium | reverse complement strand
TATATTTTGGTACGGAAAACCGTATGAATATCCTAATGAAACTGAAATTGAATATTTTAAAGAACTGCCTACCGTTTGGGACGATTATGTCGTTTTGGAAGGTTCTCCGACTGAATATTTTTCGATTGCAAGAAAAAGCGGAGAACGGTGGTTCGTGTCTTCACATACTTACAAAGCGAGAACGGCAGAATTGAATTTGGATTTTCTTGAAGATGGGAAAAATTATAATGCAGTAGTTTACGGTGATTACGCCTCTGATAGAGTAGGGAAGGCTTACCATGAGAATTTAACGAAAAAAAGTGTTTTGGATTTTTCATTGTCATTAAACGGCGGGGCTGTTGCTATAATTACGCCCGAAAATTATCCTGTTGCGGTTCAAGAACCTGAACCTCAAGGACCTGAACCGCAAGAACTTGAAAATCCGGAGGTTATCCAGCCCGAACCACTGGAAGAAAATGTTGAATTAGCGGAGGATACAGAGGAAGAAAAACCGATAGAAACTTTTGTTCATAAACTTTCTGACAAGAATATCAGTTTCAAAATTTATCCGAATCCTGCCGAAAATATTATAAAGGCAGAAACCTTGTCAAAGAGGATTTCTATTTTTGACATTTCGGGTAAGAAAGTTTTAGAAATTACGAATTTTGAATCATCGCGTGAAATTGACGTTTCGGGTTTAAAAAGCGGTGTTTACATTATTTCTGACGGTAAAAAGTCTGTCAAATTTTTGAAAAAATAACCCTAAAAAAATTATATTCAGCCGCAACTGAAACATTTTTGTATCTTTGTGGCTGAATATAATTTACACGTATAAAAACGGTCTTTTACGTAAAACACGTAATCCTCGTTAATTTTGCGTAAAACACTTATACATTTATCTTCTTAAAAATCAGATATTTGCAAAAAAGTTGCAAAAAAAATCCTTTAAAGCGTAACGATTTTTTAAAATACGTTGTATCTTTGCACAAAATTTTGAAATATAATTAAAAAAACAATCAAATAGACAATGGACAACGTAATTGTGGTATCCGTGCTGATTTTAGGCGGCATTGCAATTCTTGCAGCCCTGATTTTGTACGTGATAGCAAAAAAATTCAAAGTGGAGGAAGACCCAAGGATTGACTTAGTCGCCGAATGTCTTCCCGGCGCAAATTGCGGCGGTTGCGGTTTTGCAGGTTGCAGAAATTTTGCCGAGGCGTGCGTCAAAGATTTTTCAGGAAAAGTCTGCACCGCCGGCGGTAACGACGTTATGAAAAAAGTCGCTGACGTTCTCGGTCTTCAAGCCGAGGCTGCCGATCCTAAAATCGCCGTCGTCAGATGTCAGGGCAGCAAGGAATGCCGTCCCAAAACCAACTCTTACGAAGGCGCAAAAACATGCGCTATCGTCGCTTCTACTTACGGCGGCGAAACAGGCTGCGCTTTCGGCTGTATCGGTCTCGGCGACTGCGAAAGCGTCTGTCAGTTCGGCGCAATCAAAGTCAACAGCGAAACAGGACTCCCGGTGGTCAACGAAGAAAAATGCACCGGCTGCGGAGCATGCGTGAAAGCCTGTCCGAAAATCGTCATCGAACTCAGGAAAAAGGCTGTCAAGTTCAGAAAGGTTTATGTTTCGTGCGTCAACAAGGACAAAGGCGCAACCGCAAAAAAAGCCTGCTCAAACGCTTGTATCGGTTGCGGAAAATGTGCTAAAACCTGTCCGTTCGGCGCAATCACGGTCGAAAACAACCTCGCGTACATCGATTTTGAAAAGTGCAAAATGTGCCGCAAATGTGTTGTTGAATGTCCCACGGGCGCAATCCGCGAGGAAAATTTCCCGCCGAGAAAACCCAAAGAAGACGCTCCGAAACAACTTAACACCCCCACAGGCGCAGACAAGGTTGAAACCGTTAAAGAACCCGAAAAAATCAATTTAGAAAAACCCTCAGATAACAAAGAACATGGAATTTAAGACATTTAATAAAGGCGGAGTCCACCCCGCCGACAAAAAATTAACGGCCGGCGTTGCAATCAAACCGCTCGCAATTCCCGCTACGGTTACGATTCCATGCGCCCAACATATCGGCGCACCTGCCGAAATTATCGTTCAGAAAGGCGACAAAGTAAAAGTCGGGCAACTGATTGCTAAGGCTAACGGTTTCGTTTCGGCTAACATTCACTCCTCGGTCAGCGGAACGGTTAAAAATATCGGACCCGTTGCCGATGCTTCGGGCTACACCAAACAAGCCGTCATCATTCAGGTTGAGGGCGACGAATGGGACGAAACAATCGACCGCACGCCCGATTTAAAGCGCAACATCGACGACCTCAAACCCGAAGACATCATCAATAAGGTTCATGACGCGGGAATCGTCGGAATGGGCGGCGCAACTTTCCCCACGAAAGTAAAACTTTCAGTTCCGCTCGGTAAGAAAGCCGAAGCCGTTATCATTAACGCTGTTGAATGTGAGCCGTACTTAACAGCAGACCATCGTGTCATGCTCGAAAAAGGCGACGAGTTAATGATTGGTACTCAACTCATTATGAAGGCGGTTAACTGCGAAAACGCTTACATCGGAATAGAAGCCAACAAACCCGATGCAATAAAACATTTAACGGAACTTTCAGCAAATTATCCGGGCATAAAAGTTGTCCCGCTGAAATTAAAATACCCGCAAGGTTCTGAAAAACATTTAATTGCGGCGGTAACGGGTCGTGAAGTGCCTTCGGGACGTCTTCCGATTGATGTTGGCGCAGTTGTTGACAATGCGGGAACGGCAGTCGCAATTTATGAAGCCGTTATGAAAAACAAACCGCTTTTTGAAAGAGTTGTAACCGTTACGGGCGATTCTGTTAAAAATCCGGGAAACTTTTTGGTAAGAATCGGAACACCAATCAGCGCATTAATTGAAGCCGTCGGAGGTTTGCCGGAAGACACGGGAAAAATCATTTCAGGCGGTCCGATGATGGGAAAAGCCGTTACGACGCTTGACATTCCCGTTGCAAAAGGTACTTCGGGCGTTTTGGTTTTGCCGGAAAGTCTTGCGCACAGAGGTGAGGCGGAAAACTGTATCCGTTGCGGCAAATGCGTTGACGCCTGCCCGATGGGATTGGAACCGTATCTTTTGGCAGCGTTAGCAAAGCGCAAAAACTTTGAAGAACTTGAAAATAACCACGTTACGGACTGTATCGAATGCGGTTGCTGCGTTTTCAGTTGTCCGTCAAACCGTCCGATTTTGGACTTTGTAAGGTTCGGCAAACAGTCGGTTATGAAAATTATCAGATCACGTAAAAAATAATTTTTAACAGAGATAAAAATGAGTAATTTATTAACAATATCGCCTTCACCGCACGCTAAGGGCAAAGACACGGTAAAGACGCTCATGGGCGGCGTTTTAATCGCTCTTGCACCGGCTTTTCTGTGTTCGCTGTACTTTTTCGGTCTTGGCGCACTGATAACTACCTTAGTATCAGTTATTTCATGCGTGCTTTTTGAATGGCTGATTACCAAATTCATATTAAAACAGACCCCGAAAATCGCCGATTTAAGCGCGGTTTTGACAGGTGTTCTTTTGGCGTTCAACTTGCCGAGCAACATTTCTCCGTTTATCGTGATGTTCGGCGCGTTAATCGCAATCGGCGTCGGCAAAATGAGTTTCGGCGGTTTGGGACAAAACCCGTTCAACCCCGCTTTGGTGGGACGTGTTTTCCTTTTGATTTCGTTCCCGGTTCAGATGACGGGCGCATGGCCTAAACCGATTGAATCACGCTGGCAGTATCTTGACGCTGTTACGGGCGCAACCCCGATGTCATACTCCGAACTCGGAAAAGTAAACATGACGGATATGTTTTTCGGCGGTGTCGGCGGCTCGCTCGGTGAAGTTGCAGCGTTAGCACTGATTCTCGGCGGCATTTTTCTAATCATTAGAAAAATAATCACTTGGCATATTCCTGTCAGCATTTTAGTTACAGTCTTGATTATCACTTCGATAGCATACTTGACAGATCCCGAAAAATTCGCTAATCCGCTTTATCATTTGCTGGGCGGCGGTTTGCTTTTGGGCGCAATTTTCATGGCGACGGACTACGTTACTTCGCCGATGTCAGACAAAGGAAAACTGATTTACGGTTTCGGAATCGGCTTGTTAACGGTGATAATCCGTCTTTGGGGCAGTTATCCCGAAGGAATGTCGTTCGCAATTTTGATTATGAACGCTTTGACCCCGATTATTAACAAATATGTCAAACCCACACGTTTCGGCGTGGTAAAAACCAAGTAATCATGATTGACAAAAAAAATCCTACAATAGTTCAAATGATTGCCGTCCTGCTGGTTGTAGCGGCGGTTTGTTCGGCGGGGGTTGCGGCGGTTTATGCCATGACAAAGGACACGATTGCCGAAACCAACGCAAAAAAACTTCAAAAGTCTTTGTCGGAGGTTTTGCCGCAATATGATGCGACGGACACTTTGACGATTACTACGGGCGACGGTAAGGCGTTCTGTTATATCGCTAAAAAAGACGGTGCAACGGTCGGCTATGCCATAAAAACTTCAAACACAAACGGTTACAACGGTTTGGTTGAGGTTTTGACGGGTTTTGACAAGGACGGAAAAATCATCAACACCTCGGCGACGGTTCTCAACGAGACGCCGGGTCTCGGTCAGAAAGCCTTGGAGCCGAAATTTGCCGATCAGTTCAAAGGTTTTGAACCGTCAAAAAAGACTTTGAAGGTTAAGAAAGACGGCGGCGACGTTGATGCGATTTCGGCGGCAACAATCACGTCAAGGGCTTATACGTTGGCGGTTCAGCAGGCTTTTAACGCGCTTCAAACGCACCTCGGCAACAAAGTTGATACAAATTCAGGCGCAACATCGTCAGCAAACAAAAACGCCGACGAACGCGAAATAGATAACGATAAATAAATTGACAATTCACAATTGACAATTGACAATGAACAATTGACAATTAAAAATTAAAAATCTAAAAGTTGAAAAAAAATTGTCAATTGTCAATTATCAATTGTCAATTAAAAAAAATTATAAAGATATGAGTAAATTATCAATATTGACAAAAGGTCTCATAAAGGAGAATCCGGCGTTGATTCTGATTTTGGGTATGTGTCCGACTTTGGGCGTTACCTCGTCGGCGATTAACGGTCTTGGAATGGGACTTGCGACGACGTTTGTGATTTTACTTTCAAACGTCATCATCTCCGTTATAAAAAATCTGATTCCTGACAACGTGCATATTCCGGCGTACATTGTCGTAATTGCCTCGCTTGTAACTATTTTGCAGCAGTTGTTGAAGGCGTATCTTCCGGCTTTGGACGAGAGCCTCGGACTGTTTATTCCGCTTATCGTGGTCAACTGTATCGTCCTCGGACGTGCGGAGGCTTTTGCGAGCAAAAACGGCGTCGTGGATTCCGCGCTTGACGGCTTGGGCATGGGCTTAGGTTTTACGTTGGCGTTAACGGTTTTGGGAGCGGTTCGTGAGGTTTTGGGTTCGGGTTCTATTTTCGACTTGAAATTTTACGAGGGCGACGGCATAATCGGTTTTGTGCTTGCTCCGGGAGCGTTTTTGGTGTTAGGGTATTTGGTAGCCGTTACCAAAAAATTGTCTAAAAAACTTGACAAAAAGGAGGAATAAACCATGGATTACGTAATTATAATAATTTCGTCGATTTTCGTTAACAACGTAGTTTTAGCGAAATTTTTGGGAATTTGTCCGTTCATGGGCGTTTCCAACAAGGTAAACACTGCGCTAGGCATGTCGGGAGCGGTAGCGTTTGTGATGGTAATTGCCACGCTTGTAACGTTTTACATTCAGAGGCTTCTTGTTTCGTGCGGCATTGACTTTATGCAGACGATAGCCTTTATTTTGGTGATTGCCTCATTGGTTCAAATGGTTGAATTGGTTTTGAAAAAGGTTTCGCCGTCGCTTTATCAGGCACTTGGAATCTTTTTGCCGCTTATCACGACGAATTGTACGGTTCTTGGCGTTGCGATTGAAGTTGCGGGCAAAGCAACCTACGGACCGGCTGAGGCTGCGGTTTATGCGCTTTCAAATGCGATAGGTTACGGCTTGGCGTTGACGATTTTTGCGGGCTTGCGTGAGCAGTTGGAACTTTCAGAAGTTCCGGAAGGCATGCGCGGCGTTCCAATCGCGTTCATAACGGCAGGCATTTTAGCAATGGCGTTTATGGGTTTCGCAGGTTTGGCGTAAAAAGATTGTTAAATACTACGAAAAAAACGAACACCACGAAAAAGAGAAAAGAAAATCCTTTTTCGTGGTGTTTTTTTTGTGTGTTAGATTTTATCGGCACATTTTTTTATTCTTTTTGCAAGGTCGCAAAGTGCGTCTTTAAGTTGGCGTGTTTCTTGTTTTTGAAAAGCCTCCTATTGTTGCATTGCCGTATTTATAAACACAAATTACACCAAAACGATGAAATATATTGAGCGTTGAAAGTCAGAATATCTTGCCCTGAAAGCGGAGTATTAGATTTTGTATAAATTGTAACGTTAACGCTATGTTGTTTCTTGGTAAGACGTTCTAAAACGCTTAAATCCACGTAGTTGTCTATCAAAACAATTTCCTTAGTAGCAGATTGAATAAAACTCTCGAATTTTGCGTATGCGTCAAAAATTTGCCCTTGAAAGAATATGCCCTGAGTGTCGTCTATTGCGTATTTATCCATACGGTCAAAAAGTTCGTCAATGCGGCGGTTAGTGTCGTTGACTTTGATGTCGGTTTCTATTTGGTGCTGACGCATTGATTTTAGTTCTGCAAAAATTTGCGCATTGTTTTGTAGAAAATGTCGCATCGCAACGAAAGTTTTCACAATCTGAATGCTTGCTTTTACCGCAGTCTCACTTTTGAGTACTGACGAAAGCATTGTAACACCGTGTTCTGTAAAAGCGTATGGCAATTTTCTCGTTCCACCTTCTTGTCCAGCAAACATATTGTTTGGTGAAGTCGCAAAATGCGACTTCACGGTTTCAAGTTCATTTCTTGTTATCTGAAACATAAACTCTTCGGGGAAACGTTCAATATTACGTTTAACTTGTTCGTTAAGACGTTTTGTCTCCACGCCGTATAATTCTGCCAAATCGCGGTCGAGCATTACTTGCTGCCCACGGATAACGAGGATTTTGTTTTCTATGTTGATTGGTTGAAGTTGATTGTCTGACATAACACGTTATGATTTTATACAACGGCAAATATACGCAGATTTTTGAGGATATAAAAAAAAATTACAAATTGCCCATTACCGCCGTTATCAGTGAAGAATCCAAGATTTCAAAAGCAAAACATTTTTTGCCTAAATCTTTGAGTGATGCGCCAATGTGATAAAGTGTGGTGTTGTCAATAATCAAAAAACGATCGTGCATAGTGGTAGTATGTCTTACGGTTAAAGTTGGATATTGAGCGTTGAAAGTCAGAATATCTTGCCCTGAAAGCGGAGTATTAGATTTTGTATAAATTGTAACGTTAACGCCATGTTGTTTCTTGGTAAGACGTTCCAACACGCTTAAATCCACGTAGTTATCTATCAAAACAATTTCTTTTGTAGCAGATTGAATAAAACTCTCGAATTTTGCGTATGCGTCAAAAATTTGTCCTTGAAAGAATATGCCTTGAGTATCGTCTATTGCGTATTTATCCATACGGTCAAAAAGTTCGTCAATGCGGCGGTCGGATTCTTTTTGATGAATGGTTACATCCAACAATTGATTTTTGATTGTATTGATTTCGGTAAAAATTTGTGCGTTGTTATGCAAGAAATGTCGCATTGCAAAAAATGCACGCATAATTGTTATATTGACTTCAACTGCCTTTTGAGATTTTAGCACTGACGATAACATTGCCACCCCTTGCTCTGTAAAAGCAAACGGCAATGTAGGAGAAAATTTCAGCGCACGGAGGTGGTCGCAATTTGCGACCACCTCGTCTTTTTCGGACTTGCTAAGCGAAAACATAAAGTCTTCGGGGAAACGTTCAATATTACGTTTAACTTGTTCGTTAAGACGTTTTGTCTCCACGCCGTATAATTCTGCCAAATCGCGGTCGAGCATTACTTGCTGCCCACGGATAACGAGGATTTTGTTTTCTATGTTGATAGGTTGAAGTTGATTGTCTGACATAACATGTTATGATTTTATACAACGGCAAATATACGCAGATTTTTGAGGATATAAAAAAAATTACAAATTGAACTTATAAATAGAATAAAATACACCCTAAAAAAAACTTATTTTTGCATTTTATCTTTTAGAATAAATTTTTTAACATTTTAAATTTTTTTATGAAAATAATATTTCGTTACTTTGCACTTGAAATAAAGTGTTTTTTTATTTCCAAACAAGTGATATTT
>JAFPYR010000046.1 GCA_017412115.1 Bacteroidales bacterium | reverse complement strand
GTAATAGTAGAAGGATCATTGAAGTATTTTTCCATCAAAGCCTCGTCTACTTCAGCAACTTTTTCCAACAATTTGTCGTGGCAGTCCTGATATTCTTGTTCGTATTCAGCCGGACGGGGAATTTCTTCGTATTCTTTGTCTACGAATTTGTAACATTTACCCGTAACAACGTCGATAACAGCGTAGAATTCATCTTCTGAACCGCAAGGAACTTCCATTTTAACAGGGTGAGCATCAAGCATTTCGTCCATTTGTTTTACAACTGAATCGAAATCAGCACCCGAACGGTCCATTTTGTTGATATACGCTACTCTGGGGACGTGATATTTAACCGCTTGGTTCCAAACGGTTTCAGATTGGGGTTCAACACCGCCTACTGCGCAGAAAACAGAAACCAAACCGTCCACAACCCTCATTGAACGCTCAACCTCCATCGTAAAGTCTACGTGGCCGGGAGTGTCGATAAGGTTAAGGTCATAACCTTTCCAATGAGCGGAAATTGCTGCTGACTGAATTGTGATACCTCTTTCCTGTTCCTGTTTCATAAAGTCCATTGTGGCAGCACCATCGTGAACTTCACCGATTTTTCTATTTACTCCGGTGTAAAACAAAATACGCTCTGAGGTAGTTGTCTTACCTGCATCAATGTGGGCAGCAATACCGAAGTTTCTTAATTTTTCTAATGACATTTGTGTTGAAATGTATGTAAATTTAAAACTTGTTTTTTAATTTGGGCGCAAAGTTAGAATTTTTTTTTTATGTATAAAAATTTTTTTGTTAAAAATAACTTTAATGCACCGTTAAATATTTTTAATCGTCGTATTTTCTCTTGTCAAGAACGTGTTTTGCCTTTCCTTCGCTGCGTTCCAATGTCATAGGCGGAACAACTTTGATTGAAGGTTTTATACCCGTTACGCTGACAATCCTCTTATAAAGCGGATTTACGTAAACCAACTGTTTCTCGGGCGGAGTTACATAAAATTCAGGTCTTAATTCAACCTTAATTTCAAAACTGTCTTCGTGATTTATTCTATCAACGGTAATGAAATAATACGGTTGGAAAGCCGGAAATTCCGTCAAACAGGTTTCGATTTGCGAGGGGAAAACATTAACACCCCTGATAATAAGCATATCGTCAGAACGTCCGAAAATTCTGTCAATTCTTGCCATAGTTCTTCCGCAAGAACATTTTTCGTAACGGATTCTCGTCAAATCCCTTGTTCTGTATCTTAAAATCGGCATTGCCTCTTTGCACAAGGTTGTGAAAACGAGTTCGCCAAATTCTCCTTCAGGAACGGGTTGAAGAGTTTCGGGATTGATAATTTCAGGATAGAAAAAGTCTTCCCAAATATGGATTCCGTCCTGACATTCACATTCGCCACCGACACCCGGTCCGCTGATTTCTGTTAAACCGTAAATATCTATAGCTTTGAGATTTAAGCGTTTTTCAATGGTTTTTCTCATGCCGTTGCTCCAAGGTTCAGCACCAAAAAATCCGACTCTGAGTTTCATATCGCTAAGTGAAAGTGTATCAGAACTTTCGATAGCCTCGGCAATGTGCATAGCGTACGACGGAGTACAACAAAGTGCCGTCGTGCCGAAATCTTTCATCAACATGATTTGTTTTTTGGTGTTGCCCGAAGACGTAGGAAGCTGGGTCGCACCTATTTTTAATGCGCCGTCATGCGCACCGAGTCCGCCGGTAAAAAGTCCGTAACCATAAGATACTTGAACGATGTCGTCCTTTGTAACACCGCCTGCCGACATAACTCTCGCAACACCTTCCGACCAAACCTCAAGGTCGTTTTTGGTGTAGGTCGCAACAACGGGTTTGCCCGTCGTACCGCTTGAAGCGTGAATTCTTACAACCTCTGATTGAGGAACTACCTGAAGTCCGAAAGGATATTCGTCTCTTAAATCAATTTTAGTGGTGAAGGGGAGCTTGGCAATATCGTCAATAGATTTTATGTCTTCGGGTTTAACTCCGACCTCGTCCATTTTTTTGCGGTAAAACGGAGATTTTTCGTAACAAGTTTTTACTGTTTTAATAAGTCTTTCGCTTTGTAAGGCACGCAATTCCTCGCGTTCCATACATTCATATTTGGGATTGAATATCATTTTATTGATTTAAATTAGTGTGTCAAATTTCATTTCAGCGTTTTTTCTGTAGCCTTGACCTGTTAAAACGGCAATGAGTTCACCGTTTTGATTTTCGATTTTAACGTTTACGTATGGAATTTTCGGGTGATTGAAAATTTCTTCGGCAGTGGCTTTCAGACGGTCGCCTTTTTGTGCCGAATGTAAAAACGAAATACTGTTTTGAATTCCGAAAGTAAGCTGACGGTGACTATTAACGGCTGCTGCAACCGCTAAATCGGCAAGCGTAAACAACGCTCCGCCTTGACAAACGCCTCCGCCGTTAAGATGACGCTCTTGAACTGTCATTTCTGCAACGGCATAACCTTCTTTTATATCGGTCAGACTAATACCGCACGATGCGGCAAAACGGTCTGATTGGTTTAAATTGTCTTTAAGTGTCATTTTCTTAAAAAGAATTACGGGGCAAAAATAACATTTTTTTTGAAATAAATAAAAAAAGTGCAAGACATTTATGCCTTGCACTAATTTTTTTCGTATTATTTTTCTCTGACTTAATTCAATTCTTTTACGACATTATTGTTTTCGTCATAAATAGCTTTGGAATCATAATAATAAGTTTTGATTGGCGGAAAACCGTTGAAACCTACACTGGCATAACTTGAGGTGTATGCTCCGGTCGAAAGCCAATAAATTTTATCACCGCTTTTCAAATCCAATGGCAATTTGTATTTTGCATCCTCGTACATAATGTCAGCACTATCGCAGGTAGGACCGGCTAAAATTACTTCACCGTCTTTGCCGCCGTCTTTGTCGGTAACAACGGGATATTTTATCGCCTCGCCCATTGTTTCAATCAAACCGTTAAACAATCCGCAATCAAGATAAACCCAACGCGAAAGCGAAGTATTATTTTTTCTTGAAACCAAAACAATTTCCGATGTTAAAATACCAGAATCACCGACAAGTGAACGTCCGGGCTCAAAAATTATTCTCGGAACATTCTCAAAATCGTCTTCCAAATATCTTGTAATCTCTGATGCGTATTCGCTCAAATCGTTTGTGGGCTGAAGATAATGAGCCGGAAAACCACCGCCCATATTTATCATTTCGAGTTTTATATCTTCCTCTTCTTCAAGCGATTGAAAAAGATATTTAGTCTTTGCAATAGCATCATTCCACTGACCGATGTCCCTTTGCTGACTTCCCACATGAAAACTTATTCCGTAAGGGATAAGGCCTTTTTCCTTTGCCAAAACCAAAAGATTGTATGCCATATCAGGATGACAACCAAATTTTCTCGAAAGAGGCCAATCTGCCGTAGAGGAGTTTTCGATTAAAATTCTGACATAAACTTTTGAACCCGGTGCGTTTATAGCAATGTTTTTAAGATCTTCTTTTGAATCTGTGGCATACATTCTGACACCTTTTTCATAAAAATAAGCGATGTCAGCCACCTTCTTGATAGTATTACCGTAAGAAATTCTCTCGGGCGAAATTCCCTGTGCCAAAACTTTGTCAAGTTCGTAACGTGAAGCAATATCAAAATTAGAGCCTAACTTATCAAGAAGTCTGATAACGGGGACTCCCGGATTAGCTTTAACGGCGTAATAAACGTTGCCATAAGGAAACGTTTTAACTAATTGATTATACGTCTGCCCGATTATATCGAGGTTTACAAAGATGTTCGGGGTCGGAAAGTCCTTTGAAATCTCCCTGAATCTATTCCACACACCGTCGGGAACAAAATCATCTCGCTTTATCATTTTGATTTTTAAACAATTATGTATTTAAAAAATAAACAAAAAATTTTGTGCGAATATATACAATTATCCGATTAGAAAATCATTTTTTTTTATTTTTTAATGTTTTTTTTCAATTCACATAAGTGTCCAAAATTTTGGAAAGTTCCGTTACCTTAAAACTCTTTGCAACAAGCTTTCCCTCGCCGTCAATCAGAAAGGCTGCCGGAATAGCACTGACATTATAACGTTTTGCAATATCGGAATTAACGCCCTCAGGGTCAATAACATTGACAAATTCATAAACATTGTTTTCATGGACAGCTTTTTTCCAACTCTCCAAATCATCATCCAGAGAAACACTCAAAACCAAAAACTCACTTCCGTTATTAAATGTCTTGTTTTTATAACGGTTGTAAATATCTTTTATCACCGGAAATTCCTGACGGCACGGACGACACCACGAAGCCCAAAAATGTATCAAAACATATCTGCCTTTCAGATACGACAAAGAGGCTTCGTTAGAATTAATATCCTTCAAAATTATATTCGGCGTTACAGAGCCGATTGTAATTTTCTGAGTATGATGTTTATAGGCATCATCTAAGGCAAGGCTTCTTTCTTGAGCGCAAACTATATACGGAAACAATGCCGCTACCCAAAGCAGCAAAAAAAACTTATAATCTTTTTCCATAATACCCGAGTGATAAGGATTAACTATTAACTTATTTAACGCATTTTAGGGAAAAATATTGTTAAAAAAGTTAATCCTTTTCTTCCATCTCGGACATTTGTCTTAAATAATCGGTGAGTTTTCCCATCGGTCTTGTTACCACTACCCTACCCGACTGAATAAACTCTCTGACATCAAAACCGGATAAACTATCAAGAAAATTTTTAATATCGTCCTGTGTACCAGTTTTTTCAACGACAATAAATTCGGGTTCAACGGCAATTATCCGCGCCGAAGAGGAGCGAATTAACTGTTCTAAAATATTGTTAGCACCTATGCTCGAGGTCGAAATCTTAAAAAGCGCAACTCCCATTGCAATCACTTGATTTTCCTCATAAATAAAAGCTTTCAAAACTTCAACCTGCTTTTCGATAAGTTTTCTTAAATGCTCCGCCTTGTCCCTTGATGTTATAATCGTAATTACAAACGAGTGAATATTTTCGCCCATAGAAGGCGAAGTGTTTAAGGACTCGATATTAACTTTATGACGTGTAAAAATTATCGAAATCCTATTCAAAAGTCCGATATGATTTTCGGTATATATTAATAAAGTGTATTTATGTTTCATTTTTATCTAATTTTCAGGACTTAACAACAATTCATCAACGCCTGCTCCGGCAGGAATAACGGGGTAAATATTTTCGCTTTTTTCGACCTGAACCTCAAGGAAATAAGGACCGGGAGTATCAAACATCTCCTTAACAGCGGGTTCCAAATCCTCTTGAGAAGTAATTTTTTTAGCATTAATACCGTAAGCCTCAACGATTTTCACGAAATCGGGATTTGCCATTTCGCCGAAATAATAACGCGAAGAATAATACAATTCCTGAAGTTGCCGTATCATTCCCAAAAAATTATTGTTGAGCAAAACCATTTTAACGGGGAGTTTGTATTGCATTACTGCGCCTAACTCTTCCATTGTCATCTGAAAACCGCCGTCTCCCATAACACAAACCACGGCTCCGTCTTTTTTGATGCTTGAAGCACCAATAGAGGCAGGAAGCGCAAAACCCATAGTGCCGAGTCCGCCTGAGGTTACAAGGAAATCATTTTTCTTATAATCGAAATACCTCGCCGATGCCATCTGATTTTGACCGACATCCGTTACGATAACCGTACCCTCAGGCATCATGTCGCTGACAGCCTTTACGACTCTACCCATTCTCAAGATTTTGGAATTTTTGTCCAAATCCCTTGAAAAAACAGTTTCGCTTTCTTGTTTTTTGTAAGCATTCATTTTTTCAATCCACGAAGCATGAGAGGAAGAGCGGGTTAAAGGCAGAATTTTTTTCAAAGCGGATTTAGCGTCCGAAACAATTGGAACGGCAGCCGCAATTACTTTATTGATTTCTGAAGGATCGATTTCAATATGGATAACTTTTGCCTGAGGCGCATATTTTTGAACATTGCCCGTTACCCTGTCAGCAAATCTCATTCCTACCGCTAACAAAACATCACATTCGTTTGTCATCTTGTTAGCAGCCAAATTTCCGTGAAGCCCCACCATTCCGGCAAAAAGCGGATGCGAACTTTCGATTGAAGAAAGTCCTAACAAAGTACAAGCTACAGGCATATTAAGTTTTTCGGCTAATGTTTTCACCTCAGACTTACAGCCCGAAAGCAAAACGCCGTGTCCTAAAACCATAAACGGACGTTTGGCATTATTCAAAAGCATAACAGCCTCATTCAAAGCATCTTCCTGAGGTTTTAACTTTGGGTGATAACTGCGTATGCCGGTACATTTACGGTATTCAAAATTTTCGATAATCTCGTTTTGAGCATTTTTAGTAATATCGATTAAGACAGGACCGGGACGGCCGCTACGTGCAATAAAAAATGCTTTAGCAATTGTTTCAGCAATTTCAGAAGCCCTTGTAATCTGATAATTCCATTTCGTAACCGGCATCGAAAAACCTACAACGTCAGTTTCCTGAAAAGCATCATAACCGAGTTGCGAAACATTTACCTGCCCCGTAATACAAACTACAGGGACGCTATCTAATTGAGCGTCAGCAATTCCGGTAAGCAAATTTGTTGCACCCGGACCTGAGGTTACCATACAAACACCCGGTTTTTTAGCCGCAGCGGCATAACCTTCAGCAGCATGGACAGCGCCTTGTTCGTGTCTGACAAGAATGTGGTTAATTTTGTCCTTGTGAGTAAAAAAAGAATCGTAAATCGGTAAATTACTGCCCCCGGGATAGCCGAAAACAGTATCAACACCTTCTTCAATAAGTGCTAAAGTAACAGCCTCAGCACCGGAAATTCCGCTTTTAATAGTTTCCATATTGTTATCAGATTAAACAGACTCCTAAAAAAAAGTAGATGATAATCTTTGTAAAAAAGGACTACCATCTACTACAACAACTTTAAATTTTAAGAATTTGAGAAAGTGGGAGTAACAGGATTCGAACCTATGACCCTCTGCTTGTAAGGCAGATGCTCTGAACCAACTGAGCTATACTCCCGATAAGAGACAATAAATATTAAATCTAAAAAAACTAACAAAAGTGGGAGTAACAGGATTCGAACCTATGACCCTCTGCTTGTAAGGCAGATGCTCTGAACCAACTGAGCTATACTCCCGATAATTAATTAACAATATCTATTTTTCAAGTACGTGTGGGAGTAACAGGATTCGAACCTATGACCCTCTGCTTGTAAGGCAGATGCTCTGAACCAACTGAGCTATACTCCCAATGAGCGTTTTGTCATTTAAGACGGTGCAAAGGTAGATATATTTTTAATATCTGCAAACTTTTTTTGAAACTTTTTTCAAAAAAAATATTTTTATTTTTTTAAACACTTGACTAACAAACTGTTATACTACAAAGAAAAATAATTATTTTTCAACTTTATTTTTCGTATTACAGATATAAACACCCAAAATCGTTAAAATGCAACCCAAAACAGCAAAAACCGTAACTTTTTCGTCCAACAAGAAATAAGCCGTTATTAATGCCACTATCGGGTTAAAATACAGATAATTAGAAGCCAAAACAATACCGATACGCTTTATAACGATATTCCAAACCAAATAACAGCCGAGCGATGCTACTAACGCTAAAAACAACAAAGAAAAAAGGTTTTTCGGGTCTGTAACAACATTAAAATCAGCCGTTAGGGGCGAAATAAAAAAGTAAACCGACATCGTAATTATACCCCAGAAAAATATTTTTCTTGTAATGACATCTGAACCGTATTTACCTTCTAAATCTCTGACAATCAAAGAATAAATCACCCAACATATTGAAGCAAAAATACTCAAAACGATAACAATAGGATTGTCGTCCAAAACGAAAACGCCATTAAAAACCACCAAAGCCGTTCCGCACAAAGCCAAAAACGACCCGAACAAAAACAGTGGAGATAATTTTTCGTCCTTGCGCACCAATCTATTGGCAAGAGCCGTAAAAAATGGTGTTAAACACACCAAAAGCGCAATGGTAGAAGATGTTGAAGAAATTTCAACGGCAGTATTCTCTGCAAAAAAATAAAGCGAACCCGCAGTCAAACCGCACAAAACAAACATTAATTCATCTTTAAGGGATAACGAAATTATGTATTTATGCGAAAAAGGCAGCATTACAAGATATGCAATTAAAAATCTAAGAATCATAATTTCAGCGGGAGAAAGTCCTGCATTTAATAAAATTTTGCTCACAGCAAAGGTCGAACCCCAAACAAAAGAGGTAAACAAAGCCAAGAAATGAAATATAATTTTATTCATCCGATTATCTTTTTTTCAAGCGCAAAACTACAAACTCCGCCTCAAAAAAATATTTGCAAAATCTTTATTTTTTCTCTAAAAAAAATTTGTTTTATTCCTTTTTTATTTAACTTTGGATTAACTTTATTTTAATTCAACTAAAATCTATAAGTATTATGCAGGACATCTCAAGTTTAATATGGATTGTGCCTGTCGCCTCTATAACGGCGTTGTTGTTTGCCTTTCTTTTTTACAAAAAGATGATGGCGTGCGACGAAGGCAATCCCAAAATGAAGCAAATCGCGGGTTACGTCCGCGAAGGTGCGATGGCGTATCTAAGCCGTCAGTACAAAATCGTTATCAAAGTTTTTATAATTCTTGCCGTTTTGTTGCTTGTGTTGGCATATATGGGCGTTCAAAATCCGTTTGTGCCGATTGCATTTTTGACCGGCGGCTTTTTTAGCGGTCTGTGCGGCTATCTCGGCATGAAAACCGCTACCAACGCCTCTGCCCGTACCGCTCAGGGCGCAAGCGTTTCGCTCAACAAAGGTCTTCAAGTAGCTTTCAGAAGCGGTGCTGTTATGGGACTCATTGTTGTGGGGTTTGGTTTATTGGACATCGCTTTGTGGTTTTTCTTGTTGAAAGACCTTATTTTCACGCCGGAAAATATGCAAAACGGTCTTGAAATTTTGGGATTGACATTTGTTCACCCCGGCACGACCGAGCACCAAAAACTCATCGAAATCACCGCCACAATGCTGACTTTCGGCATGGGCGCGTCAACGCAGGCTTTGTTTGCTCGTGTCGGCGGCGGAATTTACACTAAGGCGGCTGACGTGGGAGCAGATCTTGTCGGCAAAACGGAAGCCGGAATCCCCGAAGACGACCCAAGAAATCCCGCTACGATTGCTGATAATGTCGGTGATAATGTCGGCGATGTTGCCGGAATGGGTGCTGACCTTTACGAATCGTATTGCGGCAGTATTTTGGCGACGGCGGCTCTTGGCGCGGCACTGCCCGGAATCTCGTCTGAGGCTCAAAATACTTTTGTTGTTGCGCCGATGATTGTGGCGGCTGTCGGAATCTTTTTGTCCGTTGCCGGTATTTTCCTTGTCAGAACAAAAGAAAGCGCAACGCAGAAAAATCTTCTCCATGCTTTGCTCCTCGGAACGGGTGGAAGTTCGGCTATGATATTGGTTGTCATTGCGTTGATGGCGTCTGCCGGCTGGATAACGTGGGGCATTTTCGGCTCGGCGGTGGCTGGCCTTGCGGCAGGCGTTATAATCGGTCAGGGTACAGAATACTTTACTTCTGACGAGTACAAACCCACAAAAGGCATCGCTGAACAAGCAAAACAAGGTCCTGCAACTGCGATTATTGACGGTATTGCGGTCGGAATGTTTTCGACATGGCTGCCGGTCGTAACGATTGTCGCAGGCATCGTAATCGCTTTTGCCTCGGCGGGCGGTTTTGAAAACTTTGCGACTGGCGTTTACGGAATCGGTTTTGCGGCTGTCGGAATGCTTTCTACTTTGGGCATAACGTTAGCCACCGACGCTTTCGGACCTATTGCCGACAATGCGGGCGGTAACGCGGAGATGTCAGGTTTGCCGCCTGAGGTCAGAAAACGTACCGACGCTTTGGACGGTCTCGGCAACACGACCGCTGCAACGGGAAAAGGTTTTGCAATCGGCTCTGCGGCTCTGACGGCTATGGCGTTGCTTGCGGCATATTTGGAAGAAATCCGCCTTTGGATTGCCAAAACGCCCGACAAACTCGCCGACTTCTTAAAATCAACAGGTGCGACAGACATTGCAAGCGCAAAAATGAGCGATTTTGTAAATTATTTCAGCCTTGACATTTTCAATCCTCTGCTTTTGGGCGGCTTGTTTATCGGCGCAATGATGGCGTTTGTTTTCTGCGCTTTGACGATGAAAGCGGTCGGCAGGGCAGCCGGCAAAATGGTTGAGGAAGTGCGCCGTCAGTTCCGCGAAATTGCCGGAATTTTGGACGGAAAAGCCGATCCTGAATATGCAAAATGTGTAGAAATTAGTACGGCAGGCGCACAAAAAGAAATGGTTTTACCGGCATTGTTAGCGATAATTGTTCCCGTTGCGGTCGGAGTTGTTTTGGGCGTTGCGGGTGTTGTCGGATTGTTGGTCGGCGGACTTTCAGCCGGTTTTACGTTAGCGGTAATGCTCAACAACGCAGGCGGCGCGTGGGACAACGCTAAAAAATTCGTCGAAAAAGGCAATTACGGCGGCAAAGGCTCTGACACTCACAAAGCGGCGGTTATCGGTGATACGGTCGGTGACCCGTTCAAGGACACCTCAGGACCCTCTCTCAACATTTTGATAAAACTGATGTCAATGGTTTCGGTTGTTGTGGCAGGCGTAACGTTAGCGTGGTCGCTGTTATAAAAAACAAAAAACATATAAACAGAAAAAATCCCTTGCAACATTGTAAAAAAATGTTCCGCAAGGGATTTTTCACTTAGTAATTAAGAGAGACAACATAAAATATTTCACCTATCCCCTTCCACTAACAAAATTTAAAGTTTGATTATGATTGTATTTTCGTATAATTTTTTTCACGTTTCGTATTCATTTTCTATTTATTTGTACGAAAAAAAAAGAAAAAGGTTTCAAGAAAAAAGTTTTTTTTGAAAAAAAATTAATAATAAATCTTTTTTTTCCTAATTTTGAGGTGTAATTTTTTGAATATGTCGCAAAATATTAAAACCATAACTCAAAATTTAGAAAATTCTTACGCCGGATTCAAAAACAACCCGTCAGAAGAAAACAAAATTAAATTGTTGGATTCGATGACGGAAATTTGCAGTTTGTATGCGATGGAAGGAGATTTTGAAAACTTTGAAACCGTATTTATCAACATCAGAAATTTAAAGGGGCTAACATTAAAAAACGAAATAAACGAAAAACTTGCAAAATGTTTTATGGTTTTAACACAAAAATCCAAAGACAAAATTTATCAAAAACCTGAAATTTTAGACGGATTATTTACGTTGATGATGGATTTGAAAATTTCAAAACCCTCGAAAGAATACGGTTATCTTTATAAAAGCATTCATAAATTCAGAAAGTTTTGGAAAGGGTACATTGATTTTTGCAAATGGTGGAATTTTGAAAATTTTACGGACGAAGATTATATTATTGAAGAAAATTCTAAAATGTCAATAGCGGAATCAGCTTTAATTTTTTACACAAAACGTTTGATTAACACCGATTTTGACGAAGACATTGCAGAATTAGCATTGACTTTTATAAACTGCTCGCAAAAATATGATTTAACGATTTATTCTAATTATTATATCGGAAAATTGTTGTTAAGATTGAAATTCAATAATTTAGAAATACGCAGTATTTTGCGTGAGTTTCTTATGAAAAAATCTCATAAACCGTGGGGTTGGCATTTAATGAGTAAAACTTTCAAGTCAGGAGAAAACTTCATGGAAAAATATTCATGCCTTTTGATTGCGTTGAATTTCGGCAAGGATTTCCCGCATGAGATTTTAAGCAATATTTATTTGGATTTAGCATTGATTTTCAAGGACTTGAACAAACTTTCAAATGCAAAATTCTTTTTTGAAATATATGTGTCAATCAAAAAAGAATTCAAACACAAGATTCCTGAATTTGTTCAAAAAATTACGAAAGAGCGTTGGTATAGAATTATAGAGCAAGAACGTCCTGACACGAATTTTGATTATAAAGAAGTTTGCAGAAACATTTTAAGACAAACGAAAAATGCTGATTTAGAATTATTTTCAAAAATTTCATACGAGTTAAAAAACAACTATCACGAAACTTTACAATGGAGTAAAGATTGGTACGAAACAATGGAAGACTAAAAACGTCTTTTTGTTTTTAGTCTTCTATTGTTTCCCTTCAAAAATAACGTT
>JAFPYR010000045.1 GCA_017412115.1 Bacteroidales bacterium | reverse complement strand
CATCTTGTCAACCTCGCTAATAGTTTTGTTGAGACGGTTGTTAAACCATTCAACAGCCTTTTTAGCGGCTTCGGGTTGAGGAATATTGTTGTCAACACTCCAACCTTTTACCAAACGGAATGCGTTCCAAATCTTGTTGGTAAAGTTTCTTCCTTGCAAACAAAGTTCGTCGTCGTAGAGCAAATCGCCGCCCGCAGGAGAACAAAGCAACATTCCGATACGAACGCCGTCGGTAGAAAATTTCTTCATCAATTCAATCGGGTCGGGCGAATTGCCGAGCGATTTTGACATTTTTCTGCCGAGTTTGTCGCGGACGATTCCTGTAAAGTATACATTACGGAAAGGAACGTCTTTCATATATTCTTCACCCGCCATAATCATTCTGGCAACCCAAAAGAAAATAATGTCAGGACCCGTTACAAGGTCGCAAGTAGGATAATAATAATTTATTTCCTTGTTGCCGGGGTTGTTGATACCGTCAAAAAGCGAAACAGGCCAGAGCCATGACGAAAACCATGTGTCGAGAGCATCTTCATCGTGTTTAAGGTCGTTGATTGTGATATTTTCGTAACCCTTGATTTTGCGAGCCTCTTCCAACGCTTCTTCTGCCGTGAGAGCCACAACAAATTTTTCGTCTTCGCCTTCTGCTGTCGGCAAGAAATAAGCCGGAATCCTGTGTCCCCACCAAAGCTGACGGCTGATACACCAATCTTGAATGTTTTCAAGCCAGTTGCGATATGTGTTGACGTATTTTTCGGGGTGAAACTTGATTTTGCCTTCCAAAACGGGCGGCAAAGCGATGTCAGCAAAGTGTTTCATTTTCAAGAACCATTGCTTGCAAAGTCTCGGCTCTACGGCTGTGTCGGCGTTACGCTCCGAATATCCAACTTTGTTGTCGTAATCTTCGATTTTTTCCAACAGACCGGCATTTTTGAGGTCTTCGGCAATTTGTTTGCGGACATCCATTCTGTCCATGCCGACATAAAGTTTGCCTGCGGGCGCAATCGTGCCGTCAGGATTGAAAATGTCGATGGTTTCAAGATTGTGAGTTTGACCGAGTGCGTAGTCGTTGGCATCGTGAGCGGGTGTTACTTTCAAACAGCCCGTACCAAATTCGATGTCAACATAACGGTCTTCGATAACGGGAATTACCCTGTTTACCAAAGGCACAACGACTTTATGACCTCTGAGCCATTGATTTTTCGGGTCTTTGGGGTTGATACACATTGCAGTATCGCCCATGATGGTTTCGGGACGAGTTGTTGCAACTACGGCGTAATAACCCTTTTCGTCTTTGTGGAGGATTTCTCCTTCGTTGCCTGTCGGGGTAACTGTCTCGCCCTCAGCAACATAATATTTAAGATAGAAAAGTTTGCTTTTTTCTTCGCGGTAGATAACCTCTTCGGTAGAAAGTACGGTTTGGGCTTTCGGGTCCCAGTTTACCATACGAAGTCCGCGGTATATGAGGCCTTTTTTGTAAAGGTCAACAAAAACTTTCAAAACCGATTCGCTGCGTTTTTCGTCCATGGTGAAAGCGGTACGCTGCCAATCGCAAGATGCTCCGAGTTTTTTGAGTTGTTCGAGGATAACGCCGCCGTGTTCTTCTTTCCACTGCCAAGCGTGTTTTAAGAACTCTTCGCGGGTAAGGTCGCGTTTTTTGATGCCTTGTTTAGCAAGTTTTTGAACAACTTTTGCCTCAGTTGCGATAGAAGCGTGGTCTGTTCCGGGCACCCAAAGAGCGTTGAAGCCCTTCATTCTTGCACGGCGTGTCAATATATCCTGAATGGTATTATTGAGCATGTGTCCCATGTGCAAAACGCCGGTAACGTTTGGCGGAGGGATAACAATAGTGTAAGGTGTTCTGTTGTCCGGCTCTGAATGAAAAAAGCCGTTATCGTTCCAATACTGATACCATTTTTCTTCACTGGTAGCAGCCTCGTATTTTGCTGGAATTTCCATTTTT
>JAFPYR010000044.1 GCA_017412115.1 Bacteroidales bacterium | reverse complement strand
CACCGACGGAGCGAACCGCAACACACAGGCTATTCTCGCAAAGATGGATGCAATCGAGGACGCGAGAAAAGACCGCGAAATCGTCGCAAAAGATGCCGAGATTGCAACTCTGAAATCTCAAAACTTCATCGCTGCCGCTATTGGTCAAGCAACCGCACCAATCAACGCA
Organism: Bacteroidales bacterium; assembly: GCA_017412115.1. GTDB lineage: Bacteria > Bacteroidota > Bacteroidia > Bacteroidales > UBA3824 > UBA3824. The sequence continues at coordinate 18,451 of JAFPYR010000044.1, read as the reverse complement.
CAGTTGCAACAACTCAACAAGGAAGTAGACGATATTAAATGCAAGCAGCCTAACACGGTGTCAGTTCAATATCCTAACCTCGTTGCAATGAACGCAACTCCATACGCAGGTGGATATTACGGTAACGGTTGGGCGGGTGCAATTTACTAAAAACGGAGGGATTATGGCATGTAATTGTAATTTACCAATAATTACCAATTCCAGAGGTATCCCATATTTTACAACTCAAAATATAACCGTAGGAACAACGGCGGTGGATTTTGCCCTTGGATTATTCCGAGGACTGCCGCCAGCCGGTTATATTACAATCAGAATTGCAAATCCGATACCAACAGGAACAACCACAACGCTCCCGGTAACATTCACCCTCAACGGATTAGCGCGAAATGTTACATTATTAGACGGCAGCAATGCAACCGTTGCAGACATAACAGGAGCAAATATTATTACGTTGTTTAATGACCGCGAAAACGGCATTTTACAAATAATTTCACAAACCAATTAATTCATTAACAAATGGATTTTAATTCACTCGGACAGGGTAGTCCGTTCTATGTATTAAATAAGACAGAAAAACCGATATTGAGAATCGGGACGGTTAAAAGTAAAACCACCCCGCAACCGAAATATCAGCAAGGGACAAATGCCTTTAATACAACGAACTTACAGCAAGTAATCAACATCACGGCAACTATCGACGGGAAAGACGAAATTTTTTCAGACATTCCATTTAATGTAGAGGTTGCGAAAATTGGCGAAAATTTAATTTTTTCAGGTAGCCAAACTGCGATGTCTGCCGTAGTCGAAAACCTTATTCAAACGTCAAAAAAAGCGTTGGAACAAGTGAATTATCACAAGACAATGATAGACGAAGGTGATAGAATTTTGGAATTTTTAAACCCAAAATACGCAGACGAAAAACGGCAAGCAAAAACAATATCTGAATTGGAGAAAAAACAAGCCGAAACAGACAAAAAGCTCGATAAAATCAGTACAGACAACGCGCAAATACTTGCAATGTTGAAAAAACTAACGGGTGAAACGAAACCACAAAAAAATTAATAAATTATGAGAAAAAACGGTTTTTTAATTATTGATAACGATAACGATTTGAGACGCGAAATGCGTTCTCACATGAGGTCGCAGATGCGGCACTGGGACGACGGAATGAACCGAGCCGGCAAAACATACGAAGACGGATACCGCGAAGGTTACCGTCACGGATTTGAAGATGCCGATTCTGATTATGACGAAGACAACTACCGTCGCCCTCACGATAGAGGCAGATATATGTAATTGATTTTAAAAGGCGGTATGCGAAAAATTAACCGCCTTTTTAAGTTTTTAAATTTTGAAAAAATGAAAAACTACACTTCTGAAGGTCGGCAAATTTACGAAGATTACAACCACGGGCAATTTAGTAAGAAATTAGCAGAGTGGGCAATATCTAATATGAAAGTTGCAGACCCAGCAACCGGCAAAATGAAACCGTTACAATCTGTAACCATTTCAGAGGTCCGGGAAATATTAAAAGACAACAAAGTAAAAATTCCCGACGGCGCGGAATACACAGCGTGGTATCTTTACAACATGAGCCTTGCAGATTATCCGAAAGCACTCACAACCGACGAACAACGTGCCGCATTTGTTGAAGAAACAATATGCGACCCTGACTGCGACCCTGCTGCGGTACTTGAATGTTTCACCGCAAAAATGTGTGTTATGAATATCCCTATTTTTTGGGAGCAATATTTATAAACTAAAAGCAACGCATAATGAATATAAAAAAAGCCTTAAAAATAGTCAAAGAGTTTCAAAAATACCGACGCGGAGAAAAACCTTATGACGGTGAAACGCCGGAAACTCACAAACGGTTCGATTATTCCGGCAAACCGCTCGGAGAAGCACTTGATAGTATCATAAAGTTTGTAGACGTTACAATTAGCGCACAAGAGATGTTTGCAAAAATTGGAACAACAACGAATTTTTGTGGAATTGTAAAACACGAAGGAAAATGATACAGCAAGGCTTTTATTTAACAAAAGAAATCCCGCAAAAGTGGTGGTTCATGGCGTTTTACGACATTAAAACGCAGGAAGACCTCGAGGAAGTGTTCGGTGTTTTGTTATCAACCCGTATGGGCTGGGACAAGGCGGCAGAAATCAAAGCCGAACTTTCAAAACAAAATTCCGGCTATACATTAACGAATTTTGACCGTCATACGTCAATTATTTGCGTATCACACGCGACCGACTATGACGAACTATATAACACTATAAGCCATGAAACAAGACACGCGACCGACCATCTTTGTGAGTTTTTCGGATACAACACTAACGGAGAGAAATCAGCGTACATAAACGGCGAAATAAGCAAACAGATGTTCAAGGCGGTCGCAACGTTAATCTGCCCTGTTTGTAATTGTAAAAAAATATAATTTTAACCCCTAAAACTATAAAAAATGGGAACACCAAAAAAAATGTTTACTATGGGCGTGAGCAAAATCCTTTTTGGAGCAATCGCCCAAGACGGCGGAATGGGTTCAACACTTGCCGCAGCAGGATACACGAATCAAGACTCCTGCACCATCACGATGGACGACCCGGACATCACCGAATTTTATGCGGAGGAAGTCGATGTCCCGGTTATTACAAAATCCAAGAAAGGCAAAGTTACGGTTAACCTTTCGATAATGGATCCCGACATCAATACGCTCGCGATGTTTCTCGGAGGCACGGCAGACGCAACGGCTATGACGTGGGCAAACGGCACAACCTACGAGAATATCGAATTATCATGTCGTATTGTTCCAGACCAAGGCTTTGTATTCGATTTCCCAAGACTGAAAATTGATGCAAAACTCAACGGAAATCTCAACAACAGCAGCCTCCTTACTCTCGACATTACCGGTACTGTCTTGCAGCCGACGAAAGAAAATGAGCCTAATATGTTGCTCCGAGAGTCAGAACCCGTAACACCTGTAACACCTTAACATTTCACAACCACGGCTCGACGATAATTCGCCGAGCCTTTTTTTAAAAAAGCAAACGATGGAAAAAGAACAAGAAAAAAGAGAGGCAGACGTCCTCCTTAATCGAGGTTATAAATTCAAAATTCAATACACCGTCCGCCCCACAGGGATAAAAAAATTTTTCGGTATATCTCCGAAAATAGAAAATCGTATTTTTGAAATCAAGCAACCAACCCTCGCAGTACTTGACCTCGTAAGTTCGCGTTTTTTAACGCTAAAAATCACCGAGACCGACAAATCCGCAGACGTAGATACGCATATTCACGCAGCAACACAGACAGCAGCTGAAAATGCAAAAACTATGTCCGAAATAATCGCGATTTTCGCACTTGGCGAGGAATGCTTTAATTTCGACGGTCGCACTTATTTATACGACGAAAAGAAAGTTAAAAATCTCGCAAATTTGATTTTCCACAACGTCAAGCCGTCCGACATGAAAAACATTATATCAGCAGCAACGGCACTCGCGAATTTGCCGGATTTTTTGCTTTCTATCAGATTGACAGGGGCGAGCCGCACGACGATAGCGGCGAATCTGGTAGAATGATTCAAAGCCGCACCACATACGGACGGCGAGCCTCTATTTGTGAAAAATTTGGATGGACACTTGACTATTTGACACACGGAATTTCATGGACATATTTAATCCGTTGCCTTGTCGATATGCCGAGATACGAGCATAACAATGGCAAGCCTAAGGCGGTAAAACTGACCAACGAAAATGCCGCAGATTTTGTAAGAATGATAAACGCGAAAAAATTGTAAAAATGGCACAAAATATTGGTTCTTTGGAAGTTGACCTCAGCATCAACTCCAACACGCAGCAAGGCACTGACGAAGCGAAAAAAGACCTTGAAAAAGTACAAACAGCCGCAGAAACTCTATCTGAGACTTTCGACGAAACAGCGAAAACAGCTGAAAATGCGGCGAACAAAATGCAAGAAGCGACAAACGCCCTTGCAGATGGTATCGGAGAGACCACCTCCGCCATCGACGGCTTAAATGTCTCTACCGACGAATCAGTAGAGAAACTCTACAACTTAACTGTTCAAATGCTTGAAATGGTTAAAAATGGAGAGGAACAGACTGAACAATACGCGGAAATAAAAGAATCAATCGAGGACTTATTATCCGCACACCAAGAACTGCGTGAAAACCCGCCTTTTTCGCAAGAACAATATGAAACGCTTCGAGAATATCAAGATGGTCTGCAAGCAATCGCCGAAACAACAGAAAATGTCGCAGCGCAAACCGCAGAAGTTGATTTGTCTACTTTGCGAGACGAAATGCAGCACTTAATCCCTATTCAGGAAAAAGCACTGCAACAGTTAAGCAAGATATACGACGAAAACACTGCACACATTAAAGCCCTCGAAGAAGAAATCGCGCAGATTTCCGAATCAGAGCAAAATACAGAAAAAATTGAAAATCTTAACGCAGAACTTGAAGCAAGAAAGGCTTTGAATGAAGAAGTTGAGGCATCAAAACAAGCCTTTGAATCTGCGAATATACAGCAGCAATTAAAAGCCGTTAAACTCGCAATGCAAAATCTTTATGCAGCAGGCAAAGAAGATACCGAAATGTATAAAGAATTAATGCAAGAAGCCGGGCGATTGGCGGACATAAAAGGCGACGTCGCTGCGCAAACTGCTATATTATCCAACGACGAAGCGAACATCAAAGCAACTACCGATGCGCTCGGAGGTGTTAATTCTGCGCTCGCAACCGCCGATACAGGTATGTCAATGCTTGGAGTTTCGTCTGCACAACTTACAAAAGTGATGACGGACTTAAACTCCGTGCAAAAGATTTTTAACGGCTTAGCCACCGTGTCGGCCGCGTTGAACAAAGACTCATACGCTCGTCGTATAGCAACGATTACAGCGACAAAGGTCCAAACATCCGTTACAAATCTTTTAACCAAAGCGCACCTTTCAGAAGCGGCAGCCGCAAAAGTAGCAACCGTTGCAACCGCAGCAGCAACGGCAGGATTAACTTTATTAATCCCTGTCCTTTACAGCATTATATCAAAATTTCGAGAGTTATCGCAGGCACAGGAAGAAATTCATACCGCCATGGCGGATGCAGCTGCCCCCGCTATTGTTGCAGTCGAAAAACTTTCTGCAAAATGGGACAAACTCGGGGACAACTTAGACGAAAAAAGAAAATTTATCGCCGAAAATTCCGACGAATTTAAAAACCTCGGTGCAAACGTTCAATCAGTTGCAGACGCGGAGGCTCTTTTGTCAGACGGAGCCTCAAAATTTATTCAATCGTTAATGGCGAAAGCTAAAGCCGCCGCAGCATATAATTTGATTGTTGAAAAGCAAAAAGAATTAATCGAGGCACAATTGACCTACGGCGGAAAGAAAAATGCTAACGGAGACTACGAGGGTGATACCGGGTTTCATTTATGGACAGAGGGAGGAGTTAATGCTTTGTTTTCTGACGAAGCAGCACAACAAGGAAATAAAGCATATTTGGAGAAAGAAACAGAAAAAATAAATGAAATTATTGAAAATTACAAAGACATAGCAAAAGATGCCGAAGAAGAAATTGAAAAGATAAGTAAAGAACTTGGTAATGCGCTTCTACCAGACGAGCAAACACAATCCTTAATTCAGAATATAAAAAATGCGAAAACGGTCTTTGATAACTACCGAGCCTCACTCGATAGTCAAAATGAGGGTGTAAAATCGTACTACGCGAAACAACTAAAAGAATTTCAAGAGAGGCAAGGCACGGCAGCAACGACTTACAAAGCATATCTGCAAGAGTTAAAGAAAAACCCACTTTATAACTCAAAAGATTCTGTTTTATCAGTTATTAACGAGGGTATTCTGAACGATAAGTCCGACCCAATTAAAGAACTAATAGAACGGAGGAAAAAAGAGTATGCCGAATATTCCAAACTTCAAAATTCAACATCGGCAGAAATCCGGTCCGAAGCCGACAAACAATATTCCGCGTTAATAAGACAAGGCGCAAACTACGAGGAATATCTAAAGAATTTGCGTGAAAAATACAAAGGCAACCTCGCCGCATTAAAGAAAATCAATCTCGAATTAATCGAGACTGAAAGGCAAGGAATGATGGATTTGTTCAAAACCGATTTTGAAAAGCAAATGACGTTTGCAAAAAACGCAGCAGAGCAACTCAAAGTTATTGCCGAAACACGAGCCGCAATAACAGACACAGACCCACAAAAGAGAGAAAAAAATGCCGTTTTGGACGATAAAATTAAAAGTATTTCGACAAGCAGCACGAATGACCTTGCAAACGCGCAAAAATCATATTCCGATTATTTAACCTCGCTTTTGCCTGAAACTGTGCGTTATCAGAGAGAGGTACAAAGGCTAAGATTGCAATTTGAGCGAGAAACTGACGAAAAAGCCGCAGAAATTCTCTTTAATGAAATGCAAGCAGCAGAGATAAGGCTGCAAATGGCGCAAAACAAAGAAAAAATCGACAACGCCAAATCACTTGCAGACCAACTCGTCCAAATTGAAATCAAACGGCAACAAGATATCGCAGCAATAAACGCAGACGAAAGCTACAACAAAAAGCAAAAGGAAGACTTAACAACACAAATCAATGCCTTTTCAGACGCCGACATCGAAATTTTGAAAGGACAATTTACAGATGTTGATGAGGATTTTGTTGATTCTATTTTGAAAATGACCGAGGAAGCAACCGCCGGTCAAATCGGTGTGTTCGTAAAAATGATTAACGACATTCAAACGCAAATTGAAACTATGCGCCAAAACGGACAAACCGATACCTCAGAATTTATAAAATTGCAATCGCAACTTGAAATTACTAAAAATGCTTATGCCGCATTTCAAACGAACGCAAAAAGCGCAACGCAGAAAGCTGCAAAAGACCCTGCGCTTAAAAAGATAAGTGCAGCATTCCAAGACTTAGGAAATTCTTTGCAAGACGTTAGCGATAATTTCAACGGAGTCATAAGTGATATTATGAAAGTAACAGGGCAAATGCTTACATCAGCGAGCTCTATTATTAACTCAATACAAACGCTTGCGATAGGCACGATGAAATCTGTCGAGGGGACAAGTACTGCAGCAGCAGCGGCGATTAGAACCGTCGAAACAGCAAGCGTTGTACTTGCAATAATCGAAGCAGCACTACAAGTCGCAATGTCTATTATCAACCTTTTTAATAAAGACAAAGAGACGTATCAAGATAGAAAACAAGTATATGACGCTTACATTTCAACACTTGATATGCTCATTGAGAGAGAGAGAAAATTAACCGAAACTCTAACTGCGCAAGATGCTGCCTTGAGTTTTGGAAAAATCGAGCAATATTACAAAGACAAAATAAAAGTCGAAAAACAGGCGGCAAAAGATTATTTAGGCACGAGGGAAAAACATGAACATTCAAATTGGTATAAGCTCAATGAAAAATTAGATATTTCGGATTGGGAGAATATCGACAAAGCTTTAGGAACTTATAAAACTAAAGAAGTCAAAAGTTCTAATCCTCGCGGACTGACGGGTAGAAGCTATAGCGTTGCTCAAGTTAGTGCCGACCTCGGGGATTTGTACGAATCGCCATCCAGAATTCTTGATTTAACAGTTGAGCAATTAAAGGCTATACAAACTCAAGCTTATGCAACATACGCAAAATTGCCGCAAGAAATGCGCGATGCAATAGAGGCGATCATCGAAGCCGACGAGGCTATAATGCAACTAAAAGATGACATGCGAGAACAAGCGACAGGAACAAGTCGCGAAACGTTCGTCGATTCGTTTAAAGAATCGCTTTTTGACCTTGATATTACAGCCGAAAAGGTATCTAACAATATTCATGAATATATGCGAAAAGCATTAATTTTAAACCTTTACAAAAACGATTTTCAAAAAGATATTAATGATTATTATGAGAAATTCGCTGATTTTGTAGAAGATGGAATAGTAACTAAAGAGGAGCAGGAAACTCTTGATGAGTTAGAAAACAAAATAACGACAGGACTTGAAACCAAGCTTAATAACATTAATAAAAATTTTAAGATAGATGATGAAGAAGAGGTCTCTGGGCTTTCAGGCGCGATAAAAAATGCAAGCCAAGAAAGTATTGATTTATTAGCAGGGCAGACCAACGCCGTGAGAATGAATCAAGTTGAGGCTATGACACTCGCGAGAGAATCGCTCACCGCAACGATGGAAATTAATGCAAATGTTGTACTCTGCGCACGCTTTTTAAGCAGTATTAATAATGCCGTCAAATCTCCTAACAGTAATCGCTCGCAGGGTATTATGTAAGATTTTTTATTAAAATCCCTTTACTTTTTTGTTTTTCTGCAACGGTGTTTGTGCCGTTGCAGTTTTTTTTTACATTTGCAGACATTAAAACAATGCCTATGGAAATTCAATATTACATAAACGAAAAAAATATTAAAACAGAATTTGGAGTGTACGTCTCAGCCTCAGAGGGCGTGTTGGACTTGCCGAAGATTAAAGAGTTCACAAAGCAAGACTGGCACGAATACCACGGCACGCTTATAGACTTAGACCCTCCAAAACTTCAAGACCGCGAAATAACACTCGATTGTTGGATTAACGCAGTCTCACAAATTGCTTTTATACAGCAACTTAACGCTTTCTATCAAGAATTTTTAAAAGGCGGATTTAAACGTCTACGAATAGAAATAGACAATATTGCGCCGTTGATTTTCGATACTTATATTTCCGACAGCATTAAAATCACAAAACAATGGACACCGGGAACGCAGCAAGGCAAATTCAAACTCAAACTTACAGAGCCAAATCCGCAAAAAAAGATTTTGAAATTTACCGCAGTAGAGGAAGCATTAACTTGTTCTTTTGTTATAGCAACACCAATGGCAGTTATTATAACATGGGGCGACAATGAAAGAATTGAGGAAATCGCCTCTGACAACTACACAGCAGTCCATACTTATTCTCAGCCCGGCACATATTACATTAGCATTGCCGGCGTAATCTCGGAAATTACGGATTTAAATATTGACACAACCAACACAGAAGTAATATGGGAAATCTTATAATATATCACAGCGACGGAGAGCCGCTACAAGTAAGGGCGACAATCACGAAAGCACAGCAATCCGTCAAATTATTAGGCGAAGATGTCATTAGCGTTGAAGTTGGAGCAAAAGAAGTTGTGCCGTTTGCGATAGGGGATTATATCGAATGGTGCGGCAAAACATACACGCTTAACCAACTTCCGAGTGTGCAAAAAAATACATCAGTTGACTTCAACTACCCGTCTGTAACATTTGAGGGTGAACAATATGAATTACTCGACTCAGCGTGGCTTTTGCCGTCAAACACATACGGCGATAGTTTCACAGGCGACTTGCAGGACTTCTTAAGCATCTTAATCGAAAATACTCAGCGCAGCGGCAGAACGTGGCAACTCGGCACATATCCGACTAAAAGCGAATATAAAACGCTGACATACAGCGAAACAAATTGCTTAAATGTTTTGCAAAATCTATGTCAAGAGTATAAGGTTGAGTTTGAAATCAAACGACAAGGCGCGACACGAATTCTTAATATAAAGGATAAAATAGGTGAGGAATTCCCTACTCGGTTTGAGTACGGGCGAACCGGCGGTGCGTATCACATCGAAAGAAACACGGTCAGCAATCAAAATATTATAACGCGCCTTTTTGTTTTTGGAGGCGATAAGAATATCCCCAGCACATATCGCAATCCAAAGCTTTGCTTGCCGGGAAAGACAAAAAATCAATCATATATAAGCGACGCACAGAGTGTCGCAACGTACGGAATTCGCGAAAATGTAAAAACCTTTCCTGACATCTACCCAACCAGATACGGCAAGGTAACAGGAGTTACAGCGAGCGATAAAAAAATTTTTTACGACAACACGATGGACTTTGATTTGAACGAGCGCGATGAAAACGGGACAAAATGGCTTATTCCCTCAAGCGTTGCAAAAATTCAATTCAACAGCGGCGGACTTGCCGGATATTCTTTTGAACTTTCAGAATACAATCACTCAACACATCGTTTTAAAATTAAAAGTTACACAGACGCTAACGGCTTGCAGTTTCCGAACCCGGACTCCGCAGCCTTTCAAATCAGAGTTGGCGACGAATATTTTATTACAGATATTCGTCTGCCGCAATCGTATATTGATGAAGCCGAAACAAAACTAAAAACGGAGGGCGAAAAATATTTTGAAGAAAATTGCAAAACGCACGTAAACTACGCAATTTCAATATCCCCGTTATTTTTGAAGCACCTATATGGGGACACGAAACAAACGTATGAAATTTTTAAAGCAGGAGATACGGTTGAAATTTATGACTTTGACCTCGAAATTCTCAAAAAATTACGCATTTCAGGCTTTACACGGAATTTGTTAAACCCTTACGAATTCACGCTTACAATCGCGGAAAACGTTGAAGTTCAAACATCATTCCAACGAATAGTTCGTGAACTTACAGATATTAAAAGTGTTATTTATACAAATGACATCACCGCTGCAGATAATGCTCGCCGCAATTGGATAGCGACGCAGGAGTTAGAAAAATCAGTTTTTGACCCAGAAGGACACTATTACAGCGAAAAAATAAAACCGCTAAGTATCGAAACGCAGATGTTAGCAACAGGAGCAAGGTCGCAGCAATTTATATTAAAAGATGTGAATTTTGAGCCAAACTACAAAGGAAATCCGAATCTTATATCGAACACAGCAGGACAACTCGAACATTTCACAATAGCAGACCCGGAAGTGCGAGTGTGGAATATTCGCAGTGGACAAGGCACTACACTTGAAGCGTGCAATCACAGCGACGGAGAAGGACACACGCACATCCACGGTGCAACCGTGAATGATACCATTTTCCATATTTATGCGAAATGTTCCAGGTCCAGCGATAATGGCTTTATTTTTTATGATTGCGCAGAACATACTGTTGAATCAGACCCACAATATTATCATTTCCTAATCGGCACATTAACTTCTGTGATAACCGACAACTTCGATGGAGTTTCAAGACCAGCGCGAAATATCGCGCTGACTTACGGAAGCAGCACGATAAATGGTCGTTTTATAAAAACAGGAAGAATACAATCTGCGGATGGTTCAACTTTTATCGACCTTGACGCGAATTTAATCGGCGGGCGTTTTTTGTTTAAAAATGGATTAATAAGCTCTGCAATTTTAGTCGGACAATCGGAAGAAACAGCGACCGCCGGAATAGGCGGCAACTATCTTTTATGGGCAGGACAACTACTACGATCTTCCAAAAACGCAGGAAAATATATGTTTACGTTGTCGCACGACGGCGAACTAATAATGCGAACATGGGACGGTCGCGAATTTGTTAAAATAACACCAGACACATCAAATAGTCGTGGATTTTACAAAATTGGAAATATCGAAGGAGATATTTATTCAACAGAGGTTCATGGTACATTTCAAGTATCAAGTACGGCACGTTTTTTTTCAGACATTAATTGCGATAAAAATATTAATGCACATAACTTGTATCTCGGAGGTGTTAGACTACAATATAAGCTGCAAAGTATTTTAATTGCATTTGGAAAATTCTCCAACAATTCAATCGTAGAATATGGCGGATTTTATCACATGACTTACAATAGCAATGATGAGCCTATCCGCACGAAGAATAGTCCATCGCTGACGCATCCGCAAAAGGGAGTCTATAAAATTACATATCCGTATGACTACGAGATACCGAATTTGGAAAAATACTATTGTTTTGCAAACGTGACAGATTGTGCAGTTGATTCACAATTTTACGTAGCAGCAAATATAAACACGAATAATATTATATTTCAGATAGCGGACGACTCATCGCTAAACGACTTAGGAGATGCGGTCGTTCAATTCTGCGTTTTTGATTTCAAACAACTCTTTAGAATTTAAAAAAATGGAAACAATAATAAATATATTTCAAACGCTTGCGTTTCCGGTGGCAATAAACGTCGTACTTTTTTTGTTCATTTGGTGGTTCGGAAAACGAACCCTCGAAGAAAATAAACAACGATACGAGCAGCTCGAGCAAAGAGGCAATGAGTATATCAAATTTTTGCAAACTGCAAATATTGAACAGACCGCCACCGCGAAGGAAACAGCCGCGGCGTTGAAAGAAAATGCGCAGGCATTAAATCGTTTTTCAATGGTGATGGAAAAATTTTCAACACTAATCGAGCGAATTATTATTCACAACAAACAAGTGTAAAATACACACCAATAGACAAAACGGGTCGATTTTTGGGTAAGTTTTTGTTAATACGCTAAAAATCAATATATTTTCAATTCCAACTGGTTCGATTGTCTTAAAATCCTAAACGACGGAATATTAAACCGCGAAAAAGTAAAAAGTTTAAACTGTTTTCCTTCGTCGGTTTTAAAACCGTTGTTGTGAAGCCAAGAGGCAAAATCTTCGCTGCAAGACGACAATGTTTTGTAAATTGCCGCCGACATTTCATACTGATAATTCAGCGGCAACAACCGACCGAATTTTTGTGCGTTAACACGCAATGTAATAACGAATCTCATAATTTTAACAATTAAATTATTATCCCAAATATAAAAAATATTCTTTCATCTTGTTATCCAAAAATGAAAAAACTTTTCCGTTGATTTCTGCGACAAAAGTAAGCACCAACTATGCAGCCTTTTTGCATAGTTAGCAAAAAAAATGCAGAGCCGCAAAATTTGCAACTCTACATTATTAAAATTTTTTCTAAAAAACTAATGTCTTAATAATTTTCTGCTTTGATTTGGAAATAAGCCTGCGGATGTTCGCACACGGGGCAAACTTCGGGTGCCGACTTGCCGACAACAATATGTCCACAGTTGGAGCATTGCCAAATGCAATCGCCATCACGAGAGAAAACAATTTTATCTTGAATATTTTTCAGAAGTTTGCGGTAACGTTCTTCGTGTTCTTTTTCAATAGCGGCAACACCTTCAAAGAGGTCTGCAATCTCGTTGAAACCTTCTTCGCGGGCTTCTTTTGCCATACGAGGATACATATCTGTCCATTCTGAATTTTCGCCGTTAGCAGCATCTTCAAGGTTGGTGATTGTATCCTGAACTTTTCCGCCACAAAGCAATTTAAACCAAATTTTGGCGTGTTCTTTTTCTTGATTTGCAGTTTCTTCAAAGAGGTTGGCAATTTGAACAAATCCGTCTTTCTTTGCCTTTGACGCATAATAAGTGTACTTGTTGCGTGCCTGACTTTCCCCGGCAAAAGCCTCCATAAGGTTTTGCTCGGTCTTTGTTCCTTTTAATGATTTCATAATAAATTTGATTGTTTGATGATTAAAAAATTTCAGGTAAATTTATAAAGTTTTTATGACACCAACAAATTTTTATAACATCATTTTACACAAAAAACGACTACCAAAAATAACATTTCGATAGTCGTTGCTAATTTTATAAAGTTATTCTACTGTAAAGTAGTGTACCAATCTAACGCTAAGAGGTTGATTTCTATAGTAACCTTTACTTGCGGAGGCAGTTTCTGTCGGAGTAAAATTCAAGTAAATCGAATATTCGTCGTTATTAACAGTCCAAGTCCAATACGCTCCCAAATTACCGCCAGCAGGTAAGAATACCGCTCCGTCAGTTTCTAATGTATTCCAATCTGTCCAATCAATGGTAGTCTCGGTATTATAATCATCAGGCAAGATAATCATGCCACTAACACCATTAATTGTTACCCAACTGTTAAATAATTTTGTAGCATTTTTTCGTTGTGTAAGCAAATAAGTCAAAGCAGCTTGTGTAGGTGCTGCCCATTCAACTCCGTCAAATTTCAGCTTATTCCAATTATCTATGTCGTTGAATGTGAACGCACTCGTATAACCCTCTTCACTATATGTAAACTGATTGTCAGCAAATTTATACGCACCTGTCGAATTGTTTTTCAACAATTTACCAGAGCTGAAAATTATTTTTGTTTTGGCTGCAACAGAAAATTCACCAATTTTTTTCTCAAGACTATAAATTTTACCTGCGATAGTATTCTGTCCGCTATTACCCATTGCTTTGCCTACGGGTACAACATAATATTTGTCGGCAGCAACAGTGATTTTATCGTTATCAAGTTTAGTGGTTGCAGCACTTAATGCCTTTATAAAAGCTGATTGGAGATTAACAACGAGATCAGTTTCACCGCTTCTTAATTTATATTCTCCCTCTACTTGACTAATAGTGAAGTTAATCGTAAAGTAAGCATGCTGTACTGCCTCTGTCAAATCAGCATACGCATCACTAATTATGGCAGGATTTGAGCCGAGCGAGGCTATACAATTACCGCTAAGTGCTTCTTCACTTGCATAATTTATGATTGCCTCATAAGAACCATCTGCATTGGTAAAAGTAATTGTACCGTAGACATCATCATTACTATTACCAAAAGTAAATACTTCGTTACCTTCAAATGCCAAAGTGTTTTGTGCTACTGTTACCTTAGAAATCGACTTATTTACTTTGCCCTTTACTGTAAGGGTTTTAACTATTTTTGCTACGGTTTCGATTTGTTCGCCGCCGTTAACAATTTCGTTAGTTGAATTGTTGTCGTCTTCGCTGCAAGAGGTTGCAAGCAACAAGGCTGCCGCAAATGGCAATACTTTTAAAAACGTTCTTTTCATTTCTTTTTCCTCCATACTTTTAATCGTTACTACCCCAAGAACTTGTACTTAATGCTCCACTGTTGCCAAATATGGCTTGTCCGTCTGCATTTGCAGTTCCGCCGCTTCCCATCAAAAGCGGTGCTTCCATTTTCAACTCGATTACTTCAAAATCGGGTTTGACATATTTCTTTTTTGTCGTTACGTCTTTTACGACTGAATTGATAATCTGTTCTTTCATTCTTATATGAATTTAAAATTAGATTTTTCTTTTTGGACAAAAACACAAATCCCTTGCAGACAGAGTGTTTTTACTCTATCCGCAAGGGATTAAAATATCATTCAACAACGGGTTTGCCGCCCTATTATTTAAGGTGGTTAAGTGTAATTTTTTTATGCGATGCGATGCGATGCGATGCGCAAGTTTTGTGCCAAGTTGTTGATTTTCATATTAATTCGGTTAAAATTTCAAAGTCTAAATTAAGACTTTTTTATATAAATAACAATTTTAAGGTGTTAAATTTTGGTTAATTCGTCAGGAGAAAGACCAGTGGCTTCGGCAATTTCATCAATCGTCATTTTGCCGAGTGATTTGAGTGTACGAGCCATCTCTCGCATAGCATCGGCACGGCCTTTTTCGATGCCGATTTTTTCACCTTCTGCTCGTCCCTTTTTTAGTCCTGCATCCAAACCGTCTTTATACTTACCGGAAGCAAGAGTTTTTGCAGTGCTGATAGCATCCCAATAACGGTCGTAACCCAATAGTTCTTCTTGGGTTAAATATGTACAAATATCTAACGCCTTTACTATTTCGGGACTTTCTAAAAGTTCGGGGTCTACGTTAATAGTTTTCTCGTTGATTTCCGTCAAAAATTTAAGCCACAAAACTTGCATCTTCTTTTGCGAAAAAGTTTTCGGCTCAAATTTGGGCAACTCGAAGAAAAACAATTCAATGCCATCAATTGTTTTTTCCGGATTAGACGGTTCGCACATCGTATAGCGATGATAATAATCTTTGCTCGTGGTGTCAAAAATATCGTTCACAAGGTTAAGACCATAAATAGGCATCAAGGCATCGTAATTTTCACCGCGTTCGATTTGCGTAACGTACATTTTCGCCGCGTTGAAAAGTATGCGTTTTTTAAAATACGATGTCCAAAACATCTGCATTTCAACAACAAAAGTACGTCCACTAATATCCACACACAAAACATCTACAATGCTGTCTTTGAGGTCGGGAATTACAGGTAACATTTCCGGTTGAAGATATGTTATCGTTTTTATTACTCCATCACCTTCCAAAGGCAACATCGCATTTAAGAAACTAATTGTAAGGTCTTCGTTCCGTCCAAAAATTTTTTTAAATAATATGTCCGCGCGGGGGTCGTAATATTTCATAGCGTTGAAACTTTTTATTTTCCGCAAAAATAATGATTTTTTCAGTTTTTTGCAAACAAAAAACGGGCGAAAAAATAAATTCCGCCCGCTGTAATTTACTATATTAAACAAAATTAATTATTAATATCGCGAACAAGGCGAACTGAAAAATAATGGGTTTTAGCATGCCTTGAAGAGCTTGATCCAGTAAATACCTCCACATTATTTTCATAAAAAGACATACCCATAGCATCTGAGTTATTCAAACTGTTTGGTGTCCAATATACACCGCGTACCTGTCCTTCATAAAATGTATTTTGATCGTAACGTCCTGCCGCAGGGAGATACACCGCTCCATATTCGTTAGAAAACTCTTTACATTTAATTCCATCGTACGTTGTGAAGCCGTTCTTTGCAAGAGAAGCAAGGGCTTGTAATTGTATCCAATTGGGAGCATGTTCTGTTCCGTTACTATAATTTTGATTAACCGTATACCATTGGTAATAGCCGAATGTTTTTCCGTCAATTGTAGCGGTTTTTGGAGCATTTAATGTTAAGTTTTCAGTTTTCCAAAGGATGTTAAAACTTGGTCCGAGGTCTATTTCATCAGTACGGTTAATCGTATAGATTTTTCCGGCTTCAACACTTTCCGCCGTTTTTGTACCAAAGAAACGTCCGCTGATTGCTTGTCCAGAAGGTATTGCAGCATAAAGATGCTTATTTGCAACTGTATACCATGCTCCAGCCAATTCTACTTTCTTCTGTCCGTCCGCTACGTTGAACACAAGATAAGCGTTTTGGTCGTAAAGGTCAACACTAAGTTCCGAATTTGCATTATATTCAAACTCTGCCGACTTTAAATAACAATTACTTGCTACCACATCTGCCAAACTTGTTGTAGAAGTTTGTACTCCGGTCAATGCAGAACCAATTGTGGCGTAAATCGTTTGACCGTCAGCATCGGTTGAAATTTCACCTTTGAAAGTAGCAGATGTTCCGCCCTCGGCAATTTCATCCACTTCAAGTTCAGCATACGTATTTGATCCGTCTGTCAAAACGAGTTTGTCTGTTTCTGAAAACGTCAAAGTATATCCGTCTTCTGTCGCAACTTTTGAAACAGAGGATTTCTTGCCCGCTTTTATCACAATCGGACGGGTTTGTTTTACCTGTGTCTGCTGTTCTGTCTGTTGTTCTTCAACAGGATTTTTTTCATCGTCTTTGCTGCATGATGCCGTCATCAATGCGGCGGCAATCATAGACACTAATAACAAATTTCTTTTCATTTCGATTAATGTTAATTTTAAAAGGTTAATAAACTACCAATTACCGCCGTTTGTATTACCGTTAATGTTAGCACCGGGTACTGTCGGACCGCTTCCCATCAAAAGCGGGGCTTCCATTTTCAACTCGATTACTTCAAAATCGGGTTTGACGTATTTCTTTTTTGTCGTTACGTCTTTTACGACTGAATTGTTAATCTGTTCTTTCATATATATATAAATTTAAAATTAGAATTTACTTTTTGGACAAAACAAAAATCCCTTGCGGACAGAGTGGTTAAACTCTATCCGCAAGGGATTAAAATATCATTCAACAACGGCTTTGCCGCCTTATTATTTAAGGTGGTTAAGTGTAATTTTTTTATGCGATGCGATGCGATGCGATGCGCAAGTATTGTGCCAAGTTGCTGATTTTCATATTAATTCGGTTAAAATTTCAAAGTCAAAATTGAGACTTTTTTATATAAATAACAATTTTAAGGTGTTAAATTTTGGTTAATTCGTCAGGAGTGAGGCCAGTGGCTCTGGCAATTTCATCAATCGTCATTTTGCCGAGTGATTTGAGTGTACGTGCCATTTCGCGCATAGCGTCAGCACGACCTTTTTCTATGCCCTCCGCGCGTCCTTCTTCTCGTCCTGCGCCAAATCCATCATAATACCCTTCGTAACGGCTCGAATCGTCAAGGCTCATTGCTAAACTGAGTCCTTCTAAATATCTTTTATAAATTTTGCGGTCTTCCTCGCTAAGCGAATCAACACGGAGAACCTCACGCGCCTCTTTCAACCCTTGCGCCGTAAAAGCATCTGGAATTTCGCCCGTTTTCAAAAATGAAATCCATTGTTTCAACGGGGTTGTAACTTCATCGTCAAACTTGTTGACACGCAAAATATAATATTCCGGGAAAATACCGGCAACTTCATCAACACCAAATTTCGATTTTTGGGCAGAAGAAAGTTTCAACTCGTCTTCGGGATTAAACATATTTTTGAAAACCGTTGTGCCGTGATAAGCATAGCCTTTGCCCTGTCCCAAACTAAAATATACAATGTTAATAGAAAAAACTTTCGGCAAAGTTTGGTATGCTTCACCGATTTTCATATAATCGGTGATAATTTTTGAT
>JAFPYR010000007.1 GCA_017412115.1 Bacteroidales bacterium | reverse complement strand
TTTTAAAGAGCTTATCTTTCGTTTTGCGGGTGCAAAGGTAGATACTTTTTTTAATCATATCCAAATTTTTTTATATCTTTTTTGCAAGTTTTTTTATTTCTGTTGAAAATCATAAAGTTACAAAGAGGGAAAAATAGAAAAAAAAAGCACGGAAAAGCATTTTTTTGCCTTCCCGTGCTAAAATCATAACTTCTACCCTATTATAAACGACTCGTTAAAATTGCTTTCACCTTCTCGGGTGTAACAATTCCGTGTTCGCCAATATTCCAGCCACGTTTAACAAAGCGGTTATAAACCTCATTAACAACATCCTCTCCTGCATTATAATCTGAGAGTCGGGTCTTGATACCCAAAGATTTAAAAAAGTCTTCCGTTGCTTGAATTACTTTGTCAATTATCTCATCCTCAGAACCTTGCGTAATGCCGAAAACATTTTTTGCATACATCAAAAGCTTTGTTTTCTTCTCTTTGCGCATAATCTGCATCGTTCCAGGCAAAACAATTGAAAGCGTTACTCCATGGTCAAGACCGCAAATCGCTGTCAATTCATGACCTATCATGTGCGTAGACCAATCCTGATTAACACCCGGAGATATAAACATATTCAACGCACAAGTAGCTGACCACATGTAATTTGCACATGAATCATAATCAGGGTTGTCAACAAGAACTTTGGGCGCAGTTTCAATAATAGTTTTCATAACTCCTTCCGCCCAACGATTTTGAATCGGAGTGTTGATATCGTCAGTCAAATACTGTTCAATAACGTGTATAAAACTATCAGCCAAGCCGTTAGCCTTTTGACGTTTCGGTATCGAATACACAACTTCAGGATCCAAAATAGAAAATACAGGATAAACTTTCGGAGAACCAAAATCAAGTTTTTCCTTTGTAGAACGACGAGAAATCACTGCGTTAGGATTCATCTCACTACCCGTTGCAGGCATCGTTAAAACCGATGCAAGAGGTAAACATTCGCTTGCAACTTGCTTTTTCGTCAAAATTTCCCACTCATCTCCTTTGTATTCAACAGCTGCCGCTATAAATTTTGTTCCGTCAATCACTGAGCCACCGCCGACCGCTAACAAGAAACCTATACCCTCCTGACGACAAATCTTAACAGCTTTCATCAAAGTGTCAAAATCAGGATTAGGCTCTATACCACCAAATTCCGTAACATCGTAACCCTCAAGGGCTTTCTTAACTTGGTCATACACGCCGTTCTTCTTAATCGAACCGCCGCCGTAAGTCATCATTATCTTTTCGCCTTTGTACAGATTTTCACTGAGTTTGGCTATAGCACCCTTGCCGAAAATAATTTTCGTGGGATTTTGAAATTCAAAGTTATTCATACTTTAATCAAGTTTAATAAAAATTAGTTGGTCAAAGTTAAAACAAAAAAAATTATTTCACAAGTTTTTCTCCTTGAATTATGATTTTTTTACCACTTTTTAAAGTCGTGGTAAACAAAAAAACATTTCCACCGTCCGTAATATTAAGTTTTTTCTTTAACTCTTCGGCTTTAACAGGAAAATTTCTGACCGCAAGATTTGCTTTCATGCCCGAAAAATCTTTCGGTTTTGATGCCTTAACAATTCTAAAACGTCGGCCCGGAAAATCATAAACATCTGTGTCTGAAACATATAAATGACTCGAAGCATGAAGTTTTTTAACAGGAAATTTTTTCGTTAAAATCTTAAAAGCACCCGATTTCATAACGGCAGCGTTAGGCTCAAAAAGAAATTTCTGATCCAAAATTTCACCGTCCCAAAAAACTGTTTCGGATTTTTGCTCGTCAGAATAGAAAAAACTAAAATTTTCATCACCGTTTACAGTATGAATTTCAGGCTCTTTAGAATAATCTTTTTGCTGAAGTATTATAATTTCCTTACACTCGTTGTCAAAAGCCGTAATATGAATTTCCTTTACGTTTTTCAGCTCTGACAAACTATTTGAAATGTCCAACATCGGAGATAATTTTATCATTACCAAATCCGATTTCTCTAACATAATATCCTGAAACTCAGTAATATCAGGTTCACAATCCTGAATTCTGACAGTCTTCTTCCCTTTGGAATCTCTACGGGCAGGATCAATAAAAATCAAACTAAATTTTTCCGAAGCATTTTTCAAAAAAACGAGGCTGTCAGTGTTAAAAAAACTTGCATTTTTTCTTTCTAAAACTCCGAAATTATGCCGGACAATTTCGCAAAGTTCTGCATTGTGTTCTACATAAAAAGCCTTTTGAAACCCCTCGCTAATTGAAAAAAAATCCACGGCAAACCCACCCGTCAAATCGACCATAAGAGAAAAATCTTTTAAGTTCTTTTCAACGATTTTTCTTTTATAACACGCTGTAAATAAGGAAGAACACTGTTCTAACGGCAAATGTTCGGGATAAACAATCAACGAATTTTTTTCCCACAAAGGCATTTTGTTTTTCATTAATTGTCTGCCCGAAATCTGCCTTAAAACATATTTCGACCTAAAATCTTGACCATCCTTAATTTTCAATGCCAACTCATTGACATTAAAATCTTTATTTTTTTCAATAAACTCCTTCTCCTTATCAGAAAACAAAAATTCAGTCATATTTTTTCGATGAAATTTCAGCTCAAAAATTTTAATTCAGCCTCCAACATTGACAACTTTTTCATTTCATAACCAACTTTCTTTGCCTCCAAAATCGGTCGGGTATATAGATAATAAATCTCCATCGGACGCTTAAAATCATAATCAAGTTTCATACTCGGCGAATACGGAATC
Organism: Bacteroidales bacterium; assembly: GCA_017412115.1. Classification (GTDB taxonomy): domain Bacteria; phylum Bacteroidota; class Bacteroidia; order Bacteroidales; family UBA3824; genus UBA3824. The sequence continues at coordinate 26,989 of JAFPYR010000007.1, read as the reverse complement.
ATAGCCCGCGTCATTTCCATCATCTGATCTGCAAAAGAATAATCAATTCCCTGAACTTTAAGCATTTGTGCAGCATCAATCACTTCCTTCATTTGGTCATAAATGAGTTTTTCCGTGTCAGGATTTTTTAACAATTTGTCCGTAGTAGTATTCAAAACAACTGTCATACCGTTAAAAGGCATATTCCAAACGGCTTTTTTCCATCGCGCTTGATAATACTCAACTTCCTGAGCCTGAATCCCGGCCTTACTAAAATCGTTTAAAACATTATTAAACAATGATTTATCCTTACACGAAAAATTTCCTAAATTAATACTTCCATAAAACATGTGTTCAATAATTCCGGGTTGCGTTTTTTTAGAACAAATAAACGCCAAACCTGCCGCAATGTAAAGTTTAGGAAACTTTTTCTGCAAATCCTCTTCCAAACCTATACCGTTTTGAATCAACACAACAAGCGTATTCTCTTTCAGCAAGGCCGGAAGAATTTTGTACAAAACTTCCTGATTAACAGACTTTAAGCCGACTAAAACCACATCTGCTTTACTCATCTGCTCTGTGGAAGAAAAAACTTTCGGCTTGTCAAGAAAAAAATCCCCGTTGCATGAAAGAACTTTAAGTCCGTTATCTTTAACATACTGATAATCAGAATGTAGTAAAAATTCAACGTCAAAACCTGCATTTGCAAGTTTCGCCCCATAATACCCTCCTATCGCACCGGTACCAATAACTGAATATTTCATTAGTTCTCTTTTTTTATTTTTTGTACTTTATCATCACTGCTGCTTCGTTTTTGCTGCCGTTCATAATAATATTGAGCGGGTTAGAGAAGCGGACGTGTTTAAAATATTTCGTTTTATGAATTAATTCTTGGTCTTCAAGAATTTCTCTTTTTAAGAAACAATTTCGGTTTTCGTTACGAATCGCAAAATATCCGATGTTCATCGACGTGATGTTATGGAAAAAGTGCGAACCGTGCGAAAAATCAAGCGGATACCCCTCCATGCTCGTTTCAATTATAACCGCCGCATTTGAAATCTCTGACCACTGAACAGGAACGCCCAAAAATCTGTCAGAAGTACCCCAACGCCCCGGTCCTATCAAAATATATTTTTTATTTTCGTTTTTAAACAAAGTGTTCAAATAGTTGATTTCACGCGCCATTTCCACCGTTTCAAGTTTCGAGAATTTCTCCTCGTCAATATAAATCACGTCCGAGATGTCACTCAAAATGCCGTTGCCCAAACTTTGATTCGTATACAAAAGCATATTGTCTTGATTTTCTTGCTGTAAATCAATGTGCTTGTCTTCAAACGAACCTACCATCGGTTTTATCTGCAAAAGATAAAACGAGGGTTTACCATTTTTAGCCTTGTTAAGATTAACCGCATATTCAATTTCAACCGCCGAACCGAAAGCGTCTTTTACCGCATTCAAAATCACTGAAATCGTCTCCGCTAACGGGAAATAATTGTACTGCAAAACGTCAGCAAAATTCACAATTCTCGGTCCGTACTCGTCCAAACCCGGCGAAATTGAATCGTTGTCAGGATTATAAACCGATACCAAATGTTTCAACGAACCGTGTTTTTCAGCGTCATAAATGTTGAGAAGTTTTAGAGCCGCAAACTCGCCGCCGTTTAATAAATCAATGTTTTTGAGTGAACAATCCAAAGCGTAAAACTTTGTTTGAGTGCTTTTTAATAAGTCCGTTTTTGTGTACATCGACACCGTCGGATATTTCGGCGAAAATCTGTACGAAGGCCAACCGCCGACAACATAACAGCCCAAACCAACACCCGCAACGGCATAACCTTCTTCGGGTTTCATGTCAGCAACGGGATAAAAATTGTACGACTGCGCAACGCCGCTGATGTGCGGATAAAAATACTGTCCGAAACGACTTCCGACCACTTCCTGAATCACAATCGCCATTTTCTCAACTTCAATATTGTGCTGAACGGCATTGTAATAATTTCGCGCCGTGTCAGAATACATCGAGGCGTAAATCAATTTTATCGCATGACAAACAAGTTCCAAAGTCTCGGCTTTGTTGTCCTTTTCGTTAGGTAAAATATACGTGCTGAAAACTCCCGCAAAAGGCTGACTTACTGAATCTTCCGATGTACTTGAAGAACGTACTGCAAGCGGATTGTCAGTCTGAGAAATTATCGTTCTGATCCTCTCCCTTAACTGGTCGCTCAAATGTCCGTTATAAAAATCCTCCTTTAATTTATCGTAAGGATAATTTTTGTTGATAAGTTTCGGAAACAAATCATTATTAGCGATAAAACTCTGAAACTCAGTGGTTCCGATAACAAGAGTTACGGGCGCAATTATGTTAATTCTCTCCAAAAGTTGCGGGGCTTCAAGGTTGTAAATAACGGTGTCAATAAACGCCAAGCCTCTACCCTTTCCGCCTAACGAGCCGGGCGCAAGAGTGATAATGTTGCGCTCGTCAATCGAAGAAGTCTCGTCGAAAGTGAGGATTTTGCCGCGTTTTTTGTCAGCACGGTACTGATTGATAACCTGCAACATTTGCGGACGAATTTGTTTTACCTCTTCAACTGAATTTATCGTAAGACCGCGGAAAATCTGCGCTAACTGAATTTCACCGCGTCCCATCAGCCAAATTGAAAACTGATTTTTAACCGCATGACGGTAAATCGAATCGTCAGGAACTTTTTTGATGAAAAGTTCAAACTCGCGCAAAGAATGTGCAACGCCCAAAAGTTCGCCCTGCCAATTCTTGAAAGTAAAGTCGCCGTAACCAAGATATTTTATCAAATAACGCTTTAATTCGTCAAGCAAAGAGTCAGAATTTTTGTTGATGAAAAAGACTTTTTCCTCTCTGTAAATATCTGTATCTAAATTTGTTAACTCCTCAGTTGATTGAAAAATTACCGGCACGGTATATTTCATATTTCTGAAATGTTTAACGAGTTTTATGCCGGCTCTTTTGTCGAGAGTTCCGCCCCAGTCAAATTCAACGTCCGAAATCACGCACATCAAATTGTCCTTATACTTGTTGAAAATAGCGATTGCCTCATCGTAATTTCTTGCGTGAAGAGTTTTGGGACGCGAACGCATTTTAACGATTTTGTCAAGTTCGTTTTTCTCGACCTCAGGGATAATTTTCGCCGTTTGTCCGAAGACCGTACTGTACAGTAATTCAAGGTATTTAGAGTAATAAACGGGCGAATCTTCAATCAAAAGAATTACTTTTACAAGACCGATTTGCGTATCGTTTTCAACGTTGATGCTATCCTCATAACACTTGATAATTGTAAAGAATATATTACTGTCACCGTTCCAAATGTAAAGTTTATCAATAGCGTTGACGGTTGAGCAAATTTCTTCGTATTTTTTGATTTCCTCTTTTTTGTTAATCAGCAGAAAAACAGGGACGTTACCGTTGATTTTTTTAAGTTTTTCGCTAAGTGCGACGGTCTGTTCCGAATCCGCTGAAGGCATGATAATAACCATGTCAATATTTGCGCTCTCCATTGCGTCAATAGCCTCTTCTTCGGTGCTGACACCCGTGATTCTGGGCAGCGTGTAAAGGCTGAATTGATGAACATCGCCCAAAAATCTTTCAAAAAACGAGTCTTCGTTTTCCAAACAAAACGCATCGTAAAGTGTCGCCACAAACAAAACGTGATTGACTTTGTACTTCATCATGTCAAGATAAATGTACTTGTCAAGCATTTGACGGTTGAAATAATTTTGAAGCGGTTTATGATTGGTAGTCAGAAGTTTCTGACGGAATCTGTCTTCTTTTTGTTCAAAGAAATTTAAGGCGGCCGTCTTGTGCAAAATGTCACGCCCTTTGGTGTCGTTGATGTAACCGACAGTCAGACGTGCAATATTGTTAAGGAGTTCTTTTTCCTCTTTTAAAAATGCGCCTTCAAATTCCTTAGGAAATTCTTTCGTGTAAAAAACTTCAATGCTGCCCTTGTTGGAATCAATCGAAACAAATTGTTCAGAAATGCTTCTATGAGTAAATAAAAAGGTTTTTGACAAGTATTCTTTACCATCAAAACGGATTCTTGCGCAAGCATATTTTGAGTATTGCATTGCCTCGGGAAGGAGGTTGCAAATTTTGTTGAGCGTGTAGTCGATTTCTCTGCCGCCTTTTATAATTTCAGTTGTTTTGTTGATGACCTGCAACTCTTGCATACGCTTGTTATTGAACTTTTTGAGGGTTTTCATAGCGACGGCATAGGTTGCGCCGGTTATCATAACAGCCAGATTATCAACAAGATTTCTTTCTTCCAAGAGGAACGGATCGTGAGAATCGGAATCTTCGGGGAAAGTTTTTGTGTAATAAATTTCGATAGAGCCTTCTGTATCGTCAGCACCTTTGAATTTTTTTATAAGGCCTTGACCGCAAGGTTCAAAATTATCAGTTTTGAAAATTTTTCCGCCGTAACGGATTTTCGCAACGGCACATTCAGAATGTCGCATTGCAAGGGGCAGAGAGTCGCAAATCTGACTGATTGCAGGGTAAATGTCATAACCGTCATTTCCAAGCAAAAGCGAGGCCTGACGAATTGACGAAAGTTCTTTCAAACGTTCTTTATTGTCAGAAAAAATATCTTCGTATTTTCTGCAAACTATCTGTTGATGAACTATTTTGACAAGGAAAAGCGAAATTTTCTCAAACATTTCCGCATTGTCCTTGTCGGGATTTTCTTTGACGGAGAAAATGAGGCTTTTTTTGTCGCCTGAAAAAAACTTCAAAGGGAAATCCGCATCAGAATCTTTTTTTTGATACTCGAATTTGAACTGAAAATTAAAATCTTTAAGACTATCAAGCAATTGAGTCCAATAGTTGATAATTTCGTTTTCGGAGGATTCTTTACCGCCGTTTTTCGACCCCTCAACCACAAGGTCAGTGTATAATGTTAAAAACTGTGATGGCATGGTTTTAAGATGTTTAGTTGCAAAAATAACAAAAAAGAATCAAGTTGTCAAAATTTTTTACCGATAAATCTTCATCATTTTCGTAATTTTCTCTGCAATTCTTTCCCGCAACCAAAGCGGAGAAAGCACTTCTATATTTTCACCGAAAGACAAAATAGTTTGCTGAAAATCGTATGAAGGTTTTATGTAAAATTCAAAAACAGAATATGCTTCAACGGTTTCAATCTCTTTTTGAGATGAATGTAATGGCAAGGAACGGAAAAATTTTTGCTGATTACCAGATACTTTTAACCGTACAATTTCTGCTTTTTCAATGCTCGTTATAATGCCGAAACTATCTTTGAAATATTTTTCAGGAGAAAAATTCTCTGGATATTCAAACGTTAAATCACTAATTTCTAATTCTAAAATTCTATCAAGACCGTATGTGCGAATTTCGTTTGATGGTAGTTTTTGTACGGTTAGATACCATCGTTGATGAGAAATTTTTAAAGCTAACGGTGTAACTTGCAGAGTGTTAGAAGTCTCACTCCAAAAACTATGATGAGTTATTTTCAAAACCTTATTTTCCCTCATTGCCTGAATTATCGACAAAAGATGACGATGTCCGGATGGTATATCCTCAAATAAAACTCTGTCTTTCAAGTGTTTGGCTTCGCTAAGCATATTATTAACCGCAAAATTATTTAAGAGCCAATGACGAATTTTCCCGTTTTGAAAACCCTCGGAATCTTCAATGTGGTAAGTATTGTCGCTTTTGTCGCAAACGATATTCAAATCGAAAAGCATTTCGATTTCTTTGCGGTGATTGTCAAAAGTTTTTCTCGGAATAGGCTTATCAACATAAAGATAACAAGTATTCCATTTTTCATTGAGGTTTTTCAACGTAATTTTTCCCGCATTATAAATCGTTGTTACCTCCCAAATATACCGCGCAAAAAGATTTTTAGCCATAACTTTTTTTATCTTTTTTGCTCACAAAATGTGCCAAACGTATCACATTTTTTTCAATCCAACGCTCTGAAACTAAAATCGCTTTGATTGCAATTTGCTTTTTTGTAATCAAAACCGTAAAGCCGCATATACATCGCCTTGACTTCAACCGCACCGTTATAAAACGGAGTTGAAGTGTTAATCTTTGTCGTAACGGTAACTTTCATTTCCGGCGTTAAAACCGTTCCGTTGGCGCGTTTTATGCGCTTGGGGGTGATTTCAAAAACGCGGCTCATAGTTTTATACTATCAAAAGTTCCGTCAACAGTACAAAAATGTCCCTTTTGTGCTAAATCGCTGTATTGTTCTGCATACTTTTCAAATCCACGCTCTCCGTTGCTTGAAATAACGTACTCAGCCTCTATGTAATTATTAATCTGCGACCAATAATGATTTTTTGTACCATGATGAGGAGTTATCAGATATTTAATTTTTAACTTCCCGTCATTTTTTTTTGATAATCTTTCAAGACAATTTTTAAGTTCTGCTTTTTCTAAATCTCCCAAAAAGAGAAATTCTCCTTTTTTGAATAAACACACAGAAAATCTGTTAGTAACTTTTCGAACAACTTTATTCAATGATTTAACAAAGTTAGTATATCGTTCGTCGTTAATATTAAATCCATCCAAAATTTTGTAATACTTTTCAAACTCTTCCTCAAATTTTTCAATTTCAAGATGTTGTTCATATTGTCTATTAAATTTATTCCATAAATTTCGGATTTCTGGTTCTGAATTTAAAACATCTTCTATTTTTGTAATAGCGTTTTTAAGTGGTTTGGTTGTCCTATCATTACTATATAATTCTTTCGGAGGCCATATTACTTCATATTCTCCGTCAAAAATTTTTTTACTCTCATACACAATTTCTTTTTTAAAATTACTAATTAAATTTTTTTGCTTCATCAATTGAATTAGACCTAACCCCATACCATTCAACTTGCAATTTATCAGAGCATTAAAATACATATACTGATGTATTTTATTTCGTATTTCATTATTATTTTTTATTATCGGTATGTATGGGTAATAAAGTTTTTCGATAAGCAAACTACCATTGTCAATATTTTCTAATCCTTTATAATGGTCTAAATGATAGTGAGACAAAAGAAATTCGTCTGCGTTGTATGCAAGTTGTTTCACATTATCAGTAAAATAGGCTTTACTGCTATATCCAAAATCAATTAAAAATTGTTTCATCTTTTGAGGATAAAATGACTTAATTTCTCCCAAAAAATCATCTATAAATGTAATTCTTTTTATACATATACAATTAGCATCTCCGACAGAATTGACTATATATCTTTCTTTGGTAATTTTCGTAAATATATTTTCATCTTCATAATTAAAATGTAATAATTCGGAAGACGAAAATCTATAAACATCATCACATTCATCTATATATTCATTGTTCATAAAGGTATTATATATTTTTTCTCCCGTTTTTTGCTTTATGGTAATCGAAAATCCAAACTCATCGAATACTGTTTTTAGCATGGCAATCCCAAATCCAAATTTGTTGCGCAGTTCAGATAAAAATGCGGTAACTTTGGTTTTGTCTTGGCTACGATACAATTGATAAATCTTTGTGCCGTATCCTTTTTTTTGATAGATTTGTTTAAGCATATTAGCAGCGTAAGACAGTTGTTCAAAGGCTTGAAGGTCGGACAACATATTGACAAAACGGCGTTCTTTCAAAATGTTAACGCCGTTTTCGTCAATTAGTTTTTGTATTGCTTGGTTCAGTTCCATAATTGTTTTATGTTATTTCTCGCAAATATACATAATATTTTCCATTCTCAAAACTTTTCCAAATAATTCACCAAGAAATCGCCTTGCATCAATTTCTTTATTTCTGAATCACGGTTTGAATTTAACACTGACATTGCCAAATCCATATCTTCACCAATTAAAGAGTCATAATCTTCGAGTGAAGTAACAATTTCATTTGTAATTTCAGTGTCATAGTCCAAATAAGTATCTCTGAGTTCTTTGTCTTTAAAACTATTTAAAACTTTTAAAAAGTTTTCATAACAATTTTTATCCACCTTCATTACTTTGGCGACTTCTTTTGAATCTTTTTGAGCCAAATATTTCACGTAATCAATATACGCGCAACACGCCGCCGCTCCGTAACCGAAAGATGCCGACAACTTAAACAACGCCGTTATCATTCCGCTTTTTACGGACTTTTGTATAACTTCGGGCATTTCGTTTTTACACAGATATTTAGCCGTCAAAAATCCAAGTAAAGTTGATGTTAGTGTTGCACCGAAAAACGGAACTAAGTCAATTTGAATTGTATATGTTTTCCATGCGGAAACGATTCCGGCAAAGATATTTTCAATGCCGGCTGCAATCGCTAATCCATTGCCTGTCGGTATACCAAAAGCAAGTTGAAACGCGCCTTCTCCAAATGTATCACAAAATGTTGTAAAATTCATTTCCATTTTACCGGAAAACGCATCAAGAACATCCATGCCGCCTTCTCCAATGCATAAAATTCCAACCCCTTTATCTACTACATTTAATGTTTTTTCAAATCCATTGACAATATCTGTTATATTAAAACAAAATGTTTTTAGATTATTTTTGCCGATGCCGCATGTTTCGTGAAGAAATTTGCCTAAATATGGTTCTGAACAAAATGCCTTTGGAAGACCTTCTGGTGTAGGAATATCAGAAAATAAATGTTTAATATGTTTTATTCCTGACTCGAATCCATCATTCCAAAATGTTTTGAAAACATCAGGAACATCATGCCCACCTTTCCATCTATGCATACTTCCATGCGCATAAGCATCAAGTCGGGTAAACACTTCACCATCTTTTCCAATTTTGTAGCATAAATCAGAAAGATTTTTTATAATGGTTTCTTTCGGTATTTGTATATATGCCGCTTTGCCGGGCAAAACAAATATTTCGCTTAAACGTAAATCTTCCCATTCCATACGCTATTCAAATCTGCTTTTATACTGATTCCAAGTTGTCTCAACGGCTTTTTCTGTCTGTTTGACAAGTGCCTCTTTGAATTTTTGCGCAAGCGTGGCATTGTCGTCTTTTGAAAACGCAAAATAAGTCGCAATTCCGGCAATGGTCAAACCACCGATAACCAAAGCCGTTGGACCACCCAAACTTACACCGACAAAAAATGTCTTTATAGACCAAAGAACTCCTGCGCCCCAGCCCAAAACCGTACCTAATGCGCCAAGTACCATTCCGATACCTGCAACGCCGCCCGCCACTCCGACAGCAGATTTTATATATTTCGTTTTTTCGAGTGTTGATGGAGCAATAATTGCCAGACTCAAATCACAAGCAACTTTGATTTCGGGAGGAATTTTTTTGTAATCCTTTTTTACGACAGCCAATAATGCAGTAACAATATTTTCACCGTCCGAAAGCGTGAAAACATCGTCTTTTGATTTGTTAGCCATCAACGTAGAAAAAGTTTTGTTGATTATTGTGGAATATTTAGTTTGCAAATCGGTGCAACTTGTAACAAGTTGCTGTTTTTTGGGGGAAATAAAACTGATTACCTGCTTAGGAGAATACACTTCATCATATTCTTCTTCGATTTGCGGATCAAAACTTGAAATTTCAATTCCACCTTTTGTGATTTCCTTGTTTATTGTCTCCAATGCTACCGCCTGCAAATTAACGTCGGAAGAAAAATTATCAACAGTTTTTCCCGAATCAAAAATCGTTTTGCAAATGATTTGGTTAATAAAATCCTCAATCTTTTTAAACAAATCACTTTCCGACATTTTTACGTCTGAATTTGCTAAAATGTTGTCCGTAAACTTTTGAATATCTTTGATTTGAAAAGAATATGTTCCGGAAAAATCGTATTCTCTGCTTTTAAAACGGACATTCGGTGTGCGCCATCTTACAATCGGAATTAATTCGGTTGTAACAAAATAGACATAAACTTCTTCTTCCTGAATCCGTTTAATATCAGAGGTTTTTATTGGGTGCGTTCCTGTTTCGTAAATGTTTAGGACATTGTAGATTTTTACAAATACAGCAACTTGTTTTTCAGCGACAACGAGTTTTGCCGACGGAGCGATTTCTCTTTCCGCGCAATCAAACGGAAACAGCACAACGGCTTTTTCGTCAGTCCATTTGATTTCGTTGATTATTTCCTTTTTCGGTTTTTTGTCAAATAATCCCATGATGTTGTTATTTATTAGTTTTTGTTTTTGCCAAATATACTCTTTTTGAAATTTCCTTACAAGTAATTAGTGTCGGAATTTTTCCTACACTTATGTAGTTTTTTTTTACCACACTCTTTTTTTTTAAATACGCATAAAATTTCTAAAAATATGGTTATTGTATTTTGGATTGTTCGGTAATTATCACTAAGATTCAACGGTTATTTTTTCATATTTTCTCGGTATTATAATGCTATTGGTGATATACTCTAAAACTGTATATGGATTTTGATTGGAAAACTTATCCACCATGAATAAACGTTGTGCAATAGGTGGTTTTCCTGAGGGATTCCAAAATTCCTCTATTTGATACGATACTTTTTTATTATATCGGCAGTAATTAGCGAAATGTTCGCAATTGTTGCGAAATAAATTATATTTACCAAAATTTTCCCCGATATATGATTCTGCAATGCGTGCAATTTCTTCACTGCTGTTTGGTTTCATATTGTCGCGCAAAGGTTCTCGGTATGTCGTTGACCCATTTGCAAATTCCTCGTATGATGTTTTGATGATTCTTGTGTTACACATTTTTTCTCCTTTGCGATAACTAAAATGAACCATATATCCATCACCGACATAAACGCCGTAGTGCAAATACAAGAACCCAATTCTTAATGCGACAATAATATCACCTTTGTTTAAATCGTTGATTGTAATATGCTTAATATAATTATTATTTGTAGTCGAAATAGCAGGACATTGTATATTAAATGGTGAGTTTAATTCCATTTCAAAAGAATCAAACATATTGTCATACATTTTTTCGATAGTTGCCATTATATCTTTGTCATCTGTTGTTGACAATAATTTTGATGCTATATCTTTGTTTAGTTTCGACAATTTGCTGAAAATGTTTTCCATTGTATTTTTGCTAAATTTATTCTCTTTGAAATTTTTATCCAAGCAATCAGTGTCGTTTTTTCTACACTTGTCTCGGATTTTTGATTTGCTTAAAATGAGCCGATTTGCCTTTGTTAGTCAGAAAATGTTCCGCTACAAGCGTTATGATTGATGCGGGTATTTTGATATACGGAGGCAGAGGCACAACTCTTGGTACATTTACAATTATTGACGGGAGCAAAATTTTAATAAACTTGCTCATTTGCGATGATTTTTTTCTATTGTACCTACATTCGTTGGCGAAATGTTCGCAGTTGTTAATTGCTACATTGTAATTACGCGGACATTTTAACATTTCTTCCGCTTTTTGTGCTGTTTGTTCGTTTGTGTTGTGCGGCGTTTCTTCGTCAATAGGCTCAATGAAAACTGTATCTCCGTCTGCAAAAACATTGAGCGATGTCTTGATAATTTGCGCTTTTGACTTTGTGGTGTGTTCAGGGTCGGGATCATTGAAGTGTATCACTTCACCGTTGCCTACATACACGCCGTAGTGGTAATACAAGTTTGGCAGAGTTACTTTGCCCCAAAGAATTTTTATATTTCTGACAGCAAAGATTACATCTCCACGTTGTGGGTATGATAATTCAGGTTTGGCAGTTAGTATACCCGCGCTTTCGGCAAGTCCTTTCATTTTGTTGCCCGCGTTTTCTGCCAATTCTTTTAGTTTATTGAAGTTTATATCCATTTTTATATTTCTATTAGGTCGTATTGAATTTCTAACTGTCTGCGTTCCTCTATTGCAAGATTGAGTTGCGTAAAATCGTTTAAAGCATTTTCAACAGAAAGTTTGTTAAATTCGGAAGTTGTAACATCATCTTCCGAAGTAGAGATTTCTTGCGATAACTCACCACTAATTTTCTTCATTTTTTGAATTTTTAGTTCGCGGTCATACTCTTGCTGCATTTGATTTTGAAGTTGCCTATATTTCTGAATATCATCGGCATTTTTACTTATTAACGATTGCTTTTGTGCAATTGCCTCTGATACTTTTTTTATCATCTTATCACACATTGCAGAAAGTATAGGGTCAATTTTTGTCGAATAGTTGTTATACAACTCTTTGTAATTAGCATATCTGCCGCCATATCTGCCAATATATGGACTCGCAAATTCTCCGTATGCATTTGATATTGCCTGACCTGCTTTGATTTCCAATTTGTCTATCTTATTTTTCAATTCAGCAGTAAAACTGTTTAAAGCGTTGATTTTCTTCGGTATTGCCGAGAGCATATTTCTTATCTCAGACATGTGTTCGTTTTCTAATGAGCGATTTTCTTGTTCTACCCATTTTCGGTTCTGTTCTTCAATTTTTCGTTGTTTCCGACTACAACGTTCTAATTCTTCGTTTCTTATTTCTTCTTCTATTTCTTTTTTCTTTATCCGTCTGATTATGAAATAGAACAAAATGTTAGTAATAAATATCGGTAAAAAAAATAATAAACTAACAAACTTAGTGTTTTCAATGTTAATTGTATTTATAGGACCATTCAATAAAAACCAAACTAAATTACCGGCAGCAATTATTATAATTGCAGGCAAAATAAAAGTCCGAAGAAAATATTTTATATATTCCTTCTTAAAAAATTCCCAGCAAATGCCGAAATTAAAGGCGAATATTACAATGTATATTATAGCAACCCACATTATTTTATAATTTTTCTGCCAAATGTACTCTTTTTGTTTTCTTTCTGCAAATATTTTTGTAGGATTTTTTACCACACTTTTCTATTGCGTTTTTGGATTATCCATTTTTTCAAGCGTTCAAATTCTTTACAAATACACACTATGCACAATACAAAAACAACTATTTGTGCAAAAAAATCTTTTAACACACCAAGCAATATATTGAAAATGAAACTCATAACTATTATGTTTTAAATTAGATTAAAACTTACTTTACCACACTTTCCTCGTATTCCGCCAAATCTTTGAAGAAATTTCTTTTCAAAACCTTTGAAATCCTTTCCAAAAGTTCTATGTTTATGAATTTTCTTTCAAAGATGTCGTAACAGTTTGAACGGTCGCTGTTTATGGCTGCGGCAAACCATACTACCGAGCGTTTTTGCTGGTCGAGTTCTTCACGGATAAGATGTCCCAAATGAAATTCGCCTGTCATTTTTCTAAAAAGTTTTTTACTCTTTTCCCGAAACACAAGCGCACAAAAAAAGCGTGCAGCCGTTTTTGTGAACTTATTATCTTGTCGAGGTACCCCTACCTTTGTATCTAATAAGCACGAAACGGCTCACGCCGATACGACGTGAACCTCTCGCAACTTATTCCGATACTGTGTACGTTTTGGGGTATTTCGACAAGAGGAATAAGAGCGCAAAGCCCGAAAATTCTATGTTAAAATTCTGCGCAAAGTTAACAAACTTTTTCCGGCTTTGCCAAATTTTCAATGCACTTTTTTCTGTGAGTTTTACTTTAATTGTATTCCGTAAAATTTCCAGCCGTTTTTGCCGGATTCTATTAAATCAATTGTTTCTGTATTTTGAGGTATGCTCGGAAAATACAACGAGAAAGATGATACTCTACCTTTTGCAATTGCTGTCTTGTCAGGTGAAATACCTATACCATCTGTATCTACCAACCGAACATAATTCCCGTTTACAACTATATAAGTGTCTGAACCAATAGCAATATACGAATATGAACCGTTTGTGTTGTCAACTACACATTCAATCGAAGTATAACTATCGGATAATGTAATTTTACTAATTGAAACACGCATTTTGTTAGGCGCATTATTAACATACGGAGAGTAAACAACTTTGTTTGTTTCATAATCGGATTCAAACTCCGGCTCAGATTCATACTCTGGTTCTTCTACCGGCTGTTGCACAACTTCAGGTTGTCTTACATTAGATTGCTCAACATCCGTTGGTTTTGATGTATTTGTTGTCTTTTTTGAATTTGAATTAATTATGCTAATCAAAATAAAAAGAACAAAAACACCAAGTATCACAAACCAAATATTTTTATTGCGTTTTTCTGACTTTTTTTGAGCATTAGAATCAGCAACAGCATCTTCTACATTTGTTATGCCGCAACCGCAATATCTGCAAGAACTACTACCAACTGAATTTAATCGTCCGCAGTTTTTACATCGTATCGTACTATTTATATGTATATTCATAGTATTTTAGTCTTTATTAATAGTTTCAGTTATTATTTGTTGTTCTTTCACGTCTGATTCCTCAACTAAAATTTCACTAGAGCGCATTATATCCGCAACATCACGAAGGTCTGTGCCAATTTGAACAAAAAGTTTCAAACTTTCAGTAAAAAAGCCGACAAACATAATTGACAACAATCCTGCAAAAGCATATATCAAAATACCTATTACAACAGCAAATAAGTATTTAATAAAATTTGCATCGTGATAAAAACCAAATTCACCGGTTAAAGCACAAAACAAATATGCCAAAATGCCAAATGCTGTTATTGAAAACACTGATATAAAAACACTTGTACTATTGAAAGTGTGAATAAAATCGGCTGCAAATGATACATTCGGATATTTTGAAGTTGAATTTCCAAAATCATCTCCGTGTTTTTTCCAATATCCGTAACATACGTAAAACATAAATATTACTAATACAACGAATATTGCGATCATAAGCCAAAAAACGAATTTACTCCAACCATTAAAAGCATAACCCACGAACTGATCCGCAATATTGAAATTAGATCCTAAATACATAGCACCCAACCAAACAATAAATAGTGGTGCTATACCAATAATGATTCCAAAAACGTAGTATAAAACTTTGAATGCTTTTTTTAGAATGTTTAAATTGTCAATGCCATTAATAAAACATTTTCCAATTTGTTTGAATTGAAATTTTTCCATACCATTTAGTTTTTTAAGTTAAACATTTAATTTTCGTTGCAAAATAAAACTTTCACTGCGCCAAAACACAGCACACCAAAGAAAAAATTTTAGGAAAAAAAGAGTTATATACCAAATAAACAAACAACAAAAGTTGAATACGGTGATGGCGTGGTTAAATTTTTTTCAATTGCAAATGTAATTTTTTTTTGAAAATAAACTAATATGATTATATTTGCCAAAAAAATAATACAACTTAAAAAAAATGGCAAAATATTGGTTTATCTTAATACTCAGTGCTTATTTTTATTGGTGTTACAGAAATGTCAGCATCAACCGTAAAAAATATTTACGCAAAACATATATTTGGTTTGCACTCATCCTTGTAGCTATTTTTATTTATGCAATTATAATAGGTGCTGATTTATTAAATTCTGTCATTGCACTTTTAATAGGTAAATCCGTACTCTTCGGACTCAATACACTGTTTTATAATATAGCAAAAAAGCTACGCAAAGAAGACCTCGAAAAAGAAGCAAAAAGTTTTGAACAAGAAATAAAAAATCAAAAACAAGAAAAAACAAACCAAGAACTTGAAAACGAGGATATGAAAAAAATGAAACAACTAATGAGCGAAATAACTCATAAAATCAATCAATTAGATAGTTTTAACAAAGATATAAACCTGAAAATCCGCGAACTTGAAGCCATGGGCAGCAATGCCGTTGCTGAAGTTTACGGCGATCTCGCAATCGGTATTCCAAAAGAAAAATATTACGTTTTTTATAACAAAATTTATGAAAGATATTCGCCCTCAGTTGATAACATAGTGTCAATGCAATGCGATAATATCGTAAAAAAAGTATCCTCGGCAGTTGAAGAAAAGAAAAAACTCATTAAAAACAATCTTCAGGACAAATACAAATACGAAAACATAAAAAAAGCCCTTCAACAACAATACAAAAACGAATTGAAAATTCAAAAAATGAAGGTCATCAATCAAAATGTTAACGCCCTGACCGACAACACCTCTGACATTAATAATGCGCTCAACAGTAGAAATCTCTTGGAAAAATCACGCGAGGAGTTCAACCAACTTAACACAGAAATCGAAACTCGCCGTGAATTGGAAGTAAAATATTCAACAATAGAGATTTAATAATCTCTTTTTACGCATATTTACAAATAACCGGGATTTGATGAATATTAAAAATTAACTGTTCAAAAGCCATATTAAGTTGAATTTTGTCCGCTTTTATAGGATAACTAAAAAGCATATTCACGTTACTGTCCAAACAATATTTCATCAATTGTTTATAAAAATTGTCTGAGTGACGCATTATTCTTAAACTATAATTAAAATCACGACAGTCAAGATAAGTCGAGACAAATTTTTCGGCATTACTCCTACCCTCTTCAAGAGAAATTATTGTAAGGTGCGAATTGCTTATTATCCTCGTAATAGGTGCAATGTCAGAGAAAAGCTCACTGATAACAGTATTTTCAAAAATCGGTAAAAGTGTATTTTCTATCGGGACAAATTTTCGACTGTGAACCACAAGAATCGGAACGGTTAAAGCACTGATAATTTTTGTAACAAGGCTTCCTGTCAAAGTCTGAAAGCCTAATTTCCCGTGCGTGCCGAGTATAACCATAAAAAAGCCGCCCAAAGAAACTTCCTCTTTGATAACTTCCGTTAATACTCCTTTTCGGATTTTCAAAACGGCACCCATGTTAAATTTACGATTATAAAGACTTACAATATCCTCTATCCTTTTGTACTCCAAACTATCATAACCGCAAGAGTCTTCCACATGAAAAATCTCCGGCGTTAAACCGTAGGCACGGCAAAATTCCAAACCATACGAAACGCTGTCATAACAAACTTGAGTAAAGTCTGTCAATATCAAAATTTTATTTCCCAATGTCTCCATAATTGTTAAGATTTTTCAATCACAAAAGCAAAGATAATATTTTTTTTAATTACAACCTAAAACCTGCAATTAAAATATCATCTATTTGATTGTTTTCACCCTTAAATTCCATAAAAGTTTTTTCTAAAATCTCACGCTGAAGATTCATGGGTTTCAAATAATTAGAGAGCAAAATATTTTTCAAATTCTCTAATCTAAACATTTGATTGTTTTTTCCTCCGAACTGAGAATAATATCCGTCAGTAAAAACATACAGACAATCACCGTTCGAGAGTTGTAAAAACTGCGATTCAAAATCACGCTGTCTCAGATGCCCGCCGATATGATTTCTGTCAGCATTCAATTTATAAAGGTGCGAATCTCTAACATAATACAAAGGTATGTTAGAGCCTGAAAAATCCAAGATTTTTGTTTCCTTGTTAATTACAATCAACGCCAAATCCATACCGCAGCGGCTAAGCTCTTTTGAGGTACCATTTTCATTGTTAAGAGCACGGTTAAATGCGCTCCTTAGCCGCGAAGATATTTGAGATGCGCCCCTAAGACCATCCAAAACAATCTCCTGCAATGCCGCAATCCCAAGCATACTGATAATAGTACCCTCAACCTCATGTCCGGTACAATCCGCAACGACTATTATTCCGTATTTTTCGTCTTCAAAATTCCAGAAAAAATCACCGCCAGAAATACCTTTGGGCATATTCAAAACAAAAGACTCGGAAAAAAAATTCCCGTTTTTATTTTTTTTCTCCCGCAATAATTTTTGAGCCGCCGCCGAAAGCTGCCAGACAAAATTCAAATCTTTACGGTATTTTTCCAAAAGGAGTTCGTCTTTTTTAAGGAGTTTGTTTTTCTCCTCCAAAGTGTTTAAGACCGTATAAATAACATTGTCTTTCTCTTTTCTGGCTTTTTTCAAAAAATGAAACCGTCTCAAAAAAAGCACCGCCAAAAAAAACGTAATAGCAACAGCCGAAGAAATAGCAATAATCATAACTTTTGAAACTTGATGGTTTTCCTGCTCAAGTGCGATTATTTCCATACGCAGCTGCTTCTTTTTTCTTTCGGCAGAAAACTGCACATTATAAAGTTTTTGCGTTAACAGTTCATTGAAAATACTGTCGCTGTAAACAATCTGATTATAATAATTGGTAGCCGCTCCGAGATAGTTTTTCTGCGCAAAACAAACACGTGCAACAGCGTTATAAGCATTTCTAATGCGGAATTTAGTACCGATTTCCTTTGAAATTTCCAAAGAACTGTAACCGAAAAATAACGCCGAATCGTACATTTGCTTTTTATAATAAATGTAAGAGAGTTTAGCCGTTAAATCAGCCATTAAATCCCTCTCGCTTCCCTTCGCCTTCTTATAACAACTTACATAAATATTTTTGGCTATGTCATACTGCTGCCTGTCAGAGTAAATATCACCAATGTATTTTTCAACCGTTACCCTTTGACTAAGCGGCGCATTGGATTTCTCCCTGACGATAAAAGACATTCTCAAATAATCCTCAGCTTCCACGTACTTTTTCAGACCGGCATAAGCCCGCCCCAAATTTAGGTAAGCGTAACCAAGGACGGAAGAGTCAGCAAGCTCCCGTGCCAAGGGAAGAGCTTTCTGAACGGTCTCCAAAGCCGATGAATAATCTTCTTGATAAAGATAAATATTGCCCAAATTAATATAACAATACGCCTCCTCACCTTTTATTCCATATTTTTTGGAATTTTTCAGAGCCATTTGGTAATAATCCAATGCGTCAGAATAGTTTCCAAGATTTCTGTGGCACACACCCGTAAAACTATACGCCTTTACAAGCGCAAGCGGCTCCTCCAACTTAGTTGCAAATTCAACGGCACGCATACCGTATTGTATTGCAACATCAGGTTTGTAATTCCGTAATTCCCATGCGATTTCGATATAAAGATTCATTTTCCGCAAATCGCTTACGGAATCATATTGTGTAATTCTAATCATGCTGTCAGCCTCAAAGGTATACATCTGCGCATTGACTTTAGAGACCTCAAAAGACAACAACATGAAAAGAGTCAGTATTTTTGCTGCAAAATGTTTCACCTTACGAAAAGTTTTTTTCTTTTTTAAGCAACAAATATTTTGCCGCAATCACACAAGCGTCTTAAAAAAGTTTGTTAACATCCTCGATATAATCAAGAATTTCGTCCTTGCCGAGTTTTTTCTCCGATGAAGTAATAAAATATTTAGGCAATTCAGCCCATGTTTTTCTCATTTCTTTGAAATACTTTTCGATGTTGGTTTTTGCTGCGCCGGTGCTCAACTTGTCAGCCTTTGTAAATACCATTACGAAAGGCAACGAGTTTTCCGCCATAAATTCCATAAACTCAACGTCCCTTTTCTGAGGCTCAAGTCTGATGTCAATTAAAACAAAGGTACACATCAAATTCTTACGGCTCAAAAAATATTTTAGCGTAAATTTTTTCCAACTTTCAACGACTTTAACGTTAGGTTTTGCAAATCCGTATCCCGGCAAATCCACGATATACCAACTCTGATTAATCAAAAAATGATTGATTAATTGTGTTTTTCCGGGTGTAGAAGACGTTTTAGCAAGGTCTTTTTTCCCCGTTAACATATTGATAAGTGAAGATTTTCCGACATTACTGCGTCCGATAAAAGCATATTCCGGCATATCCTCTGGCGGGCATTTTTTTACATCAGTATTACTGATAACAAATTCCGATGATGTGATTTTCATAATTTTCTCCTAATAATATCTTCTCCCATTTTTTTATGGGTTAAATGCAAATATATGGTAATTTTATTTTTCAACAAAATTTAATTTGTATCTTTTTTGACAAATTGTCTGAAATAACGGAGTTGCTCCGGCAACAAAGCCCGCCAATAATCTCTGTTATGTTTACCGGGTGATTCGGTAAAAACGATTTTTATTTTTTCCTGTTCACATTTCTGAGCGAACTTTCTGTTAACACCGATTAAAAAATCCTGCGACCCGCAATTTACAATCAACGGTTTGCCGGCGTTTTTCAAAGAATCGGTCATATTGATAACGGAATATTTGTCCCAATTAGTATTAGTTTTGTTTTTAACGCCGAGGACTTTAGCGATGCTGAAAGAAACCGAAGAGGCTTTCAAATCCAAAACTCCGCTAATACTTCCCGCCGCTTTAAACTCTTTATGATTAAGACAAAACAAATACAATGCGCCGTGTCCGCCCATACTGAGCCCCGTTATAAAAAGTGCCGTAGAATCCAAAGGTAAATTTTGTTTCAACTTCGGCAACAAATCCTCACGAAAAAAACTTGCATATCTTAAACTCGGTCGTATAGGAGAGTCAAGATACCAAGATTCTTTGAAACCGTCAGGACAAATCAGAATCATAGAAAACTCATTTGATAATTTTTGTAAATTACAAATGTTTCCCCACTGACGAAAACTCCCGTCATAACCGTGAAGAAGGATTACGGCCGGATACTTTTTGAAAGAAGAATAGTTTTCGGGCAAATAATAGTTTACCGTATCACAACCCAAGGGATAATTTTCGGTTTCAACAATCAACTGTTTTTGCGAAAACACTTGAGAAGCAAAAATCATTAATCCTAATACTATTAGCAGTTTTTTCTTCATCTTTTAGTTTAAATGTTTTTTTACAGCTCTCAACAAAGGTTCTATTGTTTGCTGATTATAATTCAACTCCGCAGCTTTGTTTAACGCCTCAATTGACTCCTGATAACGTTGCATTTCGTAAAGCATAACTGCTTTGTTGTAAAAAACCTCTCCGTCTGAAGCATTAATTGCAATGGATTCTTCGATTTTCTTCAAAGCGTTTGTTTTATCACCTTTATAATTGTATGCAATAGCCTCGAAATAAGGCAGTTTAGGATCGTCTTTTACAAATTTCATCGCCTCTTCCATGTAGAAAATCACTTTGTCATAATCCTTGGAAGTAATACACAAAATTCCGACTTGTTCCCAAGCAAAACGGTTTTCGGGAGAAACCAAGACACAACAGAGCAAATTGTCGAGATTTACATTTTTGCAATCAACAAATTCAAAAAGATATGCCGGTTCTTTGTCACCGAATTGTTTAATAAGTTTCAGCGAATAAGGATATTTTGCAGTCAGATTTCTAAGAGAATATCGTACTGTCGTGATAGTCTTGCCGTTGAGTTCGTAAGGGTTAAGCCTTAAATTAGCCATTATAACATGAGTTGCCTTAATCGAATCCAAAAGATAATGCTGCATAGAATCCGGATCGTTAGAATAAAGTTTGTAAATACCGTAGAATTTCACATTTTTATTACCTTGAGATGCCATCCAAGACATTTGAGATTTTCTACAAGCGATAACCGAACCTTCAGGAAGATTTTCGCTTGCCCACTTGCTTGCAACCATATAGTTACGCCAATCATCGGTATAAGAGGAATAACTTCCGGAGTCAAAATTATTACTCAAATCGAAATCGCCTTTAGCAAAAGTCTGACGGGCAACAAGTGAGAAAATAACGGTAACAAAAATTTTGGAAACAATTTTATCTTTGTATTCAAAAGCCTGATTCAAAGTGTAAATTACAAGACCGGCAATCATCGGGAAATAAATCATAATAAGACGCTCCTGATCCCAAAGTTTCTGAACCATAAAAAATGTAACGCCGACCATAACAATGACGTAAGCAAAAACGATAAAAAGTTTACGATTTTTCTTAAAAATGTAAACTCCGACAGCTAAAAAAATTATGATGATAATTACGGCCAATGTATAGCTGGATTTTCTTGCGTCATAATCCATAAAACCGAAAAGTTTCATCAAATGTTTAGAAAGGTACAATGCGCAGTTGTCATAAAATCTTTTAAAGAAACCGCCCAAAGTTTCATAACCGTATTGAGGTTTGTAAGGATTAATAAGGAAATTAGCATCGAGTTGTTCCATAAAACTTACGGAAGCCTTGTTCCAAACGATTTTTCTGTAAAGCGAAACGAACAAATGGAAAACGGCTGTTGCAGAAAAAAATACGATAGCCGGCTTTTTCTTTTTTTCAATTAATAACAGTATGAAAATACCCGGCACAAGAGCTACGGCAACGCTTCTGACTTGAAATGTCAAATACGCCAAAACCGCCAAAGAGGAATAAGAAAGAATTATTTTTTTCATGTAATCAACGCTTTGCCTCCAACTTTCCTCTTTTTCAGAAAATTCAAAATAAAGGTAAAGCAGCAATGATTGCATAAACATAAACATCGGTTCGGAATAAGTTGTAGAAGCATAATTTAATAGCATCATGCTAAAAACCGAAATCAAACTAAGCGATACGGCGGTAAACGTGTTAGCTTTTTTAGCAAAAATCTTATACGTAAAGAAGACCGAAAACGTAAAAAACAAAACTGAAATCATCTTAAACATGATGATTTTGAAACCGAAAATCACATAAAAGAATGACAAGAAAATCGGATAAAAAGGTCCGTGCCAATCAGGGAAAGCGATACCATTGGCAAATTTATAAGCATTTTCAAGATAAGTAGAATCGTCGCCGCCGACCGAAACATCGGGATTAAAGAAAACCATTGACATAATAAATGCCAAACCGGTAAATACATAAAGTAAAGTATCGGAATGTTTTTTCAACATTTCATCGGTAGAATTTATCTTCGGCGAGATTTCATTTTCTTGGTGAGAAATCTCTTTTTTTTCTTTTTTATGTTTAGAAGAATTAGCTTGATATTTCATTTCATTTAACTATATTAATAGATGCAAAGTTAAACAAATTATTTCAACAAAACAAGGGTATTTTTATTGACATTTTTATAATAGATAACGATAAAAATACGTGTTCAATAAACAATAAGAAAAGTTAAACAAAAGTAATATTTATTAGACATTTTGTTAATATAAAAACATCAAAGAAGAACTGACATTTTGTCAGTCGGTAGTTTATATTTAGTTTACATTAAATTAACATAAAAAACTGCGAATTTAGTGGTTGTACAGAATAATTAACAACTTGATTAGAATTAAATGATTTTTTTGTTGTTTCCTCTTATATTAATCATAAAAATCTAACAGCGTTATTTTAACATTACTAACTAACTGATAATCAATATTTTATATAACATATTATAAATCAGCGGAAAGGATGGCTTTTGAGGAACGGCATTATAAATGTCTGTAATGCGGGTGCTCATATATAACATGATCTAACGGTACAGCTGCAGAAAAAAGCGGTATAGGGTTCTGTTCCTTCCTATGTGGACATAATAACCATTTACTATAATAGTGATGTATTTCAACAACAATCAACAGCCGAAAAAAAATTACTCGGTATGCGCCATCACTAAACATGACTACATTTCTACACAAAAACCATGTTTAAAAATTACCATTGAGAGACAATTTTGATTAACAAAGTATCAGAAAAATTTTATAAGAGATTGATACATAAGGAAAAAACTGTTTCACGAAAAACAATTTTGTAAACAACGGAATATAAAAACAGGAAAAATAAAAGATGATTTTTTCGCAAAGTAAATTTTTAAGAGGAAGAAAATTTTGCATAATGTAAATTTTTACAGAGAAAAAGATTTAAGGAAAATTGTTTTTTGTAACATATATTTTTCTCTAAACAAGAAAAACAAAAATTTAAAATATTACACAAATAAACTATGACAATAATAAATCGATGTTTACATTTCACAAAAGGAGTTTTCGACTTTTATAAAATTTTATAAATGTTCACAACAGTAATATTTGTAAACCACAATGTTTACAATATTACATTTGTAAACACACCAAAATACCGTATATTCTTACGTTTTCCACTCGAAAGAGAAAAGCAGAAGCACTGCAAACATAAAAAAAGTATAATAATGTAAATTTACATTATACATTACAAAGTAGAAAGGTGATTTTTATGATGGTAAAAACAATGTAATATTATAACTATCTCATTTCCAATATTTTATATGGTTTATTTAAACTAAAGGTATAAGAATATGACTTCTAATTTTAAGTTAGTGTTAATAAAAGGGGTGTTTAAAGGGTAAGAACCTTTGGAACGCCTTGAAATCCAAGATTTTACAAAAAAATATTTAAAGCCTGATTTCCGAAAAACGGGTATAAAAACGGTTTTAATGTCAATTTTATAAGACAATAATCATGCCGAGCGATTAAATATCGAATTTTCTTTAATTTATAGACTTCGGCGATTCAAAATCACGGGATTTTTACAAAAGAAAATGCAAAGTTAACATAAAAAAACTAATTTTACATAAATAACAGAATATCAGATACTTAAATAAACTATAAAATTTCTAAAGTTCCAACTGTACAAACAGTTAGCGAGAGTTGTAAATAATACGAATTGGCAAAGATTTTGTAAATGGCATCGGAGTTTTTTGTAAAATGCAACTAATTCACAAAAATATACATAAATATACAGCGACTTTTACTAAGTTTACAATTTACAACTATACAAAAATCTGTTTACAAAGTTACATTTGTAAACATTTATATTTTTAAAAAAAGTTTGCATTTTTGTCAAAAATAATTTGGATGTCTGAAAAAAGTTATTTATATTTGTATACTCAAAAATTCAAACTTGTAAATATCATGAAAGATAGGATACAAAAAATATTAGACGAGGAGAATATTTCGGCATCGAAATTCGCCGACGTTTTAGGCGTTCAGCGGTCAAGTATATCGCATATATTGTCAGGACGCAACAAACCAAGTCTTGATTTTGTTCAGCGTATACTACAAAAGTTTCCCGAAATAAATTCCGATTGGTTACTTTTCGGCAAAGGCGATATCTACCGAAAACAAAACGATACACCTGAAGAACCGAAAAAGCAGGCTTCTACCCCACCCCAGCAGGTTTTAGAGCCGGTTTCAAAACCTGTAGAGGTAAAAGACACCGCAATGACCCCGCAGCGACAAGCAAAAGAGGTAAACAGTCAAGGCACTCAAAGTATTCCCACTGACAACCAGATGCAGTTTCAGCAGCCTCAACCTGATTACAGCAGACCATTGTCGCAACCGCAACGCATTGAACAACCTGAATATCAAGCTGTTCAACAACCGATGCAAAATGGTTACCAGCAACCGGTGCAAGGTTACCAAAGACCAACTCAAGGTTATCAACAACCCTCTCAAGGCTACCAACAGCCGATGTATCAACCTGAATATCAAGGTGTTCAACAACCACAACAAAAGGCTGTTCCAATTGACATTCTGCAAACAAACCCCGATAGAATAATTGTTTTCTAT
This sequence comes from Bacteroidales bacterium, assembly GCA_017412115.1. GTDB lineage: Bacteria > Bacteroidota > Bacteroidia > Bacteroidales > UBA3824 > UBA3824. The sequence continues at coordinate 1,935 of JAFPYR010000007.1, read as the reverse complement.
TCCAACAACACTTTTGCATGGTACTCACCTATGCAACAAGCACAGGCGCATTAAAAGAAATACGTTTACATAATATAAAAATTGATAGTTACATTTGTAGGAACGGGAAAAAATCCGTTCCTTTTTTGTTGTCCGTAGTTTTTACATTTGTCCGTTAGAATTACAAAACGAAAAAGTCGAAAAATTTCTCAATTTAATTTGCGAAACAACTACTTGATTTTTGTCTAATTTACTTGTATAAATGATACGTATCATATCTAAATTTAATGTATCATTGATATTTTGACAATAGACATCTGTAAATTGTTACCCTAACTTATTGATTATCAGTATATTACAACGACGCACAAAAAGTACGTTTTTGTCAATCGTTTTAAAACCACTGAAATTCAGCACTATTTTTTATTAACACATAACTATTTGATTTTCAATACATTACAAATGGTTTTAATGGATTAATATCCCGATTAGATTTTGTTAGAATTTTATACTATGAGTATTAATCCGTAGAATTTAAAGATTTTGAGTTATTGATTTTTCTATAATAGTAAGTTTTTTCAAAAAAATCATGTACTCAAAAAGCAAATTTCGACTCGTTTTGTCAGCCACCATTCAAAAAAAGTGTCAAAAATTCCGAACTGAAAAAATTTTAAACATAAATTCTTCATCAAAAAACATAACACACTAATACTCCTAATATTAAAAACTGACAAAATGTCAGTCCATATTTTTTCAACTTTTTTGAACAAAAATGCCGCTTTTTTATTATATTTGCACCGAAATTCATAGAAAAAAAATTATGTATAAGCATTTAATCAGACCGATTTTTTTCCTTTTCAATCCCGAAAAGGTTCACAACTTTACGATGTGGGTTTTGAGATTCTATCAGACAATCAGAATCTTTAATCCGATTTTCAGACTCCTTTATCAAGTAAAAGACAAAAAATTTGAACGCGAGGTTTTCGGTATCAAATTCCCCAACCCTATCGGACTTGCCGCCGGTCTCGACAAAGACGGTCAGGCAATTGATATGCTCGGAATGTTAGGTTTCGGATTTGTTGAAGTCGGAACCGTTACGCCCAAACCTCAGCCCGGAAACCCAAAGCCCAGACTTTTCCGCTTGAAACGAAACCAAGGTCTGATTAACCGCATGGGATTCAACAACAACGGTGTTGAAGAATTAGTAAAAAAACTTAGACAAAAATACACTTCCGTTGTAGTCGGCGGTAACATCGGAAAAAACAAAATTACGCCAAACGAAGAGGCAGTTAGCGACTATATAAAAGATTTACAAGCACTTCATGATTACGTTGACTACATCGCAATAAATATTTCGTCGCCAAACACGCCGAACTTGAGAGAACTTCAAAACAAAGAGCCGCTGAAAAAACTTTTAACGGCTCTCAAAGACGAAGACAAAAAGTTTGAAAAATCCAAACCGATACTCCTTAAAATTGCGCCAGATTTAACAGACTCTCAATTAGACGACATCGTTGAAATAGTTCTCGAAACAGGAATTAACGGCGTAATTGCAACTAACACCACAATTTCGCGCGAAGGCATTGATTATTCAAAAGAAGAAATAGAAAGTTTCGGAAACGGCGGAATGAGCGGAAAACCGTTAAAAAAACGCAGCACCGAAGTTATCCGCTATCTTCACGAAAAACTCGGAGAAAAAGTGCCGATTATAGGTGTCGGCGGCATTTCTGACGCTCAGGACGTAAAAGAAAAATTAGAGGCGGGTGCATCTCTCGTTGAAATTTTCACAAGTTTTATTTACAACGGACCGACAAGCGTAAAGAAAATTTTGAAGAAATTAATCGAGTAGGAGGAAAACAAAGTAGTTTTTCTCCTACTTTGTTTTCCGACCTCTCACACCACCGTACGTGCCGTTCGGCATACGGCGGTTCCTATTTTCGATACCATTCGAGATAA
>JAFPYR010000043.1 GCA_017412115.1 Bacteroidales bacterium | reverse complement strand
TTTATGAAACGTTTCTGTGCGCTTCTTGCCGACAGCACTTACGAAATTGTGGGTGAAGCCGAAAAATATTTTCAGAATGTATTTTACCTGATTTTCAAATTGTTGGGATTCTATGCCGAGGTGGAGCGCAACACTTCCGACGGTCGTATGGATGCCGTTGTAAAAACTCCGCAATACATCTACGTTTTTGAATTTAAACTCGATAAACCCGCGCAAGAAGCGTTAGACCAAATCAATAGTAAGGAATACGCTTTGCCTTTCGCAGTTGACGGACGCAAATTGTACAAGGTGGGCGTTAGTTTCTCGTCTCAGACGAGGAAGGTAAAGGAATGGGTGAAGGAGTGATACCCGAATGAATCTACCAATAAATAAAACGGCGGAATGTGCTTGCATTCCGCCGTTTTTGATTTTCACGACAATGTGGTAACAATTACACTGTTACTTGGTTATAAATCTCATGCCCGAGGTTTCGTTGTATCTTACCGTGCCGCTTTGATAGACACCGCTTGTGGCCTCCAATGCTTTCAGGTCGGCATCCGTGGCGTTGCGGAAACTCTTGTAGTTGCCGATGAATCCCGTCACCACCACCCGGTAATGCCTGAAAAAAGGATAGCCTGTTTTCTCGACGATGAACTGTGGTTCGAGAAGCACGTCGCCGCCGTATTTCTCAACGGTTTCAGACACGAGGTTGCCCTTGCCGATTTCGAGCGGGATTGAAACCTTGAAGGGGAAGTTTGACCATTCGGACGATTCGGTTACTTTTTTGCCGATTGTCATATCCGCTACAATGGGATAGTTGTGCACGGTGTTACTTACATCCACCGAGTTAGCCGTTTTTTGGACAATCGTGCACGAAGTTGCCAGCATTACGGCGCATGCGGACAGCAATGTTGTTATCTTTCTCATATCCGCTTATTTTTGTGGTACTTGCTGAAACTTAGTGTATCTTGCCGGATAGCCAGTTACCGACACTCTCTTTACGCCGTGGCTGAATAGTCCGTGCCTGATTTTCAGGTCGAACTGCGGCGCCACCAATACGTCGGCGTCGTTGCTCTGCCTCAGAAGTTCTGATACGGCGGCCTTCATGATGTTGGCCTTGCCGCCACGCTTGATTCTGCCCTCCGGCTTCCAATCGTTTAGGCTCGCCCTCCTGTTGCTTATTTCGAGGGTTGCGTCGTTGAAGCTGCTGATGTTGTCGTTGACATCGTAAGATGTGGCAGTCTTGATGGTTGTCGTGCAGGAAGCAAGAAAAGTCACTGCAACGGCGAGAAAAAAAATCTTTTTCATGTTGTTAACATTAATTAAAATTATCGGTTCAAAGTTACACCTAATACGTTTTTGCAGCAACAATACGCCGTAGAGCATTTCTCTACACAGTTGTAGTGAATTTCACTACACTGCGGCTGTATTCGGCGAGGTCGTCGATGAAATTACGGTTGAGGGCGCAGCTGATGCGCATCAACAGAGGTATGTCGATGTATTTTTTCTCAAAAATTAGGTAACAATTGGTGCGGTCGCAGTTGATTTGCTCGGCGAGCCACGTAACGGAGCGTTTCTGGCGGTTGAGTTCCTCCCTGATTAGCCTTCCAAGGTGAAAATCTGATTCTGATATATTAGTATCTTGCATTTTTGGGCGTATTGACGGACTCGCCGCCCAATTCCGACAAGCAAAAATAAAGCGTGTAGCCGTTTTCTTATCTTTAAAATGATTGATGCTTATCAAACTTAGTAGGCTCTGGAAAACCTTTGACGGTGATAAGCACGAAAACGGCTCACGCATATAGCGTGAACCTTATCCGCCGCTTACTCTCCCGTCTTTTTAAAATTTTCCAGATTTCACTAAGTTGGGAATAAGAGCGTAAAGCCCAATGTATTAATATGTTATGTTAACTATATTTCTGTTTCGTATGTTCAAGTTTTAAGTTTCTCAAACTTGTGTTGCCACGGCACAAAATTACAAAAATTGGATTATTGCGCAAAACTTTTATCTATCTTTTTAGGAAGATAA
>JAFPYR010000042.1 GCA_017412115.1 Bacteroidales bacterium | reverse complement strand
TTACATCATAAAATCGAGGGTGTGGATATGAAAAAGGGCGGTACATTTGCCGCCCAAAATCTTATTAAGAATGGTAGCCTTGCCGCCAACTTTCAAGAGATTGCAAGATGTCGGCGACAACAATGCCGTCGCGTTGCTCGATATGTTTCAGCGTCCAATCATCTGAAACGGTAACAGACAAAATCTGCGTAACTGCAATGTTGGATTGCTTGTATTCCGTCTGTTTCTTTTTGAAGTAGCCATTGCTGGCAACAATGTTCAGTTTGCGCTCGAATGGAGTTTTATTGCCGATATGCTCTATCATTTCATTCACTATCTGCGGCTCAACGTCTGTAAAGAACGAAACTTGCCATTTTTGCGGCAAAATATGCTCAATCTGCCAATCTGACGGTAGCAACTTGTCTTGATGTGAATATGCGTATATTTTCAGCAACAATCTTGTTATACTGCGGTATGGTTTTGCGATGCCGCCCTTAATGCTGTCCAAATCAATAGGCGTAAACTCAAACTCAGGCGTCGGATTGCAAACGGTTTTTGCGTCGAGTTTAAGAATATACCATTTTACATAACTAACATACGGGTAAAGAATGTAGTGAGTAACCAACTCGAATGTCAGACGGTGCAAAAATTGCAAAAACAAGTTGTCGAAATTAGGATTGCTGCGGTGCGTCAATAAGAACGTTATCACAGGGTATCTCCAAAACTCATTTGGATAATCAGTCAGTATCGCAATCGCCTTGCGTATTTCTGTATTGTTGTCCCAACTTTCTTCTGGAATGTCGTAGTTGCAATTCACGACTTTCCAAAACGACAAAATTCTATCAAAGTCGTTCATAAGATTGTCGTCGTACAATCTATCACACTTTTTGTCAAGATAATACTTTCGAAGTCCGGGCGTGGTCGTGCTGAGGTCGTTTTCTTTCGCCCTCAAATAGAACATATAGTAGTAGAACAGATTGTACATCGTAATCTTGGCATCAGCCGCACCTTTTTCCAATGCTTTCCACTTGTCGATGAACGCCGCTCTTTCGTAAGAGGTTTTGAGGTGGTTATAAATCTTTGCCTTGAAAATGTCGGATTCGTTCAATTGCATACCTCGGTTGTTAAGTGTAGAAAATACGGTCAAGGCTGTGTCTTGATTGCCGGCATTGACAGGCAGCAATATCGCTTGATTAAGCAATGCGTGTATAAAATAGAATACTGACAACGCTGAATTTTTGCTGTATTCTTCCAACATCTTTACGAATAGCAAATAATTCTTTGAGTAGTTGTCGGTTGCATTCGGGTCTGCCGAGCCTGTTTCAAGTATGCGTTTCAGTATGTCGTTTCCAAAACTATTGTCAACAACTTTCGATGTAAGCAATACTGACGAGTAATCTACTTCCTTGGTCAGAAAACTTGATTTCCACAACGCGCCCTCTATCTGGCTTTTGAAGTTTTGCGCTTCCCTGCTTACGTCATCTTTGATTTTCGTATAGATAGCACGTAGTAGCAAGAACAACGATGTCATTCTTTGCTGACCGTCTATTATCTCCTGCTCGCCGTTGTCGTTCTCAAACAATACAGCACTTCCCAAGAAATATGTCGCCGTCTCTCGCTCGTCGTCGCTAAGATTAAGAGCAAATTCCCAAATGTCGGAAAACAATGTTTCTATCTGTTCCTTGCCCCAAGCATACGGACGTTGGTAATCAGGAATGACAAAAGGATTCCTTTTGCCTGTTGCAAGGAACTCCAACACAGTCTGCTTGTTTACATCAATCGAAGTTTTAGCCATACCTTTGCCTGTTAAGTTACGACTGCAAAGATATGGACATTTAAATATTTAACAAAACATTTAATAATAATTTTAACAAATATTTTTAAAATTTATCAAAAAATCAAAACACTAAAATTACTTTCCATCGACAACTTCACTTATCAGTTCAATCACCTGCTTAGTATCTTTATCCTTTGCTATTTTTGCAATAAACTTTGCAACTGTCTCCATGTCAGCGCGTTCCTTTTCTGATTTCTTTTCGTAGATAGATTTGAGTTCTATTATACAGAGAAATATCGTAGCAAGGAACGTGCAAATTGGCATTTGCGGCAAAGAAAAATTTCCTTGAAAAACTGCCGTCATGTACACACAGTCGATAATAGATACAACGAACATTAAATTATAGTATTCTGCTATTTTTTTTACTGTCCGTCTTAAGCCCTTAGAACTGCGCAAAAAACCATCTTTTTTGGCTTTTCGGTAACCAGCAAATAAATCCGCTATCATAGCAAGTAAAACCGCAAAATAAAGCCCTGTAAATACGATTAATTGCGGTTTTACAATTTCAAGAATGTAGTCGAACATATTATCCCTCATTTTGCGTATTCTCGTCTGTAATCGTAGTTTCCGGCTCTGCGCCTAAAACGGTATGCAAGTAGTCGTACATATCTTGTTCGAGTTCAAAGATATTCCAATTCTTGCTTGAAATCGTGAAATCCGCATTTTCGGATTCTGATGGTGCAACAGAGAAAATCATCTCGTTGTTTTTGTAGAAAACACGGTTAATCGTTCCGTAACGGACAGTAATTTGTGTTTTTTCGACACGTGCCGCAAAAATTTTATCTCCTCTTTCAAATGTTACTGCCATCTGCTCTAAGGTGTTGAATTTTTCATTACACCTTTCGTGGTCAGCACGTACCAAATCTTCAATAGTTTCCCCCATAATACTTTAACATTTAATAAGTTATATTAATTAATTTTATCTAACTTTTCTAAAAAAGTCCGTGCCATCTCACACACGGCACGGACTAAACCCCAAGAGATTTTACGTACAAATATCGGCGTGCTACTTATTACACTAAACGGCTCGAACGTTCCTATCACACCACGTGTCCCGATTTGAAGGGAATTTTACCCACGGTTCTTCCGATACCGATACAAAAGTAAAAATTTCTTGCAACTTTTGCAAGATTTAGCAAAAAATATCACCATTTTCCTGATGTCAGGAAGATGATTAAACTTTACATTATCGTTTTGCTGACGTCAGCAATTTGGTTATGAAATTAACTTCACAACCAAGACGCTAAGCATTAATGTTTACCGCAGTTACATTTCGGGCAAATGCTCAATGCTACACCCTCGTATAATTGTTCCCCTATTTCGCCTTGTATGTACCCTGCTTGTTCACTGCCGTATGGAATCGAAAACGCCTTGCAAATATGCTCAGTAACGTGTTGCAGTTCGTGAGAGATTGAGTTCATAAACTCGTATTTGCTTGTAACTTTTGACAGCATTATAATGCTGTTATGCTCTCTCAAATTAGATTGAGTATAAGCCGTGTTCGGATGTTTCAAGACAGCCAAAACTTCATCAGCTTTATCCCACCCTGAGCCGTTCGCAAGCAATGCTCCATACGCTTTATTTTTATCGCTCTCAGTTTCAACGTTATAGTAAATCATTATCCACCAAGGGCGAGGAATATTTTTTCTAATATAAAATCCTTGTTGTATCATACTTTTCTTATCCTTTTTTATTTTTATTTACAACGCCACAAAAATTCAACTCTGTTCCCATCAAAGCAAACATCTCTTGTGCGCTAATTGTAACATCTACAAACTTTATGATACTATCAAGTGCTTCTCCGAGCGGTTTGCCGGAATAATCGAACCGTTTGTGAGTTTCCGGCGTTTCACCGTCATAAGGTTTTTCTCCGCGTCGGTATTTTTGAAACTCTTTGACAATTTTTAATGCTTTCTTTATGTCCATTTTATTTCTTTTTTTTTCTTTTCAAAGATAAATATAATTCTTTGAAAAGAAAAATTTTGCAGTATCTTTTCTCTTAAAGTTCTCTTAATTTTATCTTTTTTTTTGACACTTTTTGAAAAAAAAATTAAAGATACTCTTCCCAGTGAATCGGCATTCCGGCGCAGCACATCTTAGCCGTGAAGCACTCCAAAACGCTCTCAGGACACCCGTCAGGGTCGCACAAGGTTTCCTCAACAAAATTTGCCCTTGCCTCGTCTGTTTTTAGCGATTTCGGATAGTCGGCAAGTGCCATGTTGTAAAGATACCATGCTGTATAGATATGCTCGTCTTTTATCTTAATACCGTTGTCTTTCATAATTTCTTTAACGTCAGAAAGAGAAACGGATTGCAAAGGTTTTATCTTGCCGGTCGTGCTGTCAGCAACTCTCATATTGCCGATTGCCCACTCTGCTAATTTCTTACTGAATTGTCCGTGATTGTAATCCTCGTACACTTCACGGCTCTCTGATACGTATTTCTTCATACTCTTAACTTTTAATAAAAAGGCGGTCAATATTCCGACCGCCTCTCAAATCAACACTTAAAAAATAAAATGAAAAATAAAGAACTGTTACATATATCGTCCTCTGATGTCTCTTTCACGGCGGAAATTTTCGTCGTCTTCTTCCTCGTAATCTTCAATTGCGTGTCTGTATCCGTCTCGATAACCGTCCTCGTAAGACTTACCACCGCCGGAGCGGTTGCCGTCGTAATAGTGCCTGTATCGACGCATTTTTCCGCGCATTTCTTCACGCATTTCCTTGCGTAAATCTTTATTATCATCAATAACTATATATCCCATAATTTTCAATTTTTTGCGGATTTATTTTCACCCGTCAATTTCTTTAACATTGCTAATATCTGCGTATTATCAGCACTGATTTTGTCAAGTTTTTTGTCCGTTTCGGCTTGTTTTTTCTCCAACTCCGAAATAGTCTTTGCTTGCCTTTTTTCATCTGCGTATTTCGGATTCAAAAATTCTAATATTTTGTCTCCCTCCGAAATCATGCTTTTATGATATTCAACTTGTTCAAGTGCTTTTTTTGACTGTTGAATCAAGTTTTCAACCACACTCGCCATTGCAGTCTGACTGCCGGAAAAAATCAAATTCTCTCCGATTTTCGCGACCTCGACATTAAACGGGATTTCGGTAAACACTTCATCTTTCCCGTCAAATGTGGCTGTAATATTGATAACTTGCTGTATATTAGCCGTGTTAAAGGCGTTTGTGCCTTGTTGGTACTTCGGTTGAGGATTTGTCTTACTCTTAACCGTTCCAACCTTTAAAATAGGCTTTTCTGCCTTGTTTAGCACGTAAAACGGACTTCCTTGTCCGAGTGAATTAAAATCCATTTGTTAATATTTTTATGCCCCTGCCGGAGCTGTTTGAATTATTTGAAGTATTCCGTTAAACTTATCGTTGAACGCTAAGAATACACCCGTGCCGGTTAAATCTGCTACCGTTACAGCTGTACCACCAAAAAACGTCAAAGGTCTTGTTGTGCCATTTAACGTCAAGGTGATAGGCAATGTTGCAGTCGTTCCTTCGGGTATCGGATTGGTCAGTCTCACCGTAAAAAATCCGGCTGGGTCAATTCCTCGAAATCCGAGCGCAAGATTAACCGATTCGGTTGATACCACCACGTTGGTAGTACTCATATACGGAATACCTCTCGCATTTGTGTTTATGATTGTATTAAAACCGTTCATAATTCCATTTGTTTTAGATTAAAATCCGTTAAAGCCGTAACCGTTAAAGCCTTGACCGTAAAAACCGCCTGAAACATACGGAGTTGCGTTCATTGCAACGAGGTTAGGATATTGAACTGACACCGTGTTAGGCTGCTTGCATTTAATATCGTCTACTTCCTTGTTGAGTTGTTGCAACTGTGCGTTAATCGGTGCGGTTGCTTGACCGATAGCGGCAGCGATGAAGTTTTGAGATTTCAGAGTTGCAATCTCGGCATCTTTTGCGACGATTTCGCGGTCTTTTCTCGCGTCCTCGATTGCATCCATCTTTGCGAGAATAGCCTGTGTGTTGCGGTTCGCTCCGTCGGTG
>JAFPYR010000006.1 GCA_017412115.1 Bacteroidales bacterium | reverse complement strand
GGGTCAGATGTTTGCCGCCGACTTCTTTCGGATTCCGCCTCGCGACGGACACCCTTGTCTTAGGCTATGTGATTCCCACTATCAGGGCTCACTCGGGACTTCCACCCATTAGACTTCGCTCGTGCCGAGCATACTAAAAAATGCTGCAATATCCAAACTTTATGAACATTGCAGCATTAAAAATCAAAGTGCTGACCAACTATAAACAGTTAGTATTGATATACTTTTATTCTGTCTCTAATCGTCAGACCTTTGTTTTCGTGGCTATTTGTCGTTTTTCTGATTTGGGTTCATTTGCTTGCCACGGTTGCCTTGGTTTTGGTCGTACTGCTTGTTGGTACCATTTGTGCCTTTATTAGGATTTTGCGTATTAGAAGCGTTGTCCTTCGGCGAAATTTGTTTGTTTTGTGCCATAATTGTGTAAATTTTAAAATTGTTAAACAATATGAATCAGTATTTGTGTTCTGATTTCGATGCAAACTTACACAAGATATGACATTTTTGTCGAAACAAAATTAAGACATTTTTTTTGCGTTGATTTGTAGATACTTATAAAAGATTTTATTTCAATGCATCATAAATATAATTGGATTAATGTAGCCACCATATTTTTCGAACAACTCAACAATTCGGTTAAAATAATCGATACCCATATCCTTTTTCACAATTTTTTCCTTTTTTCGAAACTCTAATAGAGGATTATTCGAAGAATTATTGTCGTTGATAATGTCTTTTTTTGCATCCTCAGAGAATTCTTCCATATACATTGCAAGCACATTCCAACTATTCCAATAAATGCACTTATGTAGAAAAGATGATTGTTTGTTAATGTGAGGGTTGGCATTGTGTTGTATCAATGCACGGCAAATTGCAACATTGTTGCTCTCTATGGCAAAAAGCAAACTTGTAATCGCACCGTCCTTAGTTTTCATAAAATATCCGTCTTGATCTTTGGTATGTTCTATGAAATAAAGACAAATATCTTTTATCCAATTCAATTCACTTTCCCATATTTCTTCTTTGCCATATGATTGCCAAATTACCATTTTATTCGCTGCATTTACTAATTCTTTTCCACCTTGATTTTCAAGCGCATTCATCCATCGAATTTTGTCTTCTTTTGTTAGTCCGGGAACATCTAAATTCTCGTATTTCATAGCCTCTTCTGCGATTTCTCCGGGTTTAAGTACTATGCCATTTTTGTGCCGATAGAGATACACGTATCTGTGAATCGCATAATACACAGGAGATACTTCATCAGCCGATATGCTAAGAGTGCCAATGTTATCGAACTTTTCAACTACGGCTTTAACAATATCCAAATCACACGATTCAATGGCTTCTTGCAAGGCGCATCTCATAAGTTTTAATGATTTTTTTGTCAATGATTCTGCGTTGGATTTCTCTATTATTGTTAGGATAATCTGCTTCAAATCATTTATGTTCAAATCTGGGTGATGTAATTTTAATACTTTGTATTGCTGAATAGCATCGCAAGCAATAGTACTTCCTTTGTCGGAACATAAATCAAAATCTAAGTCATTATATTTATCCAACCAACTTTTTACCATATTAATGAATTGTATAGCCAATTCATAATAATCGAAAGAATAACATTCTGATATGTAAAAGATAGCCAAAGTAATAATCGGGTTTTTCGTAGGATGAGAGCCAAATAGTCTACTACGTTTGTTAATATCCTTTAATGTCAGATTGCTTAATCGATTCAATTCTTCTTTGAATGCTTTTTCATCGGGTCTAACTCTACAACCCATTGAAAACATCTGCTGTTCAAGTAGTTTCTTGTAAAATTCCGAGTTTTCAGGATACAGTTCAGTGCCAAAATAAGATAATAAATGCTCAACTCTATAAAACGTTATCAAGTGTGTTTCTTCTGCCTTCCTATCAAAAATGCCGACTGCATATCCGTAATTCCAATATTTTTTTGCGTCTGATGATAGTGGACTTTTGGAATCACTTTTTGAATCTGCGGAGTCTCTTACTTTATTAGGGTTGAAATCATCGTAACAAGACAATGCAAATGCTTGCTTGATAAATTTTTCAAATTGACATCCTGCAAAGCGGCGTGCAGCAAAAGCCTTTTTATAAAAATCTTTTGCTTGTTTTAATTCACCTTTGGCTACTGATAGAAACCCTCTGAACCAGTTGCAATAAAACTCGTGTGCTGGGATGCCACTTTGTTCTATTAGTTTCAAAATATCGGTTGCCTTTCTTTCATCTTTATTATAACCGTAATCGACAAAAAAGAATTGGATGCCATTATTGATAAGGTCAGTTGCAACAAATTGAGGGTCAATTATTGTATCACGTTGAATTCTATCATTCAATGTGTCGTAAATATTTGACAAAATATGTGCATCTATCAGTAGTGAAGTGATTAGTTTATCCTCTTTGACTTGGTTCAATATTTGCTCCATAATACTCCAAGTTGGATTACCCTTTCCACTTTTCAGCGCATTAAGGTTATTTTCTATCGTTTCTTCATTCGGAAATTTTCTGCAAAAATCTGTTATAGATTGTATTTTTAAAAACGCCTCATTATACTTTTGCTTTGCGTGTTCCAAGTAGTTTGTAACATTGAAATTATCGAAATTTAAACAATAATCCAATATCGGAGTTTCATTCGTCGCAAATCTATTGTATAAAGCATTGACGAAATTATGAATAAAGTCACAAATGTTATTTGAAAGTGAATAATTATCCTGCAATTTCGGCAAAATAGTTTCAAACACAAACTTAGCAACTGATTTGTCATCAGAAAGAGAAAGCGGAGATAAATCGCTATCTTCCTCTTTTAGCAATCTATTAAGGCGTTTTTTGTATGCTTTGATTGATTCTTTTGGATTTGCTTGTTCCCAAAATGACAAGTACATATCTTTACCAATAAATAAAATCAACATTTCATTTATCTCTCCAATAGTTAGATTTCCGTATTTTTGTTCCATTTGTATTGTGTTTTAAGACATCCGTTACATTTATTCAAATGCAAATATAAAATATTTCCTTCGTTATCAATAACACTTTTTTAAAGATTATACAATTTGACAAACCATCAAAATACCAAAAAATATAATTACGGAACGTACACAAGGTATGCCCCTACCATTACAACGGAACATTTTTTGCTTTTAAAACTACCAAACGTTTCACACAAAAATGGATGCGAACAAATATCCGGATAGGAAATATATCAGATTGAATGGTTTTGATTATACACAAACACAAAACTATTTTATTACAATAGTCGTTCATGAACGGATGCAATTATTAAGTGAAATCATCAATGGAAATCTTTTGTTAAACGCAGCAGGGAAAATGATTTCAGACGTTATAGATGAATTGCCTAATCGTTTTCAAAGAACAAAGATTATATGCAATGTGATAATGCCTAACCACGTTCATTTTGTTATCAACAATGAAGGCGGGCATTATATACCTGAAATAATTCGTTGGTTCAAAAGCGTTACAACGGTAAAATACATCCACGGTGTGAAAGAACTCGGTTGGCAACCATTTAACAAAACATTTTGGCAGCGCAATTATTATGATCACATCATTCGCGACCAAAACGATTACAACCGCATCATCAATTATATCAAAGACAATCCGGCGAAATGGGAGAACGATTGTTTTCACACGTAGGGGCGTACCGCCTTTACGCTCCGTTTTTTCAATGCGCCGAGGTACGAATATCACACGGAGCGTACACGAGGTACGCCCCTACAAAACCAATGGCATGCTCACATATCGACCAATGGTCAAGAATCCAAACTCTGAAAAAAACTCCCGCAGTTTTTCGGGGATAACCATTCCGGCATCGGCGTATGCCTTTTCTATTGGTGAAATGTCTACCTTTCTGTCGGGTGTCCAACCAGCGGATGAGAGGCGTTGTAATGTTAGTTCGGTCATTATTTTAGGAGATAATATATGCACAAAAATACACATTTCTGAGGTTTTGTGCAAATTTATTACGGATTGTTTTTTATTATTTGAGACAACATATCCCTTTTTTATTGCGTTTTATAAATAATTTAATTTGTTAAAACAAATGACCTGTAACACACTTGACGAGGTACGCTCCAATATCGACCGTATCGACGACAATATCATAAAACTGATTGCCGAGCGTGGCACTTACGTATCGCAGGCGTCAAAATTCAAGAAAAACGAGGAAGGCGTCAAAGACACTTCGCATGTGGAAAAAGTAATACAAAAAGTCCGTGCCAAGGCTTTAACCTACGGCGCAAATCCCGATATGGTGGAAACGCTTTATCGTCAGATGATTGCGTCGTTTGTAAAAATGGAAATGAAAGAGTTTCACGAAAATACGCCGGTAAATCTTTTAGACAATCTGTTGCGTATTTTTACCACAGAATTAGGTGCTCAGCGCATTTCGCGAAACCTCAATCTGCCCGCCGATACCGACGTTGTGAAATATTGCAAATCCACAATTCAATCCCCGGAGTGCAACATTACCCGCAACGGCAAAAACTTCTATTGCGACATCGACGGCATTATAATCACCGTTAATGCGCACAGTTTCACTATTATAACGGCGCACTTTTCGGCGAAATAGAGAAGTGAAATTTTATGCAACATTTCTGTAATCCACAATCGAAACTTCTTGTTTCAATTGTTTTGCAGCGTTGACGATTGTTTCAATTTTTTGATACACTTTCGGCTCATACATAGTTTCGCCACAATGCTCGCACTGATAACACGGAACATTGCGGATAACAATCAACACTTCACCAAGGTCAACGGTGAATGTTGTAGTGTTTCTTTCGGCTTCATTGCCGCAGTGGGGACAGTTCATATTCATAATGCTACATCCTCTAATACCACCTGAAAATATCCGCGTTTCGGTAAAGAAAGCGATTTGATTTTCGGGGTTATGTTAAAATATCCTTCGGGTGTGAACATGGACTATAATTATTAGGTCTTGAATTAGAGGTGTAATCTTTGTTTTATTCTATCTTTCAATAACTTTATGCAATCTGATTCATAATTCTTATAGCAAATCTCATAAATTGCATCTAGATTAGGTTTCGAGGTTCTATCTTTTCTGCAAATAACTTTCGTAATGAGATTAAACAATGCGTGTCCCTGAATTAATAAATCGTAATCTTTAACAAGATAATCAATAACATCTTGAGAAGGAGAAATTTTAGATTTATACTCCTCTTTTAAATCATTTTTTTCATCCAAGACTTGGTATGGAGATTTTATTTCAAATGAATTGGAAATATTATGTTTCCATTCTTCCAATGCAGTCGCATAATACTCTATATATTCAGTTAAACATTTAGCGAAAATTTTTTTATCACTTCTATTCAACCAATTTTCGATGAATTTCTTCCCTTGAATTAAGTCATTTTCAATGCTGTATCCTGTAGTGAAAATGACCCCCGAATACATTGCGGGTATATTCCTAGTATAAGCATATGTGTCTTTATCTGCAATAAACAGCAAATCCTTCACTCGTGAGCAACTTAAAAACACTTCTAATAACACAGACCTGCAACTACAAGGGAGTATATCAATATCAATCTCAAGACTATCGTTAATATCTTCTTCAATCCAACGATAAATCTTACAATCTGTCTTGCCTTCAACCAAAATTGTAGGCAATTTACTATGCTGTAGCGTTGCAATCAATTCTTCCTTTGTCAATTGCTTTCCCATTTTATACAAGTTTTTAGTCTACAAAAAAATTTGTTCCATATCACCCCTATCTTCATCTAATTGGATTTCTTTATCAGAATATTTAGAATAGATAAATGGACTATGAGTGGCAATAAAAAACTGATTATTATTGCCTTGTTTTAGCAAGGTAGGAACCAACATACGTTGCCAATCAGGATGCAAACTCAATTCAGGTTCATCAATAAAAATGACTTTGTTTTTTGAGAATGTATTATAACACAAAAAACTCAGCATTTGTTTTTCACCAGCAGACAATTTATCAGACGAAATAAAATTATCATTTCCGAAAACAAAAGATTTCATTTTTATGCCCTTTTTATGAAAAATCTTTTCGATAAGACGTGCCAACGCATCGAAGGGCTTAATTTTAACTTCACGATAGTCTTCTACAGCATTTATTTCATTTTCAATTAAATTTAGAATTTCATCAGGTGTTTTATTTTCTCTATTTTTAATTTTTTTGCGAATTTCATTAAACTTTTGAGTTTGCAAATCATTGGTTTCTCGTACAATCTTTGAATATTCATCATTAACCAATGATGAAATATCGTCAGTTGATACATAAGAAACAAACTGATGTTTTTTATCTTCCGAGGATAAATCATCAGATAATTCTGCTAATGTGTCTTTTAATTGGAAACTATCTCTAAATCTATTATAACCATATGTTTCCATAGAGAAACCTCCCTCTATTCGCCTAAATGTAGGGAAGAATATTGAACTATCACTATATTGTTGAATTTTTTCCACAGCTTCCACTTGTTCTCTGCGTTTGTTATAACCAACAGAATCTGTTATGATAGGGATTTTAAAAAAGTTAGTATCATCTTTTGACCGGTCATAATCTTCTGCAAAGCCAACAAACGTAACTTCATAAACATCGCCGCGGGTTTTAATGATTATCTGATATTTATCAGTCATAACCATCAAATCCTCAAAAATAATTTCATTTAGAAAATCAGTAATTTTCCCACTATTAACGAACCATAACAATTTCAAAATGGTAGTTTTGCCACATCCATTTATACCTGTCAGCAAGTTTAAATCATCGTTAAACTTGAATGATATAGGCTTTGTTGAGCCATTAAGACCTTTTATGAATAGTTGCTTTATCATAACTTAATTCTTTACGTTGCAAAGTTACTAATAAAAATCAATAAAACATAATTTTATTTTTGCAAGTTTAATTCTTTGATGTTTTTTAACAGTTGATATTTGAAAGTTGTCTATTATTAATACCAAATAAATGGGAATAGCAAAAAGAACGAAGATGTCTAAAAAAGGTATAATGATTTGTTTTACAAATGTAGTTGTAGATAAATCATCAGCGTTCAAACCTTCTTTTTAGACAACTTCGTTCTAATTCTCATTTTTCAACTTTTTACTCCTTCGCCGTTACCGCCTTCATTTCAATCTCCAAGCCTTTTTTATACGCTTCGATGTATTTGTTGAAGCCTTCAACTTCTTCGGGGGTCGGGGCGATTTCGGTGCCGGTGTTGCCTGCGAAGACTTGGGTTTCGAGCCAGTCGGGAAGGGTCTGTGATGAAGGATTGTTGACCACAAAGGATGCCAAGAGCGCGATGCCCCATGCGCCACCTTCGCCAGCGGTTTCCATTACCGAGATGGGCGAATTGAGGGCTGCGGCGAGGAACCTCTGCCCTACCCCTTTGGTCTTGAACAAGCCGCCGTGTCCTGTCAAACGGTCAATTTTTACATGCTCGTCTTTGATGAGGATGTCGTTGCCGATTTTCAGGACACCAATCGAACCGTAGAGATGTACGCGCATGAAGTTGGCAAGGTTGAACTTGTCGCCCGCAGTGCGGACAAACATCGGACGGCCTTCCGCCAAACCTGTTACAGGTTCGCCCGAAATGTAATTGTACGAGAGCAAACCGCCGCAATCTGCGTCGCCGTTCAATGCGTTGGTATAAAGTTTTGTGTAAAGTTCATTCATGTCAACTTTCTGACCCATAAGTTCTTGGAACTCTTTGAAAATGTTGATCCAAGCGTTGAGGTCTGAAGTGCAGTTGTTGCAGTGAACCATTGCCACAAGGCTGCCGTCGGGGGTTGTTACCATGTCGATGGCCTCGTAAGGCTTGGAAAGTTCCTTGTCGAGTACAATCATCGAGAATGACGATGTGCCCGCCGAAACGTTGCCGGTGCGCTGCTTGACGGCGTTGGTGGCTGCCATGCCCGTACCTGCGTCGCCCTCGGGAGGACAGAAGGGGATTCCGGCTTCCAAATTGCCCGATACGTCGAGGAGTTTTGCGCCTTGCTGTGTGAGTTTGCCAGCGTCCTGTCCTGCAACGAGTACTTTCGGGAAGATGTCTAACAACTTGAAGCCCAATTTGTAAGGCTCAATCAACTTGTCGAATTTCTCCACCATCTTGGCATCGTAGGTCTTGGTGTAGGGGTCAACGGGAATCATACCCGAAGCGTCGCCTACGCCGAGAACTTTCTCTCCGGTGAGTTGCCAGTGGATGTAGCCCGCGAGGGTGGTTTGGAACTTGATGTCCTTGACGTGGCTTTCACGGTTGAGGATGCACTGATAGAGGTGCGAAATCGACCAGCGGAGCGGAATGTTGTAGACAAACAGTTCCGAAAGTTCTTTTGCCGCCTGAGCGGTGTTGGTGTTGCGCCAGGTGCGGAAAGGAACAAGGATTTGGTCTTTGCTGTCGAACGCCATATAACCGTGCATCATTGCGGAGATGCCGATGGCGGCGAGGTTTTTGATTTCTACGTCGTATTGTTTCTTAACGTCGGCGCGGAGGTCTTGGTAACAGTCTTGAAGACCTTTCCAGATGATGTCTTGGCTGTAAGTCCACAGACCGTCAACGAGTTGGTTTTCCCATTCAAAACTGCCTTGTGCGATGGGATTGTTGTTGCCGTCGATAAGAACGGCTTTAATGCGGGTGGAGCCAAACTCGATACCAAGTACGGCTTTGCCCTGCTCAATTATTTCTTTATTGTTCATAATGATATACGAATTACGTGTTAAAAATCTATTGTAACCTTTTTTGTTAAAGTTTTGCTTGATAATTTTATCGAAAAATCAAAGGTGTAAGCTCCTTTGATTTGTGGAGTTTCGTTTAATAACAATTCACATTGTGGAAAGATTATTCTTGTGTTAGAATAGCAGATCTTGTTTGCTGGTATTGCTATTTGTTCTGCAGTATAAGAGTTGTAGTTATTTTGTATAATATTATATACTGTCTGTGCTTTAAATGTGAAAAGACTATTCAATTCTGTTTCAGCGAGATACTGTTCGCTAATATCTTTATCACAAATAATGCTGATTTCCGAAATGGAATCGTTAATCGACATATATCTACTTCTCACAAGTTTTCTGTTGTAAGTGGTGTCATTATGTTGTCTTGCGATTGTATGAAAACCTTGTAAATCATTTCCAGCAAAAATCTCATTCCCTATAAATTGTATTTTTACTAATGGTCCATCTGATAATACTGTAAAATCATTACATTCTATATAGGTGTCTATCATATATTTACTATATGCAGCACCGTCTTCGGCATTGTCTTTTTTGCAATTGATTTGCAATGTTGCAATTAGTAAGAAAGTTATTGATAGTAATGTGTATTGATGTTTCATAATTAATACTTTTATTTTCTTATGCCAGTAACCATTGTGAAATTATATTGATAAAAATAATCCTTGTCTGACTTTGTAAAGGATTCTCTATAATTAGGATTTTTGTTGGTGTCAAATACATCTCCTAAGTAATATCCATTGCAAGTTCGGTCTTGCCAACCAAAGTTACATAAAATGTAATGTGTGGATTCGTTTGATGTGATTACTTGAACATCGCGGTTTTTATTATTTAACTCCTTGATAGTTGTTACTTGTCGTGTTGAAGTTAATGCACCATGAACAAGCCAACGGTGTCCCCCTGTGTGGTAAGTATTAAAGGTAATGCCTAATACTTTTTGCTTTACTTTGTGGCTAAAACCTCCTAACAATACACAGTAACCATTCTTTATCTCATTGACTATTTCATTTTTATCATAGTTTTTGAGAGTTCCTCCATTTGAGTAACCGAATCTTTTTAATGTTCGCGGAATATTGACAGGGTCAGCTGAACTACTTTCAACGCCATAATCCATATCAAGGTTATCTTTTGAACCTAACTGCCGAATCAATTTTGATATACCATCATTGGTTGAATCTGTTATCATTTTACTCCAATTGTAATAGTATCCGTCATAACTGGCCGGATATTTATAGACTGACATCAATTGAGCGCAGGCAACTGCAACACAACCAGCAATTGTTGTATCTTTTCCTTTGACAGGACAATACTTATTAAAAGGGGTGTGTTGATTCCAATGAACTTTGCAATAACCGCCGATAGGGTTATGCAGTGTATATTTATATGCCCCATATTCCTTGGTAATATAATAGGCAGGTTCTTGATCATCTGGCGCAGGTTCAGGTTTAATTTGACCTTCCAAATTAGTCAAAAACATAATTAGTCCCGGATCGTCGATAACTTGATTTGTATCAATATTACCTCCGTCTGTTATTGCTAAAAGAGAAGGCATCTCGCGAGTTGCTGACATCAACGCAAAACCTCCGTTGTCTTCGAAATTGAAAACATGAATTTTGGGAGTTGTTGAATTTTTAAGCGATTTTGTGAGACCTTGTTTGTCTGACCTCAAAGTGAATCCGTTTTTAATAATACGTGTGTTGAATAAACCTTTTTTGGTCAAAGAGCAAGTACTCTTCAAAAAAAGTTCTAATTCTTCACGAGCCTCTTCTAAAGTAATAACATTAGACAATATGGTACCATTAAATGAATTATCTTCAATCAATGTTTCATTTGTTTCTTCCAACGGTGAATTAATATCTTCTGTGTCGGAACAAGCAACGAGTAGAGCAATTCCTATTATTATTGGTATAGATAATCTTTTGTTCATAAATGATTAAAGTAAATTGTTGATTAAATAACCACGGAAAACATTAAAAAAAATTCCGTGTTTTCTGTGTTTTCCGTGGTTAAAAAGATTCTACTTCAACGCTTTATTCAACATATAATACACCTCGTTGTTTCTAAGTGTCTGCTTGAAATCAGCGGTGGTGGTGTTCTTGTTGATGCGGACGTATTCGATGCCGAGAATTTCAGCAAAATCGTCCCAGTATTCTTCGTTGATGTCGTACGAGAACGCGCTGTGGTGTGTGCCGCCGGCAAGAATCCATGCACCCGCGCCAACTTGGAAGTCAGGCTGAGGAATCCACAATGCCGATGCAACCGGAAGTTTGGGCAACGGTTTAGGTTCGATACATTCAACTTCCTGACTGATAAGGCGGAAACGGTTTCCAAGGTCAACAATAGTTGCTTTGATACCGTAGCCGGTCTTTGAAGTGAACACCAAACGTGCGGTCTGCTGTTTGCGGATACCGATGCCGAGGAAGTGAACCTCCAATTTCGGCTTGTCAGAAGCGATGAGCGGACAAACCTCCAACATGTGGCTCTGCAATGACGAACTTCTTGCACCGTCAAAGTTAAGGGTGTAATCCTCCAAGAAAGAGCAGCCTTTTGCCATTCCCTGTTGCATTACCCAAAGTGTACGATAGAGACAAGCGGTTTTCCAGTCGCCTTCTGCGCCGAAACCGATACCTTCCTGCATCAAACGCTGTGAAGCAAGACCCGGAATCTGGTCGAATCCGCAGAAGTCAGGAGTGTCGATGTTTGCGTCGCCGAGGTCGTCAAAATTGGTGGTGAAAGCCGTTGCGCCTTCATCTTTCAAAACGCGGCGGAGTGCGATTTCTGCTTTGGCAGAGTTTTTAACTTTCTCCCAGTAAACTTTTTCGCCTGACTCGTCGATTTTGATTGTGTAAAGTTTTTTGTATTCTTCAACAAGTTCGTCAGCCTCTTTGTCGGTAACTTTCTTGAAGTATTCCATCAAAGACGAAACAGGGTAATAATCAACGTGATAGCCAAGACGTTGTTCAAATTCTACTCTGTCGCCGTCGGTAACTGCAACGTTGTTCATGTTCATACCGAACATCAGGCAGCGTACATCGTGAGCGTCAGCAACACCGGCAGAAACTCTTGCCCATACAGCGATTTTTTTCTGAACGTCAGCATCTTTCCAATAGCCTACAACAACTTTGCGGGCAACGCGCATACGTGTGCAGATGTGTCCGAACTCGATGTCGCCGTGAGCCGACTGGTTGAGGTTCATGAAGTCCATGTCCATGGTGTCCCAAGGAATTTCGGCGTTGTACTGAGTGTGGAGGTGCAAGAGCGGTTTTTTCAACTGTTGAAGACCTTTGATCCACATTTTTGCGGGTGAGAAAGTATGCATCCAAGTGATGATACCGATACATTTTTTGTCGTTGTTAGCGGCAAGCATAACTTCCTCAACTTCTTTTGAAGAGTTTGCAGTACCCTTGTAAACAACTTTTACGGGGATGTTTCCGCCGTTGTTGAGACCGTCAACCATCTCTTTTGAGTGTCCGTCTACGATTTTCACGGTTTCGCCGCCATAAAGCAACTGGGCACCGGTTACCCACCAAATTTCAAAATCTTTATACATGTTTTTTGCATTTAATTCATAATTCACAATTCACAATTCATAATTAAATTGTCAATTAGTAAATTATGAAAATTATTTTTTAACTTTATTGTTTAATGTGTTAATTATTGAAATAAGAATTTTATTAATTTCAGTACAGTCACGATTCATACTTTCGTATTCATTTTTAGAAATATAATTCGCTTGAAATAATATCTCTAACCAATACAATGATTCATTGGCTTCTTTAAGTGCGATTTTCAATTTATGTTTAAAATCATCACTACTTTCAGCATGTTCTGCTTCACGAATATTTGCTCCAATACTTGTTCCACATTTCAAAATTTGTGTAAAAATTGGATGCTCAGCATAAGTTGATTCTTTTAACAAATGTTTCACCATTCGTACTATGCGAACGCCAAAAGACAAACTTTTGCTTTTAACAACATTATCAGTTTTCATCGCGCAGCCAATTATGAATTGTGAATTATGAATTGTGAATTATGAATTAATTTTTCTTTTTTTGACCGTAATATGCGTTAGGTCCGTGTTTCCTCATGTAATGTTTTTCGATGAGGAGCGGATTCATTGTTGTTTGCGGATTTACGCTGTATGATACAAACGCCATTTTTGCAACGTACTCCATTACGGTGGCGTTGTAGACGGCGTTGGCGGGCGAAGTTCCCCAAGAGAACGGACCGTGGTTTTTCACCAAAACGCCCGGTGTGTGGTCGGGGTTGTAACCGTTGAAACGTTCAACGATGACGTTGCCGGTTTCGAGTTCGTAGTCGCCTTTGACTTCCTTTTCTGACATGTCGCGGGTGCAGGGGATTTCCTTGTAAAAATAGTCGGCGTGAGTGGTGCCGATGTTCGGAATGTCCTTGCCTGCCTGAGCCCATGCCGTAGCGTACTGAGAGTGAGTGTGAACCACGCCGCCGATGTTTTTGAAAGCGCGGTAAAGCACCAAATGAGTCGGGGTGTCTGACGAGGGATTGAGGTCGCCTTCAACGGTCTTGCCGGTATTGAGGTCAACAACCACCATATCCGAGGCCTTCATTACATCGTAGTCAACGCCCGAAGGTTTGATAACTACGAGACCTTTTTCGCGGTCGATACCGCTGACGTTGCCCCAAGTAAAGAGGACAAGTCCGTTTTTCACCAAATCGAGGTTGGCTCTGAAAACTTTTTCTTTGAGATCTTCTAACATATCTTGCAAAATTTTGAATAAAATGTTTGCTGCAAAGATAGTGTTTTTTTTACAATTAAAAAGAAAAAAATCAATTTTTTTTTAACGGTGAGTTAATATTTTTTTAAAGAACTTATAATCGGTTATTTAAAAACGATTGATGGGCGAAAGAAGTTAATACAAGGACATTTTCATATCTTTTTTGCGATTAAAAATCATCATTGTAACAAAAAAATCACTATCTTTGCCATACCAATTTTTACACTAATATGCAATATTTTCAACGTTACAAAACGCCGCAAGGATTCGACGATTTGCTTATGGAAAGCAATGGAGAGGCTTTGTGCGGACTTCATTTTGTTAGCAAAAATAAAAATTTTGACAACACAAATTTACCAATATTTCAAGAGACTAAAAAGTGGCTCGACAAGTATTTTAGCGGTTGTCAGCCCGATTTTACACCTAAATTTCCCTTAAAAAATTCAACCAAGTTTCAACACGATATTTATGAATTATTGTTGAAAATCACTTTCGGTAAAGTTCTCACATACGGCGAGTTAGCCAAAATTATTGCTCAAAAATACGGTAAAGAAAAAATGTCGGCACAAGCAGTGGGCGGGGCTGTTGGTAAAAATCCGATTTGCATTATAATTCCTTGTCATCGCATTATCGGTGCTAACAATAAACTCGGCGGATTTAGCGGCGGAATCCTCAACAAAATTGCATTATTAAAATTGGAAGGTATTAATTTGTCAAAGAATTTTTAAATTAAAATACTAATACACTAATATTCAATTACTAAAACGTTATTAAAAATGAAAAGACTTTTTTTGTTGTTGACAGCAGCCTTGATTGTGGTAGCGTGTCAACAAGCCGAAAAAAATACGGCTGAATTTGTTAAAGTGGAAAACGGACATTTTGTGCGCTCCGGCAAACCGTATTATTATGTCGGCACCAATTTTTGGTACGGCGCAATTCTCGGTTCAGAGGGGCAGGGCGGCAACCGTGAACGTCTCATTAACGAATTAGACGAGATGAAACGCATCGGAATCGACAATCTTCGTATTCTTGTCGGCTCTGACGGTGAACGAGGCGTTAAAACCAAAGTAGAACCAACCTTACAAATCGCGCCGGGTGTTTATAACGACACAATTTTAGCGGGTTTGGACTTCCTTTTGATGGAAATGGGAAAGCGTAATATGGTGGCTGTTT
This sequence comes from Bacteroidales bacterium, assembly GCA_017412115.1. Classification (GTDB taxonomy): domain Bacteria; phylum Bacteroidota; class Bacteroidia; order Bacteroidales; family UBA3824; genus UBA3824. The sequence continues at coordinate 3,522 of JAFPYR010000006.1, read as the reverse complement.
TGTATCTCAACAATTCTTGGGAATGGAGCGGCGGTTATGGTTTCTACTTGGAACACGCGGGCTTAGGCAAGCAACCTCGTCCCGATGATGTTGGTTATCCAGAGTTTATGAAGGCGATGTCAAAATTTGCTACCAACGAAAAGGCACACCAACTTTTTTACGATTACGTTAGATTTATCATCGGTCGCACCAACCGTTATACGGGCTTAAAATACACCGATGACCCCGCCATAATGTCGTGGCAGATTGGTAACGAGCCGCGTGCATTTTCCAAAGAGGCGTTGCCGGCGTTTGAAAAATGGCTTTCAGAAGCTTCATCGCTTATTCGCTCTTTGGACGGTAACCATTTGATTTCGGTAGGCAGCGAAGGTTCTTGGGGTTGCGAAAACGATTTAAGCAGTTGGGCTCGCATTTGTGCTGACAAAAATATCGACTATTGCAACATTCATTTGTGGCCGTATAATTGGGGTTGGGCGAAAAAAGATTCGCTTATTGAGCATCTTCCCACCGCTTGCAACAACACCAAAGAATATATTAATCAGCATTTATCGGTTTGCGATAGAATCAACAAACCGCTTGTAATGGAGGAGTTTGGTTATCCTCGCGACGGTTTTAGTTTTGAGATTGGAACGCCTACCGTTGGACGCGACGGATATTATAAATATGTTTTTTCACTTGTTGCCGACAATGCCGAAACGGGCGGAAAATTTGCTGGGTGTAATTTTTGGGGTTGGGGCGGATTTGCGAAACCGCTTCACGAGCAATGGCAAGTTGGCGACCCTTACACCAACGACCCCGCACAAGAGGCTCAGGGTTTGAACTCCGTTTTCGTTTCCGACACTTCAACCCTCAACATCGTTAAATCGCAAGTGGAAAGAATGAGTAAGGTGAAATAAAAGGTTGGACAATCCGCACCAACCTTTTTACACAAAATCATTAATCGGATAAAGCCTTGCTTTATAAGTATTCATCCTTTGTTTTAAGTCCGATGGCGTTTGCAAAAATTCCATCGGCTTATTGTCAAAATGTAAAACAATATAGTATGGCGAATGTTCGGGCGAAAAACCGTATTTTTCAAGATTTTCCTTTGTCCAAATCTGAAACGTGCCTTCTTTTTTCAATTGGAACATCTGACAATTTTCGCCGTTTGTGTGGAGCAAAACATATTTCATCCGTTCAAAACCGGGCGTTACTTGTAATGAGCCTTTTGAATCTCCGGCACGAAGATAGCAAATTCCTTTTTCAATCATCAATTCGCGCAATTCTTTGCGGGCGTGATTAACAAGGACGGTTGCACAATTTTCGGTTTTACGGATATTGTCTAATAGTTTTTGACGCTTTTCGCTGTCTTGCAATTCGTTACGTCGGGCAACGCTCAAATCATAAAAATCTTTTTCTTTTTCAATTCCAATATAATTTCTGCCCAACAGATTTGCCGCAATGCCCGTTGTGCTACTTCCTGCAAAGGGGTCTAAAATCGTTCCGCCCTCGTCGGTAGATGCCAAAATTATACGATAAAGCAAACGCAAAGGCTTTTGCGTTGGGTGTTTGCCGCAAGATTTCTCCCATTTGCCAACGGCTGGCAAACGCCAAACATCGGTCATCTGTTTGTCGCCGTTGAGGTGTTTCATTATCTCGTAATTGAATTTGTGAGGTACTTTTTCGGATTTCCGCGCCCAAATAATCAACTCAGTTGAAAAATTGAAATATCGACACGAAAGGTTTGGCGGCGGGTCGGTTTTCTGCCAAGTAATGATATTTAGGATTTTGTAACCCAGTTCCTGCAAACAACGTTGCACCATAAAAATATTGTGATAAGTGCCTGAAATCCAAATTGTTCCGTTATCTTTCAATTTCGGACGGCACAGTTCCAACCAACGACGATTAAAGTTATAAATATATTCGGGCGTTCCGCCTTTGTCCCAATCACCCTTGTCAACGCAAACTTGTTTGCCGCTCTGAACCGAAATTCCTCCATTTGAGAGAAAATACGGTGGGTAGGCAAAGATGGTGTCGATGGAATTGTCAGGGATTTGAAAAGGTTATTTTGGTACTACCTCTTCATAAAAAGCGTCATTAATATCATATCCGCTTTCTTTTATCCACTTGTTTTCTTTCAACAAGTTTGCTCGCGCTTCTTCAACATCTTTTCCCTTTGCGCGACCCAAATACTGACAATTATGGATTTCTTGGTCATTGGGAGATGTTGTGTTGCCTTCATTTGTTAGGAAAATATATTCCTTGATAGTAGTCAACGATTTATTTTTTTCTTCAAACTGATTTATTTTTACATCGTCAAGTACCATATACTCTATGTTGTCAATAGAATAGTCCAAATATTCCCAAATGAATTCTTTCCAACAATCATTTTTGTCATTTTCTGCTGCGGTTTTATCAGAAATTTTAATAAAATCCACAGAATTCTTTACAAAATCTAATATAATCAAATGCTTCATTTTATTATCTGTTTACCAAGTTACACAATCAATTGCTTTGATTCCTTCATACATTTTTGCAACACGTTCATAATCAATAAATTTAACTCTTTTGTTGATTGGGTTGAAAATCGAGGCACACAATTTGTCCTCAAATTCATTTTTTCGATGTTTGTCAGCCACAATAAAGAATCCTGCGTAAAAATCTTGCAATTCATAAAATTTTGACAATGAATTCTTTATATCTGTTGTGTGTTCCACCTCATAAAAATACGATGGCAAATTTCGTTCATTAAACCAAATTACATCAACGGTTCTTGCTTTTTGAAGGATATTGTCGTATGTAAAACGAGGAATCTCTACTGTATCAGTAATTTCACATAGATGCTGTCCTAAAAATAAACGATTTTTATCTTGTGCAGGAACATAGGTTTTGAAATGACGATATTTCCCAATTTCAACCAAAAGACCTTGATAATACCCGTGTGAAAATTGTTCCTCACTCTTGGTGTTACCAAATTTAAGTTGAAACTTTTGCAAAACTTCGTTGCGCATTTCTTCCAATGCCCACAATCCAGGTTGAACACGAAAAATTTTGTCGCTTTCTTGGACGATACGACGAACTGAGGCTTCGGGAGATTTTGTTGCCCAACCCGAAAAATCAACAATCTCGTTTAATCGCTTGAAGGTAGCGTAGCCGCCATTTTTCCGTAATGCATCAATTACTTGGTCGGTTTGTGTTATTTTTTTCATAAACATTACCTTTTATTCGTTTATCTTATATCGTTAATTAACACCTCTTTCGGGTTAAAAGTAGACAAAACATCAAACAACACCGCACCGCCGCCCACAAACGGCTCGCAGTATTTCTCTATTCTTTCAGGATATTTGCGACGGATTTCGCTTAGTAACTGCGATTTGCCGCCCGCCCATTTTATGAATGGTTTTGCTGTTTTCATACCGCAAATATAAATCTTTTTCAATTAACTACAAAAAATCAATCCAAATTCATTTTTACGATGAAGTTTTCCATATTGATGCCTTGAAATTGGTTTATCCAGTTTGCAAAGATAAAATATTTTTACGG
>JAFPYR010000041.1 GCA_017412115.1 Bacteroidales bacterium | reverse complement strand
TATTGGAAACCAGTATCTCTCGTTTGGCAAAAGGGCAATCCTAACCGACTTCCCGAAATTGTCGTTCTCTCTTTCGGGATTCGTGCAGACATTCTGATTTGATGCCGCGCTGTCGGACGTGCCGCTATGGAATTGGTTCAAAATCGTCATTGTTGTTGACAAGAATGTTTACCAGCCAAAAAATTATGCAATGGAAAACTCCATTCATCTTTTTGCCGCTGCAAAGGTATATACAATTTCTAAAAATGTCAAGCGTTTTTTTTTTTTGTCCGTCGCGCTTTACATTTGCGGTGCAAAATGCTCATTTAGAATTTGTTGGAGGGGGTAATATTTTTACAGATTTTTTTGGGGGGAGTCTCACGGAGGCACGGAGAGCACGGAGAAATGATTATAAAAAACACAGAAAGCACGGAGAAATGATGATAAAAAACACGGAGGATACAGAGCAAAAAACTCCGTGTCCTCCGTGTCTCCGTGAGAGTACTTAAAAATCAAGCCCGTCTTTTTCGTTCTTGTGGTACTTTTCGCTCAGGATTGCCAATAGTTTTGAGATTTTGGCAACGGCGAAGTTGGTGTCGTTGGAGATTTCCTTTTTTTGAAGGCGGAGCAGAAGTATCATATACATCATTTCAAAACATACTTCGATTTCAGACGCGCCCTCGGTTTTGGTGAGAGCGATTGATTGTCCGATTACTGGGGCGGCTTCTTGGTACGCCACTTTGTAGTCGGGGTGTAGTGGGGAGCGGAGGAGTTGAAGGTGCAGGTCGTTGAGGTCGTCCACAACATTCAAAACCTCTTGAAGATGACCCTTTTGCTCGATTTTTTGGTTGCGCATCAGGGCTATTATATTGTCGTACCAATATGTCATTTCGTCGATGACGGCTTGTGGCTGCTGGTATTGGGAAATGATGTTTTTTTTGACGGTTTCAATGTCGAGACCGCAAGCCCTCATCATGTCCTCTACCTGATACATATAGATGACGTATTCGGCAATATTTTCCTGTTTTTTTTGACGTGCTATCAACATTTTATTAACGTAAATTGCTGTTTTACACCGCCTTGCGGCGGCTTTCTTTTTCAACAAAAATCAAAACGAATTAGAACGAATTAAAATAAATAATTAATAAAAAATTCGTTTTAATTCACTTAAATTCGTTTTAATTTTCGTTTATAACTTATTCTGGTTTGGCGAATATCGAGAATGTTTTGCTGCGGTTGCCGTCGGCATCGCGGAAGTATAGGTCGAAGAGGCTGGTTTCGTTGTCCTTGGTGCAAAAACTATAATATACGTTGCCTTTCTCGTCACATTCTGTTACCTTGCAGGTGTATGTGATTGTTGGGTTGGATTCTACAACTACAATGCTGAGTTCCAATGGGTTGGGGTAGTCTGTTGCAAAACAAACTTTCACAAGCACTGGATTGTCGTCGCCGCAGCGCGTGGAGGCGTAGTAACGGATGTTTTTGAGTTCTACGTCCACACTCTGCGCCGATGCAACAAGCGGCAGCAACGCCATTATTGTTATTGCCAACCATTGTTTCATGGCATTTATTTTACGATTCCTTTCTCCAAATATTCCGCCAGGTTGGTGCGCATGACGCTTGTAACGTGGTCGGCTGCCACTTTCTCCATGTCGTGCTTCACCATCAGCGATACGAGTTGCTCGAAGGTGGTTTTTTGCGGATTCCAACCGAGTACGCGTCGCGCCTTTGACGGGTCGCCCCAGAGGTTTACGACGTCGGTTGGTCTGTAAAAATCTTCGCTTACTTCCACGAGGGTCTTGCCCACGAGCATTGCCGGGCCTTCTGTGCAGATGCCTTTTTCGTCGATGCCTTCGCCTTCAAATCGGAGCGTGATGCCCGCCGCCTTGAATGCCAACGTCGCAAACTCCCTTACGGAATGTTGTACGCCGGTTGCAATTACAAAATCGTCGGGCTTGTCCTGTTGCAAAATCAGCCACATGCACTCCACGTAATCCTTGGCATATCCCCAGTCGCGGAGAGAGGAGAGGTTGCCGAGGTAGAGTTTTTCCTGTTTGCCTTGTGCGATGCGGGCGGCGGCGAGGGTTATCTTGCGCGTTACAAATGTCTCGCCCCTGCGCTCGCTCTCGTGGTTGAACAAGATGCCCGAGCAGCAAAACATATTGTATGCCTCCCTGTACTCCTTTATAATCCAATAGCCGTAGAGTTTGGCTATGGCGTATGGCGAGTAGGGGTGGAATGGCGTTTCCTCGTTTTGTGGCACTTGCTCCACTTTGCCGTATAGTTCGGATGTTGACGCCTGATAAATGCGGCAGTGCTCTTCGAGGTGGTTGGTGCGTACAGCCTCCAATATCCTCAATACGCCCACTGCATCCACATCGGCGGTGTATTCTGGCGAATCAAACGACACCTGCACGTGGCTCTGCGCCGCGAGGTTGTATATCTCGTCGGGTTTCACGATGCCGAGCAGCTTGACGAGCGACATCGAGTCGGTCATGTCGGCGTAGTGGATGTGGAAATTTTTGATGCCTTCGAGATGCGCTATTCTTTCGCGGTAATCCACTGAACTTCTGCGTATTACGCCGTGCACTATGTAGCCTTTGGCGAGCAGAAATTCCGACAGATATGAGCCGTCCTGTCCAGTGACGCCCGTTATCAAAGCGATTTTCGTTTCTGACATTTGGTTAGTCTAAGTTTGGGTTGCCGGTTTCGTTGATTTCGTCGATTACTTTCAATAGGTACTGCCCGTATTGATTTTTGAGCATTGGTTTGGCGAGTTCGCGCATACGAGCTTCGTCAATCCAGCCCTTGCGGTAGGCGATGCCTTCGAGACAGGCGATTTTGAGACCCTGACGTTTTTCCAATACCTCGATGTAGGTGGACGCCTCGGAGAGCGAATCGTGTGTGCCGGTATCGAGCCAAGCAAAGCCACGGGGAAGTTTTTGCACCTTCAATTCGCCGTCGTCGAGGAATTTCTGGTTAACAGTTGTGATTTCGTATTCGCCGCGAGCCGATGGCTTGATGTTTTTGGCTACTTCCACCACCTTGTTGGGGTAGAAATACAGACCAACAACGGCGTAGTTGCTCTTGGGCTTGGTGGGTTTTTCCTCGATGGAGAGGCAGTTGCCGTCCTTGTCGAACTCTGCCACGCCGTAACGCTCGGGGTCGTTTACCCAGTAGCCAAACACGGTCGCCTTTTTTTCCTTTTCGGCGGTCTCCACTGCTTTTTTCAACATTCCCGTGAATCCTGCGCCGTGGAATATGTTGTCGCCGAGCACGAGGCACGCGCTGTCGTTGCCGATGAAGTCGGCGCCAATCGTGAACGCCTGTGCAAGTCCGTCGGGCGATGGCTGTTCGGCGTATTCAAAATGTACACCGTAATCGCTGCCGTCGCCGAGCAGACGCTTGAATCCGGGAAGGTCAAATGGCGTGGAGATGATGAGTATGTCGCGTATTCCGGCAAGCATCAACGCGCTTATCGGATAATATACCATTGGCTTGTCATAGATAGGCATCAATTGCTTGGAGATTGCCTTTGTGATGGGATACAGCCTTGTGCCGGATCCACCTGCTAAAACGATTCCTTTCATATTGTTTTGTGTTTAATATTTTGTGGCAAAGGTAATAATTATTTTTCTGATAACGAAAAAAAACTATTTCACGTCCAATGTCATCATTGCGGCTTTAAGTCCTTTGCCTTCAACCTTCAATGTCGCCTTTCCCGCCGTTGAAGTTGCCTCCACCACAACTACTAATTTTCCGTGGAATGTTTTCATTGTTGGTTTCGTGAAAACTTCGGTTGATGTGGCATCGCCGTTGCATACTGAATTGAATTTTGCAGAGCCAGAGACGCTGAAAGTGAGTTGGTTGGCGGCGTCGGGGCAGAGGTTGCCGTCTTTGTCAACCACAGAAACCGTCACAAAACTCAAATCGGGCGAATCTTGCGGCATACCGTTAATTAACGGCGTGGCGGTCAGCGTATTACGGTCGGCTTCCAAAACCAAATGATGCGGCTTGCCGGCGGTTTTGACGATTTTTTCTTCCGCCTTGTTGCCGTTTTTGTCGTAGGCAACTACCTTGATTTCGCCCGGCTCGTATTTGACATTTATCCAGCGCAGACGATAGCGGTCGAGACGGTTTTTGCCTTCGGGTGCGTTGGGGTCGGCAAATTTTGACATATCGCCCCACGGCATTTTTACGTCGATGCGGTTGTTGCGGTAGTCGTCGAGCGTCATATCAATGTGGCGTTTCCTGCCCTGCGACTTGCCATTTATGAACAGTTCGGCTTCGGGGTATGAAGTATAAACAAACACCGGCGTTACTTTTCCCTTGCGGTCGGGGAAAGTCCAGTGGGGGAGTACGTGGAGCGTTTTTTCTTCGGGAGCCCAATGTGTCCTATACAAAAATGCGCGGTCTTTGGGCAGTCCTGCAAGGTCAAAAATTCCAAAATAACTGCTCCTCGACGGCCAATAATCGTCGTAAGGGGTAGGCTCGCCGAGGTAGTCGAAACCAGTCCAAACAAATTCGCCTGTTACCCACGGTGCTTTGTCCTGCCAAATCCAGTCGTCGTCGGGCAAATTGCTCCAAATACAACTTTCGAGGTCATAACTCGAAATCTGTCCGTCGTCGTAGGCGTCGCCGTGGTTTTCCTCAGCGGGAAATTTATAGACTCCACGGCTCGAAATTGTTGAAGCCGTTTCCGTGCCGATAACAAGTCCGGAAGGCGAATTTTCATGCCCCTTGTCATAGACGTGCAGACGGTAATTGTAGCCAGGTACGTCGGTATTTTGAAAAACTCCCGATTCAATGCATTGCTCTCCACGGTCGAGGCCTTGTGTGCACAGTCGTGTGTTGTCGAGTGAGTGTATCAGGCTCTGTATCAGGCGTGTATATTTCAATCCCACTGCGCTGCCTTGGTCGGGGATTTCGTTGCCAATGCTCCACATCACGATTGATGGATGGTTTCTATTGACGACAACGAGATTCTCAAAATCGCGCTGCCACCACGGGCGACCGTCAGCGTTAGGTGATTGATTGTCAATTTGTTCAAAGAAAATTGAATAACCGTTTTTGCATTTTGGATATACCCACATATCGCAAGATTCAGCCATGACGAGAATGCCCATTTCGTCGCAAATGTCCATCTGCCACGGCGCGGGAATATTGTGGGCGGTGCGGATTGCATTGCAGCCGATTTCCTTCAACAACCGCACTTGACGGCGGAATGCTGCCTTATTGAAAGCCGAGCCGAGCGGTCCCAAATCATGATGCAGGCACACACCGCGAAATTTAGTGAGTTTGCCATTGAGTTTGAATCCCTCTCCGCCATATTCCACGGTGCGGATGCCAATGTTAGTGCGCTGTTGGTCAATGAGTTTGCCATTGCAAATAATCGACGTTTCAAGCACATAAAGCACCGGATGTTCAGGCGACCAAAGTTTGGGATTGTTGACTGTAAAAATCTGTGTGGTTTCGTCGCCCGACAAATCGGTCTCGGTATGCGCCACTTCCGAACCGTTGCCAATTAACGTGTGCAACACTTTGATTTTTTGACGATTGGAGGTGCGCAATGCGGTTGTTACGGTAATCCTTGCCGATTGAGCCGAAGTGCCGTCAGAATTGATGCCCTCAATGCCTGTTGTCCTTGCAAATATTCCGAAAGTCTTGACCGCCACATCTTGCGAAAGCGACAGTCTTACAGGACGATACAATCCCGCGCCCGGATACCAGCGATGTGATTCGTCGCGGTTTTGGAGGTGGACGGCAACGGAGTATTTGCCAGGCGTGATTTTGCCGCCGTTTTTGGGGAGATAGGGCGTGATGTCGAGTGCAAAAGTGGTGTAGCCATACGCCCAGTAGCCCGCAAATTTGCCTTCCACATAAACTTTTGGCTCTGCCATCGCGCCGTCAAAAATGAGTTCGGCGTGGCTGTATCCGTCGGGAATTTCGATTGAACGCCTGTACCAACCTTCGCCAATCCACGGCAGTGAGCCGGTGCGTCCGGTCTTTTCGGTGGCTTCGAGTTCGCCATTTTGTTCGATTGCAACTACCTGTTTGTCAATCTCTTTGTCGAAAGGGCCAGAGATTGCCCAGTCGTGCGGGATTGTGACGGATTGCCATTTTGAATCGTCGAAATTAGGATTTTCCGCGCCCGACTGTGCGCCTTTTTGGAATTTCCATCCGCCAAGCAACAGTTGCTCGGTGGAGGTCTGCGCATTGAGCGTCAAGACCATCAAAAAAAGGATTTGGGATAAAAGGATTTTTCTCATTGTTAGTATTGGTATTTGATTATTATTACTTTTTTTCTACTATAAACCGCAGATGCTCCTGATTGTCTTTCAGATAACGGAGTGTTTCGATGGTCTGCAAACTGTTTTGGCGTAAAACCTCGGAGTAGTATTGCAAAAAGCCAGATTGTATAACCTTGTTGTCATCGGTGGTGTCGAAGACGAAATACGGGCATCTGTTGATGAAATTGCCATTTTCATCGGTGATAATCAATCTAAATTTGCCGCTGCCGCCCGAAATCTTTGGTTTTCTTGCGGTAAATGCCCTCAAATCGAAGCCGCCGCTTGGTTGATCCTCATATTGTGAATACAGGAAAAGGTCAAGGGATTTGGTTTCCAATTTGATGCCGTCAGCAATATCTGTTGTATAAGGTGTTAGTGTGAGAAACGGAACATCGTCCTCCAATTCGAGGATGCGGCAAATGTTGTCCTGGGTAGCCACATTGCGCAGTTTGTTGTCGTAGTTATGCACGATTTGGAATGCGATTATCCCTCCATAAACAACGAAAAATCCCCAAAACGCTATCAGGAAATACCTTTTGATGTTTTTTTTGCGTTTGGTAACGGCGGCTACCGATGCGCGGTACTGACGGAGGTACTCCATTACGTCTGGGTACTTGGAATATGTAGCCTCTGCCTCGGCAATACATTGTTGCATTGTGGACTCAGTGGTTTGGGACGTATCGGTGTTTTTGTATTCTTTGATGTACAATAATAGTCCGAATATAAACAGCACTGGCGAAATGAAGCACGGGGCTTGCTGCAAGAGCGCCACCGAGTCGGTAAAAGAGTTTATGAACATCATCACGCCAAAAAGCATCAAAAAGCCTGGCAGGTAGTCCCTTGTCAACGCGCCGAAGTTTTTGGGGTACGACTTTTTGTATTCCGCCAAAAGATGTTCCCAATCGCTCAAATTATTGTGAAATGTTGTCTTAATCTGTTTCATAGAATGACCTTTGGATTAGTAAATTGTAAAATAATACGCGCTGTCAGCCACTTCCTTGATTCTTTTGCGGGATGCTTTTTTTGAAGTGAATTGGGCGTAGATGCTGCCCTTGCCGCTGCTGAGCATATCTTCGTAGGAGTCGTCGCTCCAACACCATATCACAATGGGTCTCAAATCTTTGCCGACCTGTTTGCCGTCCTTGTCGCTGAGCCAAAGATGCAAGACGCATGTGTCGGGCTTTTCGGTCTTTTTGCCGGTGGAGACAATTTTCAGGTAATCTGCCCTCAGTTGGTACTGGATGGCGTTTGCGCAGATTGTGTCTGCTTGACGTTCGTAGAGCGCGTCAAAAGTCAATGTGACGTCGCCCTCCACGGTGATGTAGTCGGCGTATGTGCGAAACACGGCGTGTTCTGGCATCGGGCTGATTTTTTTGGAATACGACTGCATCTCGCCTATCGTGGGCTTTGATGCGATGTCTGCGCGATACTTTTCTGAGGCAGATGGCAGGTATATATATAATATTATTGGTATTGACATTACGGCAATCATCAGCAAGGCGATGATGTTGCGGTTTCGGTTGCGCGACTTTTTGAAGCCGCTGATTTCTGTGGCAAAGTCGGCGAGTATTTGTTGCGCTTCTGGGTTTGCGCCGTAGATGGTTGCTGTCTGACGCTGATAGTTTTCGTATGTGTGGAGGGCGTCATAATACTCGTTGTCGGCTCTTTGGACGGGCGAATCGGCTTCCTCAACGTCAAACACATAATAATAGAACTGGTCCACGCAGGACGCCGGGGTGAAATTGAATGGAGGGGCGGATTTGCGCGCGCTGCCACGGTTGGCAAATACCATAAATATGAAGGCAAACGGCAGAAAGCAACAGCACGAAATCGCTATGTAAGAGGCATTGTCGAATATCATATACAGCACCAAAAATGCCGCCGCCATATAGAAGCATATCAGGTTCATCCTGTATTTGAGAACCATCCAAAACGACGGGCGCATTGTGCCGCGTAGCCGGGCGAGGCTTGCTTGGATGCTCATAATGAGGTTTTTGATGTTTTGCTCCGACTCCTGATTCTTGTGCAGCACACGTCCGCAATACGAACATATATTGCTTACGAGCGGGAACGGCGCACCGCATTGGCACTGATTGGGGGTTTGCTGTTGGATGTCGGTCTGTCGGTTTTCTTCGCGGATTATGTCTGCCGCCGCGCCCGACACCTTGATTACCTGACGCTTAGCCTCTCCTTTATAGAGGTGTGTGCCGCAGAATAGACAGTCGTCGGATATTAGCGGCACTAACGCTCCGCACGCCGGGCAGTGAGTGAGTTCCTCTTTTGAGTAACTTTTTAGCCGCTCGTGCAGCGCATCGTTGAGGTATTCCTCAGTTTCATTAACATTAACACCTGTTTTTTTCGCTTCCTCAATAATTGTCTGCCGCTCTTTGTAGGTCAGCACACGGTCTTGTAGGGCGAGGTCTATGAGGTTTTTGATGTGTTTTGATATTGCCATTGGATTAGGTTTGATTCTGTCGCGATTATTTTTTTCGGTGTAAAAATAGGAAAATTTTTGAGAATGAGCAAGGACGTTGTAGAAAAAAATTCCCCGCCAAACTTTTAAGCCTTTTTAACTACCAAAAATTTGTTTATTCCAAAATCTCCCCCTACATTTGGCGTCGTAAAATCAACAACAATTACAAACAATCAAAACAATTAGATTATGACAAAATGGATTTGCCCCGTGTGCGGCTATGTACACGAAGGAGAGGAGCCGCCGGAGCGTTGCCCGCAGTGCAAGGTGCCTGGCTCTAAGTTCAAGAAGATGGAAGAGAACGCCGCTTTGCAGTTTGTAACCGAACACGTAATCGGCATCGCTAAGGATATTCCCGACACAGAGGACGGCAAATTTGTGTTGCAGGGCTTGAAGGACCACTTCAACGGCGAATGTTCCGAGGTGGGTATGTACCTTGCAATGAGCCGTCAGGCAGACCGCGAAGGTTATCCCGAGATTGCTGAGGCGTTCAAGCGTTACGCATTTGAGGAGGCAGAACACGCCGCACGTTTTGCCGAGATGCTCGGCGAAGTTGTTTGGGACACAAAGACCAACGTGGAGAAGCGTATGCTCGCCGAGGAAGGCGCATGCAAAGGCAAGATGGACATCGCCAAGGTTGCAAAACAGCTCAATCTCGACGCCATCCATGATTCCGTTCACGAAATGGCTAAGGACGAAGCCCGCCACGGCGCAGGTTTCCAGGGCTTGTTCAACAGGTACTTCAAGAAGTAAAAACGTGAATTAACGAGATTTTTTGCCTTCGACAAAAAATCAGTTATTTTTTAACGTGAATTACCGTCAATTTAATCGTCAATTATCGAAAATTTCTTTATGGAAATTCATGGTAATTGACGGCTAAATTGACGGTAATTTTTGTTTAAAAAACGTCGCCGTAGGCGGCGATTCCCGTTTATATTGCTGATTCCTCGTAGTTGGAGAGGTAGTTGTCGCGGAGTTGGTTATGTAGGGCTACCATCTGGAGGGCGGTAGCCGCAGCCTCATCGCCCTTGTTGCCGAGCGAGCCGCCGGAGCGGTCTTTGGCCTGTTGGAGGTTGTTGGTGGTGAGCACGCCGAAGATAACGGGCTGATTGTACTTGATGTTGAGTTCGGTGATACCCTGCGTAACGCCGTTGCAGATAAAATCAAAGTGCCTTGTGTCGCCTTGAATGACGCAGCCAAGGACGATTACGGCGTCCACGTCGGTGTATTCGAGGAGGCTCTGCGCGCCGAGCGTGAGTTCAAATGTGCCTGGCACACTTACAGTTACGATGTTTTCTTCCTTCACATTGTGTTTTACGAGGGTGTCGTGCGCACCTTTGAGGAGCGCGTCTGTGATTTCCTTGTTCCACTGCGCAACGACGATGCCGATTTTCATGTCGATGCCGTTTGGAATCTCCGCCGACCCGAAGTCGGAAAGGTTTTTGAGGTTTGATGCCATTGTCTTTACGTTTTAATGTTTGTAACGCCGCAAAGGTACGATATTTTTTTCAATTAATGATAAAAGAAAAATGGAAACTTATTTTTTACTTTTGAAAGTTAAAAATTGGGGTAAAAATTAACTTTTGAAAGTAAAAAATCGCTATAAAATTTGTTTTTCAAAAGTAAAAAATCTATATTTGTGCCGTTAAAAACTTCAAGACGATGGACAATCTTTACAGGACATACGGACGACTTTTAGCGGCGACAGATATGGGTTTTACGCGCTACCTTTACCCGACAATCAATTGGGACAACCGCTTAATTGTAATCAAAGGAGCAAAAGGTGTGGGCAAGACCACTATGATTTTGCAGCACATCAAACGCACCTTTCCAAACCCCGAAGCCGCGCTCTACGTCTCGCTCGACAATATTTGGTTTGCCAACCATACGATAACGGAACTCGTTGAATATCACTACACCCACGGTGGCACGCATCTATTTATGGACGAGGTTCACAAGTACAAGAATTGGCAACAAGAAGTAAAAAATATTTACGATTCGTATCCCGACTTTCACGTGGTGCTTACCGGCTCGTCGATGCTCAAAATCAACGAACATCTCACCGCCGACCTTTCGCGCCGCTACCGTGGATATACAATGGAAGGTCTGTCATTCAGGGAGTATCTGCAATTGGAAGGCGTTGCAAAGCTTGATGTGGTCTCTCTCGAAGACATTTTGCAAAATCATTTTTCGATAGCCTCGCAGATAACGTCCAAAGTGAAAGTTTTGCAACATTTTGAGCGTTATCTCAGGACGGGTTTTTATCCTTTTTACCGCGAGGAGGGCGACGGTTTCAGCGACCGTCTCCAACAGACCATAGAAAATATTGTTGGCGACGAGATTCCATCAGTCGGCAACATCGAATACGATTCTGTTTATAAGGCAAAACAATTTCTTGGCATCTTGGCGGAAACAACGCCCTATACCCTCAACATTTCGTCGATGTGCAACGTGATGCAAACCTCGCGCAACAACGCACTGAAACTCATAGACTTGATGGATCGCGCCGCATTGATTCGTCGTCTATATGCCGAAAGTTCGGGCATGAAAATGCTCGTCAAACCCGAAAAAATCCTTTTTGCAAACACCAACCTGATGTTTGCCCTCTCGCCCAAAGCCGATGCGGGCACGGTGCGCGAAACTTTTTTGGCGTCGCAACTCGCTGCCTTCCATCGTATTGCAATGCCGCAGCAAGGCGATTTGCAGGTGGACGACAAGTGGCTCTTTGAAGTAGGAGGCAAGAAGAAGAAATTTTCGCAAATCAAAGATGTAGAAGGCAGTTTTGTCGTGAGCGACAACATCGAAATCGGCTATGGCAACAAAATTCCGATATGGTTGTTTGGGATGATGTATTGAAATTTTTTTTTCATTTCCTATTCTTAAAATTATTCCTTACCTTTGCCCCAAAATAATCAAACTCAACAAAAACTAAAATGAAACTTTGGGACAAAGGTTTTGACACCTCGGAATTTGTAACACGTTTTACGGTAGGCAGAGACCGCGAAATGGATTTGTATCTTGCTGAATATGATGCGCTTGGTTGTATGGCTCATGCGCAGATGCTCTCCGAATGTGGGCTTCTCGGCAAGGACGACAATGACAAACTCCAACAGGAACTCCGCAAAATCCACGCTATTGCTGTGGACGGCAAATTTGAGATTGCGCCCGACGTGGAGGACGTGCACTCGCAGATAGAATTTATGCTCACCGAGCGGCTTGGCGACCCTGGCAAACGCATACACACCGCCCGCAGCCGCAACGATCAGGTTGTAACGGCTGTAAGGCTCTTCACTCGCGCCAAACTCCAAAAAATCATTGAGACCGTCAAGGGCGTTTTTGAAACCTTCGTGGAACTCAGCGAAAAATACAAGGACATCCTCCTGCCCGGCTACACTCACCTGCAAATAGCCATGCCGTCAAGTTTTGGATTGTGGTTTGGATGCTACGCCGAGAGCCTTGCCGACGACCTCCAAACACTCCTTTCGGCGTGGAAAATCAACAACCGCAACCCGCTCGGCAGCGCGGCGGGATATGGCTCGTCGTTCCCGATTGACAGGCAGCGCACAAGCGACCTTCTTGGTTTTGACAGCCCCGACTACAACTCCGTATATGCACAAATGACACGCGGCAAGGTGGAGACCGTTGTGGCGAGCGCGTTGGCTCAATTGTCGCAGACGTTGGCAAAATTCGCCGCCGATTGCTGCCTCTTTATGAGCCAGAATTTCAAATTCATCTCCTTGCCAAAGGAATACACCACAGGTTCGTCGATAATGCCTCACAAGGCAAACCCAGATGTTTTTGAATTGATGCGCGGCTACTGCAACAAAATCAGCGTCCTACCCTTTGAACTCAACCGCATCACCGGCAATTTGACCTGTGGATATTTCCGCGACTTGCAACTTTTGAAGGAGAGTTACCTGCCCGTATTTGAAAGGATGCAGATGTGCCTTGATTTTATGGAATTTATACTGCCCAAAATCCAGCCCCGCGAAGACATCCTCAAAAACGAAATGTACCAGCCAATCTTCACCGTTGAGGCTTTGAACGAAATGGTAGTTGCCGGCGTGCCATTCCGCGATGCATACAAGGAAGTTGGACATCAGGTCTTTGAGGGCAAATTCCATTGGGACAAGCCCCTCAATCACACACACATCGGCAGCATCGGCAACCTCTGCAACGACAAGATTGCGGCGTTGTTCAATGAAGTGTACAGCCAGTTCAATTTTGAGAAAGTGGATAAGGCTGTGGAGGAATTGACGAAGGGATAACGATTGATTTTTGAATATTTGTAGGGACGTGGCGTGCCGCGTCCCTATTTTTTTGCGCCGCGTCCCTATTTTTACTACACAATCACCTCCACAATCTCCTTGCCACCAAGGCTTATCGTCTTTGCTTCGGGTTTGGATTTCTTGTTGAAACAGAAACTCAGCAAGTAGCCTTTGTCGGTGTGGTAAAAATCGAGGTATTCAAAAAGTTGATTTTCGCCGCGTTCGTTGTAACTGTCGCCGCGCCAAATCTTCATCTCAATGATGTATTGTGTGCCGTAATAGTCGATAATCATATCGGTGCGAGAGCGGTCGCGGGTCTCTGCCTCTATGTAATAATTGCCTGTGCCGTTGATAATTGGGCGGATGTAGAGCATAAAGAATCGGCGTCCTTCCTCCTCCTTGAAATTCAAATCTTTGTTGCCGTAAATATCCCGGAAATGTTGGGCGAATTTTTCAAGGATTTTGTCCATTTTGAGGGTCTTGCCATCGATGAACTGGCTCTTTTCGATGCTGCCCTTGTCATAAAGGTGGCTGTCGATTTCTTCTTCGGTTGAAAATAAGTTGTAGAGCCATGTTTCAATGATTCGGTTCGATATTTTCACCTTCCCGTTGCAGTCGCCAATATAATTGAACATGGCAGCAATAGAAATATGTTTATAGTAAATGTTGAAACTTGGTGCGTAGCCACTGAACAGAATTTCTTTCAGCATTTTGTTCATGTCCGGGAATGTATCCAACTTTTTGGACAGGTCGTCGAAAAACGTATTTTGTTCTTTGAGCAACAGTTTCACGGCATCTAATACTCCTTCTTTGTTCCAACCAAATTTCTCATTGTCAATTAGTTGGCATACCCTCGATACAAAAAACGGATACCCCGACGTGTAGTCGTAAATCATTTGTGCAATCGCGCTCAAATCCATACCCGTATGATGGTCGTTTTCGTATTCAGCCAACATTTTTTTGATGTCGCTGGCAGAGAATGACATATCGCCATCATACGACACGGCGATGTTCCACGGCGAATTGTATTGGTGGTCGGTTTCGGGACGCACTTTGAGTTTGAGATTTTTGATGTCGTAAACTCCGGCGAGGATTACGGATTGGAAGGTGCGGGCTTTTTTGCGCACAAGATATTTGCTGCGGAGCATCCTTAGCAATTCAATGAAAGATTCATAATTGCTTGCGTTGTCCACCTCGTCGATTATCAGCACAATAGGGCGCGAAGATTTTTTGCAGACGGATGTTATCAAATCAGATAAATCTTTTATCTTGATTTGGTCGTCAATAGCGGCATCCACGACCTCCAATATTGCATTTTTTGCTGGTTCGTCAATGTCAGGGATTTCCTCGTTGACGATTGCAGACTTCAAGGCATCGGCAAAAGCAAATGAAAGAGTTTCTGTGGTCTTAAACTCCGTTTCCCCTATTGATTCAAAACTTATCGAAAACACCGCATATTTATCGCTCAACCGCTTTGCTAAATGGTAAAGCGTAGTTGTCTTTCCATACTGACGGCCACGATTGATGGTGATGTATTCGCCATAGGAAACACGTTGCTCTATGTCGGCAAGTCGGTCGCTGATGTCAACCATATAATGCTCGTCGGGATAACAAATGCCAGTTGTGTTGAAACGTCTCATATTCGCGCTGTAAAATGTTTGTGCAAATGTAAAAATTTTTTTTGAAATACACTAAGTAACGATGCAAAAACTTTCCTTCAAAAACAAAACAGCCGCCAATCTATTTGCAAGACTGGCAGCTGAAATTATTGAGTAATCCTGGTGCTGCCTATTTGCATCGTTTTTTTATGCGCCATTCGTCAGCCTGAGCAATTGCCATGATTGTTTAATAAAAACCTATTACACGGAATATCAATCCTTTATAGGGCTTAAGCCCCAATTCAAGGCATTTAAGTGCCTCTTTCTCATAGAAATCTGGAAAGTTGTCAATTCCCCAATCCACAGCCCATCTGAACCATTTGTCATCTCGGAATCCATGATTTTTAAAATCGTGATACATAAACCTCTTTTGTCTGAAATCGTACCGTATGTGTCCCCACTTTTTCCAAAGTCTGAAATTGGGTCGCCTTACAGATTTTTCTGCCTGCCTAATTTTCTCTCTTTGTTCTTCGAGCATTTCGGGCGTAACTTCAATCGTCTGTATATATGGAATACGCTGCGCCTGCTCCAATGTAAGGTGAAGATATCGCAATTGCTCTTCTGAGAAATTCTTTTGCTGATTTGGGCTCGTTGTAACTGTACACATAGTCGTAAACATCTTTTGGGATTGTCTCCCCGTTAATAATTTTGGTTTGTATAATATCATACACTTCGTCAAGGGATTTGTTCGGACAATTTTTTTGTCCCCACCTTATGACAGCCCAAGCCCTGCGGCTCGCTTCGGAATGGTTTCCATAGTAGTCCCATGCTGGCGGATTGCCATTCTCGGACATATCATTTAAATACTCTCTCCGAAACGCAGGGACATGCCGCTCGTTGTAATCACGTACAAGGCGCAATCCTTCCAAATCTGTTCTTAGGTCTGAATGCCCTACTTCATGCATAATAGACTCCACAATTTCGTCTGTACTGGCACCTTTCGTTCCTATATATGCGACACCATCGCTGTAATAACTTTCATTTGGAGTACGGACAGACACAAACCGAATCGTAGTTTCGCTTATCGCTCGTTTTTTGTCCGCAATTATAGTCGAAATCTGTGCATCGGAATAGCCTGCATTTCTAAGCCTACGATAATAATCATTCGTGGACAGTTCAAATATTAACGCAGACTTGATCCTTTCGGCATCGACTCTTTTTTCGTTTATAAACCCTTTGATTTTGGCAAACAAGCCTCCGTTATTACTACGTTCTGACGACATATATACTTGATGATTGACATTGTTTGACAAAAAATTGTCCTGTTTGGTCAAAGTATTGATACTACTTGTATTGTCAGTGTGCAAATAATCCATTGTCTTGCCAATGGTTCTTTTTGCGCCGTTTGCTGCTGGTGCAATCGTCATGCCTAAGTTCATCATGTCGCCTAATCCTGACAATACCATATCATCGTATCTACCTTCATCAAATGCTTGTTTAGTTTTCTTAACTCCATCCTCACCGGCAAGATTATATGCTCCATATCCTGCGAAGCCAAGTTGTACCGGTTTTAACGCATAAAATGGCATTGCGGCGTTAGTCGCGGCAAATTCCAATTCGCTGCCCACAGTAGAGGGTACGTAAGCATTGTAGCCAAGCATTGATTGTGTCGGGGAGCCGTTCAACAGCCCTTGTGCCATCATCGGTGTATCCAAAGAGGTCATTAATGCGTCCACTCCACCACTTATCGCCCTTTTCGTCTTTCGGTATGCTTTTTCATACCACGGCATAGGCTCGGATGTTACGGTCATTTCGGGCAGCATACCGCCGTCATAGACTGGCTCTTCGGGATTGCTAAGCGTTTTTTTCGGGTTCTGCGGTGGGTTGACGGGTGGGATTACAGGCGTTGGGTTGGTCTGTCCGCCAGTTGCAAAATAATTAGCATTGAACCTTTCTTTTGTCTCGTCGGGCAATTCTTTGAAAGCATCCCTGTCGTTAACAAAGATGTCTTTCTGATCTTCGAATGGCAACTTTTCAAAAATGCTGGATACGTCCTTTGGCGATAGCCATTTCAAAATATCCCTCCAATCTTTATGTTTGGGCGTAAAGATTAATCTTGGATTGGATCTGATGTCTTCCCCAGCCGATTCCATGATGAAATCCCAACTCTTTGGCTGCACTATTTCGCAGCGGTTACGCGGATTGTTATACATAAATACCTCCGTTTTTAATGGTTAAAACTTTGTCATTTGTATTATTCTGACATTCTACTTCTTCCTTCAGGGCATTTGGCATTCCACCAGTCAGAACCCTGACCATTAATTGATTATTTACCATAAACAAAAATTTTCTGCAAAGATATGCAACATTTTTCTATTTGTAAACACGTATTATTTTTTTCCTAATATCTGGCTTATGCCGTGTTTTTAATTTCTCTGCAAAGGTATGCGACATTTTTGAGACTTGCAACAACACACAACATTTCTGTATAGAACATATAAATTTTTTCTTATAAACTTTCTAAAAACGTTTCTTACATAATAACCCCGCACATCGTACGCTAACGCGCTGTGATATACGGGGTTACAGAAATGCAATTTTCTAACCGGATATGACAATCTTCCTACTTCTCCTTATCCACAAAATTCCATTTTGCGTTGTCGTCTTTGGAATCCCACTCTTTGAGAATCGGAGTGGAATCGGCGATGGAATAGAGGACAAATTTGGTGTTGTCGGTGGATTGACCGGGAATGCGCTTGGGCATAATGCGGTAAGTGCCGTCGGTGCATTGCTCGATGCGCCAGAGTTGTGTGTCGTCGCCGGTGAAATTGTCGGCAACCACTACGTCCATACCATTGCCGGCTGCGAGTGCGCGGGTGGTGCCATTGATGGTAATCTTGAAATAAGGATTGCCAGGATAGCCGCCCTTGCCCTCGGCGGGTTCAATGTTCCAATACTGGTTTGGACGGAGCATGTAGTCGCTCAGACGCGCCGGTGCAGTGCCTTTTGGCCAAGTATTTTGGACGTCGGCGAGTTGCTGCGTTGCGATGGGTTTTACGGGTTCATCATTGTTGGCGCGGAACCATCCCTGACGGTCTTGCTGGATGCGGACAAAATCTGTGGCGAGTTCCAACGCATAGCCGCGACGCTCCGACTGAATGGAATAAACGCCCGATTCCATCTTCTTGCCAGCCTTTGGCCAACCGTCTTTCCATACGATTGGGAGAATGGAGAGCACGCTCCTGCCGCTGCGCTCAAAATCAGCCTCGAAGTGCAACGACATCACCTCAACGCCGTCGTCAACAACGAAACGTCCGAAGTGTCCCGCGCCGACAGCCTTGCCGTAGGTATTTACAACCATTTTGCCGCCGCCCTGTTTCATATCGCGACCGGTATTGTCGAGGTAGGGACCATAGATGTCTTTGGAGCGGCCAACGACGATGTTGTAGGTAGAATTGACACCATCACAGCAAGTGCCGTGAGTGCCGAGCAAATAGTACCAGCCGTCAACGTAGAGAATGTCGGAAGCCTCGCAGTCGATGGCAACGTCCACGGGTTTTGCGCCAGACTTGCGGCCTGCAGTTTCGGGGTCGAGCTCGATGATGCGGATATTGCCGAAATACGTGCCGTAACTTACAAACAGCCTGTTTTGCTCCTTCACATAGAGGAGACCGGCGTCGATTGCGTCGCAATCCTCCACACCGTCGGAAGCCGCAACTTCCTTTGCTACAGAGTATTTGAAGTCGGGCGACTTGGGGTCGAGGGTCTTGTTCCACATTGTGAGGATTTTGCCGTAATGACCGCCGCCGAGACCGCCGCCAGTTGCGCTGTACGCCACCAAGTAACGGTCGCCAATCTTCAAAACGTCGGGTGCAGCACCGCCGCCGGGACGCTCTGCGCCGCCGTGCCATGTCCAGCCGCCGTCGTCAGAAATCAATCCGCCGCCGCCAGTGCCAAATGTGTAATACTTGCCATCACATTCCGCCAATGTCGATGGGTCGTGGATGTAGGGTGCGCCTACCTGCGCCGATGCAGTCGTAACCGTCAGCGCAGCAAATATCGGGAATATAAACTTTTTCGTCATTTTATTTTACCTTGAAGTTTTTAACAGTTTTGCCGTTCTGGTCGATGAAACGTGTGCAGAAGTCGCTCATGCCGGGGCCGTTGATGATGAGGCCGGAGAGGACGTTTGTGCCTTTTTTGAGTGTTACCGCCTTGGAAGCGCAGTCGTCTTTCACCATGCGGCGGTCGCCGGACATTGTGAGGATTTCCTCGCCGTTGAGATACCACTTGGAGGCGGAGTTGCTGCCTGCCATGAGCCTTACATTTGGCATGTCCTCGTCGCATTCGATGACGGTGGTCACGGGGAACAATACGCCGTAAATCTTCTTGCCGTATTGCTCGGCAAAACGGAATAGTTTCACATTGTAATAATTGCTCTCAATCTTGTGCCAAGTGAGGGTCTGTGTGTCGTATTTAACCTTCTGATTGGCAGCGGGAACGTTTTTGATGAGAGCCTGAACCTTGGGGTCGCCCATCGTGGTAGCCAGATAACTGTCGGTGAAGAGAATGTTTGTGTTGATATCGAGTCCAATGGGTTCGAGTACGTTCCAGCGGTGTATGAAGCCGTCGGCGTCGGGCATGGAGGATTCGCCGGTGGCGTTGTCGTAATAATCGAGGCGGTTTTTGAACTCAACATTGTCGATGTCGAAACCGTCGGCGTCTGCAACAACACAGATGTCTGTAACGCCGTTGGGGATGTATTTGAGCGTTGAGGTAACAGCAAGCCAATGACCGCTGTAATCCCTGCGGAATCGTCCTTCGGTAACCACTGTTACTGTGAAGTCGGCAATTACCTTGCCTTTGGGCGATTTTTCATGAATGGTAAACTTGGTGTTCTTTTTGGCGCGGACGGCGGCGATGGCGTATGCGCGGTTTTTCACTTTTGAGAAGTCAACATCCTTGTAGATGATGTAACTGCCCTTCTGTTTGAGACCTGCGTACCAGCCCTTGAAAGTGTCGGCGGTGTCCACAAATCCAGTCGTAACGTCCTTGGAAGCCTCGTTGTAGCGGTCAACATTCACAACGCTCAAAGCGTCGTTGATGCCCACGCCGCGCATTGTCGGCTTCACTTCCTGGATTGTGCCGTCGGGGTTGAAATAGAGTTTTTCAATGCGGACGCTGCGCCTCTTGTCGTCGTTGGGGGAGAAGTCGTTGTGGTGATAGAACAAGTACCACTGACCCTTGAAGTTGATGATTGAATGGTGGTTTGTCCAGCAACTGTCGGCGTGTTCAGCCATGATGAGACCCTTGTATTCGTAAGGTCCCATGGGATTTTTGCTCATTGCATAGCCGAGCACCTCTGTGTTGGTGCGCACGTAGGGGTATGTGAGGTAATAGTTGCCATTGTACTCAAAAGCAAACGGGCCTTCCGCCTGACGGTTTGGCAGACCTTGGAGGCAGTTGACGCCAACCATCTCAAATTCGCGCTCACCCCATTTCACTTTTTCTTTCGGGGTGTCGTCGGCGATTTCAATCATGTTTTCTTTGAGTTTTGCACATCGTCCCGCGCCCCAGAAAATGTAGGCGTTACCGTCGGATGCTTGGAGAACGCAGGGGTCGATGCCGTTGATACCCTTGATGTTTTCCTTGACGGGAGTGTAGGGGCCTTCGGGCTTGTCTGCAATGGCAACACCAATGCCAAATCCCATTCCGCCCTTGGGCGCGTCGGGGAAGTAGAAATAATACTTGCCATTGCGATATACGCAGTCAGGAGCCCACATACTGTAAGCGGTTGGATTGCCCCACGGCACGTCTTCCTGTTTGAGGATTACGCCGTGGTCAGTCCATTCGGTGAGGTTGTCGGAGGAGAATACATGGTAGTCCTCCATGCAAAACCAGTTTGGGCGTTGACCCTGTGGCAATGGGTCGGGTTGCAAGATGTCATGCGACGGAAAGAGATACACCTTCCCGTTGAAAACCCTTGCCGTCGGGTCTGCGCTGTAAAGATCCCTGATTACGGGATTTTGCGCGTAAAGTACCGTCGGCAGGAGTGCGGTAATTAGTAGCAGTCTTCTCATTATGTGTTAATAAAGTATTAGTGTTTAGTAGTATGTGATTTTTGACTATTCGCGGCAAAAATAGTTTAATACGCGGTCAAAAAATTGCCGAATTTATGAAAAAATGGCAACAAAAATCCCCATGCGCCAAGATGATATGCATGGGGATTTTATATGAAACATGAAGCAAAATTATTTTTTCTTCTTCGACTCCTTCACGAAGAAGTCGGTCATCTTCTTGAACGTGTTGTCATTGAAGGTGACAGGTCCATGCTGACCGCCCGGCACAGTGATGAACTCCTCCAAAGCACCCACCTTCTGTAACTCCTCGGAGAAATATTTGCTTTGGCAGTAAGGAACCACATTGTCGGCGTCGCCGTGGATGACGAGGAAACGGGGAAGGTCTGTGCGGTTGCCGATGAGTCTCAGGGGGCTGATTGCGGTCACCATCAGCGGATTGTCGGCAGGTGCGCAGCCCATAAGCGCAGCCTCAGGCGATTTGTCGTCGTTGACACCATCACAAGTGGAGTTCATACGGGTCATATCTACCGGACCGAACCAGTCCACAACGGCATCCACCGCGCTTGAATATTCGGTGTTGCCGCCAACGTTGCCCTCAAAGTCGAGATTCAGCCGGTAAGTTATCTTCCGCTCTGTGCTGTCATTGTCAACCAACACCGCAGACTCCCCGATGTTAAACGATTTGTTCTTCATCGTGCCAGTAACGCCAGCCATTGACGCCAAGTGTCCGCCTGACGAGAAGCCGGTGATGCCGATGAACGAATTGTCAATTTTGTACTTCTCGGCGTTTGCCTTGATGAAACGGATTGCGCCATTAACATCGTGGATTTGAGCGGGAAACTTTTCGTCGCCGCTCGACCTGTGATTGATGCACACCACGGCAAATCCTGCGTCCAAGAGCGGTTTGCCGAAGGAGAAATAGGTGATGCCCTTCATGTTGTTGGAAAACCATGCAGAGCCGTAGATGGCAATGATTGCCTTGTAGGGTGCTTTGCCGGTTTTTGGGAGGTAGATGTCGAGGCGGTGAGCCTCCATGTCGTCGCCGGCATAGTTGACATCCTTGAAATCTGGCTCCACGGGCGGCTGCATATTGCCAAAACCAGCGTGGAAATCAGGCGGTTGCGCCATTGCGCCTATTGCTGACATAAGCATCAGCACTGCAAATAAAAGTAGTCTTCTCATTTTTGTAGTGTTATAAATTAGTTGAGTAATCATTTCAATTTGACCGATCAATTTAAATATTTTCAAAAATTTTAATTGGGCACAAATATACAGGAAAAATTTGGAATAGTGGCAAAAAATAATTCAAAAAGTTTTCTTGACGATTGTTGTCAATTAGAAAAAATCGTTTACCTTTGCCTCAAAATCTAAACCGCTATAATATGAAACTAAAACATAATAAAAAATGGAACTCGTAAACTACATTTTATCAGCATTATTGATTATCGTTGCCCTTGTGGCGAGTAAGTATCCGCAAATAATTAACGGATACAAAAACATATCAGAGGAAAACAAACCACAAGCCAAACGTCTGACAGTCAGTACGTTGCTGATTGTTGGTATCAGTGTGGCTTTGCTTACGTTGGTGGTACAGTTGGCGGGATTGACAGGAATTTGGAGCGGAATTCCTTTGATTCTTGCCCTTGTGATAATGCTCATTTATATGGTAAAATTCATCAAGATGGGAGCATATAAAGGAGTTGCAGGCACAATTGCTATTGCGGTAGTCGTATTGGTGGTGTGTGCGATAATACCGTTGTTAATTGTTGGCAACCAAGAACCCGAAATCACCGTCACCGACCAACATATGCAGATTTCAGGAATCTATGGCAACAATTATAATCTTTCTGATATTGAGAGTGTTACGCTCCAAGACGAATGTCCTGTTACCACCTTCAAAAACAATGGATTTGCTATGGGCAAAATCAAAAAAGGACATTTTAACGTTCAAAACGATGGCAACTGCCTCCTCTTTCTCTCCGGCACCGGCAAATGCATCCGCATCAAAACCAAATCCGACGTTATCTACATCAACTTTGCTGACGAAACTGTTACAATGGATTTGTATGGGAAATTAGTAAAATAAGGGGGATTTTTTCAAAAAGTTTTCTTGACGATTGTTGTACATTTCAAAATAATAATTTATTTTTGCGCAGTGGACTGAGTAAAATTACTCAATCCACTGAGTAAAAATACTCAATGCACTGAGTAAAATTTTTTGATATGTACAAACGAACTGATTATAAGGTAATTACAAGAGCCGAGAAAATTCATTTATTTTTCAATGGCGTGAAATATTACAAGTCTAAGATTGAGGCGGAATTGAAGAAATAATTTGCTGCATAAAAATTATTCTCTATATTTGCAATTGAAAACAAACAAATTGCAAAGACAATTAATTAAAGCATTTATGAAACCCATAACAAAATACGCAGCAATTATGACACTTGCAGGAACTATTGCGGGTTGCAACTCGCAGATGTCGCAACAGTGCGCAGACATCGACGCCAAGGTCGATTCTTTGTACGCAAAAATGACCAAGGAGGAGCGCGTGGCGCAGTTGTGTGGCATTTATATGACGCAGTTTTTTGACGAGGACAATAAGTTGATGCCCGAAAAATGCGCCGAAAAAATACCATACGGCGTGGGGCATTGTTCTCAGTTTATGCTCAACACCCAACTCCCGCCCGACAAGGTGCGCGATATGGTCTCGCAGATGCAGGATTGGCTCATCCACAATACGCCGAGCGGCATCCCCGCGCTGATGCACGAGGAGGTTTTGAGCGGTGTCAATGCGATGGAAGCCACTGTTTATCCGCAGCAAATCGGTTTGGCTTGCTCCTTCAATCCCGCGCTTGCCGAGAAGAAGACCTTTGAGACGGCGGCGGCGTTGAGGAAGGCGGGCGGTTTTCTGTCGTTGTCGCCAATGATTGACGTGGTGCGCGACCCGTCGTTCAACCGTCTTGAAGAGTCCTACGGCGAGGACGCTTACCTTTCGGCTGTGATGGCTACGGCGTTTGTGCGTGGATTGCAGCACGGCGATTTGAAGAAAGGTGTCGCGGCTTGCACAAAACATTTTCTCGGATATGGTGGCGGCGGCAATGCCAACAAGAAGGAACTTATGGAAGAAATTCTCTTGCCGCACGAGGCTTGCATCCGTCAGGAAGGCAGCAAGGTGGTAATGACCGGCTATCACGCTGTTGACGGCACCAAATGCGTTGCAAACCGACAGATTCAGCAAGACATCCTCCGCAATTATCTCGGATACGACGGCATTATGGTAAGTGATTATGGTTCAATAGATCAGGTGGACGACAATATGACGCCGCTCCAACGTGCCGCCGCTGCCATCAACGCCGGAAATGATGTTGATTTTCCTAATGGCGACAATTACAAACTCATCCCCGAAGCCATCGAGAAAGGTCTCGTAACGCAGCAGACATTTGAGGCGGCTGTAAAGCGTGTTTTGAAATTCAAATATATGGTTGGCACGCTCGGCGACAATGTGAAACTCTACGACGAAGGACATATCCAATACGACACCCCAGTAGAGCGCAACACTGCCTATCAACTTGCAACTCAGTCGGTTGTGATGCTCAAAAACAATGGCGTCCTGCCGCTCAAAACCAAGAAAACCAAAATCGCCCTCACAGGCCCTAACGCAAATACGATGTGGGCGATGCTTGGCGATTACACTTATCAGTCGATGAGATTCTTTTGGAAAAGCACCATTGAGGACGGTCTGCACCCAAAAATCGTCGGATTGAAGGACGGACTTTCCAACAAGTTGCCGCGAGGTTTTTCACTTGATTATCAGCGTGGTTGCGATTGGACTGAGGAAGTGGAGACTGTTGTAGATCAGAGCGGCGACCCGCGTGTTGCTTACCTGAAAGAAATCCAAAACCGCAAGATTGACAGCGGCGAGGAGGCTGACGAAAAGGCGGCTCTCGCAATGGCAAAACAGAGCGACGTTATAATTGCCGCTGTCGGTGAAAACGCCATCCTTTGCGGCGAAAACCGCGACCGCAAACACCTCCGTCTGCCCGGCCGTCAGGAGGAGTTTGTCAACAAATTGATTGCAACCGGCAAACCTGTCGTGCTTGTGATTTTTGGCGGCAGGGCGCAGGTAATCAGCGGTCTCGCCGAAAAATGCGCCGCCGTTATTCAGGCTTGGTATCCGGGCGAGGAAGGCGGCAACGCATTGGCTGACATTATTTTTGGAAACATCAGCCCGTCGGGAAAACTCTCCGTTTCGTACCCCGCCGAGGAGTTGCATGAGCCGATTTGTTATAATTACAATAATGAACCTGACAATCGCATCGCCTATCCGTTTGGCTATGGAATGTCATACACGACTTTCAAATATTCTGACCTCAATGTCGATTCGCAAGTGCCGACCGACGCGGAGAGGTTCAATGTGAGCGTTGACGTTGAAAATACAGGCAAATTTGCAGCCGACGAGATTGTGCAGTTGTATGTATCTCCCACGGACAACAATCAGAATATCAAGCCGATACAGTTGCAGGGATTTGCCCGTGTGTCGCTCAATCCGGGTGAAAAGAAGACCGTGAAATTTGCCGTTGCGCCGTCGCAGTTGGGTTATTATGCCAACAATCAATGGAACATCGTCCCGGGCAAATTCAACATCAAAATCGGTGCATCCTCCGCCGACATCCGTCAATCTGCTGACGTGGAATTGATAGGCGAAAAAGTTACAATGCCGCTGAGAAAACACTATTTTGCAGAGGTTTTATAATTTTTTACACCATAAGGAAAAATTCACCTTGTATGTTGATTATACGGGGTGAATTTTTTTTGTTAAAATCCCGGCCAATTTTCCACGATGCTGACTTTGAGGTCTGGAAACGATGTTACAATTTGAACTTTTAATTCAGGCCAGTTGTCTGAAATGATGAACTTTCCGCACGAGTCTGCCCAATTATCGACAAATTTTATTTTTATGTCAGGAAACGAACTGACAATCTGCACTTTAATATCAGCAAAAGCCTCCACGAATTTTATTTTGCCGTATAGTTTGAATGTTTTTCCGTCTTTGGTTATGGTACACGCTTTTTTGTCGATTGTGATATTGTCATAAACGGTTTCAGGCTTTTGTATGTCGTTGTATGCGACGAGCCATTTTTCTTGACAAAATGCAGCAAACGGCAAAACTGTCAAGATTGCAATTATTATAAATTTTTTCATATTAAAATGGTTTTTGTTAGTAAAGTTTTTCGTCTCAAAGATAATTATTTTTATAATATTTTGCTCTTGTAGAATAATTTTTCTTATTTTTGCCTATCATAAACCACAAAAAAATGCTGCTATGCCACGAGCAAGAAGTAAAGAAGATTTGCTGAAATTTTCAGCCGAAAACTATTACAAACTTTTGGAAATGATTTCTCAAATGACGGGAAATCAGATGAATACACCGTTTGATTTTTCTGACGATGCCAAGAAAACCGAGGCGCATTGGCAACGTGACAAAAACGTCCGCGATGTACTTGTGCATCTTTATGAATGGCAGTTGTTGCTCTTGAAGTTCGTCGAAAACAATATGTCTGAAGATAAAAATGTTCCTACAATTTCGTTTCTGCCGCCTGATTATTCATGGAAAACATACGGCGAAATGAATGTTATGATTTGGAAGCGTCATCAAAACACGCCTTTTGAAACCGCCAAGCACCTCCTTGATGAAACCCATAAAAAGGTGATGGCGTTGGCGGAAACGTTTTCAAACGAGCAACTTTTTACCAAAAAATATTATCCCTGGACAGGTACGACCGATTTGGGGGCATATTTCGTCAGCACATTGTCAAGCCATTACGAATGGGCTATCAAAAAGATAAAGTTGCATTGTAAAAAGATTAATTAAAAAATTAATTGTATTGATTAATTGATTGAAAAAGTTTTAAAAGTGATGAGGCATTATTGATGTATTTGTCGTAATCGTTTTTGTATTTGGGAGTTACGCTCGTTCCTGAGTATTCTTGTGTGAATTTGCTATCGTTAGCGTTTTTGCGGTTAACAATTAATTTTATAACGCTTGATGAATTTAGATAAAAGCGGTATTCTATTTCAGAAAAGTCGTTTTCGTCCACGCCTTTGGCATAGATAAATTCAACTTGGCCTTTGTCCGAAAACAGAAATTCTTGATAATATTCTCTTGCTCCCCAATTGAATTTTGAGGTAATCAAAAAAGGAGTAAAAAGCGGCACTCCCGGATTGTTTTCATCATCGTAATCCACGTGCGGAATCATTGTTACAACCTCTTTGTGCGGCCCTGAGCCTCCGTACATTTTGTTGATGACAACTTGATAATTATTTTTCGGAATTTCTGAATTTTGAAGTGTTTTGGCCTCGTTGTAATCTTTGCGGATTGTCTCCACCGTCTGCGCTGAAGATGTTGTTATAACACCTAATAGCAATGCTGCAAGTATTAGAATTTTTTTCATGGTAGTTATATTTCGTTATAAAATTAACATCGTAAAATTACAAAAAACTTTCAAAATAATGTATCTTTTCCCGAAAAATGTTGTTACATTCGCACTCTAAATTATTAAAAAATATTATTATGAAATTTTTTCGACTTGCAAAAGAGAGCGTTAAGTTTGTTTTATTGACAATCTTTTTCGCTGTAATTATTTCTTTAACGGTAACGGCTCAAGAGAGTTTTAAGGAAAATTTTTATGACAGGACGTTAAGGCTTACGTATTCTATTTTCGGCGATAGTACTTCTTGTAAAGCTAACTTTAATGGTTGGAGCATTATTGACGGCTGGTCAGGAAAGAAAAAAGCTTTAGATATTTGTCATAAAGAAAGCGATATGATGGTTTTAATTACCGATAAAGCAACTAAGCGTATTATTTACCGTAATTCTTATTCGTCGCTTTTTTGTGAATGGCAGACCATGTGTTTTAACCTCTCAAGCGGTGAATTTAAAGAAGGCGTGATGATTCCTTTCCCAAAACATCCTTCAATTGTCAGTGTTATAAGAAATTATAAATCAGGACTTAAGCAAACTTTATTGGATTTAGAAATCGACCTTGAAAAATTATCTGATATACCTTCCGTTAATAAGCGTTATCCTGTTGAAAGTCTTCAACGTGCGAAAACCTCTCGCAGCATTGATATAGTTTTTTTGCCGGAGGGTTACACCGCTAAAGAGATGGATAAGTTTTTGGAAGCAGCCCAAAAAATGGCAACGCAACTTTTTGAGTATGAACCGTTTTCTAATTATAAACGTTGTTTTAATATTAATGCCGTTCTTGCACCTTCGCCTGAAAGCGGTATTGACATTCCCTCTGAAAATATTGAGCGTAAAACTTTGATGGATTTTTCATACGATACTTTTGGTATAGAGCGTTATATTGGTACGTCTAATTATTGGTCTGTCAGTGAATTAGCCTCGAATACGTCATGGAGTTATGCCATTATACTTGTTAATAGCGAAAAATATGGCGGCGGAGGAATTTATAATTTTTACAGTGTTTTTCCCGGCGGAAATTCTCAAATTTTGGAATTGTTTGTTCATGAATTCGGACACGCTTTTGCCGCTCTTGATGATGAATACGAAGAGCCCGGCAATGCTCTTGTCCCCCTCGGTGAGTCAAATCGGGATTGTATTATGAAAACTCTTAGCACTCATTATTATTGCGGCGAATGTAAGAAAAAAGTAGAATCTGTGATAAAACGGCGTTAGAAAGCAACAAAAAAATCGGGTTACGGCATTGGTATCATAAAACTTTTCATATCTTTGTCCGAAACAATATTGGATAACCCTCAAAACTTGATTGATTATGATTAATATTGTAGAAAAACCAATTGAACGCAGTCCTTTGCGGCGTTGGCTTGGTCGGGAGTTCTATATCGCCAAACGTTTTCTTAAATGGCATCTCTCGGGCGTAAAATATTCCAAGATAGATCGCTCTGCCAATATTTCAAACCTTTGGATTGAGCATAAATCCACTCTTTTGCGCAAATTGAAGAATGTGGATATGTATCTGCAATACAATAAGATAACCAATCTAAAACTTGCCATCGCAAAAATTAGCGGCGTTGTAATACGTCCCGGTGAAACTTTTTCTATTTGGCGTATGGTGGGGCGGCCTACCAAGCGCAAGGGCTACAAGGAGGGAATGATGATTCACAACGGCAAAGTATCAACGGGCATTGGCGGCGGATTGTGTCAGCTCGGCAACCTTATATATTGGATGGCGTTGCACTCACCGCTTACAATTACGGAGCGTTGGCGGCATAGTTTTGACGTTTTTCCCGATGTCAATCGTACAATACCTTTTGCCTGCGGTGCAACTCTTGCCTACAATTACATCGACCTGCAACTTAAAAACAACACCGACATTACTTTTCAACTTAATCTTTGGCTCAATGACGAATACCTTCATGGTACTCTCTGCGGCGATTTCAAACCCGAAAACAGTTACGAAATTTACGAAACCGACCAACGTTTTGAACTTCAATGGTGGGGCGGCTACACCCGTCATAACCGCATCTTTAAGCGCATCACCAACCTTCAATCCGGTAAATCCACCGAAGAATTAGTGTCAGAAAACAACGCCATTATGATGTATAACCCTACATTAAAGGAATGAAAAGTCTCAATGCAGGTGCGTATCATGAGTTACGGCATCGGTAGTCGATTATTTTGATTATATTTGCAGCTTAATTTACTTAAATTTATTTAATTTATAAAAAATGAAAACATTAAAATTATTTGTATTAACAAGCCTTTTAGTGGCGTTTGCTTTTTCTACGACTTCTTGTAGTAAAAAAGATGATGATAATAATTCAAGTATTGATTACAAGAAGGAAATTGTCGGCTCATGGAAAGTTGTAAAAATGGTTTTTTATAAAAACGGAGAAGTAGAGCGAACTGTAGATTTAAATTCTGATGAGGAAGAACTTTCTCGTTCTGGTATTGGCCAATTATTTCAATTTTTTAATGACGGAACTTTTCTTCCTCCTGTTTTCACAATTGGTGAGGTAAGTTCTTCAAACGAAGAATATCAATACTTTGAAGGTGTATCAATTGTGAATGGCAAGTACGTAACAACAGAAAAAAATTTTCCTTATGAAGTTGAAGGTAATAAATTGACAGCATCTTACAAATATATTTATTATATGAATTCAGGTTCTATTGAGGATGAAAACCATTTTAGTTTTTCTGGTAGTTATAGTAGTATTTTAAGTGGTAGAATGTCTTTTGAGGGAAATACACTTGTTATAACTACAACAAAAGAAGATGTCGAGATTCCTGACGAAGATTTAGAGGAAGATTTAGAAGATGGTGAATATAGTTATGTAGTCTATTATGAAAGACAGTAAACGTCTTTTCTATATTCAATTGTAAAAAAAACGCTGCTTTTTGTGGCGGATTTTTTTATAATAATACGACTGTTTTTTAATCAGAGTTTAAGTGCGGAAACGGATAGTCTCTTCATATTTTTTATCAACGGCAGAATAAAAAATTTATAACTCCTTTTATCTCTTTTGCTCTACCAATAATCAATTTCATCTCATTACTCGTTTATTTCTCTAAATCGATGTTTTTTTTGTGGATTTAGAGAAATAAACAAAACATTTCTCCTGATAATGGTGCCGTAAGTCCTAAAAAAAATGAGTTACGGCACCGGCATCTCGAAATTTTTGGGACAAAAAAATCCCTATACATCACAATGATAACCACTTATAAAATTTTACAGCGGTGATGTGCAGAGCGAGGTGACGGGAGGGGATTTGTTTGGATTATAATAATTCTTGCAGTTTACTAATTATAATCTCCTTTTCGTTACTGCCCGTTATTGAAAGACGCAAGAGCGGTATGTTGTAAAGCGAAAGTATGTGATTTTTCATTTTGTCCCTTTCACTTTGTTTTGTGCCGTCGTGATGAAAACTCCAACCGTCAACTTCTATTGTTAAAATTGTTTTCTTGCTTACACGTCTGAATATCAAGAAGTCAACGTGTGTGGCGGAATGTGAAATGTACTGTTTTTCATCGTCGTTTAACAGCGACGTATCACCGATTAAACGGTTCAGAGGATAATTCAAAAGCACATCGTAACTTTTAAATTCGTCATTTCCTTTAAAAATATCTTTTATGAGATAATAGGTCAAATTTTCAGAATCGTATTGCGAAACTTTGCGGCGATTTTTGAAAAATTCTTCACGTTTGGCGGCAAATTGTTTGTAAAGCATATCATAAATAGAACATATTTTGCTGTCGGTAACAATACCGCCATTGTATTCAATATAATCGAGTAAGTCGCTGATATTGCCGTGTTTATCTTGTTTGTTGCCCGTTACAACAAGATAAAACTTTTGTTTTGCACGCGACACCGCAACATTCAGAAGATTAGCATTGTCGGCAAATTCGCCAATTTGGTCGTCGGTAACACTCATTATTATTACATCCTTTTCTCGACCTTGATATTTATGCACCGTTGCAACTTCAATTTTATTGTCAACATAATTCTTAATTGCGTTTACTTGGCTGTTATAAGGCGCAATAATTCCGATTTTGCTTGGGTCAGATTTAATTTCAGGCAAAATCTCTTTGCAAATTATGTCAATTTCTCTTTGATTTTGATGACCGCGACAATGGTTGCCTTCTGTCGTTTTGATTGCTGTAACAGCCTTAAAATCTGATTTTTGTGTCATAACAACAAGTTCGCCGCCATAAAACTTTTGGTTGCAAAAGTTTATGATTTCAGGATTGCAGCGGTAATGCTCGCGCAGCAATGTCTGAGGTACATCGGAAATTATCTTTATAACAGATTCCAAAAAACTGTGTTTTGCGCTGTCGTATCCGCTGTTTATGTCATATTTTTGGATAACAGCATCCAATTTTTGCCTGTCTTCATCTGTTACAACATTTGGCAACTGCATTATATCGCCAACAATGACAGCATTTCGGGCGCAAGCAAAAGCCAATGCACCTGTTTCAATTGTAACCTGTGATGCTTCGTCCATTATCAAATAGTCGTAAAATGCATCTTTCACACTACTTAACGCCGAAAAAGTAGTGCTTAATACAATGGGAAACTCTTTTATAAAACTTGACGGTTTATGCATCAAAGCATATTCCACAGCAATTTGTTCCCGTTTTTGTGAACAATATTTTTCGTAAATGCTGTTTTTTAATACCGTCATTGACAATGAAGTTAGCCTTTCTGATTTTTGTTTAGTAATGTCTGCATTACAAAAATCTTCCAATTGCTTGATTTCGGTTTCAAGTTCGGATATTTTTTTGTAATAAAACAATATTTGTGTCTGTCTGATTGCATTTTCATCGCAGTAAATCAGCAATTCAGGATTAATTTTGTAAGCAAATTTGAATTTCAATTTCAGGAAAAACCATTTTATTTTTCCAAATCTTGCTTTGTATCCTTCAATAATATTCTGTTGAAAATTAAGGAGTTCCATCAGATTGTCGGCTTTCGCCCTTATTGTTTCAGGGTTAATGGCAGAATCAGTTTTGTTCGATTGTTTAAAATGTTCAAACTCCAATTTCCATTGAGACAACTCTTGTTTTAAAACAGCAAGTCGCTCTTGTGCAACATATATTTTGGACAAATCGCTCGACAATGCCGATATTTGTGATTTTAAATCTGTAATATCTGATTTCCAAGTATTTATCACGTCGGGGCAAATATGCGTTTCGGGTTGTGAATCCAAAAAGATTTGTTTATTATCGCTATTTCCAAGCGGTGCTGCCATAAAATCAAAACCGTATTTTTTGAGTTTTTCCAATACATTGTCAGTCGCCGAATTATTGTTGGAAACAACTATAACACTCTGATTATTAATCAGAATGTTTGAAATTATGTTTAAAATGGTTTGCGTTTTTCCAGTGCCGGGAGGACCTTGAATAACGCTTAATTGATTTTCAAATGCGTTTTTTACAGCCTTGTATTGGCTTGAATTGCAGCCGAAAGGGAAAATAAGGCTTTTACATTTGGCCGTTTTCATCTTGAATTTTGTGGGATTCAGATATTTTGCCAAAGCCGACTCCGAATGAATTTCATTGATTTTTTGGTATTGAATGCTTAAAATATTTTTACCATCATCTGTTTTTAGCGGATTTATGATTGCCACTTCCGACAAATATTCAAACACTTTTTTGGACAATGAATCTTTCAAAACTGATTCGCGGATCTTGACCTCTTTGCCTTCATAGAGTTTTTGAAAACCATTCTCAAATGCTATGAAA
This sequence comes from Bacteroidales bacterium, assembly GCA_017412115.1. Classification (GTDB taxonomy): domain Bacteria; phylum Bacteroidota; class Bacteroidia; order Bacteroidales; family UBA3824; genus UBA3824. The sequence goes on along the minus strand of JAFPYR010000041.1, from coordinate 2,474 downwards.
TAATACTTTTTGAAGAAATCAGAAAAAACTGAAACTGACTTGACGTTTTTTTGTGTAAAGCCATTGATTTCTATGATATTTTTTTTAACATCAATTCTATTCGTTGTTTTAAGCCACTTAATTTTATCTGTTGAATAGTTATAAATTTTGTTATTGTTATGAAAAACAACAGCATACGAATTACCTCTCGGTGTTATAGTGTCGATTTGCGACGTTTTATTTTCACCGTTTATAAAAATCAAATTATCGCTTTGGTTTATCATATTCAAATCTTATTTTTTAATATTTTTGCCTCCCCGGTATCACCCCTCTAACTCCGCCTTTCGGATTTTCCACGTCGCCTTTATATCTTGGAATTAGATGTATATGCACGTGAAAAACTGATTGTCCAGCGGCTTGACCGACATTAATGCCGACGTTGAAACCGTCTGGATGGTAGCGGTCGGAAAGTATCGTTTTGCAACGGTTGACAAGCAACCAAAGGGCGCGTTGCTCACGTGTTGTAAGTTCAAAATAATCAGCCACGTGGCGTTTGGGGATTATCAATGTATGTCCTTTGCTGACGGGATAACCGTCTAAAAATGCCACAGCGGTCGCAGTTTCGCTGATGATTTCTACTTTGGAATTGAGATTGCAAAAGGGACAAGCGTTTGAAAGTTCGTATTTTTGTTTATAATCGGTTTTATTAAAATGCTGATATTCATAAATTTCGCAGTTTTCGTTTGCGAAAACACTTTTGTACGGCAAAATCACATTACATTGATATGTAGGCATTTTGTGTACAAAATGAGTGCGGAAACCTTCATATTTCAAATCGCGACGCACAGCAAAATAGGCCTTGCCTTCGGGTTTTAGAAGTTCTGAAACAGACATCAAAACGCTTGCCTGTTCGTCGGGTTCGAGAACATTAAGAACATAGTTGCAAATTATTGTGTCAAAGCGTTTTGTTGGATATTCGGGGCGGTAGTAATTGTCGTAGCCGACAATATTAAAACCTTCTTTTTTGAGTTCATCGGTATCAAAACCAAATCCACAGCCGAAATCTAAGATTTCGCCTTTTAAACAATCGTTTTGTTTGAGCCAACGTGTTGGAAAAGAAATCGTTGTGCGCTCTTTTGCCGTCAGGTGCGGATTATTTTTAGTCTTTTTCATTGCTGCCAAATTTTAAAACCTGAATTTTCCGCTATTTGCACAAGCGGCGTAAATGTTTTGCCCAAAACATCGCAAAACTCGTTTTGCGGCATTTTTACCAATTCCGAAACCGAATCAAAAATTGTCAAATAGTCTTCAAAAATATTGTTGTTCGGATCTTGGGCATATAGCGTTTTCAATGCGTTATGCTGCATACTTGCAAACGGTTTCAAATACTTGTCCAACGGCGGAAGATTGTTGCTTTTTGAAGAATTTATGCTCGCATCTGCGGGCAGCAAATTCCATAACAGATTGTGCGACACAAAACTCCACGGCACAAAATGGTCTAAATCATATTTCTTGGCAAAGATTTCTTTGCCCGTATAGATACAATTGATTTTTCCAACTGATTCGATGTAAGTGTCCCAAAACTTTCGTTGTTTGGTGAGCGATTCCCGTTGCAACGGCTTCACAAGTTTTGCAGGAAGATTTGGAACGTTTGGATTTCGTTTTTGCAGAAATTCCGTCAAATTCCAAAATGTAAAATCTCTGAGAATTACATAATTTTCATTTAGATACTCAATCCATATCGGATTGATTTCGATTTCTTCGTTGTAAATTGCATAAAGACAGCCGTTTGTGAAACTCTGCGATTTTACAATCACATCATCATCGTATGTATATTTAATCCAAGGCGAGAGAAATCTGTAAGGTACATTTTTGGTGAAAATCCGAAGATATTTCTTCGTATTTTCAAGATTATTAAGCAATTGACTTTTGATTTTATCTTTGTCCAATTCAATAGAAATTTGCAAATCATTTTGAATTTGCTGCGAATATTCAAACAATGAATCAGATTTACCAAACGACAATTTGAAATAGTGAATTGGATACCACGATTCGGCTATCATTGATGCAATTATCTCCCAAAACGAAATTCTTGTTTTGCGTTCCTTAACAACAATATCAAGCGTCGCCACAAACCAATAGAACTTGTATGTGGCTGTCGTATTGTCGAATATCTGCGACAATGTGCTGATATTTAGTATTTTGTTGTTTGGTAACTGCATATTACTAATACTATTGATTTTGCAATCTAAAAAACTCTTTTTGCTGTTCTATCTCGCGGCGAAGTTGCTCTTTGGTAGGCAAATAGGTCATTAGTTTCGCCGCAAAAAGTTGGTCGCTACCATTGAGAACAGAATAATGTGCGACATCTTGGTCGGTGTCTGCACAGAGCAAAATACCGATTGTTGGATTATGACCTTCGGGTCGGACAAGTTCGTCGTACATTTTTACGTACATATCCATCTGTCCTACATCCTGATAACTCAACTTTGTAG
>JAFPYR010000040.1 GCA_017412115.1 Bacteroidales bacterium | reverse complement strand
TCGGGTCAGATGTTTGCCGCCGACTTCTTTCGGATTCCGCCTCGCGACGGACACCCTTGTCTTAGGCTATGTGATTCCCACTATCAGGGCTCACTCGGGACTTCCACCCATTAGACTTCGCTCGTGCCGAGCATACTAAAATTAAAGGCTGTCCAAAAGGGCAGCCTTTTTTATTGTTTTGAATTATAAAGTTTTTTTCAATTCTTCTATTTCTTCGACAGATAGTTGTGAAATTTCTGCAATTAGGTCTATGGGTAGACCTTTTTTAAGCATCGCGATTGCGGTTTTCACAATACCGAGTTTTTCGCCCTCGGCGCGTCCTTTTGCCTCACCTTTTTCAAAGCCTATTTCTTCGCCTTCCTTTAACTTATAGTCAAGTTGTCCGTGATAACAAACAAAATTATGATAACTGTCATCATATTGTATTTGTTGCAATGGTGTCAATGCTGAATACGATGCAAGTTCTTGAAGTCGCATAAACAATGGCTGCTCTTCCGTAAAGGCTAAATTTGCTTCCATAGTTGACATATTTGATAAGTTAAATATCCATTTATCCACACTGTCTTTACAGTCGGATTCTTTCATCTCTCTATAAAACGGCATTTGAATTTTCCAATATTGAAACACTTCTGTATCAATATAATGTTTCGTTTTTTCCATAAAATAGAAATGCGATAACGGTTGCGCGTGATTTTTGTTTTTATCCTTGAAGTTCATAAAAAATACTCCGTAAATATTCTTCAAATGATAATCCCACGCTTTCTTTTCCTCCTCACCATTAGCATTAACGTATTTAAGATACCCTTTGCTTTGCTGACGTGAAGCCGCTCTCGCCTAGTAAAAAACTATTCGCTCGGCAAAAAAATCCTGTGAATCGTTTTGCATTTCGATAACAAATTCCTCGCCGGTATCCGTTACGCAATGAACGTCATAAACTACACGCCGAATATCCTTACTTGTTTCATCGGCTTCGCCGTCAACAATTTTTACACTTTTGATGTGTACTTTTGGATTGTCTTTCTGCAATAAGTCGTTAAGGAAGCCACGCGTAATTTCTTCATCTTTAAAAATCCGCTTAAAACCGAAATCAGTCGCCGGATCAATATATTTCGGATGCCACTTAGAACCGTTATCTGTCGTTATATCCATAACAATATTTTTTTACAAAAGTGCAAAGTTTTTCACAAAAATACAACTTTTTCTTAAAAAAATATTCTTCGTTTCAAAAAAATTGTTTAAATTTGCTTTTGGATTTTCGGCACTATAATCCCGAAATCTGACATAAGTTTTTTATAAACGAAAGCGTTATGCTTTTCTTGTTTCTTGAAATGTGAGAAGTTTCAGATTAACACAAGAGTTAGCATAGCGGTTTCGCCTATCGTATAGGCGTGGACTGCTATGATTGTGTCTTTGTGTTAAGGTCCTTCTCACAACCTCAAGAAACGGATACAATTAAATTTGAAAAAGTATATGCGGTTCGCGCTTTTCGTTTTTTAAGTTCAATAAGTCCTTTCCGAATCGCAAAAGGCGAAAAACGTAAAAAAAATGGAAGTAGTTTATGTAATTTTTGGAATCATTTGTGTAATTTTTTTCTGCAAATGCTGGAGTATGACCAATGATGTTCGCAAGATTAAAAACAAAATTTTAAAAGAAGAGTTGATTGAAACCAATATTTCTACACAATACGCAGTAGATTCTTTGCGTCAAAAACTTCTTTCAGGCAATATTGAATACGTCAAGCAACGCTTGCTAAACAATTTCTATTACGAAGTAAAAAAATCATTTGACACATTACCTAAAACACCGAACAAAGAAGAGGCATTGAAACAATCCATTCGTCCACTTATAGAAAAACTTCACAAACAATTTGACAAAATAGGAGAAGAAATGCCAAATTTTATCAAAAAAATGGAAACCTACGACGATTATTATAATGTGTTTACGATTAAAGATTTCAAGTAACAACAACTACAAACGCTACGCAGCAATGGATTATTCAAAATAATAATCAAGCATAAAATTAAAGGCTGTCCAAAAGGGCAGCCTTTTTTATTGTTATTACCTTATCAAAGATAAAATATCAGTTGGAGATGTTTCTTGCATTTTTATAAAAGCGAACAATTTTTTGCCCGCATCTTTTAGACTTGCACCGAAGATATAAACCGTATCATCAATAATCAAAAAACGGTCGTGCGCATTATGACAGATATTTACAGTAATAGGCGGATATTGAGCATTATAACGGTTAACATCTAATTGAAAACTATTAGAATTTTGCTTTGTATAAATGGTTGCTGACACTCCGGCGGCTCTTTTGCCAAGCATTGTCAAAACGGTTTCATCAACGTAGTTATCAATAAGTACAATATTTTTTTTCGCTGCTTTTATTAATCCGACAATCTGTACGTATGCGTCAAAAATTTGTCCGTCATAAAAAATACCTTCAACAGGCGGCAATGTCGTACGAATAAAAAAATCAACTTTGGTTTGTAAATCTTCTATCTGCTGACTTTGCACTGCAACTTTTTGCTCCAATGCCAAATAACGACTATCAGCAGCAAAGCCCTTTAACAAATAATCCTTTAAAACTCTATTTGCCCATTGACGAAATTTTGTACCACGCTTTGATTTCACCCTATATCCTACGGATATTATAACATCCAAATTATAAGCAGTATATTCATAAACTTGATCACCCTCTGACCCCTTATGTGCAAATTTTGCACATGTGATACTCTGCACTAATTCTTGTTCGCTATATATATTTTTGATATGCCTACCAATAACGGTACGATCTTTATCAAACAATTCCGCCATCTGTTGTTGCGTCAGCCAAACCGTTTCATTATCAAGCCTGACCTCCAACTTTATTGTTTCATCAGGCTGATACATAATTATTTCACTCTTTCCTTTCTCAAACTCTTCTATCATTATACTTTCTATTTTTCGCAAAAATACAACTTTTTCTTGAAGTTATTATTTTTTTATAACGTTTCTTTTAGTTTTTCAATTTTTTCAACAGATAGTTGTGAAATTTCTGCAATTAGTTCTACGGGCAGACCTTTTTTAAGCATTGCGATTGCAGTTTCTTTGCGGCTCTTTTCAATGCCGAGTTTTTCGCCTTCTTCTCGTCCTTTTGCCTCACCTTTTTCAAAGCCTATTTCTTCGCCTTCATTCCTCGCATTTACAACAGAATTCCTCTGTGTCATAACTTCAAGCAAATAATCTTCGTAAGCATAAAGGTCGCCGTCGGAATATGCTGAACGTTCAACAATTTCTAACGCTTGACTAATTTCCGGATTTTCAAGCATAACAGCATCAACTTTTTCAGTCTGTTCGTTGATTTCGGTTAAGAATCTGAGCCACAACTCTTTTATCGCACGACTACCACGGTCTTTAGGCTTGTATTTTTGTAGTTCTATAAATATCAACGAAATATCTCTATGTATATCATCTGTATGCTTTTTGTTGATAATATAAAACTCCTGCATATAACCGTTATCGTCCGCATAATCAAATGCTTCATCATTAACAAGTGCCAAAGCATAAACCTCTTTTAGTTTTTCAAACGGATTGCCTTTTGCCAACTGTTTTGAATACATCGAAGCCGCGTTGAAAAGTGTTCGCGAAAAAAATTCCTTATTCCAATAATTCTGCATTTCAACAATGAAGCCGCGCCCCTTATTGTCGGTACAACGAACATCAACGATTGAATATTTTTTTGCGGGATTTTCAGGAACGTTTTCTGAGGTGAGATATTCAACTTTTTCGATTGTCATACCTTCGGGCAAAGGTAAAAGGGCATTTAAAAGGCTTTTAACAAGGTTTTCATGCTCGCCAAAAACTTTTTTAAAGGTTAAATCTACTTTCGGATTCAGATATTTTGACATAATTTTCCCAAATTAAAAGTTTCTGCAAAAATAAAACTTTTTCTTGAAAAAATCAAACTAGCGAAACCATTATTTCTAACTTATAGCATTTTGACATTGCTCTCAGATTAAAAGTTTTCACATTTTTTTTGACGATAATTTCGTTAAAAAATATTCAAAAATAATTCCATAAATAAAGTAAACGGCAATATAAAAAAACATCAATTATACCCGATATAACGGTTACTTTTTTGCTAATCTGACGACATTAAAAGTCATTAACTTGTTTTTTCATTATTTTTTCAGAAATTAAATCCCGCAAAAGTAAAAAAAAATCAAACCTCTTTACTAAACATTTTCAACATTTTTAGATACAAAACAACAAACAAATTCAATTAATACTATATTTAAAATAGATTTTAATTTACAAAAAATAATACAAAATCAATACTTTTTAAAGCATAAAAGATTTTTTGTTAATTTTATTAACATCATTTAACAATTCAATTTAATCGGCATTATAAATACCTGTAAACGTGATTTTTACGTTAAAGCATAGATAAAAATCATCAAAAAAGCGATATAAAATTATAGTAAATCGCATTTTTTTAAAGAAAAATTTGCATAATGAAAAATATCGTTTTAACTTTGCACCGTAATCAATAAACAAAATGATTACACAACAACAAACAACTTTAATTTTTTAATAACTTTAATTTTTTAAGAAAATGAGAACTATAAAAGTAAAATTGCCGTTTTCTAAACAGACCGGCGTAGAGGAAAGAAAATCAAAATTAATTATGTGGATTAACGCATTATTGAACAATTCAAAAATCAATGTAATTGAAGAATTGCATTATTCCACCGGTAGTTACATCGTTGTAGAAAATACACGAATCTATCAACGGTAAAACAAGCCCGTAATTTTGATAAAAAGAGAGCCCGAAAGATTGGTGCTCTCTTTTTTTTTTGTGTTTTATAACAAAAAATCAAAAAAAAATTACTGAGGTAAAATAAATTTTTATATTTTTGCGCCGTAAAATCACAAGAATTTTTTAAATTAACAAAATAATAATATGTCAGGACATAATAAATGGTCAACCATTAAGAGAAAAAAAGGTGCTTTGGACGCTAAACGTTCGGCAATGTTTTCACGTATAGCAAAAGAAATAGCAGTAGCAGTTAAAGAAGGCGGTCCCGATCCGGACGGAAACCCCCGTTTGAGAACCGCAATCCAAAACGCAAAAGGCGTTTCAATGCCTAAAGATAATATCGAACGCGCTATCTCTAAATCTTCAGGCGATGGCGTTAACTATCAAGAAATCACATTTGAAGGATATGCTCCGGGCGGTGTTGCCGTTTTCATTGAATGTCTTACAGACAACAACAACCGTACAGTTGCCTCTATCCGCTCTATTTTCAACAAAAGAAACGGTAGCTTAGGTACTAACGGCTCTTTAACATTCCTCTTCGACAGAAAAGGCGTTTTCACAATTCCCGTTCCCGAAGGAAAAGACGTTGATGAATTCCAAATGGAACTTATCGAAGCAGGTGCTGAAGATTTTGACGATGTAGTAGAAGACGAAGAAGAAGGCACAAAATCTCTCGTTGCTTACACTTCTATGGAAGGTTTTACCTCATTCCAAAAAGCGTTGGACGATCTCAAAATCACTGCTACAAACGCTTCTTTGCAACGTATTCCTAACAACATGAAAGAACTTCCGACCGCTGACGGTGTTTCAGTTCTCAAAATGATTGAAGCTTTTGAAGAAGATGATGACGTTCAGGCTGTTTATCACAACCTCGAAGTTACAGAAGAAATGGAAGCTCAAATGGAATAATAATTCCCTAATTATACATTAAGAAAACGTAAGGGCGAAATATTTTTTCGCCCTTACTTATTTTTATATACCTTTCAACAATGGCAGACAACTATTTGGAAAACAGATACAACGAAGTTTTCGGTCAGAAAAAAAGCATAAAAAAAATAGGAATGACCTTAGATACTTTACTTATTAAAAACAGAAGTACGAGAGGTTACCAAAACTCTTTTTTGGTCTCCAAGGAGGTTCTAAAAAAAATTATCAGCGTTAATACCAAAATAGCCTCAGCAAAAAACGCTCAAACGCTTAGATTTAAAATCGTTACAAAAGAAAACGGTGCGGAAATAGTCTTAAAAAACATAAAATTAGGCGGAATGTTGCCACAACTGAACCTACCGTTAAAAGGAACTGAACCTAACGCTTTTATAATCGTTTGCTCAAATGCTCAAGAAAGCAGATATATTGATATCGATTTAGGAATTTCGCTGCAATCAATGCTCTTGAAAGCAGTTGAAATCGGACTCAACGGCATCATTATCTGCGCTTTCGACAAAGATGCAATAAAAGAAGCTTTCGATTTGGAATACACTCCGTTAGCAATTTTAGCAATCGGAAAATCAGCAGAAAAATTTCGGTTGGAAGAAATTTCAAAAGACCAAAGCAAAAAATATTATCGCGACGAAAACGGCGTGCATATCGTACCGAAAGTAAAACTCGAAGATTTGATAATTTATTAAGAAAAATATTTATCTTTGCAAAAAAATTTATATTCCCCGTGGTGAAAAATATTGCAATAATAATAGTTTTAATGCTCTGTGCGATTCAGTTTTCGTCGGCACAGAGAAAAGATACGGTTCAAAACCGCAAAATCGAAATCGTTAATTCCAATACCTTGGAAGTTGATGATTATCACGGCCCTGACGTAAAAGTTTTAAGAGGCGAGGTACAATTTTACCATGACAGCGCATCAATGTATTGCGATTCGGCATTGTACAATTCCAAGGAAAACAAATTCAAGGCTTACGGTAAAGTCCACATGTACAGACTTTTAGACCAAAAAGATACTGTTCATTTGTGGGGCGATTCTTTAGATTATGACGGAACTTCCCGCTTTGCAAGAATCAGGGAAAACGTTAAAATGGTAAAAGATTCCATGACGATGATTACCGACAACATTGATTACGATTTGGCGAAAAACTTTGCAAATTATTTCGGCGGCGGAACAACTTTCACGGGCGAAGATACGCTGATTTCAGAACTCGGTTATTTTTATCCCAAAACCAACGAATTGGTTTATAATCAAGATGTTGTGGTTCATAATCCGAATTACACAATGTATTCCGATACGCTGACTCACAATATTAAAAGCAAAATTTCAACGTTTTTCGGACCGACGGAAATCATCGGTGACAGCAATTATTTATACTCGGAGCGCGGTTGGTACAATCACATAAAAGATCAATGCCAATTAACTAAAAAAAGTTTTTTAGTCAGCAAAGAGCATAAACTCTCCGGCGATACGATTTATTTTTTCAGAAACGAAAAATACGGAATCGGACGTTCTAAAGTGGAAATTATTGATACGCTTCAAAACATAAAACTCACCGCAAATGAAGCCCGATACTACGAAATCCCTGAACGCAGCATATTAACTGACAGTGCGTTAATGAAATACATTTCGCAAAAAGATACAATGTATCTTCATGCAGATACTATTTTGTCGGTTACGGATACTATTTTTACGGACAAAGACACAACGGTTTACAGAATTATAAAAGCTTTTCACAGAGTTAAAATTTTTAGAAACGATTTGCAAACCATGTGTGACAGTCTTGTTTATGACCTTTCGGACAGCATTATCACAATGCATCAAAATCCCGTTATATGGCATTTTGAAAATCAGATAACCGCCGATGTCATAAAACTTTACACAAAAGAAAACAGCGTGGATATGGTTGAAATGTTGGGCGGGGCATTCGTATCACAAAAAGTGGATACCGTTCCAAGGTTCAATCAAATAACCGGCAAAGACATGGTTGCTTATTTGGATTCCAACAAAATCGAAGAAGTCGAGGTAATTTCCAATGCCTCAACAATTTACTACACAGTTGAAGATTCTATTGTAACGGGAATGAACAATGCTTCATCTCAAGACATGGATATTTTCTTTGAAAAAGGTAAAATGAAAAGATTATGGTTTTACAAAAAACCCAAAGGAACACTTTATCCGCTTGAAGGTCTGACCAAAAGGCAAACTTTTCTTGACGGTTTTATTTGGTACGACAAACACCGTCCTTACAAACCCGAAGACATTTTCAAATGGACGGAAATAACCGAAACTAAAATTTCAAAAGAGTCGCTCGAGGCCGAAGAAGAAGAAAAACGCAAGAAAGAAGAGGAAGAAGCAGAGTGGGAATAACATAAAAATGTGCCCGAAAACGAGAAAAATACATTTATTTGAAAAAAAAATTCAAAAAAATAATTTGTTTTGTCTGAATTTTGTATATTTAGACCTTGAAAAATAGATGTTTTTTATTCGGAAAATCAATATGAAATTTTTTAAATCAAGGCACAAATCGTTGTTAGGAACGCTTGTTTGGACTATCGTACCGCTGACTGCCGTTTTGGTAGCATTGGCTGATTATTTTTTGTTGATAAGTTTTCAGAAGTTAAATTACCAAAATGCACTCAACGCCTCACAAGAAATCGTTAAAAGCAATGCTGCCGTCATATCGGAAAAAATGACGTCAATAACCTCACAGCTAAGCACACTCTCTAAGAGTTTCACAAAAATGAATCTCTCTCAAAACGAAATTTTAGAGGTCCTTAAAACAGTTGTAAGTCATAGTAACGGACTATATTCTTATGGAGGTTACACTGACAATTTAGGCAATACGCATAGCACAAATCCGGAGTTTTTTGAAAACGTATCTCAAGAGGAAGGTTATCTGAGAGTAGTTTTTTCAGGTGATAATTGTTTCATTACCGACAGACAACCTAATGCCACAAAAATAGGGGAAGAAGTTTTTTACGTTTGTGTACCGCATTTTGACAAAAACGGAAAACCTTTCGGTTCGATTTCACTCGCTATCGATGCAGAAAAAATAGACGACTTGATTAAAGACATCAATACTCAAGGCTACGGTAGCATTTATCTCATTAAAAATTCAAATCCCGATATTATCATCGCAAATTCCGATACTGTATTACTCGGCAAAAATAAACTCAACACTGCCGAATTTGAAGGCTATTCTCTCTTTACTGATAAAATCAGAACCGGTATAAAATCAGGCATAGAACACATCACGAACAGAAATACAAACAAAGAATACATCGCTGTTTATCATGCGGTGGAAGGCACGGAATGGTCGCTCGTAATCTGCAACAGCAAAGACGAGATTGATTCAGACAGAGCCAAAACGAGAAATCTGTTTATAATCTATTGTTTTGTAGCACTTTCAATAATAATTACGATAATCATTTATTTGATTAAACGCATTATCATAAAACCGATACAAGAATTACAAAACGTTGTAAAAGAGTTTTCTACCGGAATCATGTTCAACGCTTCCAAAATTAAGAAAAAACAAGAAAACGAAATCGGTGAATTTTACGATTGTATTTCCGTTATGGCTGAAAAAATTATAAAAACCATCAGCGATATACGCACACAATCCGATAAAATAGTAACTAACAGCCACGAACTCAACAATTCGGCAGATTCAATACTCCAAAGTGTCGGCGACCAAGCCTCAGCCGTTGAAGAAATTTCAGCAACGATTCAGCAGATTTCGTCTTCAATTACGCAGACCGCTGCTAATGCCGAAAACACAAGACTCAACTCTGAATCTATTGCAAGCGATATCAATGCCGTACTCGAGGCCTCTGACAAAACCCTTGAAAGTACGAAAATGATTATCGAAAAAATTAAGATTATCAACGACATAGCTAAAAAGACTGACCTTTTGGCAGTTAATGCGGCAGTTGAAGCCTCAAAAGCCGGTGAAAACGGTAAAGGTTTTTCAACCGTTGCAACCGAAATCAAAAAACTCGCAGAACGTTGCAAAACAGCAAGCATTCAAATTGACGAAGCCTCAAATCAAACGCTTGCTATCACAGAAGAATCAACAGGTCTTATCGACAAAATAACGCCCCGTATTAAAGATAATGCTGAAAAAGTTTCCGAAATTGCTATCGCCTGCACCGAACAACGTAACGGCGCAGACCAAATCAACAATGCTATCCAACAATTAGCACATATTTCGGAACAAAACTCCAATATGTCAGAAATTCTCGCTGACAAAGCCGGAAATTTTGACAAATACGCTAAAACGTTGCTCAATTCACTCAAATTCTTTAAACTCAACGACGCAAGAACAGAAAAACTTGAAGAATTATCAACACTTATTAAAATACATTCCGACAAACTCACTATGCTGAGGGAGGAATTGATTCAAAAAGAAAAACAAGAGGCGCAAGAAAAATCTTTCGCCGCAAAAGACAACCAAAACTCTGAAAACTAAAAATATGAACACTATAAAAGAATTTATCGGGAAATTTTTCGGAAAGTCTAACACGTTATGGACTAAATACATAAAGTTCATACTTTCCGTTATGTTAATACTTGTGGTAGGAATGAATATTGCCGTTTACAATATCGTTTCTTCCGACATTATACGCTCGTCAAAAAATACATCGTTTCAGATAGCCGATATTCAAAGCGAAAACATTTCAAACATTTTGTACCGCTATATTGACGATTTGAATATGTTGAAATCGTATTATACGCCCAATGACATAGACGGTTACATCAAAAAAGCAAATACGGCTCTTTATTCACATTCCAACGAATGGGCTTATTTAAGATTGACACTTTTGGACGGCAGAAGTTGGACAAATTACACGGGCAAAGATACTATTAACGCCAAAATCAGAAAGTTTTACAAAGAAATTTTCTTCGACAAAAAAGATTTATCATTCAGAATGTCGCATCATACCGATGTCATTCGAGACGATGTTTTCAGCGTTTCGATTCCGATAAAAAACAGGGACGGCGAACCAATCGCAGCATTATCTTCAACGTTTTCAACTAAACTCATGGACTCAATGTTGGAAAAAATGAAAACCAACGGACAAGGTTTTGCCGCTGTTATCGACGAAGATTTCAATATGAGAATGTTAGCTGACGAATGTTACAACACAACAGCAAGCGAACTTGAGGCCAACGGTTTCAAAGATTTTTATAACCTCTGTCTCAAAGTCAAAGAAAATCCGCTCAAACTTCAAAGAGGTGCTTTTGAAATGCCGGGCGGCATCCCAACAATCGGTTATTTCGCCAAAATAAAAGGTACTCCGTGGATAGTCTGCATCAACATTCCCGAAAAACAGCTGAAATCCTCGGTTTATCTCGTATTAGGAGTGCTCATCGGTTTAACGATTTTAACGATAACCTCACTCATTCTTTGTATCAGATTCATAACCCGCAAACACATTCTGGAACCGCTTTCCAAAGTGAACCGTTTTGCTACCGAATTTTCTGACGGTAAACTCTATTCTACCGCAGCAGAAGACCTTAACACCAACGACGAAATCGAAATATTGAAGGAAAATCTCGAAAAAATGCAAAACCGTTTGATCGAAATTATCAAAAACATAAGGGATTACACTTCGGATTTTATGCGCTCAAGTGCCGAATGGAACGATGCTGCAATGGCAATTTCGGACGATGCTAAAACTCAATCCGTTACGGTAGAAGAGATTTCAAGTTCGATTGACCAAATTGCTGATTCTATAAAAATAATTAACGAAAAAACACTTAATGCTAAAGAGAACTCTTTGAACATAGCAGCTGATATTCAGACCATTACAACTTCGTCTGAAAATTCTTTGATATGTATCAAAAACGTTATCAACAAGATAAAAATCATCAACGAAATCACCTCAAGGACAGACCTTTTAGCAATCAACGCCGCCGTTGAAGCCTCAAGAGCCGGTGAAGAAGGTAAAGGTTTTGCAGTGGTTGCCGCAGAAATTCGTAAACTTGCCGAAAACTGTCAACAAGCTTCGAATGAAATCAATACTTCATCGGCAGAAAGTCTTGAAATCACAAGACACGCCGTTGAACTTATTGACAAAGTTTCACCACAAATTAAAGAAACGGCTGAAAAAGTTGCCGAAATTTCAGAATCTTGCGCCGAACAGCTTTCAATGACAATGGCTATCAGCAAATCTATTTTGCAACTTGTTAATATTACCTCAAATAATACGCAATCGGCTGACAAAATGGCAGAATACTCCGCTCAGCTGAAAAGCAAACTTGAGGTTTTAAACAAGGGCATAGAATTTTTCAAATTAACCAAAGATACTTTCAGACCCAAAAAAGAAATTATCAATCAGATAGAAGATCATACGGCTGAAATTTTAAGGTTGAAACAACAACTTACAGAAACCATAAAAGGCGAAAGTATTCCTCAAGACATTAACAATCAAATAGATACGGCGCTTAACACAGCCGACCAAGTTATGCACTTCAGAGAGGAAACTCCTCAAAAGGGGACTCAAACGAAATCCGAACTTGAAGACGATGAAGATTTAGGTTACGGATTTTTTGACGATGATTTCTTAAAGGAAGATGACAAAACTCCCAAGAAAGAAGAAAAAATCGAAGAACCTAAAAAAGAAGAAAAGCCTAACGGAAGTCCTCAAGAGCCGAAAGACTATTCAAAAGGATACAGACCGGGAGTCAAAATAGACATGGATTTGGATTCCGATTACGAGAATTATTAACAAGAAAAAATCAAGCCTCAAAATGACGATAAAGGACAAATTAGAAAAAATTACATCCGTGAAAAAAGGCAGCAGTATGGGCAAACAGATTCTCAAATTGATGATGCCCATAGTGGTAGGATTGGTATTGCTGATGGATTTTGCAATATATTGGATTTTGTTCAATAATATCAACAAAAACTCCAAAACCGCAATAAAAAATTCAATATGCACTTTAGCGGCCAATGTTTCACAAGTTTATCAGAGGTATGCTGATGACTTAAACACGCTGAAAAATTTCAGCGATCCTATACATGACATTGAAGGAACGCTCAAAAAAGCAAATTACTACATTACATCACACTCCAACAAGTGGGCTTATTTCAGAATAACCTTGCCTAACGGTATTTCCTACAACACAGTAAACGGGTTGGACGAAAAAAACATGAACACTTCCACTTTTTACAAAGAAATAACAGAGCAAAAATATCCCGCAAGTTATTGCATTGCACCGACAAGCGAATGGATTAACGACAATGAAGAATTGTTCAGCATTTCAATACCCGTAAATGACAAGCAAGGCAATACAAAAGCGATTATGACTGCATACACCGACATCAAGGAGAGTGATAAAACATTAAAACTCAATCAGATGAGAGGTTCTAACATGGGAATTTACGCTTTAGCTGACAAGAATTATCAAATTCGTATGGCCGTCAAAGACAAATGCGCAACCCTTACGGCTCAAGATTTTACAACAAGAGGTTATGTAGGATTGGACACGTTGTTTCATTATTGTTTCACGCAATTTGAAAAACATAACAACGATCCGATGTTTGTAGACAATCTTTATTACAGCAATACAGAGGGCGAAACAATGATCGGCTATTACACCATAGTTCCTAACACATCGGATTGGACATTGGTGTTGAGTCTGCCTAAAAAAGCATTCTACGGCAATTATTACATTACGATTATGACAATGATAATTTTGACCATTATTATAATCGGCTCACTGTATTATGTTTTAAATAAAATCAACAAGAAATTCATCGTTGAACCGCTCGATCACGTAAATCAGTTTACTGAAGATTTTGCCACCGGAAATATTTATTCAACAGCTTTTGACAAAATCGTAGAGGCCGACGAAATGCAGCGTCTAAAAAATAATTTTACCAAAATGCAAAACAGCATTTCTCAGGCTGTCAATTCCATAAGAATGTACTCAAAAGAGATTGCAGAAGGCAGCAATTCTTTGAGTTCTTCGATTTCAAAAGTATCAGAAGGCGCACAGGAACAATCGGTTACGGTTGAAGAAATTTCCGTCAGTATTGATAATATCACGGAATCAATCAAAGACAATGCGCTCAGCTCACTTGAAACCAAAGAAAACTCCAAACGCATTGCCGAAGATATTATTTCGGTAACAAGAGCCTCTGAAAACACGCTCAAATGTATGCGTTCTGTTATCGAAAAGGCTCAAGTTATCAACGAAATTACCTCAAGGACAGACCTTTTGGCAATTAACGCAGCAGTTGAGGCAGCAAGGGCGGGCGAAAACGGTAAGGGTTTTGCCGTGGTAGCAGCAGAAATCAGAAAACTTGCAGAACGTTGTCAAATTGCATCGCAGGAAATTAACATTTCGTCTGCGGAATCGCTCAAAACAACGCAACGTTCAGCAGAACTGATTGACAAAATTTCCCCGCAAATCCGCAACAATACGGATAAGATTATTCAAATTTCCGAAACATGTAACGAACAGTTACAAAAAACGTTAGCAATTTCCAAATCTATCGGACAACTTGTTAACATCACGACTAACAACTCTCAGTCCGCCGAAGAAATGGACATTTTCGCTCAACAACTCAACGAAAAATTAAAACAACTCAATGTCTGTGTTGAATTCTTCAAACTCAACGTTCAAGAAGGCAACGACATTGAACTCATTGAATTAATAGAAAAACATACTCAGGAAATTATCAGCCTGAAATCAAAACTGATAAATAAAGCTGCTAAAAACTTAATCCCATGAGTAAAATAGAAAAAGAAGAAAAGCGTACCACCATTTGGCGCAAATATATGAAGGCAATTATTCCTATTTTTATAGGATTGATTGTCATAACCGATATTGTGATATATTATTTTGTAAACAGAACTTCAAAATACAATACTCAAGAAACGGTTTCACAAATTCTCAACATTCAGGCAAGCAATATAAGCAGTATCGTTTTGCGGTATGTTGATGATTTGAATCATATATCCAAACATTATAAAGAAGGCGACACAACGGAAATTTTTGATTATTTTCGCTCCTATCTCAAAGGACATATCAGCAGATGGTCGTATTTGAGACTAACATTAATGAACGGTGTTTCGTACACTAACGTCAAAGGCAGGGACGAAAACAATGCTTTGCACCGTAAATATTGGCGAAATATCATAAAAGAAGGGCAAAAAGTATCGTGCAACCTCTCACACCCTTCCGATATTTACAACGGTAAGGACGTTTACAGCGTGGCAATTCCCGTTAAAAGTGCGACCAAAGATAGTACGATTGCTATCTTAACAGCGTGTTTCCCGGCAGATGTTATCGACGATGAAATATCGGATTTAAAACTCAACGGCAAAGGTTTTTGCTGTATAGTAGACGAGGATTACAATTTAAGACTCTTCAAAGACGGAATTATTAAAACCACAATGCAGAATTTGGTTAAAAAAGGTTTCGTCGAAGTAGATTCCGCTATTATAAACGGCTATAAAGAATTGCCGCACACGGATTTCGGCATTGTCAGCCGTTATAGAAACACGAGCAAATACTATTACAGCGATACCGGATATAAAATTATAATTCACTACACCAACGTAACAGGCACGCCATGGGCATTATGTATCAACATTCCCGAGATACTTTTGAACATGGACAATTACATTACGATTGCGATTTTGGTGATTTCTGCTTTGATAATAATTTTTACAACCTTGTTTGTAATCAAATACATAACAAACAAAACTGTTATCAAACCGCTGGAAAAAGTACATCAGTTTACAGACGATTTTGCAACGGGAAAACTATATTCGCAAGCCGTTAGCGAAATCGAGTCAAACGATGAAATGTCAGAACTCAAGATTAATCTTGAATCCATGCAGCAAAAAGTACATAACGCTGTACAAAATATTAGAATCAACTCCACGCAAATCGATCAAAGCAGTGAAATCCTAAAAAGTTCGATTACCAAGATTTCAAAAGATGCTTTATCACAATCAGCTACGGTTCAGGAGATTTCAACGGCGGTAGATACTATTTCGGACTCCATTCAGGAGAATACCGGCAAAGCCATGCAAACACATATCAACTCGCAAAGCATTGCCCAAGACATCGAAACCATTACCGATGCCTCTGAAAATACGCTGGAATGTATCAAAAATGTTATTGATAAGGTAAGGATAATTAACGAAATTACAACAAGAACCGATTTGCTTGCTATCAACGCTGCCGTAGAAGCAGCAAGAGCAGGTGAAAACGGAAAAGGTTTTTCAGTGGTTGCCGCTGAAATCAGAAAACTTGCAGAACGTTGTCAATCAGCATCTTCAGAAATTAACATTTCTTCGGCTGAAAGTTTGAAGATAACGGAACATTCCGTAGAACTTATTGACAAGATTTCACCGAGAATCCAAGATACGGCCATGAAAATTTCAGAAATTTCCGAGGCCTGCAACGATCAGTTAAACAAAACGTTAGCTATACGAAAGGCTATCGAACAACTTGTTACAATCACCGAAAACAATACGGAAGAGGCCGGTGGCATGGCTCATTTTGCAACCCGTATCGGTGAAAAACTTCAAGACTTGAACGTTGCCGTAGATTATTTCAAACTCGAGGGCTCTATCAACGACGAAGAGGAAGAACAAATCCTCAACGAAATAGAATTTCACACCTCTGAAATAATCAAATTGAGAGATTCCCTTGTCGGAAAAGAGATAAAAGACGAAGAAACAGATAAAAACGTATAACCCGTTAAGATTTTATCATGAAATTAAAATGTTTTTTTGAGGCGCAGACCTCTGCAATAATGAGGAAGTACTTATACAGAGTGATACCTTTTTTGGTAATCATCGTTGCCATCGTAAATATCATGGTAATATTTTTGGTATCTTCCCACAACAAGAAAAATACAATAGCGACTTCTAAAGTAGCTGTTGTATCACAAGCTCAGTCGTTGGAAAATACTTTCAACTGCTACGAACAAATATTGCGTATATTAGAAAAAGATTACGATTTTGATGTACCGAATCCAGAACAATTCCTACAAAAGTGCGAAGATTATCTGAAAAATATAACTATGCCTTATTCGTATATCATGTTAGCACAGCCCCTAACGGGAACAACTTACAGAAATAAAATCGGTAAAGACACAACAAATTACCGAAACATGAAATCATACGAAAAACTCATAAGAAACAGACTTCCTAAATTCGTAACACTGCCCCAAGATTTGGACAACAAGAATTTTGAGGTTGCAATACCAATCAAGAAGGAAAACTCCGACACCATTTTGGCAGTTTTTGCGATAGCTTTTCCCTCCGACAGAATAGATGCGGCGCTCAATAAATTGAAAGCCAACGGTGTAGGTTTTGCTGTCTTAGGCAGTTTTGAATTTAATTTCAGAATCTATTATGACCAAAAAATCACAAACAAGACAATCAAAGAATTATACAAAGACGGATTTTCAGGTCTTGACACAATGCTCACAAGAGGCATTGCAAGACAGGACAGCGTATACACTCACAGCAAATATTTAGACGGTTCGAATACCGATATGGAATGTTTTGTAACCGTAATAAAAGGCACGGAAATAGGTTTAAGCCTTAATACGCCTTCTATCCTTTTAAATTCGGGAACTATTATCGCCGTTGTTGCGCTGCTGCTTTCTTCGATAATCGGAATGATAGTTATGATAAAATTCCTTAACGAGAATACCAAAAATCTCGTTATTGCCCCATTGAAAAAGGTTAATAAATTTACGGAAGATTTTTCTCAAGGTTATATGTATTCCGATGCTGCAAAATCTATTGCGACAAACGATGAATTCGGTATTTTGAAAAAAAATATCGAGAAAATGCAGGAAAAAGTACTTGAAACTATCAAAACCATACGTTTTAGTTCCAAAAGCATCGTAAAAAGCAGTGAACCGTTTAAGGAAATGGTTGAAAACGTTTCCTCCGATGCCCGCACACAAGCGGAATCAATAGCTGAAATTTCTGCGTTAGTTGATAAAATTACAAAATCTATTCAGCAAAACACACAAAACGCGCAACAGACCAAAGAGAATTCGGATTCCATAGTCTCGGATATTAACATCGTAACTACGGCCTCAGAAAATACTCTCAACTGTATTGAAAGCGTTATAGATAAAATTCAGATTATCAACAGTATAACCTCAAAAACCGACTTATTGGCAATCAACGCCGCAGTAGAGGCGGCAAGAGCGGGCGAAAACGGTAAAGGTTTTGCCGTAGTAGCAGCCGAAATCCGTAAACTTGCTGAAAATTGTCAGGAGGCTTCCACCGAAATCAATGAATCTTCAGCATGGAGCTTGAAAACCACGACACAAGCCGTTGAACTGATTCAACATATTTCGCCTCGTATTCAAGAAGTTGCAGAAAGAATCGCTCTTATTTCCGATGTTTGTTCAAAACAATTGAATATGACCTTTACGATAAGCCGTTCAATTATGCAATTAGTAAACATTGCCTCAAACAATAGCGAAGTAGCACAAGCAATGCAACGTTATTCGGAAGAATTAACAAGCAGAATTTCCGAGCTTGACAATGCACTCAAATTCTTCAAAGTCGGCGAAAGAGATATCGTAACAAAGGACGAAATCATTGACGAAATTCAGCAACATACGGAAATGATTGTTAAACTGAAAACCAAATTAGTGGAATCCTCCGAAGAAGAAAACCCTGAAACAGACAAAGAAATAACGGATATTATTTACGATTCACGTGAGATAATAAGCGATTACCACCAAGAAAATGAGGATAAAACCGATTCTCAAAACACTCAAAACGAAGATCAAAACCTTGTAAATCAAGGTCAGAACCTCTTTGCGCCCGTAGATGATTCCAAAGAGGAAAACATAACAAGCGACAAAGGTTACAAAATTGATATGAATTAAGACATAACAATCTGAATTACAGTTTGTTTATCATCATTAAGACGTTTTTTTAAATCTTCGAGGGACGGAAATTTTATTTCGTCCCTTATTCTTTGTTTTAATACAAGAGAAATTTCTTGTCCGTAAATATCAGAATCAAAACCGATAATATGCGCCTCCAAAAAAGTTTTTTCCAAATTGCCGTTTACCGTAGGATTGTGTCCGATATTCAGCATCACGGGATAAACAACTGAATTAATGGTAGTTAATGAAGCATAAACACCTGATTTCGGAATAATTTTGTTTTCGTCCTCGATTAAAATATTTGCCGTAGGAAAACCGATTGAAGTTCCGATATGTTTTCCGTGAACGACTTTCCCGGTAAAGAAAAAATCATAACCGAGAATTTTTGACGCCTCATCGACTGAGCCTTCCGTTAAAAGTTTTCTGACTAATGTTGAAGATGCAGAAACTCCGCCTTCAAGCACTAAATTACCGACTTGTGATGCTGAAAAACCGTATTGAAGTCCTATTTCTTTGATTTTATCAATATCAGAGAGTCTGTCCTTTCCGAAATGATTGTTAAAACCCTTGATTAAATGTTTCATTCCGAGCTTTTTAACAAGAATATCCGTCAAAAATTCTTTAGCTGTCAAAGAGGCAAACTCAAGGCTAAAAGGCATTATAACAAGAAAATCAATTCCCGTTTGAGAAAATTTCAAAAGCTTTTCTTTTTCCGAAAGCACGAAATTAACCTTCGTTTTAGGAAAAAGTACTTGTCTTGGATGCGGACGAAAAGTCACAACAACGCTTTTAAGATTCTCTTTTTCAGCGGTTTGTTTCAAAATAGAGAGTATCTGCCCGTGTCCGAGATGCAGGCCGTCAAAAGTGCCAACAGTAACGCAGGTTTTAATTAACTGAGGAAAATCCTCCTCAAATTTGATAACTTCCATAAAAAATACTTTTTTTCAGCCTAAATATGATGAAATCTCGGGCAAGGCACAGTTTTGTAACCGCTCTTGCAGCCGGAAAATACAAAACCCGCCAACAAAAGCATTAGAATAGGAATTAATATTTTAACTTTTCGCATAAACATTTTCTCTTGTTTTTTTTATTTGCAAATAAAACAATAATTTATCAGAAATGCAAAAAAAAAGTTCCGCTTTTTCAAGCGGAACTAATTTATCTTCATTAAAAATATTCTTAGTCAACAATAGCTTTGAAGTTAGCCTCGTCGAAGTAACGGATAAATTCAACATCCTCTTTAGCAAAATCTTTGAGTTCTGAATTTTTCTTAACCGCATTTTTGAGGTTTGTAACAACACCTTCTTCGTTGTTGTTTCTTGCAGCAACAACAGCTTTGAGGTAATCAATCCAAGCATCTTCAGACTCTACGCTGTTAAGAGTAGAAGCAGCAGCTGAAGTGTTTTTGTTGAGGGTTTCAGCAAGAGCTTTGTTGAAAGTAGGTCTTGAACCGAAGTTAGCAACAGCTTTTGCATATTCGCCTTCGCGGATATTGATAACGCCGAGGTTGTAACCTGCTTCGTCAGAGCCTAAGTTTTTACCTTTGCCCAAATCTTCTTTAGCAGCTTCGATGTCGCCGTTAGCCAAATCTACAACACCTAAGTTGTTGTAAACTGCTGACTGATTAGCATCGATAGATTTAGCTTTTTCCAACTGTGTTTTAGCAGAAGCGAGATCGTTTTTCTTAATGTAATTAACACCTAAGTTGTTGTAAGCTCTCCAATCGTTAGGATATTTTGAAACGTAGTCGTTCAAAAGGCTAATTTTGCTGTCTACGTCAAGAGCCGGCAATGTAGAAGAGTAAAGAGCCTCTTCTTGTGAAAGTTGAGAAGGATCTGTTTTAGCTAAATTGATAAGTTCAGCTTCAGTTTTCTCTTTTGTTTCCAAAACGGCTTTGATTTCAGAACGACGAAGTTTAGGAAGAACGGTGCTCTTCAAACCGGTATAAGCAGCAGAGATGTTTTTGATTTCTCTTTCTCTTACGTTCGGATCAGAGTACATAGAAAGAACTCTCAAGATAAGGTCTTTGTCTTTCAAATCAGAAGCTTCAGCCTCTTTCTTGAAACCTTCCCAGTCTTCAGCCTGAGTTGTTTGACGAGAAATTACGTTGTTTGCACCGTCAACTTTTTTAAGTTGATCTTTAGCAAAAGTTTCACCTGTTTTACCACGTTGATCAACGAGTTTTTCGTTCATATCTTCAGGACCATCAGGAGAAGCGTATGATGCAACTTGAATTGATTTAATTTTTACGTTCTCATCACCGGCAGCTTGCTGAACATCAGAAACGAATGTTGATACGTCAGTCTTTTTCTGTTCTTTTTTGTCCAAAGCTGATTTTTGCATCGGATAATAAACGGTAACACCTTTTGTAGAAATGCTGCTTGTAGGTTTAGCAATCTTAGCCTCAACAGTCATACCTGCTGCGTTTGATGCACCTGCTGCTGTTTTGTTTACCAAGTTGTCATCAACTTTGATACCTTCTTCTACCAAGAGAGGAGTTACATTGATACCGTCGCCGATTTTAATATCTGCAACATCTACTGTTTCAGTACCTTTGGTAGCTTTCATAGAAAGCATAAGGTCTGATCTTTTGTAAACGTCAGCGTAATCAATAGTATCCTTATAAGTATAAGAACCGCCTGCTTTGTAATCGATAACAGTGTTGTTATCTTTTACTTTTACACCCTGAAGAGTAGCAGGTTTCATCTTGATTTCGTCAGAAGTTTTCTGAGATTTTACGCTCGGAGTGCAAACCAAGTACGCTTTTTTGTCGAAATATTTAGCGGGGAAACTTACGGTAATATTTACCGGAACTTTACCTGCGTGCATCTCCAAAGGATTCGGCGTAATGCTACGCTGAATAGTGTTGGCATTCTGAGCCATTTTTTTAAGACCGTTGCAACCGCCTGCTATGAAAGCGGTAGCAATCATTAATGCCAGATAATTAACAGTTACTTTTTTCATAATTAATTTACTATAATTTGTCTATATTTATTTTTGCAATATTAAAATGTTTTCTATAAAATTTATGTGCAAAGGTATAATTTTTTTTGCTTACCTAAAAAAAAATTATAGAATTTTCATATTTTTTATTTTTTGAGAATCTTTCACTGATCCCACGACATAACCCAAAAACATTGAAACACAAACAATTAACAAGAAATACATCTTATTTTTGTCGGTCGGTGAATCCATAAAAAAAATCACGGCAAAAGCTATAATCAGCCCCAAAATCATACCGAAAAGAGTATAAAGCGGCTTAAACCAGTCTTTTTTTGAGTAACCGTGCTGGTTTTCAAGGTGTTTTGTAATGCTGTCGGTCAAATTTTCAAGTTCTCTTTTCTTCTCAGAGCCTCCTGAAATATATTCAGGATACTCCTTAGACAACCTTAAAATCTCCTGCAAATTATTTTTGCACCTCGGACAATCACATTCCTGATTTTGAGATGCCCTTGCTAAGGAGCTGAGAAAGGTTATGTTAAAAAACTTAAAATCCTTGGCGTTAACCCTTTCGGAATTCGCCGAAATGTTTTCTTTTATTTCGTCAGTTAATGTCATAATCTAAAAAAATCAAATCAAATTTTAATCCAAAATTATAAAAATATATTTAATTTTTTTAATTTTGTAAAAAAAAATTTCAGTCATGAAGATTACGTTTCTCGGTACGGGAACTTCGATGGGAGTTCCGATAATCGGTTGCAAATGCAGGGTTTGCCTTTCTGATAATCCCAAAGACAAACGTTTTAGAAGTTCCGTTTTTATTGAAACGGACAACAAAAACTTTATTATCGACACCGGACCGGATTTCAGAATAGAATGTCTTAACAACGGCGTTGAAAGAATTGACGCTATATTTATAACACATATCCACCGCGATCACCTCTCCGGCTTGGACGATATACGCCCTTTTTGTTATCAACAAAAAGAATTTATTCCTATTTACGCCTCAAACAGCGTTTGCAATCAAATAAGGAAAGATTTTGCATATTGTTTCGGCGAAAACCGCTATCCGGGCGTCCCTGATATAGAACTCCATGAAATCTCCGACAAAGATTTTGAAGTTTTAGGAACACGTATCACACCTATTAAAATAATGCACGCTAAACTTGAAGTAACGGCCTTCAGATTCGGAAAATTCACTTACATAACCGATGCAAGTTATATTCCCGAAGAATCCGTAAAAAAAATTTTAGGCACAGAATATCTTGTTGTCAATGCGTTAAGAAAAGAACCTCACCCCTCACATTTTACCCTCTCTCAAGCCTTGGCTTTAATAGAAAGAGTAAAACCAAAACACGCTTTTTTAACACATATCGGTCATACACTCGGACCTTACGACGAGGTACAAAACGCTTTACCTAAGAACGTTACCTTAGCATACGACGGTCTTAAATTAGAAATCTAACATTCTATAAAAAATGGAAATTGCTACACTTATAATTTTAATAATAATAGTCATCGGTGTTTTGCTTTTTGCAATAAGTTTCAAACGCGATTTCAACGAGTTAAGACGGGATACGGCTGAATTGGAAGACACATTAAGAGAAGAAATGGAAAGATTACACCGCTACATGGAAAACAAAGAATCTCAAGCAAGAATAGAAAACGGCGCACAATTCAAGTTAATGAGCGAGACCATCGGGCGTAATGTTGATGCTTTGGCACAATCGCAAAAGATTCAACTCCAACTTTTTTCAACCCGTCTGAAAGAAATCAGTGAGGAAACCCGCTTAAAACTCTCTGAAATTCAAAACATTGTGGACAATAAACTCAAAGAAACCATAGAAACCAGGTTCGATAAATCTTTCAAAATGATTAACGAAAGATTGGAACAAGTCTCTAAAGGATTAGGAGAAATGCACGGCTTGGCTCAAGGCGTAGGCGACTTAAAAAAAGTACTCTCCAATGTTAAAACCAGAGGAAACATGGGCGAGGTAGAATTAGGAAACATCTTAGAACAGATTTTAAGCCCCGAACAATATATCATAAACGCTTGTGTGGAAGAGGGTTCGCAAAAACGTGTAGAGTTTGCCGTTAAACTCCCCGGCCCCGACCCTAACGGTAAACCCGTATTACTGCCTATTGACAGTAAATTTCCAATCGAAAACTATCAAAGACTTCTTGAGGCTTACGACAAAAACGAAAACATCGAACACGAAGGACGCCTTTTTGAAAATTCCGTCCGCGGTTTTGCTAAAGAGATTTGCGAAAAATATATCATTCCGCCCGCAACAACGGATTTTGCCATTATGTTCGTTCCAACAGAAGGCCTATACGCCGAAATCCTGCGCAGGACAGGGCTTTTTGAAGCTCTCAGACGGGAATACAAAATCACCGTAACAGGACCGGCTAATTTAGCAGCGTTCCTTTCAAGTTTACAAATGGGTTTTAGAACATTAGCAATCGAAAAACGCAGCAGCGAGGTATGGAAATTATTATCACAAGTAAAAACTGAATTTACTAATTTCGGCGATATTCTTGACAAAACACGTAAAAAACTTTCAGAGGCTGCCAACGTAATAGATTCAGCAGGGGTCAGAAGCCGCGCAATAGAAAGAAGATTAAGAGATGTAGAAAATTATAATATCTTGGAAGAATAATTTTTTTAAGAAAAAATACCTAATTTTAGGTATTGCAAAATAATTTTTCAAGGTTTAATTTTGCACAATTTATATTTATTTATACAAAATGAATCTGAGCGAAGTTGCTATCAACGGAGACGCCGTAATAACAAAAATAACGGGGCGCGGAACTTTCCGCAAAAGGATAATGGAAATGGGGTTCGTAAAAGGTAAACGCATTCATGTAATTAAACAAGCACCGCTTAACGACCCTATCGAATACGAAATCATGGGCTACCGCGTATCTCTTAGAAGAAGCGAAGCCAAAATGATTGAAGTCGTTACGATGGAGCACATCAACATGGCGGCATTGGAAAGCCCTAATCAAAGCCTTACACTCGAAGAATTAATCAAAAACGAAATCCGCGACCACGGTAATGTCATAAACGTAGCCCTCGTGGGAAACCCTAATTGCGGAAAGACCACTTTTTATAATTATGCCTCAGGAAGTAAAGAACGCGTCGGAAATTACAGCGGCGTTACAGTAGATGCCAAAACCGCAACTTTCAAATACAAGGATTACACCTTTAATATAACTGACCTGCCCGGGACATACTCCCTTACCGCTTATTCGGCTGAAGAAATCTATGTCAGAAAATTCATCACCGAACAAACACCGGATATTGTCATCAATATGATTGACGCCTCAAACATCGAAAGAAATATGTACCTTACAACGCAACTTATTGACATGGACGTCAAAATAGTTGCCGCCCTCAATATGTACGACGAATTACAAGCAAGAGGCGATGAATTGGATTATCAATCCTTAGGCAGAATGTTAGGCATACCTTTTATACCCGTTGTGAGCAACAAAGGTAAAGGTTTTGGTATGCTTTTCGATTCTATCATAAAAATATTTGAAGATAAATCCTTAACTTACAGACATATACATATTAATTACGGTCAAGAAATAGAATCCTCTATCAAAAAAATTCAGGATAAAATCTATCTCCATAACGACAATGCCGTTCTCAATATCATACCCTCAAGATTCATGGCTCTAAAACTCCTCGAAAAGGATGCCGAAATTGAAAAGTTCGTTCTTGAAAATACTATCAGCGGTGAACACAAACACCCCGAAAAAAACGTTACACACACCGACAACCCTTCCTGTATTTTGGAACAGGCATCTTGGGAAATCGAACAGCTTGAAGAGATTTATAACTCTGATACTGAAACTATTATAGCCGATACAAGATACGGATTCATAGACGGAGCGTTGAAAGAAACCCTCAAAAAAGGTCATACTAACACAAGAAAGCTCACCGACAAAATAGATTATATCGTAACACATAAAATTTACGGTTTTCCCGTCTTTTTAGCAGTGATTTTCTTAATGTTTGAAACCACTTTTATATTAGGCGATTATCCTATGCAATGGATAGAAAGCCTTGTTGAAATGATAGGTGATTTGATAAAAGGCTGTATGGACGACGGTATGCTCAAAGATTTAATCGTAGACGGCATTATCGGCGGCGTAGGCGGCGTAATAGTATTTTTGCCTAACATCGTGATATTGTTTATGTTTATCTCGTTGATGGAAGATTCGGGCTATATGGCAAGGGTCGCTTTTAATATGGACAAAATAATGCACGCCATAGGATTACACGGAAAATCGTTTATACCTTTAATAATGGGTTTCGGCTGCAATGTACCCGGCGTTATGGCAACCCGCACACTTGAAAACCGCAGCGACAGACTTTTAACAATGATGATAAGTCCGTATATGAGCTGCTCTGCAAGGCTTCCCGTTTATACCGTGATGACAGCGGCATTTTTTTCGACACATCAAGCACTTATAACATCAAGTATTTATGCCTTCGGTATATTAATGGCGGCATTAACGGCAATAGTTTTGCGTAAAACTACGTTTAAAAGTCAAGACGCACCTTTTGTTATGGAATTGCCGCCTTACAGAATACCTACCCTTCGCAGCGTGCTCAAACACATGTGGGAAAAAGCGGCTCAATACCTTAAAAAGATGGGTGGAATTATTTTAATAGCCTCTATAATTATCTGGGCGTTAGGATATTTTCCCGTAAACGAAGACATGGACGAGGCTCAGCGTCAAGAGAATAGTTATATCGGTAAAATAGGCAAATTTATAGAGCCTGTTTTGGAGCCGTTAGGTTTTGATTGGAAATTAGGCATTTCGATTTTTACGGGTGTAGCCGCCAAAGAAATCGTTGTTTCAACAATGGGCGTGCTTTATCACTCTGAAAGCGAAAACACCGAATCCTTATCGCAAAGACTTATCAGCGATAAAAGTTCAACACCGCTGACTCCGTATTCGGCATACGGCTTTATGATTTTCATTTTGATATATTTTCCGTGCGTTGCCACGGCTACGGCTATGATAAAAGAGGCGGGGCAAAAACGTTGGGCAATAATATCAATTGTTTATAGTATTGCAACGGCTTGGTTGTTAGCGTTTCTAATCAACCAAATCGGCAAACTTTTATAATTTTTTACTTCGGATAAAATTTCTCTGAAAGGTTCAGAACAATTTTATCCATATTACAGACCATTATACAACAAAATGTAAAAAAAATGACACAAGAGGTTATTACATACATAATTTTAGGATTTGCAATTGCTACGGTTATAATCCGTATTGTTAAAACCCTAAAAAAAGGCTCTGCTGACTGCGGCTGCGGTTTTGAAAAATATTGCAAAAACAAACACAAAAAAGCAAATGGACAAAAATGAATTAAGAAAGAAAATAAGACTTTTGAAAAAGCAATATTCTTTTAATCAATTAAATGAATTTTCAAGAATTGCGGTTTTAAAAGTTTTGAACTCAAAGGATTGGAAAAATTCAAAATATGTTCTTTTATATTATCCCCTACCAGATGAAATAGATGTTAGAGAACTTATTATAAAAGGAAAACTTTTAGGCAAAACTATTTTACTACCTAAAGTTACTGGAGAAAATATGGTATTAAAAGTTTACGAAGATGAAAATTCTTTAAAGAAAGGGGCGTTTAACATTTTAGAGCCGTCGGGAGCGGATTTTTTTGAGGAGGATTATTATAAAATAGACCTTGCAATAATTCCGGGAATGGCTTTTGACAAGGATTTTAACCGTTTAGGACGGGGGAAAGGCTATTACGACAAGTTTTTAAAAAAGATTCCTCACACAAAAAAAATCGGAATTTGTTTTCCGTTTCAGTTTTTAGAAGTTCTTCCGATGGAATCCCACGACGAAAAAATGAGCAATGTAGTTTTTTAAGACATAAAAACTCTGAATTTTTACTAAAAAAACTACCCGAAAGGGTTATTGTTTTGTATTTTTTTTCATATTATATTTACAGCGGAATTATTTTTACAAAATAACTAATATGAAAAAGTATTTTATGCTTTTGAAAGCCGCAATAATTATGTTCGCCGCTTTCACGCTTTACTCTTGCGAAAAAGAGTCTGAAACTGTATTTCAACCGGTTATTGAGCAATCAACGGATTCCGTTTTGACAATTAACGGGAAACGTATGGAATGGAATTTTTACATTCGTAAAAATCAGAACAAGAAGCTGTCTAAAGGGTATGATTTTGATTTATCTGATTTCATAGAAACCGATACGGCGTATTATGTTAATGACAAATCTATTAAGTATTTGGTTATGAAAGTTAATAGAAAAGCATCTAAAGGTTTTTTCTATATAATGTTGGAAAATTTGAGTATAAAATCTAATGACGGTTGCTGGGTGTTTGCTGATGATGAAAAAAACGTACCCGTTTATGGCAGATTATATAATTGGGAAACAGCCGATAAACTTAGCAGCAAAATAAAAATGAGAGTTCCTATGTATAAATCAGATTCTATAACGGAGGTATATCCCGGTAAAAAATTTTCTGTTTCCGGAAGATTACCGGAACTTCGAGATTTTTTAGACATTCTTGAAATTACGGGTGAATTTCCTAATTATGTTGATGAAAGAGCGTATGATTTAACGTATAATAGAGAAATATCAGATGATTTTTTCTATGATGCCTTCATTGCCGGTATTGAAGACGGCAACGGAGATGATGAATCTACATATCATACATTGGGTGGTTGGAGGAATACTGCATATTCAGAAAAACCATCGGATTATTATATAAACGGTATTTATGCGGATTTAAATAATAGAGGAACTTTTTGGACTGCAGGTAAGACAAACAAAACCGGCAATTCTCCTTTCATAATCCAGCGGAGATATGTATGGTTTGATACTGAAGAAATATATGATTACAGAGCATATTTCGGCAGTTATTCCAAAAGTTATGGTTTTTCTGTTCGTTATGTTTTTGACCCTATATATAAACGTGTAAAATAGAACTTAATATGAAATTGTTGTTTTCTATAGTCTTATTGTTGTTATCTATTTGTTCTTATGCCCAAAAGGAATTTAATAATTGGACGATAGGGAACAACAATTTAATATTTGATTCGGAGAATGAAAAATTTCATCAAATTAATATACCGTCTGTTATTGGGAATTTTGGGAGATATTCAGTTTCTGACAAAGACGGAAATATTATTTTTTACGGATTGGCGGGATTAATTTATGATAAAGACGGAAATATTATTTTTCAGTCTGAAAATAATTATTTTAGGGCAAATTCATTTGTTGCATTAGATCCTATAAATCACAACCGCTATTATATTTTTTATTCCGACCTTAATAGTAGTACCGTTCATGGAAATAGACTTATTTTAAGTTACAATATAGTAACATATAAAGACGGTATTATTTCCGTTGAGGAAAAAAAAATCAAAAATATTACCCAAAAGAATGGTATAAATTCTCACTACTTTCTTTGCATTATGCCGAATAATGAGTTCGATAAATTGTGGTTCATTACACAAGAAAATAATAAACAATTCTTTACAAGTTATTTAATTTCTGACGGTGAAATCATAAGAGAGGTTGAATCACCCTATAATGAAAATCATATTTTTACTCCGACAACGTTTTTGAGCATATCACCGGAATTTGATAGAATTTTTATACTCCAAAATCGTAAAATTGTAAGTTACGGGTTTGATAATATCTCCGGCATTTTAAGCGATTATATTGAATTACCTATTGATGTAAAGTGTAATGTTTTTGAGTTTTCTCCTTCAGGAAAATATTTGTTTACAGCCCTCAAAACGAAAGAAAACGGGATAAACAAAATATCTGTTTTTCGTTATAATGCTTCTGAACTATTAGAAGGGAAAATTTTGTGCAAAAAAATATATGAAAAGGAAATACCTGCAAATTGGAATGATATTGCTATTGCAGATATGAAGTTATCTTCAAACGGTAATATTTATTTACTTTGCGGAGAGGATAACAGATATATTTCTAAAATAGAAAATTGTGATTCAGAGAATCCTATTTTTCATTTTAATGCGCTGGAAGTTCCCAAAAAGTTTAATGGAATATCAATATTTCCGCGTTTTCTGCGCATGTCTCCTAATTTTCTATACCAAACAGAAGGGTGTATAGGAACTAATTTTTACTACCGAGGATACAACTATAAGAGTTTAAAGTGGGATTTCGGTGACGGAACAATTTCTAACGATAAAAATCCTAAGCATACATATCAAAAAGACGGAACTTATAAGGTAAAACTTGATATTGTTTTTTTAAACGGAGAAACAAAAAGTTTAGAAAAGGAGATTACAGTCCGCAACACAATCCGTCAGCCAAAGTTGTACGAAAAGGATTAACTTTTTCTAATTTAAACTTTGAAAAATAGATTTTTATAATTAAATTTGCGCAAAATTATTATTAATTTAATACCCAAATATAATGAAAAAAACTTGTATTTTTTTAGCATTCGCAATATTTATATCTGCGATACTGTATGGTACTGCGTGTCAAAGAGAAATTGACACAGAAACAAATTTATCTAATAATAGTATCGAATCCACAACATCTTGTGATAGTATTGTCAGATACTTAAACTTTGACACGACAAGGAAATGTATATCCAAGAAATCACATTACGCCGAAGAAAGTTCTGTCTTTGTTTATAACCATAACGGGAAAGGAGGCTGTACATATAAAACCCTAAAATTAATGAGCGAAGATACGAAAATTATTCAAGAATGGTTTGTTGAATATTTACACAGCGATTGTATAAATGGTTATACAATATGCGAGCTTGACCCAGAAGGTACGAAATACGGCTATTTCTATAAATGGGATGTTGAGTTAAATAAAAAGAAACCAGAGGATATTCCAATAGCTAAATATGAAACTAATATGAAACATTACAGATTGCCCGATAGTATGAAAGCAAAAGGCTTTAGATTGCCTACAGAAAAGGATTTTAATGATTTGTATTCAATGTATACAGATCCCGCAGATGCAGATTATGAATTACAATTCAATATGTTCAAAAAGGACTTAGATTTTTATAATTATTGTCAAAAAATGGAAGGAGAAGAAACTCTGACTAAAAGAATGTGGATTGACGCAGACGTGTATAAACATGAAAATACAGAAAAATATGGTATGTCCGTAATGTTACCTGGCATTGATAATAGGGATTGGAAAATGACATTATATATATCAAATAATCCAAACGAACTTTGTAGAATACGTTTAATGAGAACCTTAACTTTAGAACAATGGGAAGAAGAAGATTAATATTTAAAATATTGGGGATTTTTATAATCCTCAATATTTTTTTTCAATATACATTTGCACAATCCAAACATGTATCAATTTGGAGTATAGGTAATTATATTATTGATTTTAATAAAAAACCTGTAAAACCCGAAGCAAAAGATGACATATTCTGTAGTCTCTTATACACTGATTCCGACGGAAAAATTCAATTGATAGAAAAATTTGATATATTATACGACGGAAATAATGAACAAATAGAAGATCTAAATAATATATTTGAAGATCACGACAATACATCATTTTTCGTACCTTCACCTATAGATAATAAAATGGTTTATTTATTTAGAGGTAAACAATATGTACTAATTGATATAATAAAAAAAAAATAGTTGAAAAAGTTCATTCATTAAACGAATTGAATAATGAAAAGAATTTTTTCTTATTTGATCGGATTTTAGTGCATCATTCCAATTGCAACGATATTTGGCTGATATTTTACGACAGTGATATTATATACAAATATCTGATAACAAATTCAGGCGTTGAGTTTAAGGAGATTATTAATATTGACAGAAAAATTAACAATCCCAATAATCACGATATAAAAATACATTTATCAAGCGATTGTAAACATTATACTGCTAATTTTCTATACGACAGTATTGTTTGCCACGGCGATTTTGACAGGCAAACAGGTAATTTTGTAAGGAAAAGTGAACTAATACTTCATGCACGCCAAGAGGTTGCATATACATACATCCTTAATTCCATAATTTCCCGTGATAATAGTAAAATATACTACTTCTGTAAAACAGAAACAAAAGATCTCAGAAATTTAATAGAAGTCATGTCTGTTAATATTATTAACGGTACTCCCGATTACGAAAATATTAATATACTATATTCTAATTATAATAGTAAATCATTATATTTTGTATATAACGATATGTTTTACGGTTACGACGGGAATATATATATAATATATCACGCCCTTAATAAAATGTACAAAATAACATCAAAAACTGATAAAGTTGAGGAATTTTTAACTTTTGACTCAGAATACGGACCATGGGCGCAAGACTTTTTGGCTGATTGGTTTTCTAAATACCAATGCGGAGAACAATCACCTTGTCCGGAAATAAAACCACCCAGAATAATTTGCGAATAAAAAACTTTGAAAAATAGATTTTAATAATTAAATTTGCGCAAAATAATATTTCAAATTCTAATACGAAAATGAACAAACAAATAGCAGTGTTACCCGGCGACGGCATAGGTCCCGAGGTAATTGCTGAAGCGCAAAAAGCACTTCAGGCAATAGAAAAAATCAGAGGTCATAAATTCACATACGTTCCAGTATTGGGCGGAGCAGCAGCGATCGACGCCTGCGGCAATCCGATGCCCGATGAAACGGTTGATATTTGTAAAAAATCTGACGCAGTACTTTTCGGTGCATTCGGTTCTCCGAAATACGACAACGACCCGAACGCAAAAGTTCGTCCCGAACAAGGACTTTTAGCTATCAGAAAACGCCTTGAACTTTTTGCTAATATCCGTCCTATTTATACTTTTCCTGCCCTTATCCACAAATCACCGATAAAAAAAGAAATCGTTGACGGTGCAGATTTCGTTGTAGTAAGGGAACTTACAGGCGGAATGTATTTTGGAATGAAAGGCCGCACGGAAGACGGCAAATCAGCTTTCGATACAAACCTTTATTCGGTTTATGAGATTGAAAGAATTTTGAAATGCGCTTACGAACTTTCTTTGAAACGCAGAAAGAAACTTTTAGTTGTTGATAAAGCAAACGTTTTGGCATCTTCAAGACTTTGGAGGGAAACGGCTCAGAGAATCAGTAAAGATTATCCCGAAGTAGAAACTTCATACATGTTTGTAGATAATGCCTCAATGAGAATTGTTACGACACCGAAAGATTTCGACGTTATGGTAACGGAAAACACTTTCGGCGACATTTTAACGGACGAGGCTTCTGTTATCACCGGAAGTATGGGCTTGATGCCGAGTGCGTCAATCGGTGTTTACACATCACTTTTTGAACCTATTCACGGCTCTTATCCTCAGGCTGCCGGCAAAAACATCGCTAACCCGATGGCTGCAATTCTTTCGGCTGCTATGCTTTTGGAAACGGGATTCGGTTTGAAAGAAGAGGCTCAAATCGTTACTGACGCCGTAAACAAAGCTCTCCTTGACGGTATCCGCACCGAAGACATCGCTGAAGGTAAAGCTTACGGAACAAAAGAAGTCGGCGATTATATCGAAAAGGCTATTCTTAACACGAAATAAAAAACTTTCAAATAAACATTACTTTGTTTTTTCATGCGGGCTGACGTTTTTTTTCAAAGCGGCAGTCCGTTTTTTCATCATGGAGAATCTGTTTTTTTTATCTTGTTAAGAAAAATTGTTTGATACATTCAAAAAAAAATTTTTACCTTTGTAGTCTAAAAAAATAGAAATCCGAACGCAGATTGGAAAAATATAGAAAAATCATTGACATTGAAACTATTATAAAGAACAAAAACCCAAAACTTTATAATAGGTTGCCGCATTTTGCGGTTTCCGCATTGGAGAAAATCATTTGTCAAAACAAAATCAACCGCCTTTTGAATTTGTACGGACACCTTTACGGCGTTGATTTTATAGATGCTGTATTCAAGGATTTCAATGTAGAAATTCTCTGTCACGGTTTGGAAAACATCAAAAACCAAGGTAAAATGGTTTTTGTAGCCAATCATCCTTTGGGCGGTATTGACGGTTTGGCGGTAATAAGTGCCGTGAGTAAGCATTTCGGTAAGTCAAAAGGCATCGTAAACGAGCTTTTGCTAAACATCGAAAACTTAAAAGAGGTTTTTTGCGGTGTTAATGTTTACGGACACAATACGCCGGAGATTTTTGAAAACATTGAAAACTTATATTCTTCAGAAGAGAATATCTGTATTTTTCCAGCGGGATTGGTTTCAAGGAAGATTGACGGGAAGATTCAGGATTTACAATGGAAGAAAAATTTTATTGAAAAATCCTTAAAACATTCTTTGCCCATAGTACCGGTTTTTGTTGATGCGTTAAACAGTAGTTTTTTTTATAATACTGCATTAATCAGAAAGAAAATCGGCATAAAATTTAATTATGAATTGATTTTGTTGCCCTCAGAAGTATTTAAATATCACGACAAACCGATAAATTTGTACTTTGGCACACCCGTTATGGTCGAAGAATTAGAAAAAGAAAAAACTCCGCAAGATAGAGTAAATCTTGTAAGAGAGAGGACTTACGCTTTGGCCCCAAGCATAAAAAGATAAAACAAGAGAGATGGAAGATATAATTGCACCGGTAGAAAAAAGTTTTCTAAAAAAGGAACTTACGGAAGATAAATTTTTACGCCCCACAAATTACGGAGGCAACAAAATTTATGTTTTCGATTCACATAATTCGCCGTCCCTTATGCAGGAAGTAGGCAGATTGAGAGAAATTTCATTCAGGGATTCAGGCGGCGGAGTCGGCAAAAAAACAGACATTGACGAGGCTGATACTTGTGAGTTTCCGTATCAGCAGTTGATTGTTTGGAACGATGAAAACCAAGAAATACTCGGAGGCTACCGTTTCAAAGATTTGAGTTGCAACGTTGAGTTCAATTCTAACGGACAGCCTGAACTCTCGACAGCTGAAATTTTTAAGTTTTCAGACAAGTTTATCAAAGAGTATATGCCCAAAACCATAGAACTTGGCAGAAGTTTCATTCAGCCGAAGTTTCAGAGTAAACAAAACTCAAGGCTTGCCATTTTTGCATTGGACAATCTTTGGGACGGTCTTGGTGCGATTTACCGTCAGAGGGAAGACCACATAAAATATTTTTTCGGAAAAGTTACGATGTATCCTTCTTTCAATCAAGAGGCAAGAGATTATATTTTAGGCTTTTTGGATTTGTATTTTAAGGATAAGGAAGGACTTGTTTACACCGAAAATCCTATAAAAAGGCACATAGATTTTGAAATTATCAAAAAGACTTTTTCGGGAGATAATTTCAAACAGGACTTTAAGATACTCAATCAGTTAGTCCGTTCTTTAGGAGAGAACATTCCGCCTTTGGTAAACGCTTACATGAACCTTTCTTCAACGATGAAAGTTTTCGGAACGGCAATAAATCCGTATTTCGGCGGCGTTGAAGAAACGGGAATACTTATCAACGTAGAGGATGTTTTCCCTGAAAAAAAAGCAAGGCATTTGGATACTTATTCTAAAATATGAAAAAATTAGACATTTTTTTGCTCAAATCGTATTTCGGACCGTTAATAGCGACATTTTTTATTTCGCTATTTGTGCTCCTTATGCAATTTCTTTGGAAATACATTGACGATTTGGTCGGCAAAGGACTTGAAAGTTCTGTCATAGCAGAGTTTTTGGGATTAGCCTCAATAAGTCTTATACCGATGGCACTGCCGCTTGCAATATTGTTAGCCTCGATTATGACATTCGGCAACTTGGGCGAAAAATTTGAATTAACGGCTATCAAAGCCTCAGGAATTTCGCTTCAAAGGACGATGACTCCGCTTATAATTCTAACGTTAATTATCAGTATAGGAGCGTTTTTTATTGCTAACGATATAATTCCGTATGCCAATTTGAAATTCAGGGCATTGATTTATAGTATTCAGTCGCAACGTCCGGAGATGAACATAAAACCCGGCATTTTCAACAATGACATTCAGAATTTCAGCATCAGGGTATCGAAAAAAAATCCGAAAACCAACATGATGTATGATTTTATTGTTTACGACCATACCAAAGACAAAGGCTGCAAGAGTGTAACGGTAGCCGATTCGGGTTCGATGACGATGACCGCAGACGGCAGATATATGCTTGTAACGCTTTATAACGGCATCAGTTACGACGAAATGGACAACCGCACCAACGGTACTGAAAAGAAATATCCTTTCCGCAAAGACGTTTTTAAAAAGCAGACGTTTCTTTTCAACCTTTCGGGTTTTGATTTCAACCGCAGCGACGAAAGTCTTTTCAGAAATTCCTATCAGGTTCAGGACATTTTCCGTCTGACAAGAAGTACTGACTCGCTTCAAGGCATTTATAACCGCAGAACAGAGGACTTATCAGAAAACCTGACGTCACATTATTATCTTAAAAGAGCCACACACCGCGACAGAGAATTTAAGGACAGCATATTAAGAACCCGTGTTAATAAACCGCACGTTCAGTCTCAAAGTCGTGATTTATTGAATCCTGACGAGCTTTCATCGGAGGATTATGCTAAACAGGACTCTGCCTACAAGCACGAGGATTCCATCATAAAGCTAAAAATCGCCATCAATAAAGATTCACTGCGCAATTTTGTGTATTCCGTAGATACCAAAGATTTGAAAATAGCCGTTGATTTGGACTCCATTTACGCTAACATGAGCGAACAAGACAAACAAAGCGTTATCAACAAGACCAAAGAATTTGCGACTGAAGCGCAATCACTTATAACAAGGAACGAAGAGGACTTTATTTCAAGAAAACGTTTAATTGCCAGATTCAGAAACG
The DNA here is from genome assembly GCA_017412115.1 of Bacteroidales bacterium. Lineage (GTDB taxonomy): Bacteria > Bacteroidota > Bacteroidia > Bacteroidales > UBA3824 > UBA3824. Next base: position 57,161 of record JAFPYR010000040.1, on the reverse strand, counting down.
CATGGCATCAAAAATTTACGTTATCCTTTGCGTGTCTGATATTCTTTTTTATCGGTGCACCTTTAGGAGCAATTATCAGAAAAGGCGGATTCGGACTTCCGATAGTGGTTTCGGTTCTTGTGTTTTTGATTTATTATATGATTTCGACCGCAGGAATGAAAATGGCAAGGGAAGGCGTTTGGGAGCCTTGGCAAGGAATGTGGTTGAGTTCGTTTATAATATTACCGCTTGGAATTTTCTTAACATACAAAGCCACTGTTGATGCTCAAATTTTCAACAAAGAGGCTTGGGCAGCATTTTTCAAGAAAATCGGAGGATTTTTCTCCGGTTTAAAACGTTTCTCGGACACTTACGGCAGTCAAAAAGATTATCCCGTAAGAAATTCGCTTCAAGTTTTTGCATACGTTGCGGGCGGCATAGCCTTCGGCTTGTCGTTTTCACCGATGAAAAAAGCAGCAATAGGTTTCGGCATAATAGGATTAGTTTTGGCAGGTATAGTAATTATTCTAAACAAGAAATACAAATTTAAGAGCAAATTTGCAATACTTGCCGTGATAATATGTTCCGTATCAATAATTTTAGCGGCAACCTCCGTTAAAAAGAAAAAGCAAATGTCGGAAAAACCCGCTACGGAACAAGTTGAAAAAAATTAACATACCTCATTAAATAAATATGGACAGAATAGAAGATGCGATAAAAGATTTTGCGCAAGGCAAAATTATCATAGTTGTAGATGATGAAGACCGTGAAAACGAAGGCGATTTTATCACGGCAGCAGAAACTATCACACAAGAGAAGATTAATTTTATGCTTCAAAACGGTCGCGGTGTTTTGTGTGCGCCTATTACGATAAGCCGTGCAAAAGAGTTGAAACTTCCGGCACAGGTAGAAGACAATACCTCAATACTCGGAACGCCGTTTACCGTTACGGTCGATAAAATAGAAGGCTGCACAACCGGTGTTTCGGTTCATGACAGAACAGCTACGATTAAAGCATTAGCCGACAAAGACTCCGTACCTGAAAGTTTTGCAAGACCGGGACACATCAATCCGCTTTATGCACAAGACAGAGGCGTTCTAAAACGCGCCGGACATACCGAAGCTGCCGTTGATTTTGCACGCCTGGCAGGTCTTTCACCCGTTGCGGCGTTGATTGAAATACTCAATCCCGACGGTACAATGGCAAGACTTCCGCAATTGGAAGAGATTGCAAAAAAATTCGGCATGAAAATAGTTTCGATAGCGGATTTAATAGCATACCGTTTGAAGACAGAAACAACCGTAGAGCGCAGTCCCGAGGTTATAATGCCGACAAAATACGGCGATTTCAAGATGACGGTTTTCCGTCAGCTGAACAACGGTTTGGAACATTCTGCATTAGTAAAAGGCACATGGGAGGAGGACGAACCCGTTTTGGTAAGAGTTCATTCGTCATGTGCAACGGGAGATATTTTCGGCAGTTTCCGCTGCGACTGCGGAGATCAACTTCACAAAGCAATGGAAGAGATCAACAAAGCCGGAAAAGGCGTTTTGCTTTATATGAATCAGGAAGGCAGAGGCATAGGACTTTTCAACAAAATCAAAGCCTACAAACTTCAAGAAGAAGGTTTTGATACCGTTGATGCTAACATTCACCTCGGTTTTGACCCCGATGAAAGAGATTACGGCGTCGGTGCTGAAATTTTAAGGAAATTGGGCGTTAAGAAAATGCGTCTTTTAACAAACAACCCCGTTAAACGCGTCGGTCTGGAGGCTTTCGGTCTGGAAATCGTAGAAAACGTTCCGATTGAATTTCCTACAAATCAATACAATCAGCGTTATATGCTGACAAAACGCGACCGCATGGGACATCTCTTGCATATCAACAAATAAATCTTTGTTTTATAATCAAAAGAAATGCTTTAATGGTCATCTTGGTTTTAAAAATCTGCTTTTGCTTGTCGTTAAAGTCAAGCAAAGTGGATTTTCCCCCGAGATGAAGAACTTGGGCAAAAGGACAAATTCCCGTTTGATAACCTTTTTTTCGAGCATAATCCGCCAAAAGGATTTCCTCACCGTAAAGAAAAGTCAGGGGCAAAAACACAAAACTCTCATTTTCAATCCATTTTTTAGTAAAAATAACGCATGAACCGTGCAAAACACAGTTTTCATAAATTTGCGGCAAAAAATCCGTTTTCTTATATGAACAACTTGTGTCAGAATAAGTTTTCAGAATTTTCTTTTCAAACAAACCGATTTTCAAAAACATTAAACGAAAACTGTCAATAACTATCTGTTTAAAAAGTCTAAAAGAAGAAAACGATTCTTTCAACAAAGGATTTTGATGCTTATTCTCCGGCGTTAAAATGTCAGGACCGATAATAGCAAAATGATGTTGAGAATAAAAATCAGAAATTATGCTCTCAAAATTTTCATCGTTAATAAAAACATCGTTATTCATAACAACCACAAAATCAGCGTTATAATTATTTTTAACGAAACTATAACCTGAATTGTTACCTTTAGCAAAACCGAGATTCTGATTGTTTTGAATAATGTGAAAATTTTCAAAACCATTGTAAAGCGTACTCAAAACCTCAAAACTGCCGTCATTGCTAAAATTATCAACGACAACGATTTTGCTTTTTGGAAAAAGTCTCATAAGCTTTTCCACGCATTGTTTTGTAATTTCCAAAGTGCGGTAATGAAGAATTACGTAAGCGAACATGATTTTAAGTAACGTTTTAGTTTCCAATAATTTATAACACGTCTAAAAAGCGAACAATCGTATGCTTTCTTAAAAGAATGCAGGATTTTTTCGTTTATTGACAAATCGGGCGAAAAATTAAAATCCGTAACGTTTTCAAAAATCTCGGTATCATATTTCTCTGTTGAACCGACATTCGTCCCCGAGCCGTCAGCACCGTTGTTGATAACAAAGGATTTCCTTGGATAAATTGTCGGCATTCCCGCCTTAAAACCTGAATAACAGAATCTTACAGACCAAGAATTAATTATTCCGAGTTGTTGTTTCAAGAGCATCATCGTTAAATCCGAACCCGAAGCGTTAAACCTTTCACGCTGATTTTCATCACGGATAAATTCCTTAAAATCAGAGACTTCAAAATCGACCTTCAGCCAACGATCTTTCCATGTTGCCCACCCCCAAGAGCAGTTTCGCATTATCGGGAAAGTTGTAAATTCGTAATTTTCAGGAAGTTCAACATTAGGCGTATAACCGGCAACAGAAAAAACGTTTTTGTCTTTATAAAAATTCAACGCCGAATTCATATAATTCAAAAAATTCTGCGTCACAATTAAATCCTCTTCCAAAACTATCACGGAAGAATATTCCAAGAAAACATAGTTGAGACCGCTGATAATATTTTTTGCAAGACCGAAATTTTCAGGGCGGAAAACTTTTTTCACGGACCTAAACCCCGAAATTCTATTTGAAAAATCTTTTATTTTTTCTATATTAACAATCTGACTATCAGACTTTTTACCATCGCAAAAAAGTATTAAATCCGTTTGAGAAGCCTCCTTATTCAAAAGAAGACTTTTCACGAGTTTTTCCAAATGTTCCGGCCTTTGGAAGGCAAAGATTACAACGGGTGCAAACATTTTTTCTTAAAAAATTTTTCAGTGCAAAGTTAAAAAAAATATTGCGCTATTTGCACGGATTTTGTTATTTTTACCGCTGATTATGCTGAAAAAAATTTTAGACATATACAACGAGTTTTTAATCCTAATTTTCAAGATGAAAATCTCTTGTGTAGATTATGAAAAATTTACAAAAGGGAATAATTTTGAAAATTTATCAACAGAAGAAAAGCGGAAAAAATGCAAAAAAATCATTAATTTTTGCACTTTTGTTTCCGTCATACTTACTTTTTTGGCGACTTTGCCGCTACAAGTATATATTTCGATAACGTTAGCCGTTTTGGACTTTTTACAATTTCAGATTTTCTTAAATATTGTACAACAGAAAGTTATGTACATTTATCAAGAAAAAGATTTAAGGACAAACCAAACGATAGGAAAAACTAACGGAAAATTTTTGTTATGGCTTCAGACCGAGGCAATGTTTGATATGAACGGCAGCGTCAAAAACAAACTCAAAACGGCAGGCAGTTTTATCATCAGAAAATCCATAAGTCTAATTTTCACAAAATCGCCCTTTAGACTTGCCGTTATGACTTTTATCCGTCAATTTCTAAAATGGGTCGGCGTTGTGGCAACTCACGAACTCGTAATAAATTCGCTTGATATTCTCGTAACGGTAATTTGCGCTCTGATAGCCGCTTTGGTTTCGCTTTGGCAGTTTTACCCGATGTGCAAAACGTTCCTAAAAAATATCAACAAAAACGGAATTGAATATTACAGAGAGATATTTTTTAAGGAAACCGTTTTATAAAAAATTAACTTTTAAAATCCGTTAAAAATCACTACTTTTAAAAAACTAAAAACAAAAACTATATGGATAAAAAACTTTTGGACATATATTGTATTAATACCGATGTTACCAAACAGTATCCCGTTGGTACACCGTTAAAAGATATTGCAGAGGATCAGAATATTACGCTCGACAAACCCCTAATCGGAGCCTTTGTTAACAACAAAATCAAAGAACTTGATTATTCGCTTTTCAAACCCAAAGTCATAAAGTTTTTTGACATTGAATCTGCCGAAGGTCAAAAAATGTATCAGCGTTCTTTGTGTTTTTTGTTGGTAAAAGCCTTTCATGACATAGCTCCTACGCTCAAAGTCATCATCGATCATAGTATCAGCAAAGGTTTTTACTGCGAAATTTCCGATCAAGAAGGACACGAGGTAAAACCTGACGAAGAATTAGTATCAAAGGTAAAAGCCCGTATGATTCAACTCGTAAAAGTAGACCTCCCGATTGAAAGAAAAGAAATTCTTTCAACCAAAGCCGCTGAAATTTTCAAAGCGCAGGGCATGGAAGAAAGGGTAAAACTTTTTGAGGACAGAGGCAGATTTTTCTCCTCAGTTTATTCGATTGACGGTTTTCAGGATTATTACACCTCGTATCTTGTTCCTTCTACTAAATATCTGAGTGTCTTTGATTTAATACCGTATTATGACGGCTTGCTGCTAAGATTTCCCACGAATTTCAAGACCATGGAAATTCTTCCGCTCGAAAAACAAGACAAACTTTTTGAAGTTTTCCGCGAATACAAATCTTGGGGCAAACTTTTGGGAATCTCCACCGTTAATACCCTCAACAAAGCTGTTAAAGAGGGTTATTCCGGCGAAATTATAAAAGTAGCCGAGGCATTGCACGAGAAAAAAATCGCTCAAATCGCCGATTTAATCAAACAAAAAGGCAATGTAAAATTGGTTTTAATCGCCGGTCCTTCGTCTTCGGGCAAAACCACGACATCAAAACGTCTGTGCATTCAGTTAAGGGTTGCGGGATTGAAACCTGTGCAAATATCTTTGGATAATTATTTCGTCAATAGAGAAAATACACCGAGGGACGAGAAAGGCGAATATGATTTCGAAGCTCTCGAAGCCGTTGATTATAAACAATTTAACGAAGATATTTTGGCGATGATGAACGGAGAAACCGTTAAAATGCCGACATATAATTTTCAGACGGGAAAACGCGAATACAAAGGCGAAACGATGACGGCAGACGAAAAAACCGTTTTCGTCGTTGAAGGTATTCACGGTCTGAATCCGACATTGAGTCAGATGATTCCCGCTGACAAAAAATTTAAAATCTATGTTTCGGCTTTAACGCCTATCGGAATCGACTCTCACAACCGCATTCCGACCACCGACAACAGACTTTTAAGGCGTATAATCAGGGATTTCCGTTACAGACATTATTCGGCAGAGGAAACAATAAAACGTTGGCCGAGCGTAAGACGGGGCGAAAACAAAAATATTTTTCCGTTTCAGGAAGAGGCTGACGTTATGTTCAACTCCGCACTGCCGTATGAGTTAGGCGTTATAAAGGTTTATGCAGAACCTCTGTTACAAAACGTTTCGGAGCGTACTCCCGAATACGCTGAAGCACAAAGACTTATAAAATTTTTATCATATTTCAAAGAATTTCCCGACAACGAAATTCCACCGACATCAATTTTAAGGGAATTTTTAACGGGCAGTTCGTTCCATTATTAAAAAAAAACTTTTTAAAACAATCATATGAAAAAAAAGAAACATAACGAAAAGGAAGAAGCATTTCCTTTTGCCGGAAAATTAATCGTTTCAGAAAACGGTTACGGCTTTGTAAATTTTAACGGAGCTGCGATTTTCATTCCGGCTAAATTATTGGCAGAAAGCGGAATAAAAGATAATGCCACCGTAAAAGGCGAATTTGTCAGCGCATTTGACAAAGCCAAAAACCAAGACGGTTTTAAGGCGGTAAGCATAACTGAAATTTAGTTTTTTTTGTTCTTTAAGCGGCGGGGTTTACTATCGAAAATAACGGTAGCCCCGCCGTTTGCCGTTAATTTGAAATTCAAAGAGTTAATACCGCTTAAATCCTCAATCTCCTTAATCATAACTCCAGATTTCGGAGCATCTTCAAAAATTTTAGCGGTGTATTTTTCTTTTTTGCCCAAAAAATTAAGAGGCAATTCAAAATCACGTTTAAAAGCTGTTGCAACGGCAAAATACCATTTTTCTGCGCTGCGTCTTGCAATAGCGAAATAATTTGAGGGTTTACCGTCGATAATTCTAAAATCGTCCCAAACGGTAGGCAAATTTTTAAAAAATTCGATTTCGTTTTCCTTTTGATACATTTCCGGCTTTCCGTACCACAAAATATTTTGTAGCGGTGAAAAAAATATCACGGAAAGAGCCATTTGATGTCCCTTCGTTGTCCGCATCTCGTTAAGTTTGCCGTTGAGCTCCCTCGGATAACCCGGATAACAAAAAGTATAATCAGCCGCACCCGCCATAAACCGCGTAAAAGGCAGAAGCATAGTATGATACGAAGTATTATCAATATGTTCGTTGCCTCTGATACCCTCCATCGTAAAAAGATTTTTGAAAACGGCTTCCGTCCCCGTTGGGCGCATTTCGTCATGAACGTTTACAAAAATTTTTCGCTGAGCAGCCTTTTGAACGATTGTATAAACATCAGAAAGCGCACGGGCACTCCTTGAAGACATAAACCCAAGTTTTATGCCTTTGATGCCCCAAACCGCAAAAGTATCCAAAATAGCATCGTTATTATAAATACGCCAAGCCATCTGATTGACATAAAGCACTATTCCGACATTTTTTTCACGGGCATAATCAACGGTTTTCTTAACATCAAAACCCTTAACGGGACGCATAGGATCGGAATTTTTATCATTCTCGTGATTATAACCGAAACCGTACCAACCGGCATCAAAATGAAGATACTTGATTTGATTTTTATCACAAAAATCTACACATTGTTTTATTCTCTCCCATGAATATTGGTTTTCAGGATAACGGAAAGCCGTCCCCGCCTTAAGCCAAGAATAGTCAAAAGTATCTCTTTTGTTAGGAAAATTTAGCGAATAAATAACATATTTGTTTTCAATCATTTCCGTCGGCGTATCTGCAAAAACGATATAACGCCATGGTGTAACTAAAGAAGTATCTTTTACAAAAGCTCCTAAAAAAGTAAATATTTTATTCCTCAAATCAACACGCATTTTATCGGAGCTGCCGTAATTTGCAGCATCATTGATTGTAGCAGAAAAATCACTATTGTTGTCTTTTATGAAAACCGGTGTCATCGCACCAAACATATCGCCCTCGCCCAAAGAATATCCGCTTTCAACACGGTATTCTCTGTAATAATAAAAATTCAAGGGAGAAAGGTTAAACTCGGTAAAATCCTTTTTGATTTGATATAATTTTTTCGCTAAAAAAGAATAACTCACGGCAACAGCCCGGTTATAAATTCTTAAATTAACGCAATACTTTATATCAGAGGACTTAAAACTCAATATTAAAGCCGAATACTTATCTTCTTGTTTTTTTCTTTCCGCAAAATCCGAAACCAAAAATCCCGAATATTTCTTTTTCTTGACACTAACAAGAGTATCGGCTGAAGTTACGCAATTCAAAACTGTATCCAACAAAAAACCGAGCCGAGAAGGAGCAATCAAAGCCGTATCAGTTTTGGTATCTTTCAGAGAAAATTTCAAAAGCGAATCCTGATAAAAAACCTCTAATTTGTATTTTTTATCAGGCGAAAAAGCCTCTGTTATAATCTTTTGCGCAAAAACATTCACGCTAAAAAGCATTAAAACCCAAAACAAGAAAACACGGCTCATAAATATTTTTTTTAGCTAAAATTTCCAATTCAATTTGGTTTCCCATTTCGACTTAACGGTCTGTTTTTTAGGAAACTCAAAAACTCTTTCGGGATAAAGATTTTCCAAATATTTACCCGTGTCCCATTTCCCGTTGGAATTTTTATCGCAAATAATTTTCACAAGATAATCTCCCGGCAAAATAAAATCAAACATAACGGAAGAATCTTCTTTTGCCGTTTTGGAGTATTTAATTTCGCCTTTATCGTTGCAAAGGCATACTATTACCTGACCCTGTTTAATGCGTTTTTCAGTAATTGGAAGCGTATCTTTCGGATTGATTTTACGTCTGAGCGACCTTGCAGTATCAAGCTCTTCAAACGGCGGCAAATCCTCATCAAGGTCAGGATAATTTTCAACCGCTCCCAAATTCATAAGATTTACCGTTAATGTGCCGTAGTAATCAAGCTCACGGATTTTTGCCTTTGAATTCAAATAAAGGTTAGGCGTATTATAAATCGAATTGAAAGTAGAATCATCAACCTCCAAAACATATTGTTTGCCGGGTTCAAAATCGTATTTCAAAACAAGATTTTTAGCATTCATCGTATCCCTTTCCATAATATAATGTTTTTCAAAAAGCAGGTTAGCGGAATACATATTTTTTTGCTTTTCTTCGTTTTCACGCTTTGAATCCCTTCCGGCATCACTTTTACGACGGCGGCCGCCTTGATTTTTTTGCGAAACATCTTCTTTAGGAGGAATAAAACGCAAAGTATCACAAATCAAAGTATCAACCTCTTTTTTGGTAAGTGACATATAACTGATAGTATAATTAACAGTATCTAAGTTCTTAATCTGAGGATCGTTGATTACGGCGCAAAAAGTATCTCTACTTTGCGAGAGAAAACCGCTATACCATGAATTTCCTTTTTCGGGGAAAGAGGTTAGCCCAAGATTCGGAATTGTTTTGAGTTTTCTCTCAAAAACAAATCTAATCGTATCCTCTCCGGACAGATCATTAGAAACCAATCTTTGGAACGGAATTTTATAAATTGCAAAAAGTGTATCTTTATAAATTTTATCAACAAGTTTTTTGTTTTTGTTGAAAATCTGACGGTCATAAGAATTGAATTTCAAAACCAACGTATCTTTGAAAACTGCCGAAGTATCTCTCAACAAAAGCGTAATTCTATCCCTATCTTGAAAAACCTCAATACCGTTTTCAGGGAATTTTTCCAAATTAATGGGCGAAACCTCAACACCGCGTTTAGGAGATTTTTCCAACAAAACTTTAATCGTATCTCTCGAAGGACGGCTGTATGAAATAATTTTTTGAGGAATTATAACCGTCGGCACTGAATCACGGATTTTTTGCATCTGCCCCAAATAATACTCGTTATGATACTTCAAAAGGTTCTGAAACTTAGATTTTCTTATCATCGCCGAATCCGTAACCTCAATATCAACTGTATCACGTGTTGAATTATAAGTTGCTTTGTACCAATCTTTTGACACAATAGAATCAGTCGGATAAAAAACAATATCACCCGAAATCGGACGTTTGAAAATCACACGGTAAAAAGCAGAATCCAAACGGACAGCCTTGATAATCTTATTGTTCATATCCTCGACAAAAGAGCTATCAACCGCCTCATAAAGTTTTAAAAGCGAAGTATCAACAGAGTTCAAAATTATCGGAATTTGAATATTAACCGAACCTTTTATATCGAAATCACCGTTAAAATTACTCTTAATCCTAAACTGAAGGCTGTCAATGCCAGTATCTACTTTTTTCTCCGACTTTGCTAATTTTTTCGCATTGAATTTCACGCTCAAAGTATCAGTCTCAAGCGTAGGACGTTTTAGACTGTCAAGCGTTGAAAAAGTAACACGGATTTGTAAAGTATCGTTGTTAATATCGGCTGTGTCCTTAAACCAAACAATCAAAGAATCTCTCGTTTTGTTGTAATCATAAATCATCTGAGGACTTTTAAGAGTATCATCAACGTATGTTATCAAAACGGAGTCCTCTCCGACCGTTTTATTAAAGTACAACTTTACACGACAACGCATATCCCTCGTTCTTTCAGATATATACTGAACGAGATGAACTTCCTCAAAACTATAAAGTTTTATGTTGTTAGGCGTTGTATAAAGCAAATCCTGAATAATAACCGTATCAGAAAGAATAGTATCAAGTATACGGTGTCCTTTTTCGCCAAGGTGAAGAATAGTTCCTGCAGGAAGTGAGTCGATTTTTCTCACTCTTTCAGCCTTTGCCGTAACTTTAGTTTTCAAAAACGCAATTTTCTCGTTTTCAAGGTCAAAACGCTGCGTTTCGTTAATATCCGAAAGTCCGAAAACCATATATTCGCCCGGAATAATGTTATCAACTTTAAAACGTCCCGCCGTATCGGTACGGGTTATGTAATCAGGTTTTCTGTTAATCGGAACAGAATCCGAAAAACCCGTCTGCGCACCGTAAAGACCGATTAACATATCTTTTTGTCTTTCAAGAGTTTGAGCATCAAAAACCTGACCAGAAACAGCACAGGTATCAACAGTGGAACCCGTTGAAAATACAAAATCAAAATCCTCAATAACATTACCCTCGTTGTAATCTTTTACAGCGTCAAAAAACTTTAATGTATAAGTCGTATCAGGCTTCAAAGGCTCTTTAAACTTAACAAAAAGCCATTTTCCCTTCACTTTAATTTTGGGTTTAACGCTATCCTGAGGCGGAGACATCAAAAATTTTTGCTCCACGTTGTCAAGCGAATAATATTCGTTGAATTTTATTTTGACTTTTTTGCCGTCAAATTGAGCCGAATAAATATCGGGACGGCTTTTTTTGATGTAAGGCGCGGCAGTATCTTTATCACCGCCCGAAACAGTACCTATTTGCGCACATGAAAATATAAGTGTCATCGCAAACAATGCAAGACACAATGCAAAAAAAATGTTTTTTATTTTTGAAGTCATCTTTTAATTTCATATTTTTGGCAAAAATAAAAATTAAAATGTTTAAATTCAAATTCAAAACGCTTTCCGATTTGTTTTCTGCGTTGATTTTATCGTTCAACGGGGAGAAAGTAGAATTAGAAATTCCTGAAAATCTGATATTTATAAAAGAAAATATAATTTTATCCCGATTTATTTCGGAAAATGTATTTCAAAAAAATAACAAAAAATTATTTTTCGATTTTTCCTCTTTAGAGAAAACGGCAAAGCTGATTCACAAGATTTCGCCTAACACTTTTTACTACGAAAACATCTGCTGTGCCATCAGAAAAAATCATTTGAGAGATTTTTTTAATCACTTTAAAACCAAAAGTTACAGAGAAATTTCGTCATTTAGAGAAGAAATTTTTTCGTCGGAAAATTTTTCGCTCAACCCTGATTTTACGCTCAAAACCGCACCGGCTTACCGCTGCAATTATTCAAGACTTATTGTCAGCACAATCAAAACATTAAAAGATTTAGGCGCAAAATGCACTTTCATAAAAGAAAACGATGAAGAAAACAAAGAAACGGTTTTGAATTACACCCTAAAAAAATTTGACGGAAAATACTCGCCGCTGAAAAACAAAACACTTTACATTCCTCAAGGGTGTTATCTTTTTTCCCGTTGCAACGATTTTTATATTGCAAACTACGAAGATAAAACTTTGGAAACCCCTTTAACTGAAATTATTCAAGGATTTCGTTTAGAAGAGATTTCTCAAACCCAAACCATAAAATGCAGTTTCGTATACGAAGATTTTCCGTTAGAGGCGTATTTAATTGCAGAACAAAACGTTAAAAAACTTTTATTAAACAAAAACTTAAAAGACCTCAGCACGTTAAGACTCAACGGCAGCGACTTTGAATTTTCGCCCTCAGCCACCGATGTCATGGGTTATTCCGATTTGCAATTCGATTTAATAAAGCGTTTAGGAGTTAATGTTAATGATTTTAAAAATGCCGTTTTCGATTTCGGCACTCACATTGAGGAAATCATCAACACCGCATACGATTTGTTCCCGCAGTTTCACAACGGTCAAAAAGCATTTGAAAAGGCAATAGAAGAATTTGTAAAAAACGAAAAAATCCGGCTTTAAAAAACCGGATTTTTTTCATTCCCAAACCTCACTTGCGATCTCTTGAACCAAATCTATTTTTGCCCACTGCTGATCTTCGGTAAGTTTATTGCCGATTTCACACGAGGCAAAACCGCATTGCGGACTCAAACACAATCTGTCGATAGGAACAAATTCCGAGGCCTTGACTATTCTTTCTTTCACAAAATCTTTATTTTCCAAAATAGGTGATTTAGAAGTAATTAAACCCAATACAACGGATTTTTCAGGCGAAACTTCTTTCAAAGGTTCAAAACCGCCGGAGCGTTCGTCGTCAAACTCCAAATACAACGCATCAACATTTTCCCGAGCAAAAACATAAGGAGCAACATCATCATACGGCCCTTGACTCGCATAAGTGGAATGATAGTTTCCCCTACAAATATGCGTCGTTATAGTAACATCTTCGGGTCGATTTGAAAGCGCACAATTATTAAGACGCAGACCTCTTTCGGCTTCAATATCAAAAACAAAACCTTTAGAAAATTTAGTTTTCAAATAATCCTTATCAACAATCATTCCCCATGTACAATCATCAAACTGAATATTTTTGCAACCGGCTTTTTTCAAATCATTCATCACAGTCTGATAAGCTTTAGCTATATCATGTTCAAGTTCGTTCAAATCCGGATAAATATTGCGGGTATTTATAATATTATCTCCGCGGAACAATTCTGCTAAAAATTGCGCAGGAGCAGGAATAGTTTGTCTTGCAACAACGCCGGGAGTTTCAAACTGCTTTACAAATTTAAAATGCTCTACAAAAGGATGATTTTCTCCGGATATTTTTTCCACAAGTTTTATTGAACCTTTTGCAGTTTCTTCGCCGTGAAATTTGTAACCATGTTCAAGTTCAATTTTTTCAACACCATTAAAACCCCACATAAAATCCAAATGCCAATAAGCACGACGGAATTCTCCATCAGTGATTACTTTTAAGCCATGAGCCTTTTGTTTTAAAATCAGCTCTTCTATCAGCTTATCTTCCAAATCTTTAAGCTCATTAGCTCCAATTTCTCCTTTTGAAAACAGGAGTCTTGCTTCTTTTAATTTCTTCGGGCGCAAAAAGCTCCCAACAATATCCGCTCTATGCGGTGCGTATTTTTTTATCATAATTTATAATATGTTTTTTTAAAGAATTATAAGGCAAAGTAATACAACATATCGCTTCAAAACAAATTTCTGAAAACATTCGGGAAAATTTGTTTTATATCCTCAAAAATTAATATATTTGCAAAATATTATTCTGAAAAATTAGCAAAATACAAAATGAAAAATGATATTTCTTTAGACGAAACAGATATTAAAATTCTCAAGGAATTGCAACAAGATTCGCATTTAACAGTAAAAGAATTGGCAGTAAAAGTTAATTTGTCGCCCTCCCCGACTTTTGAAAGACAAAAAAGACTTGAACGCGAAGGCTACATAGAAGGCTATACAGCTATCGTAAACCCGGAAAAAGTAGGTAACGGTATGATGGTTCTCTGCAATATCCGCTTAAAACAACATAATCAAAAAAACAATAAGGTATTTCTTGATGCCGTACAGACAATAGACGAAATAACAGAATGTTACAACACCAGCGGCGACTACGATTTTCAAATAAAAGTTTATGTCAGAGATATGAACGATTACCAAAAATTTATAGTCGATAAATTAGGTAACATAGATTGCATCGGTAACCTTCACAGCGTTTTTGTAATAGGAGTAATAAAAAGTATACATTCAATACCGATAAAAGGATAAAAACATTTAACTATGAAAGTTTTTTAGAAAAATGTAATATATTTTTTTGAAAATTTTACAATTTTTTTACTATTAAATGGTTTTATTTTTGTAGCTTCGCAACAAATTCTATACTAAGAAAATTCATGATTATCAACATCAAAAATCTTTCCGTAAGAAAAAAACTTATACTCGGTTACACTTGCGTAATTATCCCTTTTGTAATAGTTTCGGCGGTATTATTGGTGCGCATAATGAAAATTAACAAGGAGTCCAAACGTCTTAGCAGCGAATATCTTGTCATGCTCGACCATGCCGACCATATCGAAACTGATATTAATATTACCGTAAATGCTTTGCAGGCTTTTGTTCAAACCAACAACGAAAAACGTAAAGAAGAGGGTATAAAATTTATTAGTTCCTCAAAAGAGAGTCTTGACACCTTAGGAAATATTTTTGAAAAAGCTGATATTAAAGACGAAATATTTGACTGTTATAAATCTACAGCATTACTTTTTAATGAGTTTTATTCATTATCGAAAGCAATTTGGGACACAAGGGACAGCAGGGAAGAAACTTTTTCCCAAATGTATAAGTTCAAGGATATGTTGCTTGACAACCTTAAAACTTTACGTGATATTCAAGACCAAAACGTTAAGAAACACATCTCTCTGAACCAAAAAGCAGAAGCCCTTAATGCTCATAAACTTACGTTAGATATTGATGAATATATTGCAATGGTAAAAGCTTCAGTTTCAGCAAATGCGCTCAAAACCGAAGAAGGAAGAAACAAAATAATTTCCGATACGAAAATTATTATTCAAGCCTGCGAACATATCAAAGATTCTCAGAGTCGTTCAACTGTTGAAAAAGTTCATTCCGCATCCGAAGGTTTTTTGAAATTGTCTGAAACCTTTGTTAAAACATACCAAAAGTCAGGAGAGTATTTTGCTAAAAGTGAGGTCGTTAGTGCTGAACTTATTAACCTCAGTCATGCGCTGAAAATGAATATTGCAACAAAAGTTGAAGATATTTCTTCGCAGATTAACGGCGCATTACTTGCTGCCCGCCACCAGTTGATTTTGGCATTGTTCGTTGTTGCGCTTTTGATTGTTTTCATCGGATACCAAATCAGCAGACACATAACTAAACCATTGGGAAATAGTTTATTAAGAGCTGTAAAACTTTCTGAAGGCGACCTTTCAGTTGAGTTTAAACGCGACCAAAGTTCAGACGAAATAGGGTTACTTCAAAATGCGATGAGTAATCTCGCTGATAATCTTAACAATATCGTGTCAAATATTACAAACGAAGCAAAAATTATCACGGACGCAAGCATGGAAATGAGCCGCACAAGTTCTGTCATGAACGATAATGCCAACGATCAAGCAGCAAGCGTTCAAGAAGTTTCGTCATCAATTCAGGAGATGACTTCATCAATCCAAAAGAATAGTGATAATGCTCACGAAACCGAAAAAATAGCTTTGAATAATTTTAACTCCATAAAAAATTGTTCCGAAATTGTTCACAAAACAATTAACACGATGAATCATATTGCGCAGAAAATTTCGGTTGTAGACGAGATTGCGTTTCAGACAAATATCCTTGCCCTAAATGCTGCGGTAGAGGCAGCAAGAGCTGGAGAACACGGTAAAGGTTTTGCCGTTGTAGCCGGCGAAGTTAGGAAACTTGCCGAAAAATGTGCCGTATCAGCCCGCGAAATAGATTCAGTCAGCAAAGACGGCGTTGAAATGGCTCATCAGACAGGAGAAGTTTTTTCTTCGGTATTACCTGAAATTGAACGTTCTACATCACTTGTTCAAGAAATTGCCACAGCTTGCAGAGAACAAGCAAACGGCAGTGCGCAGATAAATTCGGCGGTTCAAAGGTTTAACTCTTCAATTCAGCAATTTGCCGCTTTAAGTGAGGAGATTTCTGCTAATAGTAATAATTTGTCGCATCAATCCGAAGTCCTTTTGGAAATGCTTGATTATTTCAAAGCGAAAGAAATGTAATACACACAAAATCAAGATTTTTTACATCGGAAAAACTTTTTTAAATATTCTTTGACACAGCCTTTTTCGGGTACGTTGTCGATACCAGAAGTTCCCCAAGGGTTGCAACGCAAAATTCTGAAAGCGGCAAGAAAAAAACCGACAAAAATTCCGTGTTTCATTACCGCTTGAATACAATATTGCGAACAAGTAGGCGTATGACGGCAAGCATCAGGCAGCCACGGTGAAATAACCGCCCTATAAAAATATACCGGCAAAAGAAAAATTTTTCTAATTAACGGAAGTAGTTTCATTAATAACTAAAATTTTATCTTCAACAGCTTTTTTATAACAATCCCTGCATAAAGGCTCGTAAGTATCTTTTTCTCCGAGGCTTACAAGTTTTTTATCGGAAGAAAGCCTAAAAGAAAACTGTGCCAAAGAGCCACAACGGGTACAAATTGCATGAACCTTCGTAACATCGTCCGCAATAGCCATCAACGAGCCCATCGGTCCGAAAGGTCTGCCCAAATAATCCATATCCAAACCCGCAATAATCACTCTGATGCCGCGCAAAGCCAATTTTTTGCAAACCTCAACAAGTCCCATATCAAAAAATTGTGCCTCGTCGATACCGACAACCTTCGTAGTATTACTGCAAAGCGATAAAATATCCTCTGAAACTCCAACGGCAACGGATTCAATAAGATTTTTGTCATGCGATACGACATCTTTGACAGAATAACGGGAATCGGTAAGGGGTTTAAAAATACAAGTCTCCTGACCCGCAATTTTAGCACGTTTTAATCTGCGTATCAGTTCTTCAGTCTTGCCGGAAAACATTGAGCCGGTTACAACTTCAATGCTTCCGCTATGTAATGATAATTCTAAAAACATTATTTCTTCAGTAAAAATTCTGCGTAATTTAAGTCCTCAAAAGTAGTAATTTTTATGTTTTGACGCTCGCCGTCTACCAAATTAATTTTTTCACCACTTTTTTCAACAACAGAGGCATCGTCCGTAAACAACTCATTAAAAGGAGATTGATATGCTTTTCTTAAAGTTTTTAATGAAAACACTTGAGGAGTTTGTATCAATTTTACTTTCGTTCTGTCAAGTTGATAATTTGAGCCCTCCGGTTCAGAAAATCTAATACTCTCAGGCGGAGCAATACACGGCACGGCATTTCCTTTCAATGCTGCTGAGGCATAAGCTGAAGCTATAACTTTTACGGAAACAAAAGGTCTTACTCCGTCATGAACACCCACAAAATCAACATCATCAGGAACTTTATCCAAAGCGTTTTTTACGGAATGAAATCTTTCCTGTCCGCCTTCTACCAAAGTAATATCGCCACTGCTTAAAAATCCGTCAGAAATCTTCTCCCAAACCTCAAAATAAGCTTTAGGCAATGAAATAAAAATTTTAATATCGGGATCAAATTCCAAAAAACGGTTCACTGTCCTGCACAAAACAGGTACTCCGCCGATTGAAAGAAATTGTTTCGGCATCTGCATACCCATTCTAAGACCTTTGCCGCCCGCAACGATAATAACAGCCCTTTTCATTCGCAAAAAAAATCTTCTTTTTATATTTTTTTATTTATCAAGCATTTCAACTCTGCCGGAGAGTTTTTCGTTGAATTGTTCAAAAAACAACTGACTGTTGATTTCTGTTTTTGAAAAAGATGCAAGCTCCATAACCGCCAACGTCTTGTCTTTGCTAACAATAGGAATTACAACAAGATGTCTCGGAGAAGAGGTTCCTAAACCCGAAACTACTTTTATGTAATCCTCTGGCACGTTGTCAAGTTGCAAAATTTTTCTGTCCTTAGCCACCTGTCCGGGTATGCCCTCCCCTATTTCAAAAGTACGGTCGGTATGCTCGGTATAATATGCGTAAGTTCCTGCAATAGAGAATTTTTGAGAAGCATCATCATACAAATAAGCCACACCTTGAACAATATCAAAACATTTTGACAAGTTAATCAAAAGCTGATCAAAAAAATCGCCAGTTTCTTGTTTGCTGTCAAGACCGTCCAAAATACCGGAAAGTTTTTCTTCGATAACTTTTCTCTCTTGCTCAGCTTTTCTCTTTTTATCTTCTTTAGCTTTTTTCTCCTGCTCCTTACGTAATGTCTCTTGAGTATTCTGACCGGTTTTTACGGCTGCCGTTTCCTCAATTTTGTCGCCGGCGAGAAACATCTGTTTCGTATAAAAAAACACAAAAAACGCTGCGGCTATCGAAAACAGCGAAAAATATCTGATTTCTTCCGCCATAGTTATCGTCTGAAGCGACAAGTACGGAAACGAAGTACAGCATACAAAAATAGATACTGCCAAGTAAACCAATAAGAATACACCGATTTGTCTTCTTCCTTTTTCAAATAATTTCATGGTAATTACTCTTTTAGTTTTTGTAAATAACTTATAATCTGACTGCTTGTAAAAACAAAATCCGGCTCGGTAATTTTCAAAGCTGCCATCGGCATAGTTTTGACTTGAGCCTCCTGAGGCGATTGAACGATAATCGTTGCACCGCTATCTTTCATCGCTTTAAGACCGATTGCTCCGTCTTTGTTAGCACCCGACAAAAGTATTCCTACACATTTTGAGCCAAAACTTTTAGCTGCCGAACCAAAAGTTATATCAATCGAAGGACGTGAATGATTTACAACCTCCTCCGTTGAGAGCGAAATTGTATTGCCCTTGGTCAAATACATGTGATAATTAGCCGGGGCAAGATAAACATGACCGTTAATAACGGGTTCCCTGTCGTGAGGCTCAAACACGGGAACGGAAGATTTCAGTCTTAAAGCCTCGACAAAACCCGTTCTGACACTTTTCAGCCTATGAAGGCACAAAAACATCGGATAAGAAAAAGATTTGTCAAGCTTTGCCAAAATATTCGTTACAATAGGGAAACTCCCTGCCGAACCGCCGATTACAATGTTTAACATTCCGATTTACTTTAAGGTTTTTTGAATATATTTTCCGTTTTTGAAATAGGAACAAATTTCGTATTTTGTTCCAAACCTCTCAACGTTTCGCCTATTCCTATCGCAAAATACCCGCCCGGCAAAAGGCAACGGTAAAGTTTTTCAACAGCCGTCTTTCTCGAAGACATACTGTAATACAACGCCCTGTTACGGAAAATTATCAAATTGAAACCGTTGTCGGGCGGCTCTTCGTGAATGACATTATGTTTTAAATAAATCACTTTGTCAAGCAGTTTTGGAGAAAGACACTGAAATCTGTCGGATTTGAAAAAACAATTTGTAAAAAATTCCGTATCCGAGGAAAACTGTTTGTAATTATCAAGGCTTACTTCCATTTTTTTAGGCTCGATAGTTCCCATTTTAACATCGTCCAAAACCCTCTCAGAATAGGAAGTAGCATAAATCATTGATTTTACCAAAAGATTGTTTTTCTCCAAAAGTATCAATAAAGTATTAAGTTCGTCATCACCGCAAACATCAGGAAGCCAAATTTTTAAGACCGATTCGCCGGAAAACTTAGGAAAAACATTTTTCTGCAATTCCAGCCACATTTGCGGGTCGCGGAACATCTCCGTTGTACCTACTTGTATTTTGTAAAGAAAGAAATCAATAAAATTCTTATCCTGCATCATCTTGTCTATAAGCACGGCAACAGATGCATATCCCTGCATCTGCATAAACCTTTCAAAACGGTGACAAAGCAAATAAGGCTCATAATCAATAAAATCTATATCGCCCACCGTTCTGACGGCACTGAGAATTTTCAAGAAATCCTCTTCCGAAATCATCAGACTATCTTCCATCAGATAAGCTTTTTTTGATAAATTAAACCTTTCTTTTCGTATTTTGCCGTAAGCGGTCCTAAAATACTTTCATGAATTCCCAAGACCAAAATTCCGTCATCAGAGAGATAATCCCAAAACTGCGCAAATAATTTGTTCTGAAGGTTTTGATTAAAATAAATCAAAACGTTGCGGCAAAGTATTATGTCATATTTTATACCGAAAGGATTTCCCTCTGATACAAGATTATGCTTTTTGAAATCAGCTTTTTTCAGCAAAAACGGTTTCACTCTGAACTCGTCTTTTGCCGGAAGTATATCAAAATACTTTTGCGGGGGAATATTAATCTGCTCCTCTCTGTTAAAAGGATTAACACACAAGGCCTTACGAAAATTTGTCATATATTCCTCAGAATTACGGCAACTATAAACGCCTTTTTCTGCCGAGAGCAAAACATCCGTATTGATGTCGGTAGCATAAAGTTTTGAATTTTCCAATAATCCCGCCTCACAAAGTAAAACTTCCATAGAATAAACCTCCATTCCCACGCTACAGCCGGCATGCCAAATGTTAATCTCCTTCCTCGCATGAAGCCTCGGCAAAACCATATATTTCAAAGCCTGCCAAACGGAAGGATCGCGGAAAATTTCAGTTGTATTAACGGTAACGTCTCTTACAACCTGCTCTAAGAAAACATTATCAATTTTAACGGCATTTATCAAAGTATAAATGTCTATTTTATTATCATATAATACTTTTTCAACCCGCCTCATAAACGACTTGAGGGAGTAATTACTGAAATCGTATCCTCCCGAATCGTTCAAAGCCTTAATCAAAAGTTTTATATCGTTTTCATCAAACATCTTTAGGACGTTAATACATTTACGGTTTCAAAATAACATACTTTTTTGTTTAAATCCAAATTTTTTTTGATAAAAATCAATAAACTTTTTTCTCGGATTGGATTTTAAAATTCAACATCTGAACATCCGTGCCGGTAAGTCCAATCATCAAAAGATTGTTCATTCCTTCCATCTGAGCGGGAAATTCTGAAATTTTGTTTCCGCAAAGATTTATATCATAAAGACTTGTCATATTCGTAATCTCATCAGGAAGACTTGAAATCTTATTGTTGGCAAGAGCAAGGATTTTCAAACCCGACATTTCACAAACCTCTTTTGAAAACAAGGAAATTTGATTATCACTGAGTAATAATGTTTTCAAAGCTTTTAAAGAAGAAATTCCGCTTGGAAACTCTTTAATACCGCAATTTGACATCGATAAATAACCAAGTCCCGTCAAAGAAAGTATGGTTTGAGGAATTTCTCCGATTTTACAACTGTCTAAACGCAAAATACATAATTTTTTCAATGCCGAAAACTCCTCAGGAAATGTTTTAATATCATTAACAGCCAAATCCAAAGACTCAAGCGTTGAAATGCTTCCGATTTCGTTAGGCACCGAAGTTAATTTGTTGAAAGACAAAGTCAGCTCCCTTAAACGCGAAAGTTTTTTCACCGCAGGGCTCAAAGAAGAAATAGAATTTGCGGAGAGATTCAAGATTTCCAAATTTTTCAAGGAAAAGACCTCTTCCGGAATTGAAGTGATTTTGTTGTTAGCAAGCGATAATATCTTCAAATTCACCAAATTAGCTATCTTGGGAGAAATTCTCGTTAATTTGTTGTCATCTACAAAAAGCATTTGAAGTTTTGTCATCGAAAAAATCTCATCGGGCAAGCTCTCAAAATCATTTGACTGAAGATACAAAGCCTGAAGATTAGGAAACTTTGTAATATCCGTTTCCAAATCATTCAACTGAGAATCGCTCAAATCCAAAACCAAAACCGTTGTAGGGGTAGCCTCGGCATCTTTAATAGAGCGGTAAACCCTTTGTTTTGCCAACTGCTCAAGCGTTAAAAGCTGTGCAAAAGACGAAAACTCTGCCGAAAAAAACATCAGCAAAGTCAAAATTATAAATCTCATTTTCATAGCGTTAATAAAAGTTTTTTTTGTTTTTTTCGAGCAAATATAATGCCTTATTTCACGTACTTTTTCAAAGTTCTTTCCAAATCCTCAACAGCAGTTTTTTTCAAGATAGAAATATTGATTTTTTCAATTTTTTTAACGGTAGACTTCTTCGTCTGAGGGTCAAGACCTTTAATCGTAATTGTCAAAAACTTTTGCAATCCCAACATTCCTTGAGTAATTTCATAACTCTGAATAGTTTTTTTCAAAATGCCATACTGACGGTATTTCCTAAAAAGCGGAAAAGCCGTAACGCTACGGATTTCCAACGGGTCTTTTTCGTCATTATAATGAAAATAACAAGGACTATAAATAAGCAACAAAACATGAACTACAAAACATGACACTCCAAGAATTAACGGTGTTAATTCCGGAGTCATCATCGAATAAATTATAAACGCAATGCCGAAAAGGAGTGTTAAAATCTCAGCTAACATCCATCTGGTCATGCTCACGGTATTGTCAATATACATTTTTTCTTTTAAAGATTAATCTGATTATAAAACGAAAGTGCTTGAAAAATATCATCTTTTTTGCATTTGCAGTCGAATTTGTACTGACCGAAATCGCTGACAAGTGAAAAATTAATTTCCCCGTCGGAGTTTTTCTTGTCATGTGTCATAAGCGAATACAAATACTCGTATGTATCGAATTTAAACAAAAACGGTTTGTAAAGTTCATTGATATATCTTACGATTTCCATAAGTTTTGTGTGCGGAAAATCCAAATAATTGTTGCTAAGATAAAGCTCACAAACCAATCCTGCTGCCACAGCCTGACCATGAAGCAAGGGAGAAGAGGTTTCAAAGGAATAACTCTCTATCGCATGACCGATTGTATGACCTAAATTAAGCATTTTTCTAAGACCTTTTTCTGTCGGGTCAGAGCTTACAAATTCGTTTTTGATTTTAACGGAGGTCTCCACCAAAGAGCCGAGCAAAGCATAATCGGGTTTCAAAGGATTGAACTCTTTCAACTCGAAAAAATATTCCTCGTTATACAAAAGTGCGTGTTTCAACATTTCAGCCATGCCTGATTTCAACTGCTCAACATCAAGAGTTTTCAAAAATTCGGTGCTGATAATCACTTTGTCAGGATTTCTAAAAAGTCCGATTTCGTTTTTCAAACCGTTGAAATCAACAGCAAGTTTTCCACCGCATGAGGCATCAACTTGAGCTAAAAGCGTTGTGGGAATGTTAATAAAACGGATTCCGCGTTTAAAAAGCGAAGCGGCAAGTCCGCCCATATCACCGATAACACCGCCACCAAGATTTATAAAAAGACTTTTTCTATCGCCGCCACATTCTGACATTTGTGACCAAATTTGCGAAAGGGTATTAATGTTTTTATATTCTTCGCCACTTTTTATTTTAATTACATTAGTCTTATATTCAGCGAGTAAGGTAAGTTTATTTAAACAAAACTTTTCTGTGTTTTCATCAACCAAGACAAAAACTTTGCCGCTAAAGCCTTCCAAAACTTTTTTCAATTCCGTTTGAAAGTCCAAGTTGCAGACTACATTTTGAGGTAAATTCATATTCTATATAATTTTTTCTAACTGCGGCAAAATTAAACTAAATTGTTAAGTTATAAAAATAAATTTTATTTATAGAAAAAAAAAACTTATCTTGCGCCAAATTTTTTAAATCAAATAAGTTAGATGAAACCTTTAAATATAGCGATTTTAGGTTGTGGTACAGTAGGCGGCGGAGTAGCGCAAATACTTACCAAAGAGAAAGAACTTTTATCGGCACGCGCCCAAAGGGAAATATCCCTTAAATACATTGCTGAACTCAATCCGCAGGCTGCGATCAAAAGATTCGGCTTGGAAGAAAAATATTTTCTCTCTAAGGGGCAACCCGTTACAATAGACCAAATACTCCAAGATAAGGACATTGACGTCGTTGTTGAAACAATGGGCGGCAAAAGTGATTTTGTACACAACACTTGTTTGAATGTCCTTAAAAACGGCAAACATTTGGTTACAGCCAACAAAGCCCTTTTGGCAGAGCGCGGTGCGGACATTTTTGCGCAAGCAGCTCAAAACAAACTCCAATTAGGCTACGAGGCTGCCGTATGCGGTGCAATTCCGATTATAAAAGGTATCAAAGAGTGTTTTACGGGCGATATTATTGAAAGTGTCAGCGGTATTATGAACGGCACTTCAAACTATATTTTAACACAAATGCAACTTCAAAACCTTGATTTTGCACAAGCGTTGAAATTAGCTCAAGAGAACGGTTATGCCGAGGCTGACCCCTCGTTAGACATCAACGGCGGTGATGCTTCTCACAAATTGATACTCCTTATAAAATTAGCATACGGCTTAAAAGTTTCAATGCAAGAGCTTTCTGTTGTGGGCATCGAATATATTAACAAAAACGATATGGATTTCGCAAAAGAAATCAACGCTTCGATAAAACTTATCTGTCTTGCAAAACTCAAAGACAAAAAAGTTTACGCAACCGTAAGACCGATGGCTGTTAAAAACGACAATACGCTTTCAAAAGTAAACTACGCCGTAAACGCCGTAAGACTTGACAACAAATATTCCGACACACATTTCCTTATCGGTAAAGGTGCAGGAAGTACAGAAACGGCAATGAGTATAGTCTCAGACATTGTTTTCATAGCAAGACACGGCGAGGTAGAGACTTACAACGAAAAAGAACAATACGTTTTGGGCGATGCAAAAGAGATTTCGTTCCCGTACTTGGTAAGTTTCAAGACCAAAAACCTGCCTGGTACAACAGGTCTTATTACAACTTGCATCGGAAAACAAGGCATCAACATCGAAACCGTCGGTCATAACAGATTTTCGGGCGAAACAGCAGATTTCTCGATTGAAACGGACACGTGCAGTCTTAAAACGATAGAGGCAGCAATAGAAGACATCAAGAAAGAAAAACCCGAACTCTTGTTGGAAGAGCCGAAAATTCTCCCGATACTTTACTAAAAAAGATAATATTTTATGAGTCAGTATTTTTATTACGAAGGAAACACACAAAAAGGTCCGGTAGATTTTTTGGAGTTGATAAAAAATATCACTCCCGAAACTGATATTTGGACGGAGGGTATGGAAAAATGGGCAAAAGCAAAAGATGTTCCAGAGGTTTTCGAGGCTCTGAATCTCAATGCGCCTAATCCACCCGAAATAATTCCGCAGCAGACAAACAACTATAATAAATCCAATTATAGTTCAGAAAAAAATTATCAAGTACCGCCTGATTTTCAAACATTGTTGGTTTGGGCGGTAGTATCAAATTTTTTGTGCTGTAACATAACGGGTATTGTCGGAATCATAATGACTCTCCGCTCTGAAATAGAATGGGCAAAAGGTAATTATGAGCAAGCCCGCAAAAAATACAAAGATGCTAAAACATGGATTATCGTAGGAGCTATTTTAGGATTTCTTGCGGTTATCACGTACACTGCATTTGTGGGATTTGTCAACGTGTTACCACACCTTCGATAAAAAATTCATGAAAATAAGACAATTAATCATAATAATTTTAGGATTAGCAGCATTAATAATTATGGTGTTAATCCTAAAATTTTATTATAACAATAATCCGGAAAATTCCAAAGTAATGCCCAAATGTATTTTTTATACCGCAACGGGTTACAAATGTCCGGGTTGCGGCGGTCAAAGGGCGCTACATTATCTTTTGAAAGGAGAAATCAAAAAATCATTTTTACAAAATCCGCTTTTGTATTTGATGACCGGTTATGTTTTCTTACTTATAATCCTAAAAATAAAACTCATCGAAGAAAAATTTCCGAAACTATCAAAACAAATAACGGGAATTTACGCTTGTTCTTTTCTGTTAATTACGATTATAGCCTTTTGGATTTTAAGAAACGTTTTCGACTTTTAGGTTTTCATTTTTTTCTTTTTCGCAGCGGGAAAAAGTACGTTGTTGAGTATCAGACGGAAGCCCGGTGAATTCGGGTGCAAATCCAAATCCGTAGGTTTGTCGCCGACATAATGCGTATAATCCTCAGGGTCGTGTCCGGCATACCAAGTCCACGTGCCTTTTTCGTACTCTCCGTGAATATAACGCGCCTCGTTAGCGGCTTTGTTTTCGCCCAGAATCAAAACCGATGATTTCAAAACCTTTTTGTTATAAGCCGTTGTCTGACCCATAAAACCGTCAATAACAGAAACATGGTTTTGACACAACATCGTAGGAACGGGATCCCATTTTGCTGAAAAATCAAAAAGCGTAAAAATATCGTTATCCTGCGTAACTCTTCTTGTTCGTGTTGCGTCAATATCGGAATATTCGTAAACATTAGGGTTTAGTTCCAACGTAAAGTCCTTAAAAGCAAACGTTTTGGAAAAGTCCAATTTTTTCTGACAATCCGGGTCAATAGGATCACCGTCAAACATCGGCTGACAAATATCAACTCCTTCTGCTGCCAAAGCAATATCAAAACTATCAGTTGCAGAACACATTGCAAACATAAAACCACCGTTTCCGACAAATTCTTTCATCGTTTTGGCAACGGCAAGTTTGAGCTGCGAAACCTTGTTAAAACCCATTTTCTGAGCCAAAGCATTAAATTCCGTAACTTGATTTTTGTACCACGGAGCGTTTTTGTACATGGCGTAAAACTTTCCGAATTGCCCCGTAAAATCCTCATGGTGAACATGTAACCAATCGTATTTTGAGAGTTTGCCAGTTAAAATCTCCTCATCATAAACCACGGTGTAAGTAATTTCAGCGTATGTTAAAACAAGCATTACGGCATCGTCCCAAGGCTTGTAAGTTTTAGGAGCGTAAACGGCAATTTTCGGAGCTTTTTCCAATTTTATCTGCTCCATATTAACATCGTTTTGCGAAATTTCTAAAAGGATATGCTCCGCCGCAGCATCGGCTATTTGTTCAAACTTAACATTTCTGACCCTGCAAATTTTTGCAATGTCTTCGGAAAAATCCGTCAAAAAACTTCCGCCGCGATAATTTAAAAGCCACTGCGCCGAACCGCCTTTCTCCAAAACTGCATAACAAACACCGTAGGCTTTCAAATGATTTGTCTGCGTCTCGTCCATCGGTATCAAAATTTTTAAACCGAAAGACATATACGGCAACAAAAATAATAATATCGTTAATAGTATTTTGTTCATAGTTTTTGTTCCTTGTTTTTCTCTTCTCAGCCTTTTATAATAAGAAACGGCTTAAAACGGGGCATCACCCATAGGCGAGATAGGTGGTGGTACACCAAGTCCGCTCAAACCTTCAATAGAGGAACTTACCTCCACCGAAGCATTTCCTGAAGAGTCAATAGCGGGCAAACCAGCTTGACTTAGGCCCAAAGAATCCCATTCTTCAAACCTTGCAAACTCCGCCCTAAACCTCAAATTAACATCGCAAGTAGCACCATTTCTGTGTTTTGCGATTATAACCTGTCCTAAACCTTGAGTAGAATTTCCCTCGGCATCTTGTTGCATACCATAATATTCAGGACGGTGAATAAAGCAAACAATATCCGCATCCTGCTCAATAGCTCCCGAATCACGAAGGTCGTTAAGTTGAGGACGCATATCTCCGCCTCTGGAAACCGTACTACGGCTAAGCTGTGACAATGCAATTATCGGCACGTTAATTTCCTTTGCTAACTGTTTGATACCGCGGGAAATAGTAGAGACTTCCTGTTCACGGTTACCTCTAACCTCAGGCGGACCTGACATAAGTTGCAAATAGTCAATCATAACCATTCCGATATTATGTTGCATTTTAAGACGGATACATTTTGAACGCAATTCAAAAAGAGAAATTGCCGCCGTATCGTCTATATACAAAGGTGCATCTTGAAGATTTTTGATTTTGTTGTCCAATTGTGTCCATTCGTAATCCTCAAGTTTACCTGTACGTATTTTTTCTGATGAGAGTTCTGACTCACTGACTATTAAACGGTTAACCAACTGAACCGCCGACATTTCAAGTGAGAAAATAAGAACGGGAATTTTGAAATTGACCGTCATATTACGCGCCATCGAGAGAATGAAAGCCGTTTTACCCATTGCAGGACGTGCCGCAACGACAATCATATCAGAATTTTGCCAGCCTTGCGTTATCTTGTCCAAAGAGGTAAAACCCGAAGGCACGCCGGAAAGACCGTCTTCACGTTTTCCCGCATCTTCGATTTGCTTGAGAGATTCCTTCAAAACATCTGACATTGATTTTGTTTGCGTCTTGATGTTACCGTTAGCCAAATCGAAAATAGATTTTTCGGAATATGACAAAATGTCATCAACTTCTGCTGTCGGGTCGTATGATTGGTCTTCGATTTCCGTTGCAATTTTTATTAATTGACGGGCAATATATTTTTGCTGAAGAATTCTTGAATGAAATTCAAGGTGAGCCGCCGAACCGACTTTTTCTGTCAGCGATGCTATATAATAAGTACCGCCGACATCTTCGAGTGTCCCGTTTTTCGACAACTGCTCAATGACGGTATACATATCAATCGGCTGCTGTGCCGATGAAAGTTTTAGAATCGCCTCATAAATTTTTCTGTGGGCATCGGTATAAAAACTATCAGGAGAAAGAATATTGAAAACGTCAATTTCAGAACCCTCCTCTACCATTATAGCACCGAGCACAAATTCCTCCAAAGCTAAATCATGCGGCGGTATTCTTCCGTATTGGTCGTTTTGATGAATCACCAAAGAACGGTCAGTGCGTTTTTTGGGCTGACTATTTTCATTTGCAGTTGCCGGCATAAACAGTTTCCTCCTTATTCGTTATAAACGCCCATAGCGCAGAATTTATCCAAACGCTGTTTCAATAATTCTTCAGTCGGAATTTTTTCCAATTCGTTGATTGTATCAAGTATAGTTTTCTTAACGGTAGCATACATTTCTTGAGGATTGCTGTGTGCGCCTCCATCAGGTTCTTTTATAACACCGTCAATTAACTTATTGCTAAGCATATCGTTAGAGGTAAGTTTCAAAGCAGCGGCAGCCTCACGTTTGAAATCCCAACTTCTCCACAAAATACTTGAACAACTCTCCGGCGCAATAACCGAATACCAAGTGTTTTCCAACATAAAAACTCTGTCGCCCACACCGATACCGATAGCACCGCCCGATGCACCTTCACCGATTACGATACATACGATAGGCACTTTGATTCTGAACATTTCATAAATGTTTCTTGCGATTGCCTCTGCCTGACCGCGTTCTTCAGCCTCAGAACCCGGATATGCGCCGGGAGTATCGATAAGAGTTACAATAGGTTTCTGAAATTTTTCAGCCATACGCATAAGTCTTAGGGCTTTGCGATAACCTTCAGGATTAGCCATACCAAAATTTCTGTATTGACGCAATTTGGTATTTTCGCCTTTTTGCTGACCGATAAACATTATGGATTTGCCATCAACCATACCCCAACCACCGACCATAGCAGTATCGTCTTTAATATTACGGTCGCCGTGAAGTTCTATAAACTCGTCGCAAATATGACGGATATAACCCAATGTATAAGGTCTTTCCGGATGTCTTGAAACCTGAACCCTCTGCCAAGGCGTAAGGTTCTCGTAAATTTCTTTACGGGTGTTGACAATTTTTTGTTTCAGCTCTGAAATTGTGCTGTCAATATCAACGGAACCTGCCTTTTTGATTTCCTCCGCCTTAGAGAGTTGTTCTTCAAGTTCCTGTATAGGCTGTTCAAATTCAAGTAATTGCATATCTTTTTTTAAACTTTTTTTAGCGTCAAAAAAAACGCCGTTAGTGGTGGTGCAAAAGTATAAATTTTTTTTAGGAGTAACAAAAAAAACTTTTTTTCTTGGTTTCAAGTATAATGATTAACTTTGCCGCAAGAAAAAAAATAAAAAAAGATGTTAATTCTCAACGACATATTAATTGACGAAGATATTTTTTTGCAGAAATTTGTCTGCGACATAAAAGCCTGTAAAGGAGAATGTTGCATAGAAGGCGATTCCGGCGCACCGCTTTTAGAAAAAGAGTTAGACGATTTGGAAAGAGATTTTCCTTTCGCCAAAGAGTATTTGGAAGAAAAAAATATCAAAGCTGTTGAAGAACAAGGTTTCGGCGTAATAGACTCTGACGGCGACCTCGGCACGCCATTAGTAAATGGCGCAGAATGTGCATACGTTACATACAAAGACGGAATTGCAATGTGCGCTTACGAAAAAGCATTTTTAGAGGGAAAAACTTCATGGCGCAAACCTATTTCGTGTTATCTGTATCCGATTAGAATCGACAAAGTAGGACCTTTCAAAGCCATAAAATTTCACCGCTGGCATATCTGCAAATCAGCAATGAGAAACGGGACCCAGATAGGTATTCCTTGTTATAAATTTTTACAAGAGCCTATAACCCAAGCCTTCGGAAAAGAATTCTATAAGGAACTCTGCGAGGTCGGAAAAGCATATTTAAAAGAAAAGGGACTATAAAAAACATAGCCCCTTAATTTTTTTCTTCAATGCAAATTTGCGTTCACCAACCTTAAAAACTCCTCACGGGTTGAAGTATTTTTAAGAAATGCACCCGTAAAAGCTGATGTTGTGGTAACGGAATTTTGTTTTTGAACACCGCGCATCATCATACAAAGATGAGAAGCTTCAATAACGACTGCAACGCCCCAAGGATGGAGAGTCTCTTGAATACAATCACGAATTTGCATCGTTAAACGCTCCTGAACCTGTAAACGACGTGCATACGCATCAACGACCCTCGCGATTTTGCTAAGACCCGTTATCGTACCGTTAGGAATGTAGGCTACGTGCGCTTTTCCGAAAAACGGTAACAAATGGTGTTCGCACATCGAATAAAGTTCGATATTTTTCACCAAAACCATTTGCGAATAATCTTCTTTGAAAAGTGCGCCTTCAAGAATTTTTTTCGGGTCGGTCTGATAACCTTGAGTACAAAACTGAAACGCTTTTGAAACCCTCATCGGTGTATCAATAAGACCATCGCGCGAGGTATCTTCACCGATTTGCGAAATCATATTCTTAACACTATCAGCAATAGCAAGCGTAGTATCGGAATTGTAACGCTCTATTTTAATGTATCGTGTACCGGAAGAATTTTCCGCTCCTTTTTCTGTTAATTCTATCATATTTTGCTAACTTTGAGGCCACAAAAATACGTAAAAAATGAAACTTCACAAAAAACTTTTGATATGTGCCTCCTCTAAGAAAGAACTTTCGGGAATTCTGAAAGAAGAAATTTTTTCTACGGGCAAAGTTTTTGAACTAAACCAAGCCACTGACATACTTATAAGCGGTGTCGGCACATGGTTGAGCGTTTATAATTTAACAAAACTTTTTTCTGAAAGGAGTTATGATTTGGCAATTTTTGTAGGAATTTGCGGCATTTACAACGAAAACGAAGAACTTTTACAACTCTATTTAGTAAAAAAAACAACTTTCACCGATTGCGGTTTTGAAAACTCAGAAGGAGATTTTGTTTCGGTTATCGGAACAGAATTTTTAGAGGAAAATTCATTCGGTTTTTCTGACGGTTATTTTCACAACGATATGGTTTTTAACGGTTTAATACCGGCAATTTGTAATACTGTCAGCCGCTGCATAACGAGAAAAGAATACGTGGAAAAAATGTTAGAAAAATTTCCCGCTGAAATCGAAACAATGGAATCTGCCGCCTTTGCAATGGTTTGTATCAACGAAAAACAAAAATTTTTGGAAATACGTTGTGGCTCAAATTACGTTGCGCCCAAAAAAGAAAAAAAATGGCAGGTAAAACCTGCCATCGAAAAATTGAATTATTTTCTGTCTTCAAAAATTTTGGCCTCCGTTTCCGAAATTACATCGTGAAGTTTATCGTATTTGTTTTCGCCGCCAACGGTAAGACATTCCGTGTAAATTGCTTTAATAGAATCGGTTGCAGCAATAATTCTTTGAATAGGAAGCGTAATGTTAATATCAGGCTCCGACATTAAAGACTCGTTACAATAACTTTTCAAAGAATCGAGTTTTATAATGCCTTCCGAAAGAATTTGTTCGTTAGGCAAATGAGTAGTCTCGTTTACGTTTTCTATTATTTGCGATAAATATTCAAAATAATATCCTGAAATCATAATTGCAGCCGTACCGTGCTGTTTGTTTTTTTCAACAGCCATAACGCATTTCTGAAACATGGTTTCTAAGGCAACCGTATCCGAAAAATCAGACATATCTGGCAAAAGTTTTTCAACAATTGCCTTACGTTCCTGAAATTTGCCCACCCCATTATTAGCAAACACGGCACCAAGGCGGAAAGCTAATTCGTTAGGTCTCATTTGAGAAAAATCAGAAGTTGTTTCTTCTGAAGATTCATGCGAAAGAGCAACCATTTTTATTGCAGAACGGTGCTGCTCTTTGGTCTTGAGCGAATCCCAAAACGAAATGTTATATTTATCAAACGCTTTAGGACGTTTTTTCCTTGGCAGAGATCTTGCTATAGGCTCTGACCCGGAATTGTTGTCAGCGGATGCAACACCGCCGATTGAAGCTTTACTACTATCCGATAAATTCGGACCACCCTGCGAACAACTCATTAAGAAAAACGCAGGAATTAGCATTACTGAAGATAATACGCTTAATTTCATCTCTTTTACTTTTAATTTTTTTTTAAACCTATTTCAACATTATTCCGGTGCAAAAACGCTGCTGATTGCCGCACCGCGCCGAAAAAAAGTTTTGATTCTCTGTTTTAGTACAAATATCCGATTTTTCAATATTTTCAGATTTTAATCCCAAATTTATTAAATCCTCGAATATCATTGTCTTTAAATCCAAAAAATATTTTTCACCTTTTTGTTTTATAGTATGAGCAGAAAAACGTGAATCTTCCACAAATTTTTCAGCACAATTTTCATCGACCTCATAACTCATAAAACCTATTGAAGGTCCGATACATACGATAATTTTAGAGTAATCCGCATTAAAATTCTCATGCAAAAGTTTTGCCGCCTTAACAGCAACGCCCTTAAAAGTGCCTTCCCTACCCGAATGAACGGCTGCAATGCTTTCTGTTTCAGGCGAAAAAAGCAAAACCGGCGTACAATCCGCACTACGGGTTATAAGGCAAAGATTTTTCTCGTTAGTAATTAAAATATCCGTACCCTTAACAGCCGTTTCCTTGCTTAAAAATCCACTGCCACCGTCCTTAAAACCGACGATTTTATAATTATCGGAATGAATTTGCGTTTGTATCACAAAATTCTTCGGCTCAAGATTAAGAGCCTGAGCAAGCATTTTTCGGTTTTCAAGCGTTTGAAAATCCTCGCCGCCGGAATATCCTATATTAAAGTTATCTCCCTTACCGTAAGGATTTTGCCGCGTCGTAACAAAATCCAAAACATTGTCGAATTTCTCTAATATAGAAAACTTCAAAAGTCCGTTTAAATTGTTGAAAGTTTCCATTCTTTTTTAAGCGCAAATATACGGATTTTTTTTGTATGAAATAATTTTTAGTACACTTTTAAGTACTTCATACAACGGTTGAAATAATTTTAATAATACACAACACAAGGGTTTATATGTTGCAAGCAACATAACACCCCTGCCTAATTGCCGCCGTCCCTGACGGGACTACACAGCCCTGTAAGGGCGACGGATATTAGGCAGGGGTGTTGTTTCGTCAGAAACATCAACCCCTGTGCGTATAAAAAAATGAAACATATAATCATTTTCCACAAAAAAAATTTGTTTTACAAAAAAAAGATATTTTACTTTGCAATAATAAATTTTAATACTTTTATAACATGAATAAATTTTTTAGTGCATTATCTGCTATTGCATTATTAGGGGCATGTAATTCAGATGAAGAGTATCAGGGAAGGTGAAATTCAGTTCTGTTTCTATTCCCACCCCACAAAAGCCAAGCGTATCAGACGTTATTCTCACCACACATATACATCACAACATGGAGACAGCGGTGGTTTAGTTTATTCTTACACATCAAGTACCAATACACGTTATACTGTAGGTATAAACAGAGGGTCTGTTATATATAACGGAGAAAAACTTGGTGTATGCGTAAAAGCATATATGATTAATAAACGTCTAGAAGTAGAGCGATATTAACAATGAAAAATATTATTTCAATACTTTTTTTGATAATGAGCGTTTCGTGTATGAACAATATACCCGAAACGCCCTTTAATATTTCCAAAAAACAAGAAACCAAAGCCGCCGACAGCCTGATTGAACTGATTGAATTAAAACAAGTTGCAGCAGATTATATTTTCCTGAAAATCAAGAACAAAACAAAAAAAGAACTTGTCTGCACAAAATATTCGATATACGAAACAACTGACAAAGAAAAGCTCTTATTTTCAGACAGTTGTTATATACACATACCGTCAAAAGAAACAAAAAAAGCTGTTCTAAATCTAAAACTCAACGACAACAAATATAATCACAACAAAAAATACCGCGCGGATATATTCTTCAAAGATTCCAAAGAAGACAACATTTATGTTTTAAAAGGTGATTTTACAACCTTTTCTCTCTGGCGCGAGAAAGGAAAACTGTTCACTGACGAAAAAGTTCTTGAATTTTATGACGTATTGGTTATCATGGACAAAGATACAATAAAAGACATAACAGACCCGAATTTTTAATCTTTTTTCATAAAATGATTTGCGCGGGAGCTGTGCTGCAATCAAAAAAATTAATTATCTTTGCGGTTGAAAACTTTTTTAAAATTTAGAAACACTATGGGATTACCAAGATTTTTTCCGGAAAACAAAATTCATGAATTTCAATACATTCCGAGGTATTACGACCCCGTGAAAGACGAAATCAGCCGCAGAGTAGACGAAATCAACAAAGAACTCGGTAAAGAAGGTACGGAAGATGTCAGACTAATACAAAAAGGCACTTTCAGACGCCGTTATGAACGTCAGCACAAAGAATTAAGACAGAGCAATTTACGTGTTTTTGTTTTAGTTGTTATTTTGTCGCTAATCTGCTATTTTGTTAACAGATATTTCGGTTTTATGTAATTTTATTTTTCTCAAAAAACAAAAATGGCGGAAATTATAAAACTTATGCCGGAGGCATTGGCAAATCAGATTGCTGCGGGTGAGGTTATTCAACGCCCTGCCTCTGTCGTAAAGGAACTCGTTGAAAATTCGGTAGATGCCGGTGCTGACAAAATCACCGTCAATATCAAAGATGCCGGAAGAACGCTTATTCAGGTCGTTGATAACGGTTGCGGAATGAGTGAAAAAGACGCTTTTATGAGTTTTGAACGCCATGCTACAAGTAAAATTTATAAAACTGACGACCTTTTTTGCATTTATACGAAAGGTTTTAGGGGTGAAGCCTTAGCCTCGATTTCTTCGGTTGCGGAGGTCGAACTCAAAACACGTCAGGAAGGCGACGAAATGGGAACGCAAGTTATTTTCAGCGGCGGGGAATTTATAAGTCAAACTCCCGTTAATACGCCCAAAGGAACTAACTTTGCCGTAAAATCGCTTTTTTTCAACGTTCCGGCAAGACGCAAATTCTTAAAAGCCAATTCCACTGAATTTCAACATATTATAACAGAATTTCAGAGAGTTGCGCTAACACATCCTATGATTGACTTTTCGCTTTATCACAACGAGCAGATGATTTATTCTCTGCCCAAAGCAAGTCTTAAACAGAGAATCATTGCAATAGCCGGCAAAAATCTCAATGCGGATTTGATTTCCGTAGAAATCGACACTTCAATCGTAAAAATCACAGGATTTACCGGCAAACCATCTTCGGCTAAAAAGCGTAACGACAAACAGTATTTTTTTGTTAACAACCGTTACATGAAAAATCCGTATTTCAACAAAGCCGTTTTGTTGGCATACGACAAACTGATTTTGCCCGATACTGCACCGTCGTATTTTTTGTATTTTGAGATTGACCCTCACGCCATTGACGTTAATGTACACCCAACAAAAACGGAAATAAATTTTGAAAACGCTCAAGATATTTTCCGACTTCTTCAAGCGGGAATCCGTGAAACGCTCAACAAAAACGACGTTGCCCCGGCTTTGGATTTTGACAATGCGCAAATTGCCGATATGCCGTATTTTTCAAAAGATACGCCGATGCCTGAGGCTCCTCAGGTAAGTTACAACCCGTTTTACAACCCGTTTGAAAGTACTGAAAAAAAATATTACGAAAACAAAAGCCAATACACCGATTACCGTGCAAAAAACAATCTCGATAATTGGCAGAAATTGTATCAAACCTCTAATAATGAAGAAATTGCGGAACTACCGTTAGATACTCAAAAAAGCATTAACGAGTCCAACAAAATTCTTCAAGTAAAAGAGAAATACATTGTAAGCCCCGTAAAATCGGGTTTAATGATAATTGACCAATACAGAGCTCATTACAGAGTTTTGTACAACAAGTTTTTGGAGGTTGCTGACAACAATGCCGACAATACGCAATCGCTGTTATACCCCGAAAAACTTTCATTAGATGCGCAATCAACCACTATGGCTTATGACATAAGGGATTTTTTGACGAGTATCGGTTTTGACATTGACTTTACGGATATGCAAGAGCCTGTGTTGAAAGGTATTCCGCCGTATTTAGACCAAAACGATGCCATCGGAATTTTAACGGACATCATTGACAGTTACAAAGACGGACACGGAGATTTGTCATCATCGATAAAAGATGTTTTGGCAAAATCCATTGCAAGGCGCAAAGCCATAAAAGCGGGACGACAACTCTCGGCAGAAGAAATGAGTTCGCTTATAGATTCGCTTTTTGCAACGCCGGAGCCGAATTTTTCCCCGGACGGAAAAACGGCAATCGTAATTTTACCCATTGACGAAATAGAAAAAAAATTTTTATAAATGAATCTGACACCTTGTGCAAAATATTTGCTGATTACTAATATCATAGTTTTCGTAATCTGCATGGCATACCCGCCTGCCACAGATGCTTTGGCACTTTATTATATTAAAAGTGAACAATTCAAACCGTATCAATTTTTTACGTACATGTTTGTTCATTCCGGATTTACACATATATTTTTCAATATGTTTGCGCTTTATCAGTTCGGCTCTATAATAGAAAGTGTCTGGGGCAGCAAAAGATTTTCGTTTTATTATATCGTTTGCGGACTTGGTGCGGCAATCGTTAATATGCTCGTAAACTATTATCAAATAGCTCCCGCTCAAGAGGCAGCAGAGGCTTTAATAGCAAATCCGACGGTTGAAGGGCTCAGGACTTTTGCCGCCGAACACAGTTATTTGTTTAAAATGCAACTTTTGGACGATTTTATAACAAATTATCAACATTCTCCAAACTTTGCCCAAGCGATAAAAGATATTGTAAGCAAAGCAGCTGAAAATTTCACGGCAAGACCGGTTGTAGGTGCTTCAGGAGCGGTATTCGGATTGTTATTAGCCTTCGGAATGATGTTTCCCGACATGAAATTGCAATTTATGTTTATTCCAATTGGCATAAAAGCAAAATATTTTGTACTTTTGTACGGTGCAGCCGAATTGTTTTTCGGTGTTAATGATTTTAGCGGTGACAATATCGCACATTTTGCACATTTAGGCGGTATGCTTTTCGGTATAATCATGATTTTATGGTGGAAAAGAAACCCGCATAACGATTTTTTTAACGCTTAAAAAGAAAAAATGGATACAAGTTTTATAAAAACGGCTTTCAGACAGTCGATGATTAGTAAGTTACTAATTATCAACATCGCTGTATTTTTGTTTATATCAGTTGCAGGCATTTTGTTTTATTTGTTCGGTCTGCAAGGATACATGGACAATTTAGCAGTAAAATATTTTGCACTGCCGGCGGCAATAAACAAATTGGCTTTCAGATTTTACACTCCGATCACTTATATGTTTTTGCATATTGATTTTTGGCATATTTTCTCAAATATGTTGTGGCTCTTCTGCATAAAACAAATTTTGGAATATATGCTTAACAACCGTCAGCAGTTAGGAGTTTATATTTTAGGCGGACTATCTGGAGCGTTGCTTTATATATTGAGTTATAATATTTTCCCGATTTTTTCTAATTCCGTATTAGGTTCGGTTTGTTTAGGAGCCTCGGCTGCGGTAACGGCTTATATCGTTTTGATTGCAGTTTTACAACCTGATTACAAAGTCTTGTTTTTCGGCATCATACCAGTAACATTCAAATGGATAGCCGTTGCATACGTTGTGTTTGATGTCATCCAAATTCAAGGAACTAATGCAGGCGGACACATCGCTCATTTAGGCGGTGCATTGTTCGGTTTTCTGTTTGCAATCAACTATAAGAAAGGCAAAGATATAACAGAAGGGTTCAACAAGTTGGTAGACAGTTTGTTTTCGTTGTTCTCATTTTTCAAAAGCAAACCGAAAATGAAAGTTAAATACAATAAATACAAAGATACTGAATATTCTCAGCATCAAAATTTCAGCGATGCAGAATTCAATCAACAAAAAGCCTCTGACCAAGAAAAAATAGACGAAATTCTTGATAAAATTTCAAAATCCGGTTATAGCAATCTGTCAAAAGA
The DNA here is from genome assembly GCA_017412115.1 of Bacteroidales bacterium. GTDB lineage: Bacteria > Bacteroidota > Bacteroidia > Bacteroidales > UBA3824 > UBA3824. Next base: position 18,757 of record JAFPYR010000040.1, on the reverse strand, counting down.
AGAAAAAGATTTCTTGTTCAAAATGAGTAAGAAATAAAATTGTTTTTCTTTTTTGGATTTTTTTTTAACGGATTAGACAAAAAAAGATTATATTTCGTCTAATCCGTTAGATTTTATTAAAACCTTAGGAATATTCCAAACACCCGGATATTTATTTTCGTCAATAATATTGCCATCCTTATCAAGGCTTCGGCGTTTAGAATTTTTTTTAACCTTAAAGCAATTTCCCTCTATAACATTTTTTATAACGATTTGTGTCAAAGAATCTAATTCTATGTTAGGATATTCAACACCGATTTGCGCACCTACCTTATTATTAAGCATATCCATACGGCTTAAAACACTATCCTGACCGATATATTTTTTCTGACCGTTTTTCAAAAAGTCCAAACGGTTGCCATCTTCATGCGCCTGTCCTAAAAGCAAAGCTCTTTTCTTCCCGATTTTTTGAGCGCAAAGTGCCATCCAAAGCGTATGTTTGAAAGCATCAAGCGTTCCGCCGACAACATCTCCGTCAAAAAGAGTATCATTTTGATGTTTTTTAACCTCATCTTTGACCAAAGAACTTATCTTAAAAATTTTTTTCGCCGCTAACGGGTGAGTCAAAACCCAATGCTTTTCCGGCGTTGAAAGTTTTTCATAAGACTTAAACAACCCCTGAGCATTAACATCATAATAAGAAAAGACAGCAAAAAACGGAACTAAAACAATACAAGCCAAACGCATTTTTATAAGAACCTTATCAATCTTCAGTTTCACTGTTTTTGTTTTTTTTGTCAACAACTACGACGAACTCGCCTTTAGGAGCCTTCTCTTTGAACGCCTCCAAAAGTTCGTCAGAGGTTCCCCGCAAAGTTTCTTCGTAAATCTTTGATATTTCCCTTGTTATAGAAATTCTTCTATCCTTTCCGAAATACTCTCCTATCTCCTGCAAAAGTTTCGTAACACGATACGGCGATTCGTAAAAAATCACTGTTAAATCCAATTCGGATAAAAATTTAAGACGCTTTTGACGGCCTTTTTTCTGCGGCAAAAAACCGTTAAAAATAAAACTTTCACAACCGAAACCCGAATCCACCAAAGCCGGCACAAAAGCCGTTGCACCCGGCAGACACTCTACCTCAACACCTTTTTGAACACAAGCCCTTACCAACATAAATCCCGGATCGGAAATCGCAGGTGTTCCGGCATCAGAGATAAGCGCAATATCCTCGCCTGAAAGAACCCTTGAGGCATAATAATCCGATGTTTCATGCTCGTTGAACTTATGATGAGAGGCAACGGGAACATTGATTTCAAAGTGTTTCAAAAGTCCTGAACTCGTGCGGGTATCCTCGCAAAGTATCAGACTGCATTGTTTTAAAACTTTAATAGCCCTGAAAGTCATATCCTCAAGATTGCCCACAGGGGTCGGTACGATATATAATTTTGACATTTTTTAAGTGTATTAAACCAAGGACAAAGGTAATTTTTTTTTCAAAATTATGCAATATCAAAAAACTTTTGTAATTTTGCAGCGTTATATTTTTGGATCTTTAACTTGAATTTTTAAAAATGAAAAGATTAGTATTAACAGCAGCCATTTTCGGCTCATTATTAACGTTTCAGTCTTGCAACACTGAAGAATTACAAAGACTTCAAGCGCAAAACGACAGTTTAAGAAGCGTTGCAACAACAGGAGGAGTCAAAATAGACGAATATTTTGCAGCTTTCAACTCCATACAAGAAAACCTTAACAAAATTAAGGAAAAAGAACAGATAATTTCCACAAGAACACAAACAGGACAAGAATTTGATGAAACCTCTGCGGAAAGAATCAACGATGACATTCTTTCAATATATGAATTGATGCAAAAAAACAAACAGACCATCAACGATTTGAACAACAAGCTTCAAAAGAACGGTCTGAAAAACAAAGAAATGGCAAAAACAATTCAACTCTTGACAGAACAAATGAACAGCAAGGATCAAGAAATTACGACCTTGAAGTCAGAGTTGGAAAAGCTTAATTTCAATGTTGCACAGTTGGAAAGTCAAATGGCAGAGATTGACTCTACCCTCAAAGAAGAACAACGCATGAGCGAAGAAAAATCTGAAATTATTTCAGCTCAAGACGAGGCTCTTAACACTGTTTATTATGTTGTAGGTACAAAGAAAGAACTTATGAACCACAATGTCGTTGCAAAAGACGGACTTTTCAAACCGCTCAAAATCGACGGCAATATGGACAAAGATTATTTCACGAAGACGGATTTAAGAGCTTGCAATTCTATTCCGCTCAATGTAAAGTCGGCTAAAATTCTTTCCAATCACCCCTCAGGCTCATACAAACTTATCCAAAACGGTAAGGTTACTGACAAATTGGAAATTACCGACCCCGTGAAATTCTGGGAAAACAGCAAAGTTCTTGTAATCGTAGCAGAATAAGTAAAACAAATAAAACGAATAATTATATCTTAGGGGCGAATATTTTATATTTTCGCCCTTTATTTTTTTTAAAAACAAATAAAATAATCGAAAAATGATTAAGAAAATTGCATTAACATTAGCAGCCGCCGGTATGATGTTACCTTCGATGGCTCAGTTTGAATTCAAAACGGTAAAAGAATTGCCGATTTCGAGCGTAAAAAATCAGAACAGAAGCAGTACATGCTGGTGTTTTTCGACCTTGAGTTATTTTGAAAGCGAACTTATGCGTTTGGGCAAAGGCGAAATGGACTTTTCAGAGGCTTTCGTTGTTAATAAAACGATGATTGACAGAGCTGAAAAAACTGTCAGAACACACGGCGATGTATCTTTTTCACCGGGCGGTTTTGCTTACGACGTGGCTTATTGTTGGAAACATTACGGCATAATACCTCAAGAGGCAATGCCTACGATGGGAACTCTTTACGGTGATTCGCTTCCTAACAACAACGAACTCGATAAAATTGCTGAAAGTTACGTTGAGGCTATCGCAAAAAGCGAAGCTAAAAAACTTTCTCCGCTTTGGAAAGAAGGTCTTCAATCAATTTATGACACATATTTGGGCAAATGTCCTGAAAAATTCACCTACAAAGGCAAAGAATACACTCCTAAATCTTACGCTGAAAGTTTAGGTCTTAATATGGACGATTATGTTTCGATAACCTCTTTCACACATCATCCTTTTTATGAAAAGATGGTTATAGAAGTTCAAGACAACTGGCGCTGGGATTTGGCTTACAACGTTCCGATGGACGAAATGATGAAAATTATTGACAATGCCATAAACAAAGGTTACACTTTGGCTTGGGGTGCTGACGTTTCAGAACTCGGTTTCTCACGCAACGGTATCGGACAATTACCCGATGTTAAATCAACGGAATTATCAGGCTCTGACCAAGCACGTTGGACGGGACTTACCTCTGACTGGTCAAAACGTGAATTTTTGACATCAAAACCGCTTCCTGAAATCAACGCTACTCAGGAACTCCGTCAAAAAGGTTATGACAATTGGGAAACTACCGACGACCACGGAATGCTCATTTACGGTATTGCAAAAGACCAAAACGGCAAAGAATATTACATGGCTAAAAACTCTTGGGGTACTGACAATCCTTACAAAGGCACTTGGTATTTTACCAAAGCGTTTGTTGCTATGAAAACTATCGACGTTATGGTTCATAAAGACGCAATACCCGCCGACATAGCAAAGAAACTCAGCATAAAAAAATAAATGAAAATTCTTAACTCTTCACAAATGCGCCTTTTGGATAAGGCGACAATGGAAATTCAGGGTATTTCCTCAGCCGAACTGATGGAAAGAGCAGCCGAAAAACTAACCGAAGAAATTATAAAAGGCAGAGATTTAAGCAGCCGTTTTATGATTTTTTGCGGTTCGGGCAACAACGGCGGCGACGGATTATGTATAGCAAGAATGTTGTACGGCTACGGCTTTGACGATATTACTTGCTGTCTGATAAAGGATTCCAAACATTTCAGCGATGATAATATCCTGAATTTCAACAAAATAAAGCAAATTAGCGGTATCAAAACCGTTGAAATAAATTCAGAAAACGACATTCCCTTGCCTCAAGGGAATGTCATTATTATCGATGCGATTTTCGGCACGGGGCTAAACCGTGAAATTCAAGGACTTAGTGCCAAAGTAATAGAAAGAATCAATTCTTTGACAAATGAAGTTATCGCTATCGACACTCCCTCAGGACTTTCCGACTTTACAAAAGTATCTTCCACTACTATAAAAGCCACAAAAACTCTCACTATCCACACCCCGCAAGTTTCAATGCTTTTACCTGAAAATGAAGACATTACGGGCGAGGTCAAAATCATTGACATCGGATTGGACAAAAATTTTAGCGAAAACTCAGAGAGTTTTTATAATCTGGTTTTAGAGGAGGAAATAGCATCAAAAATTAAAAAGCGCAAAAAATTTTCCCACAAAGGCACTTTCGGTCATTCACTTTTAATATCAGGCAGTTACGGCAAAGCCGGAGCGGCAATTTTAGCATCGAGAGCCTGTCACAGAGCGGGTTCAGGACTTGTAACTCTCCACACGGGAAAAAAACTCGTTGAAATTATTCAAATCTCCACACCGGAAACCATGATCAGCATTGACAAAAACGAAAGAATAATTTCTACGCTTCCCGACATCGAAAAATACTCTGCAATCGGTATCGGTCCCGGCATCAGAAAATATAAACTCACAGCAGAGGTCGTAAAAGAATTATTGCTAAAAGCCAAACAACCGCTTGTCTTGGACGCCGATGCTTTAAACATAATTTCAGAAAACAATTTTCATAAATTAATTCCCAAAAATTCGATTCTGACACCACACTTAAAAGAGTTTGAAAGACTTTTCGGAAAGATGGAAAACAGCGTAAAACGTTTGGAAGTTTTGCGGGAAAAAGCCATTGAATTAGGTATTATCATCGTTCTAAAAGGAGCATACACGGCAACGGCAACTCCTCTAGGAGAAATATTTTTTAACACCACAGGCAATCCGGGTATGGCAACGGCAGGCAGCGGAGATGTTTTAACGGGAATAATTACAGGACTTTTGTCGCAAAAATATCCGCAAGAGACAGCCGCTATTTTAGGAGTTTATCTTCACGGACTTTCAGGCGATATTGCCGAAGAAAAATTAGCTCAATGCGGACTTTTAGCCTCGGATATAATAGAATCTATACCGTTTGCATACAAAAAAATACAAAATTCATAGTTTTTTCAGGTGCAATCAAAAATTTTTTACTAAATTTGGACATTTAAATAACTAAAAAACTTTTACAAAATGAAAAAATTCATAGGTATATTTACAATGCTTTTGCTGACTGTTTTCGTTCTCAGCAGTGCGTGCAAAAAACACAACGACGATGACGGAGCTAAGTTTTTAACGACAGATGGTTTCGTAAGCTCTAAATGGGCTGGTACTGACCAAAACTCACAAGAAGTAACACTTCAAGTTACTTCCAAAACAAATATGACGATAACATATTACGAGTCAAAAAGTTTGTCAAAAAATACTGACGGTCCTACAAAAATCACTGTCATAATCGAAAATTACGATTACAATGAATCAACAGGAGCGTTTTCAGGCAACGGCGATGACAACAAATCATACAGCGGCACATTAACAAGCACCACTAAATTGGATTTGAAATTACCGAGCGGTGAAACAGTAGCTCTCACAAAGAAATAATTTCTTAACACACAAAAAAAATAAACGGCGGAAGAAAAAAAATCTTCCGCCGTTTATTTTTTTCGCCTTTTAACGATTAGCAACCGCATTTTTGACCTCTTCGGCAAAATCACCTAACGAGGTATCACGGGCACCCATAAGCAAAACAACATCTCCTTTTCTGACATTTTCTTTTAAATATTTAAGCAAATCTTCCCGCTCTTGAATGTACAATGATTTTTTACCGTTTTGTGTTAAACCAGAAGCAAACTCCTGAGCACTTATAGTTTTGTCAGCCGTGCCACCGGCATAAAAAATCTTTGAAAATATCATAACGTCATCTTTGCGCAAAAGTTTTGAAAGTTTTTCAATCAATTCGTCTTTCATAAGTTTTGAGGGTTTGAAACCGTGAGGCTGAAACCACGCCAACACCCTCTCTCCTATCGCCTGAGACGAAGAAACTGCCGCCGATATTTTAGCGGGATTGTGCGCAAAATCGTCAATTATCAAAACACCGTCATTATTATAAATAATTCTGCCGCGCCGATAAATGCCTTCATAAGAGGACAAAGCTTTAGAAATTTCTTTATCAGGAATGTTAAAAATCCTCGCAACCGAAATCGCTGCCAAAGCATTTTCCATGTTGTGTTTTCCAAGCAATTTAAGCGTAAACTTCTGATTATCAGAATAAAAATTTATTCCCGAAATACTTTGTGAAAATTTTTCAGCATAATTTTCAGCAGAAGAATCCAAGCACGAAAAATCCGAACCTCCTCCGCCAAGCTCTTTTGAAAGTTTGTTATCAAGATTAACAATTAAATTTTTTTTGACATGACTTTTAAAAGCCTCAAAAAGCGGTATCAACTCTGAAATCTCTTTGTGGTCTTTGTCAATATTGAGAATAAGACCGATTTGAGGAGAGTATTTTACGATTGTCCCGTCCGATTCATCAACCTCAATTACCAAAATATTTGATTTTCCGACGTATGCGTTTCCTATTAAACCCTTGTTTTGCAAAGAGATAAGCCCGGCGCCCGTTATTAGAGATGGCTCTTTTTGACATTTCAACAAAATATCAAAAATCATTGCCGTAACAGTCGATTTGCCAGAAGTGCCGGAAACAGCTATCGTAAAATTTTCATCACATATCTGAGCCAAAAGGTCTGAACGGTGAATTACCTTGATAGAATTTTCCTTTGCAAATTTATATTCGGGAACGGTATCCTCAATCGCCGTTGAAACTACCACAAAATCAGTGTCTTTGTCAATAACGGCAGAGCCTTGCGGATAACATTTTATATCAAGATTTTCGAGTTTTTGTTTAATAGAATCTCCGCTTGAGGTCATAAACAAACGGTCAGAACCCGAAATTGAAGAACCCTTACCTTTTAAATATTGTGCAACGGCACTCATGCCCGCACCGGCGATACCGATAAAAAAATATTTCATAATTTTATTCCTGATTAATTTTTTCAAGTTTCTTTCTTTGTTTACCGCGCGTGATGGCATCACGGACTTTTTCAGTGAGTTTTCTTTCGTCTTTTTGCTCTTTTGATTCAAAACCGAAAGTTGCCTTAACGCCTGATAATATGGATTTTACCCAATACGACGAAAAACCTCTCGTATAATCGGGTTCGGCATAAATATAACCGCGCTTTTTAGTATTTTTCTTTTTAACAAAAATATTCGCAAGCAACGACAAAAGACCGCGTTTTTTCTCTTTAACGCTGTCAGCCTTATTGATGGCAAATTTCAAATCGCTGTAAACAAACCTCGTAACGCCTTTTGAAGATTTGTTGTCGGAGCGGAACGAGATGTCAGCACCGTACAACATTCCATCGTTGATTTTAGCGAACAAAGCATTTTCCAAAAACGGATTAAGATACGGCAAATAAACGGTGTCAGCCTTGATTTTACAATAAAACTCCTCAACGGGCGAAAGTCTCGGATAACGGAACGAGCCGGAAATATCGGAAACGTTCATCAGTTTCGCCTTCATCGAAAAAGTTAAAGTATCATCTGCGCCTATCTGCATCGGATCGTTTGAAAGATTATAAATATAACCGCTTAAATTATTGAAAGTCAAGACTCCGGGGACTGCACCAAGGGGATTCAACTGCTCAATTCCAAGATAAGAATCCGTAATTTTGGAAGTCTTCACGTTAATAAAAAACGGTATTCTGTCCAACCACTGAAGAAGTGTCGGCTGAATTTCAGTACCGTTTGGCTTGGAATTGTCCATATAAGCCGTAAACGAAAGTTTATTAAGATAAAGCGAATCCATGTTGAGGGTTTTGTGTTCGATTGCGGTTTTCCAATCGAAATTTTTCGCTAAAGCGTTTTCGCATGAGATATAAGTTGCAGTGCGTGAAACCTCAAACGCCTTACAAAAATCATAACGGTTGGTATACGGACGAAAATCCATACTTTTTATTTGAACCGTTTTTTTGTTCGGCTCCAAAACGGCACGAGGGAAATTCAGACGGAAAATGCTGTCTTTCATGTAAAAAGTATGATCCGTAATACCTGCCAAAACCGTTTTGCCGGGAATATCACGGCTACGGTATTTCTGCGTATTAAGCTCTGAAATGTTCAAATCCATGTTTCTTAATTCGACTTTCGGTTTGCCGTTACGCAAATTTATATCCATCGAAACATTATCCGAGGTAACGGTATCTACCTGAAAATCAATAGTATTGAACATTTTGTACAAAACATTTTCAAGACCTGTTTTCTTGTTACCGGGAAAAATCTCAATTCTCGGACTTTTAATATCCAAAAACCGACCGATTATCTTTTTTGAAAAAATCAAATCAGGATATTTTACATCAGTCAAAAGAATTTCAGGACCTATAACTTTAGTTCTTTTAGGATTATCGGAAAATCCCCAGAAAAAGCCTTTAACTTTCAGACTGTCAGACATTTCCCTAACATTATCAACCAAAATCTGGGACGAATCCTTGAGCGTAAACCTAAAATTATTGACATCAAGAAACGGATTATCAAAGTCCATGACATAACCATTTTTGTTCAAATTAGCACTGTCAAGGGAGAAATTTTCGAGTTTAATATCGAAATTCATCTTCGCAACCTCGGTTTTAAACATATCCTTGAGTCCGCCGCGATAAAAAGCAAAACCCGATTTTTCGCTTCGAACCTCATCAATAGCAACGCCTTTGAAAGGAATATTCTTCTTTTTATCTGACTTCTGCGGTGTTTTAAGGCTATCTTCCTTAAAATCAATATTTTTAGCGAGGATAAAAGCTGCCTTGTCAAAAAACAAACTTCCGGCAGGCAAAACTCCCGTTTTTCCGAAAGTCTTGAAATCTATTTTATCAATTTCAACTTCGGGCAAATAAAGATTCATAACGTTTTTAACAGGGAGTCTTCTGTGCGGACGCTCCGAAATCATAACGGATTTTATTTTAATGCAACTGTCTTTGGTTGAAATATTTATATTAGAGGTTCTGACTAAATGCGCTCTATCGGGCAGCAAAAATTCAAAATTATTGATGTCCAAACCATAATTTTTGGCGAGCATAAAATTTTCTTCGTTAGAAAAACTATCGCGGTTAAAATAAAAACCTTCAGCCAAAAACTTAAAATCCGAAGACGTAGAAGCAATAACGCCGTTTGTTGTATCCCTAAAGTCAAAACTCAAAATACTTGAATCGCAAAACAGAGTATCGGTTTTAATAAATTTTATGCGTTTTGGCAGCATATCCGCCAAAATTCTATCAAAAGCTGTATATAATTGATAAACAGAATCTTGCAAACTATCTCTAACCTCTTCAAGTGTATCTTCAAGAAGTTTTCCTTCCTCTTTTAAGGCGGCTAACTGAGGATAAATGGTGATATAAAATTTCGGTTTTAAGACCAAAAGTTTTTCCAAATTGATTTCCTGTTTGAAAAAGAAATCCAAAAGTTGAAACTTATTGAACTCGGCTTTTTCGATTGAAATATCAAGCGAAGAGTTTTTCTTCAAACGTTTCATTGTAGACAAAAGCATAGTATCGGAATCGTATTTAAACGAGAATTTTTCGATTAACACTTTGTCTTTCTTGGAGTTAAGAGAAAACTCAGCGCAACGCATGGTATGAAAATTTTTAGGTAGTTTCATCACTGCGTCCTGAATATTGAAATTAACATTAGTCGTAATAAAGGGCAATCCTCCGTCAGAAAGAGTTTTTCTATTGACAATAAAATTGCTGATATTAAGCGAAAGTTTACCCGAAAGTGTCAGGCTATCCTGCTTAATGCTTGCCTTGGAAGTGATGTTAATATTTCCTTTATTAATAAGTAAAGTTCTTATTTTCAACGATTTAAAAAATTCCTCAGACAAAACGTCAATTAAACGGTGATTGCTTTTGTCCGGTGTTTTAGCGGTGTCGATAAAACTTTTGGTTTCGATATCCGGCAAAGAAACTTTCACCATTCCCATTTCGTAATTTTTCTGATTATAACCCTTAATCAAATCAAAATCAATGATTTCCACACTCGGAACTTTTATGTTGATTTCCTTAGCCGTAGAATCATTGGTTTTGTAAGTCGGACGAATAACTATCTTTTTGGCTTTAAGAGTTTTATCAATGGTACTAACAAGCACCTCACCAGAAAACAATTTGTGTCTATTATCCGGCAAAACCATCTGAAAATCAGCAAGTTTTATTTCAATACCCTTTGAATACAAAATTTTTTCTTTGTTAGAAAATGCCGTAGAATCCAACAAAAAGCCGTCAAGACGGATATTAATATTATCTGCCTTATAAACAGGCTTTTGCGCGTTAGAAGATTTAGCAATTTTAAGATTTGCGTTTTCGACTTTCAAACTATCGGCAGATACCGATTTCAACATTCCCTTTATCAAAGGAAACCAATCGGAAGAAAATTGTTCAAACTTTTGAGTCTTTTTGTTAACAACGCCGCCTTTCAAAAATTCAATACAAGGATTAAAAATCTTAACCGCCTTTAAATTAACATTTTTCTGAAAATACGCCGCACTCAAATCCACGCCCGTTATTTTGATGCTGTCAAGAAAGACATTAAATTTGTTTGCAAGAGTGTTTTGAGAATTTTTACCGTCAGCAGAAAGGCGAGCATTTTGAGCATAAATCAATGAATCAGAAGTATTTACGTAAAGTTTTGCTGCTTTTACCGTATGAACGTTGTCAGGCAAAATAATATCATAATTTTCGGAATTTAATTCTATAACTTGCGAAAAAAATAGTTTATCTCTCCTAATATGCGCCTCTTTGTCAAGATAGAATTTTTTCAGGTTCAAATCTATTTTTGCAACCTCAATGTTACTTTTATCATTTTTGACCTTGGTGCTAAAATCGAAATATCCGTCTGTTATCGTTACTGAATTAATAATCAGCGCATTAAGAAAAGGTTCTATAATCGGAAACAAATCCTTATGAACGGCATCATACTTTTTTTTGCCTTCCTCTTTTTTGGGTTTTGCAGCAAGACTAACTCGCGGATTATCAAGAATTATCTTATTGATTCTCAGCTGGTCACGCAAAAAAGCAAACAGACTTATATTTTTAACTTGAAGTTTTTTGACGGAAATATTATAAACGGCTTTGTTATAATCGGCAGTGTCGATAAGTCTGAGATAAACAGATGTATCGGGAACAAGTGAAAAATTTTCTACCTCAAGACTTTTTGTAAGAAAATTTATCTTAAAATCGTCAAAATTCATTGTATAAAGTCCTGAAGAAGAAACGTTTATGTTTTTGCAAACAGTTTCTTTCAAAAGAGGAAAAGCGTAATAATAGCAGACATACTGTAACAAACTGATTAACACAGCGATAATGGCGATAAATTTTATCCACCGCCTTAATTTACCGCGTTTTTTTTGCGGTTTTTTATCTACTTCTATTTCAGTTTGTTCTTCTGCCATAATCGTTTTAAGTAAAACGCCGAAATCAGTGAGGGAATTGCGCAAACCAAGACCCAAACAAAAAACATTTTATAACCGAAAAAATTTTGCAAAAAGCCGCCCGCCATACCCGGCAACATCATTCCCGCTGCCATAAACGCCGTACATACAGCATAATGCGACGACGAATTTTCGCCTTTGGCAACCTGCATCATAAAAACGGTATATGCCGTAAAACCGAATCCGTAGCCGAATTGTTCAATAAAAACCATCAGCGAAATGCCCCAAAAACTCTGCGTCTGACTCCAAGCCATCAACAGATAAAAAATATCAGGCAAATTCAAAGCTAAAATCATCGGTATCAACGACTTATCAAGACTTTTTTTGGCAATTACGATTCCGCCCGAAATTCCGCCGATTACCATTGCAACAAGTCCGAACGTTCCGTTTATAATTCCTAAATCGCTCTGTGAAAGCTCCAAACCTCCGTTTTCGATACTATCCAACAAAAAAAGCGGTGCGATTTTAGTAAGTTGTGCCTCGCTCAATCTGTAAAGCAACAAAAAGCTGATTATCAGCAAAATATTATCTTTTTTAAAAAACGTTACAAACGGTTTAAAAAAGTTTTTTCCGTCCGTTTCCATAGTTTTTTCTTTCTCAATCTTCGGCAAGAAAAAACTATGATAAACTCCAAGCAAAACCATCAACAAAGCAAAAACGGCAAATACTATCTGCCAAGCAAACTTTCCGTCGTTATATTTTTCGGTAAGATTTCCCGCCAAAACAACCAATCCGCCTTGACAAAAAATCATTGAAATTCTATAAAACGTGTTTCTGATTCCGACCCAAAAAGCTTGTGAATCTTTGTCTAACGCCTTAATGTAAAACCCGTCAGAGGCAATGTCATGCGTTGCAGAGGCAAAGGCGGCAAGCCAAAACAAAATTAAAGTGTACTTTAGCGCACCTTCCGCTGGTACAGAATACGCAACAAGTCCGAAGACTATCCCTAAGAAAAACTGACAAAAAATTATCCAAAACCTTGAGGTCTTGAACATCTCCGTCAGCGGACTCCAAAGCGGTTTTATAAGCCACGGCAAATAAAAACTGCCGGTATAAAAGGCAATCATCTCATTATCAAGACCGATAACTTTATAAAAAATCACGCTCAAAACGTTTACCGCCATATACGGCAAACCTTCGGCGAAATATAGCGGCGGAATCCATATTACGGGTTTAGTCCTCATTATAACATTTCAATAAATTAGCACCTTTGTAATAATGTTTCAAAATATCAACATAATTGAAACCCTGCTCTGCCATAACAGCAGCTCCGATTTGACAAAGTCCTACACCGTGCCCCCAACCCGCACCGTAAAGAGAGAATCCATCAGAGTTTTTCTCAACAGTAAAAGCCGAAGAATAAAGATGCGTTTTAGAAAGTAAACGTCTTATTTCCAACTCTTTGCCAACAATTTTAGTTTTCTTTTCGCCGACTATTTTCAAGCGGAAAATTCTTCCTGAAGTTCCTCTTTGAAGCGGAATCAAGTCTAAAATCTTACCATAATCCTCGCCGGATTTTTCTTTTACGATTTCCGATAATTCTTCAAAAGTATAAGAAATTTTCCAACGGTAAAAATCAGAATATTCGTTGTCGTAAGAGTTAAGAATTTTTGATAAAAGTTTTTTATCAGATGTATTGCAATATGCTTTCGGTGAGGACTTTATAAATTTAACAGCGTTTTCTTCAACAGTTAAATCCTCTGTAAAATTCTCATTGAAATCATCAATTTTTTCCAAATAATCGTAATGTTTATCCTGCCAGCAGTTTTCAAAAAGTTCGCTTGCCCCGCCGCAACATTTTGAAAAGCGAGTATCGCAAATCTCGTTATGATAAACCAAAATTTCACCGTAAGTTTCTTCTATTGCAGTCTTTACGTTAGGATTAACGGCTCGTGTTACGCCCTGATAACGCTGACAATGATCATCGGCACAAACATCAAAAAGTTTATGAACACCGTTATCATACCAAGTCCTTATCTCATAATCGCTTATATAAGGTTTTTGATACGAAGGAACTCCTCCGTCCATACGGTTCAACGCCCAAGAACGCGAAATCACAGCATGGGCTTTCAACAATTCCTTCGGACAATCACCGTTCATCTCTGAGGAAATTACCGACTGCAAATACATTTCAACAGGAATATAGTTGATTACCAGTATTTTACCATCGATATACCTCAACATAAAATCGCCCTTAAACCGTTGTGTTTCTTTTCTTGACCAATGAAAACCTATACCGATTTCAACACCGGGAATCTCCATATAAGAGTCATCGTCACGACCGCCTCTAAGATAAATACCATCGAGACTCTTGCCTAAACCTTCAGAAAACAACTTTCCATCTACGATAGAAACACAGATATTTTCGCCTACGGAAGTTTTGATATTTAATTCGTCAAAGCTTCCGATGCCGACCATCATAATAGGCTCTCTATCAAAAAATTTACTGTACATTTTGGAAATTTTGATTATTAACGGAAGGTTCTAACGTGATGATAGAGCCGTCTTTCATTACAATATTTCTGCCCTTGTCCAAAGCATTAACAGAACCGATTACAGAAAACATATCGTTGTTTTTAATTTTCTCATAATCAGAAAGTTTTATCGTAAATAAGAGTTCATAATCCTCGCCGCCGTTAAGAGCAGCAATTACGGGATCAATATTAAATTCCTTTGCCATTTTTGCCGTATCCTCTGCAACGGGAATTCTCTCTTGAAAAATTTCACAACCCATTTTAGAAGCATTACAAAGGCTTAAAATCTCACTCGCCAGACCGTTTGAAATATCTGTCATGGAGGTCGGTTTAATATCTTTTTTCTTGAAATAATCCCTCAAATCAGCAGGACATTCGGGTTTTAACTGACGTTTTAGGATATAATCATAACCTGAGAGTTCGGGTTGCGCCTCAGGATTGGAATTAAAAATAGTTTTTTCCCTTTCCAACAACTGCAATCCCATGTACGCACCGCCTAAATCACCCGTAACACAAATTAAATCAGTAGGTTTAGCACCGCTGCGATAAACTAATTCGTCCTCCTGCGCACGACCTATTGCCGTAACTGCTATCGAAATTCCTTTTTTGGAAGTCGTTAAATCTCCGCCGATTAAATCCGTATTATACTCTTTGCAAGCAGCATGAACACCTTCGTAAAATTCCAAAATATGCGCCTGCATCACCTTGTTGGAAACCGCTAACGAAACGGTTATTTGAACAGGTTTTGCATTCATGGCGTAAATATCTGAAATTCCAGCTATTACGACCTTATAACCTAAATGTTTCAAAGGCGTATAAGTCAAATCGAAATGTATTCCTTCTGCAAAAATATCGCTGCTGACAATAGTTTTTCCACTTTGTGAAAAATCACAAACTGCGGCATCATCACCGATTGAAAAAACGGTTTCACTGTTCAAAGAGCGTGCACCCTCCGAAATTTTAGCTATTAAACCCTCCTTGCCTAAAGGAATTGACGTATTTTCGTTTTCTGCGTATTGTGTCATTTTCGGTATTTTAAAATTCAAAAAATAATTTATAATTTTGCCTTGCAAATTTAGTCAATTTTTTTTTGAATATGAAAATTAAATTTTTAACGGCTTTAGGATTGCTTTTATTAGCAAGCAGCGGCATTGTAAAGGCTCAACGCGCCGTTTATGATATTTCGGATTTGGAGATTTTCCCCGAAGACAACAGCACGGCAACCGTCAGAATTTATTGTGATTCGGATTTAAAGACGATTGAAAAAAACATTATCGCCGGCAACAAAAAACGTTTGGCATTAGGTTACAGTGTCCAGATATTTTTCGGGTCCGGAACTGACGCACAGTCAAAAGCCGAAAAAGTCGTAAAGGATTTCAAACAGGATTTTAAAGACGAAGATGCTGACATAGTTTACGAAGCACCTTATTTTAAGGTTCATGCGGGCAATTGTCGTTCAAGACTTGAGGCAACAAGGCTCAAAAAACAATTAGAAGGTAAATTTCCGGGTTGTTTCATCGTAGAATGTAAGATTAATTATCCGAAATTATAAAAGATGGACATAACGATTTATACCGACGGGGCCTCACGCGGCAATCCCGGTCCGGGCGGTTACGGCGTTGTGTTGATGGCAGGGCCTCACAGAAAAGAAATTTCTGAAGGATTTGCTCTGACAACGAACAACCGTATGGAACTTTTAGCGGTGATTGTAGGACTTGAAGCCTTAAAATTTTCAGGCAGCAACGTTACAATATATTCCGATTCACAATACGTAGTAAACAGCGTAGAAAAAGGTTGGGTGTTTTCGTGGGTAAAAAAAGGGTTCAAAGGAAAGAAAAATTCAGACCTCTGGAAACGCTTTTTAGAGATTTACAGCCGTCATAATGTAAAATTCGTTTGGATAAAAGGTCATAACGATACCAAAGAAAACGAACGTTGCGACCGTTTGGCAGTAGCAGCGGCATTAGATAAGAAAAATCTCAAAGACGATGTCGGATTCTTGGAAAGTCAAAACGAAGACGAAGATTTGTTTAACGCAATAAACGCATAAAAAAGCAGGAAGAAAAAAATATTTTCGCTTTTTTTTGTGATTATAATTTTAAATTAACAAATTTATTTTCTATTTTTGTACAAACATATTTTTTTCATTAAATCTTTAACACACAGATTTTTATAGGACATATAAAGAATGAGTAAAGTATTAGTTATAGGTTGTGGCGGCGTAGCGAGTGTCGCCATTGCAAAAATTTGTCAGAACAGCACTATTTTTAGCGAAATGTGCATAGCCAGCCGCACGGTGTCGAAATGCGAGGCCATGAAAGCTAAATGGCAACCTACCACGAGTACCAAAATTTCAACGGCTAAAATTGATGCAAATTCCAAAGAGCAAGTCTTGGCGTTGATTGAAAAATTCAGGCCGGACGTGCTGTTGCACGTAGGTTTGCCGTATCACAATCTTGTTTTGATGCAGGCTTGTGCGGAATGTAAAGTTCATTATATTGATACCGCCGCCTATGAGCCGGAAAACACTAACGAGCCGGCTTGGAGAAAGCAGTATGAAAAACGGTGTAAAGAAAAAGGATTCGTCGCATATTTTGATTATGCTGAACAGTGGTCTTACTTTGATAAATTTAAGCAAGCCGGTGTAACAGCACTTTTAGGCGGCGGATTTGATCCCGGTGTTACAAATGTTTTTGTGGCATACGCCAAGAAACACTATTTCGACAGAATTGATTACGTAGACATTCTTGACTGCAACGGCGGAGACCACGGTTATCCCTTTGCAACAAATTTCAACACTGAAATCAATTTGAGAGAGGTCTCCTCCCCTGCCGATTATTATGAAAACGGTAAATGGGTCGGCGTTCCCGCAATGTCGATAAAAAGGGTTTACGACTTCCCTGAAATTGGTAAAAAAGATATGTATCTGCTTCACCATGAAGAGATTGAATCTTTAACAAAGAATTTCCCGGAAATCAAAAGAATGCGTTTTTACATGACATTCGGTCAAAGTTATTTAACTCACATGAAATGTCTTGAAAACGTAGGAATGTTGAATTCTACACCCGTAGATTTCGGCGAACACAAAATTATTCCTATACAATTTTTAAAATCATTAATGCCCGATCCTTCATCACTTGGCGAGCGCACGGTGGGCAAAACGAATATCGGTTGCATTTTCACGGGTGAAAAAGACGGCAAAAAACGCACGATTTATATTTATAATGTCTGCGATCATCAAGAGGCATTCAAAGAAGTGGGTTCACAGGCAATCAGTTATACCACAGGTGTTCCGGCGATGATTTCAGCAGCATTGCTTTCAACCGGAGAGTGGAAAGGCGCAGGTGTTTTCAACCTCGAAGAGTTTGACCCCGATCCGTTTATGAAAATGCTCAACGAATACGGCTTGCCATGGAAAGTAGTTGAAAATCCCGTTATGGTTGATTAAATGAAGCCGCATTTCATAGAAAAAGAAAAAGTAGCAACACTTAAAAGTCTGCCTACGCCGTCATTTGTTATCGACGAAGGCAGACTTATTAATAATTTGAAGTTGCTCAACGACATAGAAAGAAAAACCGGTTGCAAAATACTTTTAGCGCAAAAATGTTTTTCTACGTTCCGTCTTTACCCGTTAATAGGGAAATATATTTCAGGGACAACGGCAAGCGGAATTTATGAAGCCCGTCTTGGAAAAGAAGAAATGGACAAAGAAAACCATGTTTTTGCTCCTGCGTTCAAATCTCAAGACATCAGCGAATTAGACGATATTTGCGACCATATCGTTTTTAACTCTTGGAATCAATATTTTTTACATTCGCCAAAATGTAAAAAAGCGAGCTTAGGCATCAGAGTAAATCCGCAATTTAGCACTCAAAATCATGCCATTTATGACCCTTGCACAAGTGGTTCGCGACTCGGTGTTACGATAGACCAAATGCCGGAAAAGCTTCCTGAAAATATTGAAGGTTTTCATTTTCATACCCTTTGCGAACAAGGTTTTGAAGATTTGGAAAAGACTTTTGAGGCTTTTGAACAAAAATTTCAAAAATATCTTCCAAGTCTAAAATGGCTAAATTTTGGCGGCGGACATTATATTTCGCATGAAAATTACAACGTAAAAGGTTTAATTAACTTTTTGAACCGTGTAAGAGAAAAATATAACCTTCAGCTTTACCTTGAGCCCGGCGAAGGCGTTGTGCTTAATTGCGGTTATATGATAACGGAAGTTATGGACAAGGTAAAAAACGGCATGGAAATTTTAATTTTGGATTTCAGTGCAGCGTGTCATTGTCCTGACATTATAGAAATGCCGCTGTTACCACCGATTTTTGAAGCGCAAGACAATCCTAACGGCAAATATCCGTACCGATTATCTTCAATGAGTTGTTTAGCGGGAGATGTTATCGGAGATTATTCTTTTTCGCAAGAAATCAACATTGGGGATAAAATTATAATCGAAGACATGGCACTCTACACAATGGTCAAGACCAACACTTTCAACGGAATGCCGTTACCGGATATTTTCTTGTTGAAAGCCGATGGTTCAACAGAATTAATAAGACGTTTCTGCTACAAAGATTTCAAAGAAAGATTAGGATAAAAAGTATTTTGTGTTTTAGGTAGTTTACATACTTCTTATTAATTTTTTTTAAAATTTTCGCTATTATTATTATTATTATT
>JAFPYR010000039.1 GCA_017412115.1 Bacteroidales bacterium | reverse complement strand
TGGAATTGATTTTAAACTCGCCAATTTCTTTCGTGCGCTCCACGTGTTTGCCGATGCAACAGCAAAGGTCGTAATCGCCGATTTTAACAAGGCGAATAGTTTCGGAAGCGTCGTCGGGCAGTTTGTCGATTTCAACGCCGGCGGGGATGGTGTCTTTGGTTACAAACTGATATTCAATAGGATAATCGTTTTTAATAATTTCATTAACCGTCCGTTCAATCTGCATAATCTGTTCTGCGGAAGGCTCCTCAGGCAGGGGAAAATTGATTTTGGATTTTTTGCGCTCGATATGGGCGTTTTTTGACCGATGACAGCCAAACATCCTCACCATAGTTTGGTTGAGAATATGCTCAGCGGTGTGCATCGGCGGATATTCGTCTTTGTTGTGAGAGTTGAGTTGCATTGTTTACAATTAAAATTTAATGCAAAAATAAAACGGATTATCCATTTTTTCAAATCATTTTCGCTACCACAGAATAAATCTCAAAAAATTCACTATCTTAGTCGCCGAAAATGTTAAAGATTATAATTATGAAAATATTGAAATACTCAAAAAAAATCGTTGCCTTAGCAGTGTTGGTGATGGTGGTAGTGATGAGCGCATCGGCTCAGTATCAGACTGTTAAAGACATTCCTTATGCACCGTCGGGCAATCAGTACGCCAAGGAGCGTTGCAAACTCGACGTCTATTATCCCGAAAAACTCAAAGATGTTCCCGTGGTGGTTTGGTTTCACGGCGGAGGTCTCGAAGGTGGCGAAAAATATATCGACGCCGAACTGATGAACGCCGGATACACCGTTGTGGCTGTAAATTACCGACTTTTGCCCAAGGCTACTATCAACGAGGTAATCGACGATGCCGCCGCAGCCGTGGCGTGGACTTTTAAAAACATTGCAAAATACAACGGCAGCACCAAAAAGATTTTTCTTGCGGGACATTCTGCCGGCGGCTATCTCATTGATATGATAGGTCTTGACAAAAAATATCTTGCCAAATACGGTGTTGACGCCGACCAAATTGCAGCCATTCTGCCGTTCAGCGGACAAGTAATAACTCATTATAACATTCGCAAATTGCAGAACATTCCGCCGTTGCAAGCCACAATCGACGAATACGCACCGCTAACGTTTATCCGCAAAGACGCTCCTCCGATTGTGATTATCTCTGCCGACCGCGAACTCGAACTTTATGGACGTTACGAAGAACAGGCATATTTTTGGCGGATGCTCAAACTCGTTGGTCACAAGGATGTTACACTCTACGAAATGCAGGGATACAACCACGGCGATATGCCGCATCCCGCTTATCATATTCTAAAAGAGACTATTAAACGTATTTGCGAAAAATAAACGTTTTTCCCGATTGGCTATCCCACCGACAATGCGCAACACTATTCAAAACATTTTACAAGAATAAATTACTTCGTCAACCTCGATGTACTCAGCAAAGGAGATTGACGAAGTGAAATTGCCGTTGATAATGGAGGTGATATCGATTCCATCTTCAGCGTGAATGAGAGCATTACTTTGTTAAATCACCAACAAATGTTACATTTACATATTTATGTTTTTTTTGATACATTTTTAAATATTTACTCAACACGTGACACTTGGTTGCTCGTTCTTCTTTAAAATCAAAATCAGCAGATTCCCAAGTCAATTGTTTAGGATCGGCATAGCAATAAACGTCTGTTACGTTTTTGCATTCACCAAACACATCTGAACCAATATATGTAACACTGCTTGGAATGGTTACAGAGGTAAGGGCGGTATTTTGAAACGCGTACGCATCAATATACGTAACACTATTTGGAATGGTTACTGAGGTAAGTTTATGGCAATCAGAAAACGCCATATAATTAATACTCGTAACACTATTGGGAATGGTTACAGAGGTAAGACTCCAACATCCATTAAACATTCCAGACTCAATTTTCGTAATACCGTCTAAAATGGTTACTGAGGTAAGGCTCGGACAATTAGAAAACGCATCCGCATCAATACTCGTAACACTGCTTGGAATGGTTACAGATGTAAATGGACAGCCACTAAACGCATTATAACCAATACTCCTTACACTATTTGGAATGGTTACTGAGGTAAGTCCTGCATTATAAAAAGCAGAATCACCAATACTCGTAACACTATTTGGAATGGTTACTGAGGTAAGGACCTGACAAGAAAGAAACGCTTTAGTGCCAATACTCGTAACACTGTACGTATTTCCTTCCGATTGAATAGTTTCGGGAATCACTATTTCGGATTTTAAATCGTCCGTATGTCCGCTCACTACCGCAGCGTGAGATCTAACATCGAGCGTGTACTTGAAGCCTTGCTGGTCGGTGAATATTTCTTGTGCAAAAACCGACACGGTGCAAATCATCATTGCAACAAAGAGTAAAAAATTTTTTTTCATTTTGATTACTTATTTATATTTAATTGTGAATAATAATACATATTACTATTGCCACCGTGAAAAGTAATTACAATTCACGGTAGAGAAAATATTGGTGGACTTGTGTGATTAAAAGAAAATGTTTTATTTTTACGCGCGAGGATTGGCGGTGCGAATATTGT
>JAFPYR010000005.1 GCA_017412115.1 Bacteroidales bacterium | reverse complement strand
GAAGCCGTTGAATATGTGCGCGGTATTCCCGTTGTCAAGACTTTCGGACAGTCGGTGTTTTCGTTCAAAAAGTTCAAAAAATCCATCGACGATTACGAAAAATTTACCGTAAGTTACACCCGTCGTTTTAGGATTCCGATGACGGCTTATACCGTTGTTATCAATTCGGCTTTTGCAATTCTGATTTCGGTGGCTCTTTATAATTCAGGCAACGCCAACGACCCCGAATTTTTCTCCAACTTGCTGTTTTACATCATATTTACGCCGGTGATTGCGGTAACACTTTTCAAACTGATGCACTCCTCAGAGGCGGATATGATTGTGGAAACCGCACTCAACCGTATTGAAACCGTCATCAACGTAAAAGAAAACCAAGAGGCAGAAAATCCTCAAATCCCGACAGATTATTCAGTTGAATTTCAGAATGTTAAATTCCAATATGAAGGCGCGACGAAAAACGCTTTAGACAATATCTCGATGAAAATTCCGTCCGGCTCTCAAGTTGCATTTGTTGGCCCTTCGGGCGGCGGCAAAACTACTGCCGCAAGCCTTATTTCAAGATTTTGGGACGTTAAGGAAGGCGAAATTCTCATAGGCGGAGTCAATGTTAAAAACATCGCCTCTAAAAAACTTTCCGAAATTGTTTCGTTTGTTTTTCAGGATAGCAAACTTCTGAAAACAAGCATTTTAGAAAATATCAGAATGGCAAAACCCGATGCAACCGACGAGGAAGTTTTGTCAGCCCTACAACGTGCGCAATGCTCCGACATCATCGACCGTCTGCCCGAGGGTGCAAAATCAGTTCTCGGCAGCAAAGGTACATATCTCAGCGGTGGCGAACAACAGCGAATTGCAATCGCAAGGGTGATGCTCAGAAACACACCCGTTTTAATTCTTGACGAGGCGACAGCATTTGCCGACCCTGAAAACGAGGAAAAAGTCTTAAAGGCTTTCGACGAAATTTCCAAAGGCAAAACCGTTATCAAAATAGCCCACAGACTCTCTACAATCGTGAATTGTGACGAAATTTTCGTGCTCAAAGACGGCAAAATCGCCGAACAAGGCAAACACAGCCAACTCCTTGAAAAACAAGGCATTTACAGTCGGATGTGGAACGAATACCAAAAATCGGTAGAATGGACAATTAACAATTAACAATGGACAATTAACAATGGACAATTAACAATAACTTTTGGCAATTGAACAATAATTGTCAAAGGTCAATTATAAATTATTATGAAAAATTTGAAACAAAAATATGCCCTTTCTGACGAGGGCGCAAGATCGATGATAATTGCATCGGTAGCAAATATCTTTTACAATTTGGTGCTGTTTTCACCCGTTGTGTTACTCTATTTTTTGATAAAGGACATTTTGGGCGATGGTCTTGAGGATAAAGCAACATTCTATCTGACAGGTATTTGCATTTGGGTTTTGTTGCTAATAGTAACAGCCATGATTCAGTACAACACGTGTTTTTTCTCTACTTACAAGGAGAGCGGTGTGCGCAGAATAACGTTAGCCGAAAAACTCAG
>JAFPYR010000038.1 GCA_017412115.1 Bacteroidales bacterium | reverse complement strand
TGTCCTGACACATGGCTGAAATTGGCTAAATTTTTATTAGGCTGCATAATACTCGTTCCGTCAATATGGATAATCAGCGGCAAACAAAACATTCTGAAAGCATGGGGATTGTCAGAAGGAATAGTTAAAGCGTTGATTTTTGGCGTGGTGTGTGTGTTGCCGATGTTATTGTGCGGCATTATTTTCGGACGGTTTGAGTATTCTTTTGACACTTTTATCGCAAAAGCATTTACGGCAGGAGTTGTTGAAGAAGCAGTATACAGGGGATTTTTGTTCGGAATGTTGTTCAGGTTTTGTAAATGGAATTTTTGGGCAGCGGCACTGCCGACGGCTGTGGTTTTCACTATCGGACATTTTTATCAGGCTGACAGCTTATTGTCGTGTCTGCTCGTGTTCGGTGTAACGGGTTTTGCCAGCGTGCTTTATTCATGGCTTTATACCGCCTGGAATTTCAACCTCTACGTGCCGATGATAATGCACATTTTTATGAATACCATTTGGGGAATGTTTCAAATTGAGGGTGTTAACAATTCCGTCGGAAACATCGCCGCAAATTCAGGAAGAATTTTAACAATCATTCTCGCAATTATCATAACTTGTTGGTACAGAAAACGTAACGGAGAAAAAATATGGGTGAATTATGGCGGTAAAGAATTATTGTCGTAAATTTATTTTTCGTCTTGGCATCATAAAATTTGCGGGAAATTGACAAAAACATTTTGGTATTTTTGGTGATTTCAAGCAAAAACATTTTGGTATTTTTGGAGGTTTTGGGTAAAAACATTTCGGTATTTTTGGAGGTTTTGAGTGAAAACATTTTGGTATTTTTGGAGATTTTGGGTAAAAACATTTCGGTATTTTTGGAGATTTTGGGCAAAAACATTTTGGTATTTTTGGAGGTTTTGCACAAAAATGTGCAGTGTTGGTGCAGAAAAATGGATTTTTGGTTTATGTATTCGGAGCGTTGACAAGCAACGCCCCTACAATGTATTACACCCCCAAAACAATATCAGGTGATATGTTGAGTTTTTGGCTGATGATTCGAGCAAGAGAGAGCGACGGTTCTTTTTTACCGAGAATTATATCGTTGAAATTCAACTCGCTAATGCCTAAAAGATTGGCAATTCCTTCTTTTGAAAGTCCCATTTCGTACATACGTAGTTTTATGGTTTCCAACAGCGACGGTTTGCCGATTGGGTAATGCACAAGTTCATATTCATCAACAAGTGATGAAATAATGTCGAGTTCAATCATATTTGGATCGTCCTCAGATTCTCCGTCGCCTATGATAGGCAATAACTCGTCAATGCGTTTTAATGCTGCGCGATATTCTTTTTCGTTTTTTAATTTTGCCATGATACTATAATTTTTCTATGTCCTGAATCTTATCGTATTCTGTATGGGTTCCGACACAAATGACACTAAAAAATACAAAAAAAACATTAACTTAGGCTACTTTTATTAAGACCAAAAGCATCTAAAACTTTTTTAACGCTCTCTAATAATTCTTCTTTATAAAATGCATTTTTTCTCATAGTACGATAACGATTTGTAATACCATTATGCGATTTTTTTTGATTAAAAGGCCATTCCTTCGTTTTAGATTTTAATTTATCTATAATAGGAGTGGAATTTATATTGCCTTCTTTTACAATTGAAATATCATAATATATTTCATAAAACTCTATGTCTATTGTGTATTTTTCAAATGCGATATAAATAACATTTCTAACACCATTACTCCAAATTGATGTTTTTCGTACATTATAGTTCGATGCTATTCTCTTGATATCATCTATATATTTTGCTGTAAACAACTTTGGAAATTCTTTTAGAGATTCCAAAATTGTCAAAAATTGATCTTTAACTTGACTTTTGTTAATCAAATTATACATTGCTGACAATTCATTATATATACTTCCCATTACAATTATTTTGAATAAATCTATAAGTTCAGTGGCAAAAACAACTAATTTCTGGTTTGTATTAGACTTATTTACAACCTTTTGTACTAATGATTCAATGCTTTTATCACCTAATAATTTGGTAATTAATATTTTATTCTCAATACTTTTGTATTCATGTTCCCAGTCGCTATGCTCTGGTGATTTTTCTTCATATTTATTAATGTAAAGGATTCCATCAACAAGAGTTTGCGATTGTTTACAAGATTCCAAAGTATTTACATAATTCCAAATCTGTTTTGTCCGATCTTCTGCATCATTTGACTTATTTTCAATGATTATAACTCGGCTTTTGTCATTTGAAAACAAAGTTATATCACGATGTCCTTTTTCTCGCTGGACATCGCCACCTTTGTACTTATTAAAATCAATTTTTAGATTTAAATCCCTATTGAACCATTCTATTAATTCTTTTTTTGTTTCATCAAACTTAAATAGATAACAAAGTATATCACTATGAAAGTTTTCTCGATAAAAAGTATCGGATATGGATGTAAAGAGATTATCATAATCAGAATATTTATAATCTTTAATTATATTATAAAGTTCTGAAATCAGTTGTTCAATCTCGCCAAAAGTGTCCATTTGAATACACATAATTTACTATAATTTAGTTTGGTTCACTGCATTTTTTACGTAATCAATTAGAAATTTTCTGCCATTACAATACTCTTCGTATATATTATGAGACTTTTGCATTAAATCATATCGCATTGGAATACAACCTCCTGCGCAATATTTATCATATTCACAATCGCGGCATCTTGCGGTAATATGGTGATATAAAACATTATAATCACATTTAGATAACGGATTTTCAAGATTTGTTTTTAAATCATCATCACTAAGTAGAAAAATATTACCCATGTTGGCGTACTGCGACATAGTTTCTTGATTATATGTGTCACAAAGCCACATATCTCCATTGGGATATATACTTATAAAGTGTTCACATTTGTCTTTTCTGTATTCGCACCATTTCGCTTCTTTTCCTGATATTTTCCTAATAATAGTTACAAATGGATCTATCAGTAAGTCTGTATCTATATCTTTAATCCAAATATCAAACATTTGAGTCATAAACCACGCATAATCCATAGGAGTTATTCCAAGTTTTTCTGTATAGCCATGTGAATCAAAATTATAACAAGGTATAAACTTAGAAAAAGTAGGTCGAAGTGATTTTATGAACTTATATACTTCACTCCATTTATCTTTATTGTGTTTTCCTACAACACTTATTGTCGTATATTTTAGTTGAGATTTATTAAGCATCTCAAAAACTTTTTCAAGTATTTCAAATGTTGATGCACCCTTTAGAGTTACTCGCGCTAAATCATTTATTTCTTTTGGACCATCGATGCTGATACTTAATATTCTTTCTGACAACAAGTCGCTATGTTCTGCAATCTTTTCAATCCATTTTTCGTTCAAGAGCGTTGCGTTAGTTTGAATTGCGGTTTTAAA
This sequence comes from Bacteroidales bacterium, assembly GCA_017412115.1. Classification (GTDB taxonomy): domain Bacteria; phylum Bacteroidota; class Bacteroidia; order Bacteroidales; family UBA3824; genus UBA3824. Next base: position 23,245 of record JAFPYR010000038.1, on the reverse strand, counting down.
ATCAACATTATATTGTAAGTTTGTGGATTTAAGTGCCTTGCAAAATTTATCGTAGTAGTCAATACCATTAATAAATGGTTCACCTCCGTGTAGCATCCACAAAATGTGCGATTCGGGGAATAATTGCGCAACACGTTCTATTAATTTTTCTATTTGTTCAGAAGATATTTGATTATTTACATTAACAACGTCCCTTTTGAACTCATAGCAATAATTGCAACGCATATTACAATTAAGAGTACTCTTTATAACGATTGTTTTAATTAGACTCATAATATCAAAGTAAAGGGGAATGTACTAAAACAATCCCCTACATTAATCTTTTAATTAGTTATAATTACCAACCTCTTGTGTATTCACTATGGTTTCCCCAATCGTTGAAGTCGGCATTCCCATTCTGGGAGTTAGATTCAATTGTAACGTAATCTACAATTTTTCTTAACCTTTCAACCTCTTTTGAATTATATTGCCTATTCACAATATAATTTTGTTGCTTTTTATTTTCCATTTTTTCCATAATGTATTATGACTGACTAATTATTTTTTTACTTGCTTTCTTTTTGTAAGGTTATGTCCCTGCGAATAATGACGATTAGGATTCTTCCTCTTCATCATAGTCATCGTCATCACTACCATATAACTGACCATCAATATTGTCCCAAACAATAATTTGAAATCCGTCTGAATCAGTTCCAAACTCCCATTCATAATCGCAATCAGGACATTGATACGTTACACCATTGTTGTAACAATTTTCTTCTCCGCAGTGAGGACATTGTATTTTTGGCATAATCTTAGCGTACTTTTAAAGTTCCCTACACCCTTTTCTCGGCGGTTGACATCTCCGTTATCTACACTCGCAAATCTAATTCATAACTTTCAATCTACCAAGGATTTACTGTTGAAACTTTTTTAACGGTTGTGCTGAAATTTTTATGACGGTTATGTTAAATCCATTATAACACCATCGTAATAATCCGCCATTTCTCTGAAAAAATTATGTTTAAGGGCAATACTTATCCTTTTCAAAAGGTCAACGTCAACAAATTGACGTTCAAAAATATAATAACAATTTGTCCGCTCGCACTGAATCTTACGAGCAAGCCACGCCACTGTATGCTCTTGTCTATCAAGTTCGGCGCGAATTAATTTCCCCATGTGAAAGTTGGTGTTCATAATAGTCTCGTTTTAGAGCCAACACCCTTATTATATAAGCAAAAAAAGAGCGTGAAACCGTTTCTTTATCTCTTTATGCTTATATCTTAGTACAGGCGTCTGGAAATTGCCATTGTGGTATATAAGCACGAAACGGCTCACGCTTAGATAGCGTGAACCTTAATCGCAACTTATTTTCACCACTTTGAGTTTTCCAGACTTCGTACTAAGGAAAATAAGAGCGTAAAGCCCAATGTTTTAATATGTTAGTTTATAGTTATTTCTGTTTTGTATGTTGTATTTTAAAGTTTGTGCAAATTTAATTTTTTCAACGGAATTTGGCAAATAATTTTAGGCTGCCACGCCGTGTTCGTAGAGAAACTCTGGCGCAAAATCAACACCATTATACCACTCCAAAGTCCAATCCGTGAGGGCAAATTGAATGAAGTTATTCATTTCAAGAAGCGGTTCACGAGTTTTTCCTGTCATCAGTGGCTTAAAATCAACAAGCCTATGTTCGCCGTTGCTAAATTCCAATTTCATAACGTAGTCGTGGAGATACTCCACATCAACCACACGAAGCAATTCTTGTTCTTCCATAATTGCAGTTATTTTAAAGGTTCAATAGAATGAGGAACACCACCTTCTTGCGAGCCATACCGCACGTGAAAATGCGGCGGGTTGTGGTCGTCGCCGAACATCGCAATTATTATTCCATAAAATCTACAAATTTCAGGCATATCGTTATTTCCACAAATATTAAGTTTATAGTTATTTCTGTTTCTTATTTTTTCGGTTGTAAAAGTAACAAAATCTGCGATACATTCAAAATGTTTTTTTTAATATAGGTTATAAAAATTCCCAATGACCACCGCGTGTTGGCCCTACATGTTGAACAATATGACGCATTTCAGCGAGTTCACGTAATATTGTACGTCTTGTTACGTTCAACTGTTTTGCTATTGAAGAAACTGTTATTTTATCATCAACTTTTATTAAGTTCACAATGGTATCACGTCGAATTTTAATATCATTTTTGGTGACATTTTTGGTGACATTTTTGGTGACATTATCATCTATAATCTTAAATGTCAACCTGATAAAATGTGTCATAAATTCGTAACTCTCGCGATTATATTTTCGTAATATTATAGGCATTCCCGAACCCAATGATTCTACCATCTCAACATCACGGAAAACTCGCATCAACTCTTTATTGCGAGGAATGCTCACGCCACTAAAAAACTCGTCAACGCTCATACCCATCGGAATTGTGCCGTATGAAGTTATCTCCAAGCGGTCAGCAAAAATCTCGAACTTTGGCGGTACTTCGGTTGTGTAGTCGTTGTGAACAATTGCGTTGATTACTGCCTCACGCACAGCCAATTTGTCCCACATTGGGGTATCAATTCTGAATTTTTCGGTTTTTTGGGTGCTGACATTGTTTTCCGTATTAAGTTTGTCGATTACCAAATCTGTTGCTTTGAGTAAACTACAAAAGCCATATTCATTATTAGAAATCAAATCTATACGGTCTGTACCCGAATATTTGGCAACCTTAATCGAAACATTATTTTCGTCTGCTAAAAGGAAAGCGACATAATTGTAACGACCGTCATCTGTCAACAAATCCAATGTTTGTTCAAAGACATCATTTAACATCAAACCCTTTGATTCATAATAGATATGTAACTGGCGAAAAGTCAATTTCTGTCGGGGAGACGGAATGTTTCTGAGCGAATTTCTAACTCGATGGGCAAAAAGTTCTTCTATCATCGCTGTCGGCATTGGTTCGGAAGCCGTATATAACACCCGCGTGTACTCATACCGTATTTAGTTTTGTAATACGGTTTTTCTGTTCCAGAGGCAAGAAAAATCTTTATAACATCAACTCCGTCAATGTGTTCCACCAAAACGTCAAACAATCCCATCGGCGATGGCGAAACATTTTTTCGGATTTTATCCTTGATTTTCAATACTACACTATCAATGTCGTCCACTCCAATAGGTTGGCCATCATCATCAACGCCAATATATATAATGCCTCCCTCCCGATAATTGAGAAAAGAAATCACTTCTTTCTCTATATCAAGATCTTCGGTAAATTTACTCTTAAATTCTATACGGTTGGTTTCTATCATTTGTTCCTTTTTTCGGTTGTAAAAGTAACAAAATCTGCGATACATTCAAAATGTTTTTAAAGACAAAATTGTGTTTTAGAACGATTGAGATTTTCTTCGTTAAAATACGAAATTGAGTGCTGCTGCAAACTGCAAACCTCGTAAATTTAAGTTGTTTTCAGAAAATGGAAGTATGTATGTCATTTTTGTATCAAGCAGCATAAAATTGTTTTTGAACAATTCTATTCCAATGGCAGGACTGATGTAGATGTTTCTGTGCGAACTTGCTTTACCCTTGTATGTTAAAAGGCCGATATTGTAACCCGAATACAAATTGAGGAACTTTCGTCCGCCACGTCCTAAATATCGAGAATAGAAATCTTGTCCGAAACTGAAATTGAAAATGTCAGAATACATAAGTGAATCGTTTGGCGGAACCTCAGATGCCTTGAACGCTCCAATTGTTATGTATGATTTACCCCTTGTGAAAAGATATTTCAACATATATCCGTTATAATATTCAGCCGAAATACCTTCTTGGGAATTTTCTGGCACAAAAACACTATATTCAAATCCCGGCATATTTACGAATCTGATTTTCATTGATGTGTTCGGAGTCGTCTGTTCACGCATTAATGTAATTTTAAGTACTACGGTTCCGTTTTTAGAGCTTAATTCGCGTATGTCGTTTTCGTATTCGCGTATTTTGGCTTTATCTTCAGAGATACGCTCTTGCAAAGATTCACGACGAGATTCCGTTTCGGCAGTAAGCAGTGATTCCTTAGAATCTTTTATATTATTTTGCAGTTTATCAATTTTGTTGATTATAGTATTCTTTTCCTGCGAAATATATCTTGTCGTTTCGCTCAATGTAATTGTTTGACAATTCCATTCGTTTAATTTCTTTTTTAACTCCGAAAATTGAACATTTTTAATAATCAAAGTATATTTTATTTCAAAATAATCTTTGTTTTTTTTGTCAATTCTAACAGAATTTTGTTCCAAAAATTGTTCAAATATTGGCGATATTTTTTCAAAATTTGGTGTGTAAGTTTCAATTGAAGCGTCAATGAAAGTGCTGTCGGTGTTGCTTTGAGCAAACACTCCATTTTTTGAGAACATTACAAAAGCGATGAGGTAAAAAATTAAGGTTTTTGTTTTCATCTTTTGATAGTATTATTTATTTTTTTTATTTAATAATTGCGAAAAAAAAATAATATATTATTTTATTAGTTTTTTCGCTTTACAAATGTAAGGCAAAAATATAAAAACTACAAAACTTTTTTTTCTCACTTTGTTGGATAATCAAATTTTTTATATAAATTTGTCAAACTTTAAACACATAATTAACTATGAAAGCATTTTTTATCGGTTTAATTCTTGGCATTGCGTTAGGCTGCGGCGCATGTGTCTATTTGTCTAAGACAGGGAATTTTTTGAAAGCAGAAACTCACATCAACGAAGAAGTCTTGAAAGAAAAACTCTTGACTTGCAGCGAATTAACCTCCGCAAAATATCAGTTGAACGGACAAATCACAAGAGAGGAAAGTTACAAAACTGGCTTGGGTTGGTTAGATAAGATGGGAACTAAAAGTTTCACCATAAAATATTCTGCAACAATAGCCTTTGCTGTGGATTTGTCAAAAGCTGCTATTAAAGCGGATTCAGGTGTTGTAAGAATTGATTTACCTTCAGCTACTTTGCAGTCGCTGAGTATTCCTTCAGACAGTTTGCGTATTGTTAGTGAAACGAAATCGCTTATCAACTGGGAAAACAAAAACGATATGAAAGAAGCTTTGCAAGATGCTGAAAAACACGCTTTAGCGCATTGCGACACTACCAAAATGATTCGTATGGCTAATACAGAAGCTGTTAAAACCCTTACGACTTTGCTTTGTCCTTTGACCGAAAGCGAAAACGGCGAAAAAGCATATCAAGTGATTGTTACTGTTCGTGGCGAAATCGATCCCACTGTTTCTGTTAACAAAGAGTTGAGTATGGTTGAAGAAAAAAAATTGCAAAATAACTAATAGAATATTAAAAAAAATCACATAATGATAAAAGTAGGAATTATCGGCGCGGCAGGATATACCGGCGGCGAAATTTTAAGAATTTTAACTTATCACCCTGATGTTGAGATTGTTTGGGCGGTAAGTAGAAGTAATTTTGGCAAACCCGTTTATGATGTTCATGCGGATTTGTTCGGCGACACGGAGTTGAAATTTGCCGAACAGCCGACAGAAAAAGCAGACGTAGTGTTTTTCTGCACGGCGCACGGCGAGACCGGCAAACTTTTGGCGGAATACAATTTTCCGTCAGATGTCAAAATCATTGACATGACAAATGAGTTTAGAGTTGGCGACACGGGATTTGTTTACGGACTTCCCGAAATCAACCGCGATAAAATCAAAAAATGCAGCCGCCTTGCAAATCCGGGCTGTTTTGCAACGTCAATTCAGTTGGCACTCGTTCCCGCATTAAAAGCCAAAATCATCAAAAGCGACATTCAGGTTTCGGCGGTTACGGGCAGCACAGGCGCAGGCGTAAAACTCTCTGCCACAAGTCATTTCAGTTGGAGAACCGACAATTTTTCGGTTTACAAGGCGTTTACGCATCAGCATTTGGCGGAAATCAATCAGACGAAAGACATTCTTGACCCGGACTTAAAACGTCCGATTCACTTTATTCCCTACCGTGGCGACTTTGCCCGCGGAATCATTGCAAGTGTCTGGTTTACATGCGATAAGAGTGAAGACGAAGTCAAGGAAATCTACCGCAAATGTTACGAAAACGAACCTTTCACGCATTTTTACGAAGGCAATTTGTATTTGAAACAAGTAGTCAACACTAACAAGTGTATCGTTTCCATCAAGAAAGAAGGCGACCAACTTCTTGTTCAAAGCGTCATCGACAACCTCATCAAAGGCGCAGTAGGTCAGGCAGTTGAAAATATGAATCTCATGTTCGGCTTGGACGAAAAAGCAGGACTGAGACTCAAACCGTCGGGATTTTAAGATTCAAGAGGGGGACAAATTGTCCCCCTCTTGATTAAAACATTAATAATAAACGAATTATGGACAACAATTTCGCAATACAACTTTTTGAAGGGAAGAAAGTCCGCGTAGTTTGGGATGCGGAAAAGGAGAAATATTATTTCTCGGTGGCTGATATTGTACAGTTGCTAACTGATAGCGCGGATGCAAAACAATATATTAAGCGTATGCGGGCGAGAGACCCCGAATTAAATTCGAGGTGGGGTACAATTTGTACCCCTACTGAAATGAGAGCATCTGATGGCAAGGTTTACAAAACACAGGCAGCTGACCTTGAAGGCATTTTCCGCATCATTCAATCTATCCCCTCCAAAAAAGCCGAACCTGTAAAACAGTGGCTTGCAGAAGTCGGCAGTCAGCGCATTGACCAAATAATAGACCCGGAACTTACATTCCAAATGGCAGTGGAGGATTACCGCCGTCAGGGTTACAGCGACAAGTGGATTAATGAGCGTATGCGTTCGATAGAAATGCGCAAGGAACTCACCGACGAATGGCATCGTTCAGGCATTCACGAGCCGAAAGATTTTGCGATTCTCACCAACGTTCTCACAAAGGCTTGGAGCGGTATGACTACAGGCGAATACAAACGTTACAAAGGTCTTACCAAGCAAAATCTCCGCGACAATATGACCAACATCGAACTTGCCCTCAACACTCTCGCCGAGGTTGCCACTACTGAATATTCCCGTCAATCTAACCCTCAAACAATGGAAGAAAGCAAGCGAATTGCACAGGAAGGTGGCGACGTTGCCCGCGATGCCCGTCAAACAATGGAACGCCGTCTTGGTCGCTCGGTAATTTCGCACGAGAAAGCCTCTGATTATATCAAACCAATTGAGGATAAGGGAGATAAGGAGTTGCCATTTGTTGACACAGATAAACAATAAAGCAACTTAAACTAACAGATATTGAAAATTATTACATTTAGTAAATTCAACGACATGACACTCACAGATATAGACGTTAACTTTGATTTTACTTCTGACACTCCAAAATTTTGGGATCATTTTTGGGACGGCGATGGATTAGGAAGAGGCGGCGCAGACCCCGATGCCAAAAGTCAAACTATGCAAAACTATCACAGACTAATTTATAGTAGAGTTTTGCCAAACGGTGAAAAAATGGAGTTGATAAATGATTCAACTTGTTTATATTGGAATAATATATGGTTTGGAAATGATTCAATTACAGCAACATTCAGACATGTTGATTATCGTCCAATGTTAGACAAAGTGGCAGAATCAATGGACAATTATCGCGGTTTCGTTGAGAATTATCTTCGCAAATTGTATACTATTGGTGGAGCAATTATCTTTCCTGCGCATAGGTACAGCATTAATCAAGCACGAGGTATGCATCGCAAAATATCAGACCGTTTTGATTTGACATTGGAATGTATAAGGTGTTATTACAAAAACGAACCCAATCCATTAGAAAAATGTTTGGATAAAGACAAAGATTTTTTTGCTAAGTTCAATGATTTCAAAGGTTACGTTGATTTCTTCTTTTTGCAAGATTTAGTTTCAGAAAACTATGATAGGGTTCTTTTCTGGCTCGAAAACGATAATTTCACTAAAAAAAAATTACCTCAATCCGTAGAAGAATATTTGCAATTTGTAAATGTCCAACTTGAATTTGTTGCAAAACGCAACCAAAGAATTGACAAGTTTTGTAAAGGAATTGCAGATTAACAAACTATATATATTTCCTCTTTTATAAACCATATTTTATATTAACCCCATCAGCATTTCTACACAACCCTAATTCCCACAAGTGTCATGTCATCGAGTTGAGGCTCGTTGCCGCGCCATTCTGAAACTGCGCGGTCAAGCAAGTCGTATTGTTGGTCAACGGGTTTTTCGCTGTTTTTCAAAAGCAAGGCGAAAAATTGTTTTGACTTCATCCTGTTTCCCTCAGGACCTCCCGTCTGGTCTTGGATGCCGTCTGAAAAACAATAAACCATATCGTCTGTTTCGATTGGCTGCTCCAAAGTTTGAAAATGGTCTTTTTCCACCAAATAGCGTCCTACCGGCATGTGGTCGCCTTTCAATTTTGAAACCTTGCCGTTGCGGATAAGCAAAATTGTTTGGTTTGCGGTGGCGTAACGCATCACCTTCGCAGAAAAGTCAAAAGAGCATATTGTCATATCCATTCCGTCGTTGATGGTGTCGTCGGTGCCGGATACGAGGGTGTTTTTGATGAAATCGCGCATACGATCGAGCACAGTGCCGGGGTTTTCTGCATCGTGTCCCGAAACGCAAAACTCTTTTAAGGCAGATATGCCAAGCATCGAAAGGAATGCGCCCGGAATGCCGTGACCGGTACAGTCGGCGGTAATTAATACGCGGTATTTGCCACACATTGCCACACGGAAAAAGTCGCCGCTCACAATGTCGCGCGGACGGTAATAGACAAAATTTTCGGGGAACACGCTGTCCACCTCGCTCTGTTTCGATACGGCGGCAAATTGTATGCGTTTGGCGTAGTTGACGCTACTTATAAGGTCGTTGCGCTGCGATTCGATTTGGTTGCGTTGAGCCTCTATCTCGTCGCGCTGAGCCGCAATTTCGCTTTTTTGCTCGTTGAGAATGGTATTTTTGGCTTTTAGCACACGGTTGGCAGCACGTTTGTTCCAAAGCATTACAAATATCAGCGTTAGACCAATTGCCAACGAAATAATTATAATCCAAAACCTCGTCTTGGCTGCGTGGTAAAGTTTTTCGGCGTTTTCGCGTTTGAGTTCTTCAAACATGCGTGTGCGTTCTACTTCGGCGTTTTTCAGAGAGGCAAAAGTGCTGTCGTTGAGCAAGGCAAATTTACATTCGGTGCTTTTTTCAAAATTGTAGAGTGCTTCCTTGTAGTTGCCGAGATTTTTATGAACTTCGCAAAGTCTGTCGTGATAGTTTTTGAGGGTGTTGAGCGGAATATCGTCGGTAAAATATTGCTGTAAATCAGACAGTTCTGCAAGTGCATCTTTGTAACGTTTGCAAAAAATGAGATAATCAACATAAACATGCCGTGTGCCGATGTAGTTGGCAATATTGCCGTTGTTGAGGTCGTATTTTCCAACTTTTTGGATATATAAGTAGCAACTGTCGGCATAAACCTGTTGACCGGTAAATTTGGCGGCGGCAATGTAGGCACCAGCGAGCGACGAGTAAGCAAGATATTTGCCGTGAATGTAATACACATCGTTGGTTTCTGCCGAATCAAATAGTTCCACAGACGTTCTCAGACTCGTAATGGCGCGGGCAAACAGCGTGTCGGAATTTTTAAACACGGCATCGCCAATCATATAGTTGCAATACGCCATTTCGAGCGTGTCGGCGGCGAGTGTAACGTAATGCAAAGCCTGACGATAGTTTTCTTCGGCGGCGGCATAAAGTCCCATATTGGACTGAGTCTCGCCAATTGTCAGGTATGCGTAGGATATTTTAGCCGTGTCTTTTTCCTCCACGTATATTTTGAGAGCCATATTGTAATACAGGAAAATGCTGTCCTTGATGTTGAGGTCTTCGTAACAACTTCCTATCGCCACGTATGCTGTGGCAGCCTTTGTACGCAGGCCTAAGGCGTTAGACATTTGGGCTGTTTCGGCAAAATACGGGAGGGCTTTTTCGGATTCGTTGCGCATATAATATGCCTTACCAACATTGTAATTGGCTGTGCAGATGGGCAATAGGTTTGACGGGTCGTAAAGTTCAATGGCGAGCAAACCATATTTGAGCGAAGTATCGGCATTTCCGGTTACACGGGCAATTTCGCCGTAATAATGAGCCTTTAAAGTGTCGGGACTTGCGGGTGAAATCAAACCGAGAAGGCTGTCAACCAATTGTATATTGGGGTCTGAACCGTCATTGTCCTGAGCAACGGCAGACAATGTCTGCATTATTACTAATAAATTAATAATCAAAGATATAGCGGTTGTTTTCATTGTGTTATTCTTTTGAGCAAAATTAGTAATAATTTTTGGAAAAATGAAAGATAATTTTTTCACGTTCCTCATTTTTCAAACAAATCCAAAATACCCAGCCAAATCTCACTTTTTTTTCGAGATTTGGCTGAGTATTTTGTTAAAAATGCCGTTTTTCGCAAGATAGCCAGCCAAATCTCGTTTTTTTTGATAGATTTGGCTGAGTATTTTAGTCTCTTACAATTTTGTATTTTCCATATCTTTTAAATGAATCAATTATTTCACTAAGCATTGATACACTTTGCAATGCATCATCCAAAGTGAAATTCATTTTTTTGATTTGTTCGTTTGGATGAACATAATTGCGAGCCTCTCTAATTAAATCCGCTTTATGACTTTCTTTATCCATATACATACCAACTTTTTTCGCCATTTGTAGAAGATGATTGAAATTCCAATCTTCAAAATCTTTTACTGCGTTATGCTTGTCTTTTGGTGGATTGTTTGCTAAATCTTTAAAGTCGTTTTGCAATTTACCTGTTTGTGCAAAATCATTTTTCAACATTCCCAATAAGATTGCTTCAAGTATGCTGCCAACAAATACAATTACACCGAGATAACTTTTATGCTCAGCCATTGAGATTGTTTCTTCAAGCATAATTTTCATTCTGTCCGCAAAATCGGTTTGTATAGGTAACGTGTCAATATTTATGTTTTTAAGTTTTCCGATAATTACTTTAATTTCTGCATCGTCTTGATTGTATTCAATGTTGATGTTCAATGTTTTAAGTCTTGTTTCTATATTTTCTTCATGACCTTTTATATGGCTTTCCAAATACAAATTCGATTTAAAGAAATCCATATAGTTATCCTCCTCGGTAAAAACGTCTGTAAAACCGAGGTCGCTTTCGTAAAAGGCTTTAACTTGCTTGCCGTCAAAGTCTTTTATGTGGGTTTGAATTGCTGATATTAATGCTTTTGCCTTCATAATTATAATGGAATTATTGGTTCGCTCTGTTTTTCTTTAATAGTCCATGATTTGGAAAACTCTGTAAAGCAAAAATCAATTGTTTTATTTGTAACTTTTTTTGCTAATTTAATTTTTCCTTCAAATTGTTCATGACCTTTTAATATAGAATGAACTAATCTGTGAGAAGGAGGATTTTCATCAAGCATTTTCATATCTGTTTTATCAATATCAATTCCAATTTCATATTTTATACTATTGTAACTCATTATAACCATCCCGTCAGATTTCATTGAATCCAATAAATATATTCGTACTATTAAATCTAAGCATCTGTCGTCAATAAATGCATGTTTTATTTTATTCTTAAAAAATATAATTGTTTGTTGTTGTAAATTAAAACAATCAGTTTGGCTTGTAAAACAATTATAAAGATGATATATTAGTGAACCTAATATATCGTCAGATATATTTATAATACTACACAACTTGTAAATGTGTTGTATAAAAATAAAGATGGTATTAATGCCTTCATCAGATAGTATTTTTTTAGAAATACTAATCAATACATCTGCAATTTCACTCCAATTGTCATTAATAGTTTTCTTATTATTGATTGTTGTAAATTTATCATAATAGCAATGTACTATTATTTTTATTAAAACTTCTTTACTTTTGAAGTCGCAACCATCATTTTCCAAAATATCTGGAAATACAGAATAATTGAACGGGATTCCGTATTTATAATAATCAAATCCATCAAAATACTGTTCTATTTTAACAAATAATTTTTCAAATATAGGATTAAAAGATTGTAAAAGAGAAACACAAATTTCATATTCATCTACATTCACTCCACCAGTATTTAACCTTTTAAACAATTCTATGAATTTCTTTTTATCTTCTTTTTCTTCAATTTTTCCGGGATATGCTAAAAGCATAACTATCCTTTTTTGAAAGAAAAAGTGATAGTAAAATTTGAAAATATTTTTATTAACAAATTCATTGTTATCGGTATTAAAACTTTTTGCAACGCTTTCGTAAGTGTTATTTCCTATTTTTTTGTACAATTGTTTAACAGAAATAAATTTATTTTTGTCATACTCATCAAAATATTTGAATGTGCCATCATGCTTATTGAAACACAATTCCATATCATAAAATTTGGAAGTTAAGCCCAAATAAAATGATTGCAAGCGTTGTTGTCCGTCAAGTATCAAATACAACGGATTATTTTTGTCATGACTTTGACCATCGTTATATTCTGATAATTGAAATTTATCTTTTAAATCTTCAAAAAAAGTTCTTGATGCAAAAATTGGATAATCGTCAGTTGTTTTTATCGCAGATATTGCGCCAAAAGGATTGTCATTAAAAACTGTTGAAAATAAATTTTCAACTTGTTCTTTGTTCCAAACATAACGGCGTTGAAAAATGGGAATTTTTATCTCACCACTTTCTATCTTCTGAATAACCTCGTTTATCGTATATTCTTCCGGTCTTGTCATATCTCTTAAAGTATTTTCGCAAATTTACATATTTGTTTTAAAGTCAGCAATTTTTTCTGTAATAAAATATCACTTTTTTTGACCTAACGAGGTAAGGACAAAATTTCCAACATACTCACAACATAAAATATATTTTACTTTACCCCCCATTTTTATAAATTATATTTTATATTACATCCCTCTTCAAACCTCCTTCCAAACATCTCCATTTCAGCCTTTGAAATCTGCAACTTAACCGCCAAGCATTGCCAATCGAATACGGCATCGCAGACTCGTTGGATGATTTCTTTGGCTTTGGGTGGTTCGAGCATATATGATTCGCAATTGTTGTAAAGCATCTGTAAATCAGAATGATTGGTATTGTCGGTAATCATTATGGCGTGGTCGTATGAGAGGGACGGATTGAGGTCGTAGGCGGGCGAAAGTTGCCAACCGTTTTTGGTAAGAAGAAAACCGTGATTTCTGAAATGGTCGTCGCAGTTGCCAACGCAAATATTAAACGCCACACGCGCAAAAAGTTGCTCCAAATCGGAGGTTACGTTGCCGCCATTTTGAAGAATAAAATCCACAATGTCCAAATAGCCTTTGCCCGTCCTACTGCCGTCGCCGTCTTGAAAACCAAGCATCGTAAGCGACGATGCAAAATGTATGCGTCGCCCATTGTCGTCCCTGTCAAAACGCCGTGAAAGCAAGGTGTGATATTTTTGTCCTGTGTCGATGATTCGCGTTTCTGCCACGTTGATACCGGCTTTTTTTGCCAAAAGACAACAAAAATGCTCCCACAAACCCACATCGTAATCATCGTTTCGGGACGGAAATTTTGCTACCGTCAGATTGCCTTTTTCGTCAATAACACAAGCCTTTGGACGTGCACCGCCAAGCGATGTGCCGGGTTTTATGAGTTGTGCAATCCACTTTTTGTCAGGCAGTTGCGAAAGATTTTCAGATTTTTCAATTTCGTCGGTGGCGTGGAGGAGTTCGCGCAACGAGGTAATTGGCGGAATTTGAAATTTTGTAGAACTATTGATAAATTCGCCGCCTTTTTTTTCGCAAAAACGCAACGCACCCATCCGCGAAAAATCATCTATTCCAACAAGAAAATCGTAGTGAGAAAGATTCTTAACAGCGCGATTTTCTTCCTGAGCCTCAATAAGTTCGCGGCGTTTGATAAGTGTTCTACCCCAACGGTCGGGCAATGCGTCGGCAAAACATCCAAATATATTTTCTTCGGCATACTGCAATCCTGAATAGTTTTGCAAATCGGCACTTAACACAATGCTTTTGTGCGAGAGGAGCCAATTTTTGTCGAACTCAAAAGAATACGTCTCCCTGCCGCGCACACGGTCGTAGTGCAGGCTGCCTATCAATTCGGGACTTTTCAAAAAGTCGAAATCCGCGTATATATAAAGTGTCTCCATTATTTTTTCGATGCCCGTTGCCGTTGTTTAAGATTCAAATCCTGAATATCACGCCCCAAGGGGTCGTCTTTTGCCAAAAGCAAGATGTCTGCCTCCAACTGCAAGGCGTACAAAACGCGCAGGTAAATGCCAATGGAGACGGTGGCAACGCCTTTTTCGACGCTCATCACCGTGGGCAGCGAACACGTGGCTCGCTCGGCAATTTGCGCAATAGAAAGGTTGCGCCTGAGCCGTGCAAGACGGATTTGTTCGCCCACAATCTCCATATTTTGCTGCAACTTTCGCGGCAGACGGTTGCCAAATGTATGTTTTGTCATAATCGCGTCAACATAAATTATGGTTTATATTATGACGCAAATATATAAATTATATTTTATGTTGACAAAGGAATTATCGTTTATTTTTGCCACGAAATTCCCCTTTTACGCTTTCCAATGCTTCAACATTGAGAGATGTTTGTCGTACATTGCGCGGCGGGCGGCGTCGCTCTGATTTTCGGGATTGGGCATATTTTTCACGAGAAAATCGAGCAACGAATCCTTGGTCTTGTAGGCAAAATTGCCGTCGGTGTAGCACCATTTGCAATACTCCTCGTTGAAACTGCCGTCGGGATTGAGGCTTACCATCGAATCGTCCGTGAGCGGCATTCCACAGCACTGACAAACAAGAGTTTGCGGCGAACCGAGCAAGGTGTTGATTGTAACGCCAAACTCCTTGGAGAGGGTTTTGAGCATTTCGGTGTTGGGCTGAGTTTCGCCTGTTTCCCAACGACTTATCGCCTGACGTGTTGTATTCACACGCTCCGCCATTTGCTCCTGCGTGAGGTTGTGTTTTTCGCGGAGATTCTTCAAAATTTCTTTTACTTCCATAATACTAAATTTTTGTTGATTATTAACACCGCAAAATTACAACGACAAAAGTTGCGTGTCAAGAAACACGTTGTTGCTTTTTGTTAAAATGTGTTAAACCCTTATACCCACCATCGTCATATCGTCCACTTGAGGGAGATTGCCGCGCCATTTTTCTTTTTTTTCGTGTAAGAGTTGTTTCTGATTTTCAATCGGTTCTGAGGATATTTTTAGTAAAAACGTTTCAAGATTTCTGAGCATAAGTTTGCTGCCCGTGTTGTTGATAATTTCGCCACCGAATTGGTCTTCGATACCGTCAGAAAACATATAAAAAACATCGTCTTTTTCAATTGTTAATTTCATCGTTTGAAAATGTTCTTTTTCCAAAATGTAACGTCCGACCGGCATTTTATCACCTTTTAATCTCGTAATTTTTCCGCTGCGAATCATTACCATCGTTTGATTAGCAATGGCATAATGCAATTCCATGTCCTCAAAATCAAAACAACATATCGTCATGTCCATGCCGTCATCAATTGAATTGCTGCTTGTAGAAACAAGTGTTGTCTTGATAAAATTTCTCATTCTGTCAAGGACAGTTCCCGGATTTTCAGCGTCGGATTCTTTTGACATGAATTCTTTCAGTGACGAAATTCCGAGCATCGAAAGAAACGCACCGGGAATGCCGTGACCTGTACAATCCGCTGTTATCATCACCGAAAATCTGCCACAGCGAACCGCACGGTAATAATCTCCGCTAACAATATTTCGTGGACGGTAATACACAAAATTTTGCGGAAAAATTTCATTGACATCGGCTTGTGAGGATACTGCCGCACGTTGTATGCGTTCTGCGTATGTAATACTGCTAATTAATTGTTTATTAACGTTTTCCACCTCTTTCCATTGCTCTGTGATGATATTTTTCTGAGTCTCGATTTCTGAGTTTCTTTCGTCAAGAAGTTTGTTTTTTTGAAGTAATTCTATGTTGGCTTTACGCTTGATTTTCAACATTCTGAAAATTAAAATTACCATTATAGAAACTAATAACAAACCTACCGACAATGATATTATAAGTGTTAAAAGTTGTTTTGCTTCGGCGGCAAAATGCTTTTCTGATTCTTCGCGTTTTACACGCTCCACGGCTGCGGCTTTTTCGGCTTCTGCGTTAGCAATAGCACGTGTGGTGTTGTCATCGCTGATTTCGCGTTGAAGACGAAATTGTTTCGCGTTCGCCTGATGAGCGTTGCGGTAGTCGCCGAGAAGTTCATAAACGTAATTGAGCTTTTCATAATAAAACCTCATGCTGATTTTACTCATCTCAAAAACTGACTTCTTAGAAATCAGATAATCAAGTGCTTTGCGGTATTGTTTGTAATAAATCATGTAATCCATATCAAGCGAAATTGACATTGTTTCATATATGGATTGTGAGGCTACTTCCCTGAATTTTTGATAATAATAATCGCAACTGTCGTTTTGTTTGCGCCACATTGCAAATTGTGTCAGTGCGTAATACGTATAAAAATGTGAAAGGTCGTTTCCTTTGAGACTCAACGATTTATACGTACAATTAATAGCATTTTCCTTGAAATAATTATTAGTATTGTCGTCAATGTACTGAATTCCGTAAACCAATCCGAGAAGTGACAAATTAAGGGCTAACTGATCTTTGTTGTCGGTAATCGAATCAAGATGAACAGCTTTTTTAAGGTAATTTTCTGACAATCCGTAAAATCCGCGGTTGAAAGTTTCAGTACCGAGATTGGAATAGCAAATTGACATTGCCGTTGTATCACGTTTCAAAATGCAGATGTCTAACGCTTTGTTGTGATAATAAAACGAACTGTCAGGAGTGTTAAAAAACTGATACAAATTTGCCAACCAAAGAAAATATTCTGCAATTCTTGATGTATCTTTTTGATTCTCGGCAAGTTGTAATAATTTGTAAATTTGCGGTTTCGCCTTTACGAAATCAGTATTTTGAAAATATGACAATAAAATAGTCCTAAGGCTGTCAGATTTAGTCTTGTAACTATTTGTGCGGCAGATGGCAGCGAAAGTGTCAAAAAAAGAAAAATTATATATAAAAATTTTTTATGCATGATTTTCTTTGCGTTTTCGACTGCAAATTTTATGCTTTTTTCTGATAAATGCAAAAACTTTTATTCTTTTTCCTCCAACAAAAAATCGTATTCTTTGCCTTGACTATTTGTGAAAGTTCCGTGGTAGCCGCTGCTAAGTGAACCAGTCCAACCATCAAAAGTGCCTGAATTAAAGCCCTTTGGCGTATATTCACCGAGAATTATGTGATATGACATACTAAAGGATTCAAAGTTTTCAGTTGTTTCTTCGTCGTATTTTTTTAATTTCAGAGTGAAACGGGTTTTGGGACGGTCATTGTAGAAATAATAACCTAAACTATCGCCCTCCAAAGCATCTTCCAAATTGTCAGAGAGAAACATTGTAACCTCAAACTGTCCGATTTTGCCGGTGTAATTTGTCTGTGCTTTTGAGATGTTAACAGCGAAAAATACTGTCAGAATAAGAAATAATATTTTTTTCATAGTACTTAATTTTATTAATTGTTATCGAGGTAAAGGTAATAAAAGAAATTTTAAAAAAAAAATCTTTCAGACACTTTTCTTGTCTTGTGATGAAAACCGTAATTTTTTTCTTTGTGTAAATTTAACATATTTTGGTGTATTATCATAACTTTTTTTAAAAAAGTTTGCGGAACTGAAAATTAAATGTATTTTTGTCGGAAATCAAACAATTTTTTTTAGATATGAAAATATACGATTTTAATGTCATTTGCAGGGACAAAACCGAAAAGTCTTTGAGAGATTTTCAGGGAAAAGTTTTACTTGTTGTTAATACTGCGACGGCGTGCGGTTTTACGCCTCAATACGATGAACTTGAGGCTCTTTATGCAAAATATAAAGACAGAGGTTTTGAAATTTTGGATTTCCCGTGCAATCAATTTGGTAATCAGGCTCAAGGCAGTGATGAAGAAATTCATCAGTTTTGTCAGTTGAGGTTTCAGACAAGGTTTTCACGGTTTGCAAAAACGGAAGTAAACGGTGAAAATCAAAATCCTTTGTTTTTGTGGTTGAAAAGTCAATTGGAATTCAGAGGTTTCAATCAATCAGATCCCGCTGCAAAAGATTTGGAAAAGCTTGTTAGTCAAATAGATCCGAATTACAAAAATAACAGCGATATAAAGTGGAATTTTACGAAATTCCTTATTGATAGAAATGGAAATGCAGTTGAACGTTTTGAGCCGCCTATTACCGCTAAATATATCGAACCCGCTATCAATAGGTTATTGTAATTGTTTTTCTTGAAAATTTGTGATAATGCTTTTTTTCAAAAAATAATTATTTTTGCTTTTTATAAAAATAAAAACTATCTTTGCCATGTCGCTAAATGATAGTTGCGGCAAAAAATTAACATTAAAAAAGCAATGAACACATTTGAAGTTTTTAAACTATATCCGATAGCCATCGAAAGTGCTAAAGGTTTGGAACTCACTGACACAGAGGGTAAAAAATATCTCGACCTTTATGGCGGACATGGTGTTATCAGTATCGGACACTCTCAAGCCGACTATGTAAAAAGAATTACTGAGCAGATTCAAAAAATCGGTTTTTATTCCAATTCGGTTCGTATACCTTTTCAAGAAGAATTAGCGCAGAAGTTGCAAAAAATCAGCGGTTACAGCGATTATAAACTTTTCCTTGTTAATTCAGGTGCAGAGGCTAACGAAAACGCTTTGAAACTCGCTTCGTTTTATACCAACCGCAGCAAAGTAATTGCTTTTAGAAAGGCTTTTCACGGTAGGACTTCGCTCGCAGTTGCCGTAACGGATAGTCCTGCAATTCAAGCTCCGATTAATAAAACTGATAATGTTCTTTGGGCAGAACTCAATGACATTGAATCTGTTAAAAAAGTTTTGAATTCTGATGTTGCAGCCGTAATTATCGAAGGCATTCAAGGTGTGGGCGGTGTTAAAATTCCTACGACTGAATTTTTGAAAGAGTTGCGTGAACTCTGTACAAAAAACGGTTCGCTGCTTATTATCGACGAAATTCAATCAGGTTACGGACGCACGGGTAAATTTTTTGCTCATCAACATTCTGGCGTTAAAGCCGATATTATTTCTTTGGCGAAAGGCATTGCAAACGGTTTCCCCGTGGGTGCAATTATGATTAATCCCGAAATTCCGGCAAAATTCGGTATGTTAGGTACCACTTTCGGCGGTAATCATCTTGGCTGTGCGGCTGCTCTTGCAACTGTTGATGTCATGATGAAAAACAATTACGTGGAAAATGCTGCTAAGATGGGCGAATATATTTTCGGCAAGTTGAAGGGTCATAAGGCAATCAAAGACCTCCGTGGCAAAGGCTTGATGGTAGGCATTGAAACCGTTGGTAACGCTTCTGAAATCCGCGACCGTCTGCTTTTTGACGAACATATTTTCACAGGATTTTCCGGCGGTGTTAATACTATCCGTCTTATTCCGCCGCTTTGCATTACCGAAAAAGAAATCGACAGATTTGTGGAAGCATTCGATAAGGTTGCGAGATAAATTTTAAAATTTGTTATATTAAATAAAAAAAATGCGTGGCAGAAGAAATTTTGCTGCGTATTTTTTTGTGTTTGAATCAGAAAATGACTTTTAAGGAGATTTTTGTAGGAAAAACTCAAAGCAGTATTATCCAATTAATACGAAATATTATTGTAGAGGCCACAAGGATAGGAATCAATATGTTTGTCTTGTGGCTTGTTTATTATATAATTTTTGCCCAAACTGATGATAGCGAAAACAAGTTGCTGACAACTATAAGTACAGTTATTGCTTCAATGACGTCGGGGTTGGCTAATTTTGTGTTTTCTACTATTTGGGTTTTTCATAAAAAACAGAAGAAAAACAACGTTTCAAGATTTTTAGTTTTTACGGCTATCGGCGGTTTAGGACTTGCCTTAAACGCCGGAATAACCGTTGTGCTAAAAGATTATTACGGACTTAATATTATGGTCAGCAATATTATAGCACAAGCAATCGTGTTTTTCTTCAATTTTTTTATGCGCAAATACATTGTTTATACGAAGATGAGCGATTAGAAAAATATATAATCGCTTATCTCCAACCTAATTCTACCCAGCCGTTTCTTTTGAAACTCAGACCTTTTAACGGTTTGAGTTTGCTCTCGAGGGTGAATTTATCCAACAATTTATAGCTTTTTGCATCAAGAGCATACCATGTGGTTTCTTTTTGCCCTGAAATGCGCACCGTCCATGAAAAAATGTTGCCCATTACGAAAAATTCTTCGTTTTCCAAATCAACGGGAGGAAGTCCTGTTTTTATGATTTTGTTCTCTGGCAATTCTATCACGTAAGAATATCCTTTGGCATCAAAAAAGAATCCGAGGTGATGTCTTCCGGCAAATTCCGTTACAAAAGTATGGACGGGTATTACTCCGACCGGCAATTCTATTTGTTTTACGTAAGGTTCGCCTTTTACCATTTTGAAATGGAAAAATTTTCCTACGGCATCGGTCAAAAGAAAACCATTGTCGTATTTTTTCCTTTCAGAGGGGTTGGCGGCAACCTCAAGCGCGGGAAATTTGAAATCTGCTTTTTTCAAAGCGTTTGTGAATTTTTCGGATTTTTCTTTGTCCGTGGTATTATCTTTTTTGCTGATAAATTCCAATCCCGAATCCGTAATTCTGAAAACATCTGGCGGCATTTCCAATTCTACACGTCCTGATTGCGATTCCATTAATTGATACAAATGAATGTATGGCCCGAAAACTTCTTCAGGTTTTATTCTGTAGGTAAGGTTTTCGTCCGTAAAAAGTTTCAAACTTACGTTTCTGCCTAAAATCGTGTCTTGAAGTCTGTTGTCTGCGGCTAATTGTTTTGCAGAATATTCCGGCAAAATGCTGTCATAGACTTCGCGCGTGCAGGGTTCAAATTTTGAATTAAAACAATGCGTTTTGTTGTCTTCGTTCTTTCTTATTATAAAGTCTTTGCTAACGGAGCTGTACAAAATGAAAGGACGTGTTTCGGATTCTGCCGTCAAAAAATTATAAAACGACGGCAAATGCCAAAGACAAATTATCGCAATGAGAATGTATAAATATATTTGTGCTGTTTTTTTCATATTTTTTAGTCTTGACGGCCTTCCTTAAAATCAGAAAGCGAAATTATTGAAAGTATTGATGTTAAAGGTGTTATAATCAAAAGCAGCCAAAGTGAAGGCATATACGCGCCTAAACTGTCCGTTATGAAAAATATTTTTAGGACGAAAGCTGCTACGATTATTTGTAATACTCTTTTTTTTGTTGATGGTTGCAAAACTATCCATGCCGAAAAAAGATAACCGCAAATTCCCGCCAAATACCACGGTAAAGCTGACTCTAAAAGTCCCGTTTGAAGTTCTTTAGGCAAAATGTTTGAATACGAAAGATAAAGTATTAAAAAACTTATCAGTGAAAAAATGCCTAACAGTGAACATCCGTAAAGCAACATTGAACCAAGTAGTTTATGTTGTTCGTATGGCAGATGAAGGGTTAGTTTCAGACATTTTCTGTGCATTTCGGGAGCAAATTGTGCAACGGCACCGCCGATTCCCACTATAAGCGGAATATATTTTAATAGTGTTATCATAGGCTCGTTGCTTGAGAGCATATATTCCCAAAGTTGTTTCATGCCGGCTAAATCGGCTACACGGTTGAGATAAATTCCGATGTATCCCGCAAAACCTAACATTACGAGTCCCGCTAAAGAGAAATACAATCCGGTTTTTATCCATTCTTTATAAAAAATCGCTTTTAACATATCCGTTAATATTTTCCTGTTAAACCAATGAAAGCATCTTCAAGATTAATGTTTTCGCATTTTAAATTTTTGAAATCAATGCATTCTTTTTTTAATATTTTTTCTACTTCTTCTATGGGTTCAAAAGAGCAAAACTCCAAGAGAACTTTGTGTTTTTCGGGGTGATAAAGTTTTTCGATGTTCTCTTTTACGACTTGTCTTTCAGGAACATAACAACGGTATCTCTTGATTGTAGACAACAAATCTTTGATTGGCATTTGTACCAAAATTTTACCGTAATCCATTATGATACAATCATCTATGAGTTGTTCCATGTCTTGAATTATATGCGAGGTTAAGAAAACGGTTTTGTTTTCGCTTTTTGCATAATTTCTCAAATATTCAACGAAAAGCCGTCTGTAACCGGGGTCAAGACCTAACGAAAAATCGTCTAAGACAAGCAGTTCTGGATTTTGTGCAAGTATCAGTCCCAGAGCCACTTGCGAACGCTGACCGTTACTCATTTTGTTGATTTTTTGTTTCGGTGCAACTTTCAGTTTTTCCATAAGGCCGTAATAAGCCTCTCTTTTCCATTGTCCGGGGAAAAAAGCCGAATAGAATTTTTCAATCTGTTCAATATTCATAAATTGATATTGGACATGACCTTCTATCAACAGACCTATTCTTTTTCGGGTTTCGGGTCTGATAGCGTTGGCCTCTTGATTGAAAATCAAACATTTGCCGCTAAATGGTTTTAAGTATCCGCTTAAAATATTGATAGTTGTGGTTTTTCCCGTTCCGTTTTTTCCTAACAGACCGAGAATTTTTCCTTTCGGAACATTGAAGTTTAAATCCTTGTATATAAGTCTTTTACCATAATAATGAGTAAGATTTATACACTCAATTACATTGTTATTCATAATGAGCGCAAATTAATGAAAAAAAACTAAAAAAGCAAGCAAAAATAAAAAAAGCCGCCTAAAAAAAGGCGGCTTTGTAATGAATTATATCGGAAAAGATTATTTCGTGATAACTTTAGCCATTTCCAATACTTTGTTAGAATAACCCCATTCGTTATCGTACCAAGCGCAAACTTTAACGAATGTTTTATCCAACTGAATACCTGCTTTTTCGTCGAAAATAGAGGTACGAGCATCGTTACGGAAGTCAGTTGAAACAACAGCCTCGTTAGTATAACCGAGAACGCCTTTCAATTCGCCTTCAGATGCTTCTTTCATTGCAGCGCAGATTTCTTCGTAAGAAGCCTCTTTTGCCAATTCGCAGGTCAAGTCTACGAAAGAAACGTCAGAGGTAGGAACGCGCAATGACATACCAGTCAATTTACCGTTCAAAGCGGGAAGAACTTTACCAACTGCTTTAGCAGCACCCGTAGAAGACGGAATGATGTTTTCGAGGATACCGCGACCACCTCTCC